>NZ_CP136921.1:2454500-3060000 GCF_033100095.1 Diaphorobacter limosus | reverse complement strand
GGCCCAGGGCCTCGCCGATCTCGCGATCGCGTACCGAGAGCGCGCGCGCCACGCCCAGCCCACCTGCGGCCAGGTTGCCGCGCACCTCGGTGCCCTGCGGAATACGTGCCAGGCAGTACGGCACGGGCTTTCCGCCGATGACGAGCACACGCTTGTCCCCTTCGGTGATCTCGGGCAGAAACTTTTGCACCATGACGCTCTGGCTGCCGTCCCGGTTCAGGGTCTCGATGATGCTGCCCAGGTTCATGCCATCGGGCCCGACGCGGAAGATGCCCATGCCGCCCATCCCGTCCAGGGGCTTGAGGATGATGTCTCCATGCTCGGCGTGAAAGCGCCGAATGTCCTGCGCGTCGCGCGTCACCAGCGTGGGGCCGATGAATTGCGGGAACTCCAGAATGGCCAGCTTCTCCGGGTGGTCGCGCAGCGCCCGGGGCTTATTGAACACGCGGGCGCCCTCGCGCTCGGCCTGCTCCAGCAGGTGGGTGGCGTAGAAATACTCGCTGTCGAAGGGCGGATCCTTGCGCATGAGCACGGCGTCGTACTCGGCCAGCGCCACTTCGCGTGGCTCGCCGGCAATGAACCAGTCCTGCGCATGGCCGGTGAGCGTGATGTCGCGCACGCGCGCCACCACCCTGCCGCCGCGCTGCCAGTGCATGTGGCGCGGCTCGCTCACGGCCAGCGCATGGCCGCGCCGCTGGGCCTCACGCATCATGGCGAAGGTGGTGTCCTTGTAGATCTTGAAATGCTCGACGGGGTCGGCGATGAAGAGGAGGTTCATGGCAGGCTGTGGCTTCAGCGGCCGGCGTCAATGGTGCGCGCCGCGGCGCCCATACTGTTGCACAAACAGCGCCGCGCTGCCGGCGACCACGCCCCAGAATGCCGAGCCTATGCCGGCTAGGCTCACGCCGCTGAGGGTGACCAGGAAGGTGATGAGGGCGGCCTCGCGGTGGCCCTCATCGGCCAGCGCCGATGCCAGGCCACCGCCGATGGCGCCCAGCAGCGCCAGCCCGGCAATGGCCACCACCAGCTCCGCAGGGAAGGCTGTCAGCAGCCCCGTGACCACTGCGCCGAAGATGCCGACGGCGATGTACAGCAGCCCGCAGGAGGCCGCGGCGGTGTAGCGCCGTGCCGGATCCGGGTGCGCCTCGGGCCCCATGCAGATGGCGGCGGTGATGGCGCTGAAGTTCAGCGCAAACGCGCCAAAGGGCGCCAGCAGCAGCGTGGCAAGGCCCGTCATGCTGATCAGCCGCGAGACCGGCAGCTGGTAGCCCGTGGCGCGCATCACGGCCACGCCGGGCAGGTTTTGCGATGCCATGGTGACGATGAACAGCGGCAGGGCCAGGCTCATCAGCGCCTGCAGGCTGAAGCTGGGCGCGGTAAAGACGGGAACGGCCAGCGCGAAATGCACCTCGGACCAGCGCATCTGCCCATCGACCGCGGCCCAGGCGATGCCCACGGCCAGCGTGAGCACCACCGCGTAGCGCGGCAGCAGGCGACGCGCCAGCAGGTAGGCGGCCAGCATGACCAGCACCAGCGGCAGCGCCGTCTGCAGCGCCGCAAAGGCCTGCATGCCAAAGCGCGCCAGCACGCCCGCCAGCAGGGCCGAGGCGATTTCCATGGGAATGCGGTTCATCACACGCTCGAACCAGCCGGTCACCCCCGCCAGCGTGATCAACAGCGCGCAGACCATGAAGGCGCCTATGGCCTCGCCCATCGAAAAGCCCCCCGCCAGCCCGGCCGTGGCCAGCACCGCAGCGCCCGGCGTGGACCAGGCCACCATCACCGGCTGGCGCAGGATGAGCGAGGGCACCAGCGAGCACAGGCCCATGCCTAAGCCCAGGGCCCACATCCACGAGGTGATCTGCCCCGGCGTGGCGCCAAACGCCTGGGCCGCCTGGAACACGATGGCCACCGAGCTGGTGAAACCCACCAGCACGGCCACAAAGCCCGCGGTGGCTGCCGACAGGCTCAGGTCTTTGAAGAACTGCATGGCGACGGATTGTGGCAGCGCCGCCGGTATCGCGCAGCGGCATTCACTATATATTTGATAGCTGTTTGCGCTTTACCAGCATGTGCAAACGGCCAAAAACACTTCAAATCTCCACCTTGGAGCCCAGCTCCACCACCGCGTTGTTGGGCAGATTCAGGAACTCCGCCGCCGCGCTGGCGCTGTGGTGCATCTGGGCAAACAGCTTTTCACGCCACAGCGCCATGCCCACACCCAGCGTGGGCGTGACGATGTCGCGCGAGAGGAAGTAGCTGGTCGTCATCGGGTTCAGATCCACGCCCTGCTCCCGCAGCAGGGACAGCGCCTTGGGCAGGTCGTAGTCGTTCTTGAAGCCGTAATTGACGATCACGCGCCAGCAGTCATTGCCCAGCGCCTCGGCCTCCAGCCGCTTTTCCATGCCTATCCAGGGCACCTCGTGGTTCTGCACGGTGACGAACAGGTTTTGCCCGTGCAGCACCTTGTTGTGCTTGAGGTTGTGCAGCAGGGCATTGGGCACGATGCCGTCGCGCGAGGTAAGGAACACCGCCGCGCCCTCGACGCGCGTGGGCGGGGCAATGAACAGCGCCGACAGAAAATCCTTCAGATCCAGCGCCTGGTCCTGCAGCGCCTGGGTCAGCAGCGCGCGGCCGTCGCGCCAGGTCACCATCAGCAGGAACACCGCCCCGGCGATCACCAGCGGGAACCAGCCGCCGTGGATCAGCTTGAGCAGATTCGACGACCAGAACAGGATGTCCACCGTGAAGAACAGGCCCGACGCCCCTATGCACAGCAACAGCGGCAGCTTCCAGGCATAGCGCACGACGAAGAAGGTGAGCACGGTGGTGATCAGCATGTCGGTGGTCACCGCAATGCCGTAGGCCGCCGCCAGGTTGCCCGAGCTGCGGAACATGCCCACCGCCAGCACGATCAGCACGAACAGCCCCCAGTTGACAAAGGGCATGTAGATCTGCCCCTTGTCATGCACGCTGGTGTGCTGGATCTGCAGGCGCGGCAGAAACCCGAGCTGTATCACCTGCTTGGTGACGCTGAAAGCGCCCGAGATCAGCGCCTGCGAGGCGATCACCGCCGCCGCCGTGGCCAGGCAGACCAGCGGCAGCGTGGCCCATTCGGGCGCCAGGTTGAAGAACGGGTTCTTCACCGCCTCGGGCTCGGCCAGCAGCAGCGCGCCCTGGCCAAAGTAGTTCAACACCAGCGCCGGCATGGCGATGGAGAACCAGGCCAGGCGAATCGGGCGCTTGCCAAAATGCCCCATGTCGGCGTACAGCGCCTCGCCGCCGGTGACGCACAGCACCACCGCGCCCAGGATGATGAAGGTGATGCCCGGGTTGTGCAGCGCGAACACCCAGGCGTAATGCGGCGAGACGGCCCACAGAATCTCCGGGTGCCGGGCGATGTGCAGCAGCCCCAGCGCCGCGATGGTGGCAAACCACAGCAGCATCACCGGGCCGAAGAACTTGCCTATGCCGGCCGTGCCCTGCTTCTGGAACAAAAACAGCAGAAACAACACCAGCAGCGTCAGCGGGATGACGTACTTGGTCAGCTCGGGCGACATCACCTCCAGCCCCTCCATGGCGCCCAGCACCGTGATCGCGGGGGTGATGACACCGTCGCCATAGAACAGGCAGGTGCCAAAAATGCCCACCAGCAGCATCCAGTGGCGCAGCCGGGGCCGATCCGCCACGGCGCGCGACGCCAGCGTGAGCATGGCCACCAGGCCGCCCTCGCCGTTGTTGTCGGCGCGCAGCACCAGCACCACATATTTGACGGAGACGATGATGGTGAGCGTCCAGAAGATCAGCGACAGCACGCCATACACGTTGTCATGGGTGAACTGCACATGGCCGGTGGCGAACACCTCCTTGACGGTGTAGAGCACGCTGGTGCCGATGTCGCCGAAGACCACGCCGATGGCGCCCACGGTCAGACCCGCGAGCGAGGATTTCGAGTTTTGCACGGACTGTCTCCCGGCGCGCGGCCGGGGTTCCTGGTAGGAAGGGATGCTGATTGTGCGCCCGCCGCAGGCGCCGCGCACCAAGCCCGTGGCAGGGCTGCCACGGGCGCTGAACCGGGCTCAGTCGTAGACCTCGGCCTCCGGGTCGGTGGCCTCCAGCTCGTAGCTGGCCGCCAGCATGGCCAGGCGTGCGATCACGCCGTACATGTAGAAGCGGTTCGGCGCGCTGACACCCGGGCGCGCACCGGGCTGCGGCAGATGGGTGCTGTGCTCGAAGGCCAGCGGCACAAAGCTGGCGCCGGGGGCGTTCAGGTTCTCGTCCACGCCGCGCTCGGAATTGATGCGATAAAAGCCCCCGACCACATAGCGATCCATCATGTAGACCACGGGCTCGGCGACGGCCTCGTGCACGCGCTCCTGCGTCAGCACGCCCTCCTGCACGATCACGTCATGCACCACCTGGCCGTCCTTGATCACGGCCATCTTGTTGCGCGTCTTGCGGCTCAGATCGTCCAGCTCCTTGGCGTCGTGCACCGTCATGATGCCCATGCCATAGGTGCCGTTGTCGGGCTTCACCACGACGAAGGGCTTTTCCTTGATGCCGTATTCCTTGTACTTGCGCCGCACCTTGGCCAGCACCGCATCCACCGTGGCGCGCAGGCCGTCCAGGCCGGTGCCCTCATTGAAGTCCACGCCCTCGCAATGACCGAACAGCGGGTTGATGAGCCAGGGGTCTATGCCCAGCATCTTGCCAAAGCGCTTGGTCACCTCCTCGTAGCTCTTGAAGTGGTGACTCTTTCTGCGCACGCTCCAGCCCGCGTGCAGCGGCGGCAACAGGTATTGCTCGTACAGCTCTTCGAGGATGCCCGGCGCACCGGCCGACAGGTCGTTGTTCAGCAAGATGGTGCAGGGGTCGAAGTTCTTCAGCCCCAGGCGGCGCTTGTTGCGTATCACCGGCTCCAGCGTCACCGACTCGCCATGCGGCAGGTTGATGGTGGTGCTCTTCTTGATGTCAGCGCTGATCGAGCCCACGCGCACGTTCAGCCCCGCCATGTTGAAGATGCGCATCAGCTGAGCAACGTTGGCCAGGTAGAAGGTGTTGCGCGAATGGTTCTCCGGGATGATGAGCAGGTTGCGCGCCTCGGGGCAGATCTTCTCGATGGCCGCCATGGCCGCCTGCACCGCCAGCGGCAGCATCTCGTTGGTCAGATTGTTCCAGCCGCCGGGAAACAGGTTGGTATCCACCGGCGCCAGCTTGAAGCCGGCGTTGCGGATGTCCACCGAGGTGTAGAACGGCGGCGTGTGCTCCATCCACTCCAGGCGAAACCAGCGCTCGATGGCCGGCATGGAGTCGAGAATGCGCTGCTCCAGCTCGTTGATCGGGCCCGTGAGTGCGGTAACAAGGTGCGGAACCATATAACCCCATGTAATGCAGTCAAGCGCAGCATTGTAGGGACGCGCCCCAGGCGGGCGCATACGTAGTTCAACGACGCCAGAACGCGGGGGACAGCAGCGCCATGAAGCTCAGAATCTCCAGCCGCCCGAGCAGCATGCCCAGCGTGCAGACCCAGACCTGGAAGTCGGTCAGCTGCGCGTAGTTGGAGCTGGGCCCAATCATGCCCAGCCCCGGCCCGGTGCAGTGCACGCTGGCCAGCACGGCCGAAAACGCCGTCACCGCATCCAGATCGGTCAGCAGCAGCACCATGCTCAGCACGATCACCGTGGCGCCGTAGACCAGCATGAAGGCCATCACCGAGAAGATCATGCGGCTGTCCACCACCCTGCCGCCCAGCAGCACCGGCTGCACGGCGCGCGGGTGCACCAGGCGCGTGAGCTCGCGCCGCGCCTGCTGCACCAGGATCAGCATGCGCACCATCTTGATGCCGCCGCCGGTCGATCCGGCGCTGGTGGCCACGCCCGACAAGAGCAGCATGAACACCGGCGCGAACACCGGCCAGGCCAGGTAGTCCACCGTGGCATAGCCGGTGGTGGTGGCCACCGACACCACATGGAACATGCCGTGGCGCAGCGCCGTCAACGGCCCGTACATCCCCTTGGCCCAGAGCAGCAGCGCCACCAGCAGGCCGCCGCCGACCAGCGCCACCAGCGTGGCGCGCACCTCGGGGTCGCGCCAGAACGACTGCCAATGCCCCTTGCGCAGCGCCACGAAGTACAGCGCAAAGTTGCAGCTGGCCACCAGCATGAAGAACACCGCCACGGCCTCCAGCAGGGGCGAGTCAAAGAAGGCAAAGCTGCTGTCGTGCGAGGACAGCCCGCCCAGGCTGACGGTGGTGAACATATGCATCAGCGCATCCATGGGTGACATGCCCGCCGCCCAGAAGGCGATGGCGCACAGCACCGAAAACCCCGCATACACACCCCACAGCCCCTTGGCCGTCTCGGTCATGCGCGGGGTCAGCTTGGTGTCCTTGATGGGGCCGGCGGCCTCGGCCTTGAACAGCTGGCTGCCGCCCACGCCCAGCAGCGGCAGCACGGCCACGGCCAGGATCAGGATGCCCATGCCGCCCATCCACTGCAAAAAGGTGCGCCAGATATTGACCGACAGCGGCAGCGCATCCAGCCCCGACAGCACCGTGGAGCCGGTGGTGGTCAGGCCCGAGACGGCCTCGAAATAGGCATGCGTGAAGCTGATCGGCCGCGCCACCTGCGCCATGGCCAGCCACAGCGGCAGGCTGGCCGCCAGCGGCAGCAGCACCCACACCAGCGTCACCAGGATCACGCCATGGCGCGGCTGCAGCTCCTGGCGGTGGTGGCGCAGCAGCCACCAGAGCAGCAGGCCCGCGCCCATGGTCACGGCCATGGACAGCGGGTAGACGCGCCACACGCTCTCCTGCTGCCACCACGACACGGCGCCGGGCAGCGCCATGGCCAGCGCAAACATGCACATCAGCATGCCCAGCACACGCAGAACGGGGAACAGGTCACGCATGGCCGAGGGCTCAAAAGAACGTGGCGCTCACGCGGAACAGCTTTTCCACCTCGCGCACCAGGCGCTTGTTCGGCAGAAAGAACACCACATGGTCGTTGCTCTCGATGACCGTATGGCTGCGCGGAATGATCACCTCGGGCTCCGCCGGCGCGGCCGGTGGTGCCTCGCCCTCGCCCTCACCCTCGCCATCGGCCGGTGGCGGCGCGTCGGCATCGGGCAGGCCGCGCACGATCAGGCCCATGTGCACCTGGGGCGGCAGCGGCAGCTCTTCCACGCGCCGGCCGACCACGCGCGAGCTCTTCCTGTCGCCGCGCGCCACGATCTCCAGCGCCTCGGCCACGCCGCGGCGCAGGCTGTGCACGGCCTGCACGTCGCCACGGCGCGTGTAGGCCAGCAGCTCGCCCAGCATGGCCTGGGCCGGCGACAGCGCAATGTCGATCTGCGTGCCGTGCATCAGCTCGGCATAGGCCTGGCGGTGGATCAGCGCCAGCACGCGGCGCGCGCCCATGCGCTTGGCCAGCAGGCAGGACATGATGTTGTTCTCGTCGTCGTCCGACAGGGCCAGGAAGAAGTCCACCTCCTCGATGCCCTCCTCGGCCAGCAGCTCCTCGTCCGAGGTCTCGCCCTGCAGCACCAGCACCTGTTCGGGCAGGCTGGAAGCCAGCGCCACGCTGCGCTCCTGGCCCGGCTCGACGATCTTGATATGAAAGCGCCCCTGCTCGGCCGCCAGGGCACGTGCCAGGCGCTCGCTGACCACGCCGCCGCCGGCCATCATGATGCGCTTGACCACGCGCGGCGGCTGGCCCGCACGCAGGCGCAGAGCGGCCAGCACCTGGCGCACGCGCTGCATCCCCGCCAGCGCGAACACCTCGTCGCCCGGCTCGATGCGCGTGGTGCCGTCGCAGGGCACGAAGCGGTCGGGCTCGTCGGGAAAGCGCCGGTAGATGGCGACGATGCGCACCGCCACCTCGGGCATCTGCTCGCGCAGGTGCCTGATTTCCAGCCCCACCGCCGGCGCGCCGGCACGCGCGCGCGCCGACACCAGGCAGGCACGCCCGCCGGCGAACTCGCGCACCTGCAGTGCGCCGGGGTACTCCACCAGCTTGGCGATGTAGTTCACCAAGGAATTTTCGGGGCACAGAATGTGGTCTACCGCGAAACCCTCGCGCGAGAGCAGCGCGCTGCCGTCCTCGAAGCCACTGGTGCGCACGCGCGCCACGCATTGCGGCACGTTGAACTGCATCTGCGCCACCTTGGCGCAGACCAGGTTGGTCTCGTCCTGCGCGGCGCAGGCAATCAACAGGTCGGTATCGCGCGCGCCGGCCTCGGCCAGCACCTTGGGGTCTATGCCGCTGCCCACCACACCGCGCAAGTCCAGGCGCGACTCCAGCTCGCGCAGGCGCGCCGCGTCGGTGTCGATGACGGTGATGTCGTTGTGCTCCGACACCAGACTGGCCGCCGCACTCTGACCCACGCGGCCGGCGCCGAGGATGATGATTTTCATGTTTGCCGACCTGTCTTGACCCACCGCACTGGGCCACCATGCGCACACCTGTCGCCAGCGCGCGGCGTCTCGACTCCCTCTCCCGCGCGCGGGAGAGGGCGGGGGTGAGGGCTGTATGTCAACAGCCACTGCGCCTGAACAACCCCCTCACCCCTACCCTCTCCCCCAAGGGGGCGAGGGAGAAGCCGGGCCCCACCCTTGCGGATACGGCGCAACGCGCTATCCAAAAACAAGCGCATGGCCCAGCGGCTCAGCGCCGCACCTCGCCCTCGCCCAGCACCACATACTTCAGCGACGTCAGCCCCTCCAGCCCCACCGGCCCGCGCGCGTGGAATTTATCGGTGCTGATGCCGATCTCCGCGCCCAGACCGTACTCAAAACCATCGGCAAAGCGCGTGCTGGCGTTGACCATGCAGCTGGCCGAATCCACCTCGCGCAAAAAGCGCTGCGCATGCCGGTGGTCGGTGGTCAGAATGGCCTCGGTGTGGTGGCTGCTGTAGCGGTTGATCCAGGCAATCGCCTCGTCCAGCCCCGCCACCACCTTGATACTGATGATGGGCGCCAGATACTCCTCGCTCCAGTCAGCCTCGGTGGCGTCGACCAGTTTTGCTCCTGAAACAGTAGCCAGCAGCGCCCTACTTTCAGCGCAAACCCGCATTTCCACCCCTTTTTCGGCGAAGACGGCGCCGATGCGCGGTAAAAAGGCCGGCGCCACGGCGCGCGCCACCAGCAGGCTCTCGGTGGCGTTGCAGGGGCTGTATTTCTGCGTCTTGGCGTTGTCCACCACCGTCACGGCCAGATCCAGGTCGCAAGGGTCATCGACATAGCTGTGGCAATTGCCGTCCAGGTGCTTGATCACCGGCACCTTGGCCTCCGCGCTGATGCGCTCTATCAGCCCCTTGCCGCCGCGCGGAATGATCACGTCCACATACGCGGGCATGGCGATCAGCTGGCCCACGGCGGCGCGGTCTGTGGTCTGCACCAGCTGCACACCGTGCTCGGGCAGGCCGGCCTCGGCCAGCGCCAGCGCCACCAGCCGCGCCAGCGCGCGGTTGGAGTCAATCGCCTCCGATCCGCCGCGCAGAATGCAGGCGTTGCCGCTCTTGATCGACAGACTGGCCGCCTCGATGGTCACATTCGGCCGGCTCTCGTAAATCATGCCGAACACGCCAATCGGCACGCGCATCTGGCCCACGCGGATGCCGCTGGGCTGCTGCTTCATCCCGATGATCTCGCCAATGATGTCCGGCATGGCCGCCAGCTGCTCGCAGCCCAGGGCGCAGGTCTCCAGCACCGCGGGGGTCAGCTTCAGGCGATCGACCATGGGCTCAGGCAACCCGGCGGCGCGGGCGCGCGCAAGGTCGGCGGCGTTGTCCGCCTGCAGGGCCTGCACGTTCTCGCGCAACAGCCGCGCCAGCGCCAGCAATGCTTTGTTTTTAATAGCTGCTTGCGCCCGCGCCATAAGCGCGGAAGCCGTTTTTGCCTGTAAACCCAGGGTGTGCGTGTATTCGGCGATGTTCAGGGCATTCATGGGTGCGATTCTGACGCAGATCACCACGCCACGCGCCCGCCAGGGCACAGGCGCTACGCTACGCCCCATGAGCCACAACACCGCCCTGCGCCAGCTCGACGAGCTGCAAGCCCAGCTGCACGCCCTGCGCGCGCAGCAGACCAGCAACCACGCCTTCAGCGCCGGCGCGCGCGGCCACGCCGCCCTGCTGGCCGCCCTGCCGCCGCGCTACGCCGAGGTGCTGCTGGCCCTGCTCGACCGCCTGGAGGCCGGCGCCCTGTTCACCGAGGAAAGCTGCTCCTTCAGCCACCAGGGCCTGCTGGACAGCCTGCAGCAATGGCTGGACAAGGCGCGTGCCACACTTGCGGGCAAAACCGCCTGATACGCCCGCCAAACCAGCGCCAGCAGCTAGCAAAACAAAAGCAACCCGTGACCACCCCCACCGACTTCATCGCCCAATGGGGCCCCGGCGGCAGCAGCGCCCACCTGAACGAGGAGCAGGGCGCGCAAAGCCATTTCCTGGGCCTGTGCGAGCTGCTGGGCGTCCCCAAGCCCGGCAGCCCCGACGTCGCGCAGGAATACAGCTTCGAGCGCCAGTCCCTCATCCTGGGCGAGGCGCGCGGCTATGCCGACGTGTTCTACCGCGACCATTTCGCCTGGGAGAACAAGGCCCCCGGCAAGAACCTGGACGCCGCGCTGCGCCAGCTGCAGCAGTACAGCCTGGCACTCTCCAACCCGCCGCTGCTGGTGGTCTGCGACCGCCTGACCATCCGCATCCACACCCAGTTCAACGGCCACCCGAGCGAGACGCACACCGTGCGCATCGAGCAGCTCGACCAGCCGGAGAAGCGCCAGCTGCTGCGCCGGCTGTGGACCGACCCGCAAAGCTTTCGCCCGCGCCAGACCAACCGCGACATCACCGAGGCCGCCGCCAAAAGCTTTGCCCTGCTGGCCGAGCAGCTGCGCGGGCGCGGCCACCACCCCGACGCGGTGGCGCATTTCCTCACCCAATGCCTGTTCTGCTTCTTTGCCGAAGACGTGGGCCTGCTGCCCGGGCGCATGTTCGAGCGCCTGGTGGGCAACCGCCAGATCACCAGCGAGCGCCTGACCACCGGCCTGGCGCAGCTCTTCACCACCATGCAGACCGGCGGCCTGTACGGGCCGGACGACATCCCCTGGTTCAACGGCGGGCTGTTCGCGCACATCCATGTCCCGAAGCTGGAGATCCTCGACATCACCGAGTTGCGCAACGCCGCCGGCCTGAACTGGAGCGCCATCGACGTCTCCATCTTCGGCACCCTGTTCGAACGCGGCCTGGACCCCGCCAAGCGCAGCCAGCTGGGCGCGCACTACACCGACCCGGCAACAATAGCCCGCATCATCGAGCCCGTCATCACCCGGCCATTGCTACAAGAATGGGAGCTTCTGGCGCAAGACCTGCAAGCGCAAACGGCCAAGATCAGGAAACATGGCGACGCCGCCTACAAAAAGGCCCACAACCGCTTCGTGCAATGGCTGGAGCGGCTGCGCGCGTTCCGCATCCTCGACCCCGCCTGCGGCAGCGGCAACTTTCTGTTCCTGGGCCTGAAGGCACTGAAGGACGTGGAGCTGTACTGCATCACCCAGGCCGCCAACCTGGGCCTGGCGCGCGAGCAGGATCTGGTCACCGGCCCGCACAACATGCTGGGCATAGAGCTGAACGAATACGCCGCCGAGCTGGCGCGCGTGTCGCTGTGGATAGGCGAGATCCAGTGGCGCATCGCCCACGGCTACGAGGTCAAGACCAACCCCGTGCTGGAGCCGCTGGAGCAGATCGAATGCCGCGACGCGCTGCTGTCCTTGCCCCCTCGCCCGCAAGCGGGAGAGGGCTGGGGTGAGGGTGACTCCACCGGGCGCAGCGCCGAAGCACCCCCTCACCCCCACCCTCTCCCCCAAGGGGGCGAGGGAGCAACAGCCGCAACCGCCGCCGCGCCAGCGCTAGCCCCCGCGCACCCAGCCACCCAGGCTTCGGGGTCGGATCCCGATTTCGCGCAGCGAAACTCGGGCTCCGACCCCGAAGCCGGCCCACCGGGCGCTACCGCCACCGAAGCCCCCTGGCCCCGCGCCGACGTGGTGGTGGGCAATCCGCCGTTTTTGGGGGGCAGCAAGAAACGCGGCGAGCTGGGAGGCAACTACTTTGATGCTCTCAACCTCGTCTATGGCAGCCGCGTCCCCGGGTTTGCTGACTTGGTGTGCTATTGGTTCGACAAAGCCCTGCAAGAAATTCAGTTGCACGGTTTACAAGCGGCAGGGCTGGTCGCAACCAACTCCATTCGCGGCGGCGTCAACCGCACCGTCCTGGAGGCCATATGCAAAGACTCTGCAATTTTTGATGCTTGGTCTGACGAGCCGTGGGTCAACGACGGGGCAGCAGTGCGAGTGTCATTGGTCTGTTTTGGCAATTGCAACGCCACACGCCTTAACGGCCGCACGACCACGCACATCGATGCCAATTTGGCTGACCTTGCCGGCTTCGATGCCAGTACCGCCGTTCATTTGCCGGAAAACGAAAACACAGCATTCGAGGGCACCAAGAAATACGGCACCTTTGAGATCTCGGGTGAGATCGCCAGGTATTGGCTGCGATTGCCTAACGTCAACGGCATGAGCAACAGCCGGGTAATCCGCCCGTGGAGTAATGGCGCAAACGTTGTGCGCCGCCCGCAAGACATGTGGATTGTCGATTTCGGTGTAAACGCCACCGAACCCGAAGCATCGCTCTACGAGGCTCCGTTCGAACACGTCTTGAAGCATGTAAAGCCCACACGCAAGGATGCCAAGTGGTGGTTACATGAGCGCAGTCGCCCCGCAATGCGCATCGCGCTGGAGCGCTTGGCACGTTTTGCGCTCACCGTCCGTGTATCCAAACACCGACTCTTCGTGTGGAGCCCGGGCAGCGCCATCCCCGACACCGCCACCGTCGCCATCGCCCGCGCCGACGACACCACCTTCGGCATCCTGCACAGCCGCATGCACGAGCTGTGGTCGCTGCGCATGGGCACCTGGCTAGGCGTGGGCAACGACCCGCGCTACACCCCCACCACCTGCTTCGAAACCTTCCCCTTCCCCGCCGGCCTGACCCCCGCGGACACGGCCCACCAGCGCACCGAGGCCCTGGAGGGCGGCGCGCTGATCCCCTCCGGCCTGGCGGAAGATTTCAAGCAAAAAATGCCGCTAGCGCCCACCCAGCAAGCGCAAACAGCTATCAAAAACATAGACGCACGCGCCGCCGCCAGCGCCATCGCCCAGGCCGCCCAGCGCCTGGACCAGCTGCGCCGCAACTGGCTCAACCCGCCCGAGTGGACACGGGCCGTGCCTGAGGCCGTGCCGCTGGGCATGGACGCCTCGCCCTACCCCGACCGCATCGAGCCGCGCCCCAACCTGAGCGAAGCCGACGCCAAGGCCCTGCAAAAACGCACCCTGACCAACCTCTACAACCAGCGCCCCGCCTGGCTGGCCCAGGCCCACGCGCAACTGGACGCTGCCGTGGCCGCGGCCTACGGCTGGCAGGACTGGCGCGCCGACATGCCCGACGACGAAATCCTGCGCCGCCTGCTGGCGCTGAACCACGAGCGCAGCCGCACCGCAGACGCCCCATGAGCCGCCCCCGCCCCGCAACGCCCGCCGAGATCGGCGACGGCCAGGACCGCCTGGTCGATGTCCACGGCCCCGAGGTGCATCCCGACCTGCGCCGCGCCGTGCTGGCGCGCATGCAGCCGGGCGACCAGCTGTGGCGCTGCCCGCGCCGCGGCGCCCCGCGCGGCCTCCTCGGGCTGCTGGGCATGGGCCAGCGCGACGTGGTGATCGAATGGTGGCTGCTGGACGCCGAGGGCGATTTGATCGAGGCGTTCTGGGAGGAGTAGGCCGCCAGAAAAATCGATCTGGCGCCCGAGGAACAAGCCTTTTGATCCGGCAAGTAGCGGTCGTTGGCTGTCGTCATCCCGGCGCAGGCCGGGATCCAGCATCCGGCATCCAGGCTGGCCAAGGGCATCCCTGGATCCCGGCCTGCGCCGGGATGACGGTCAACGCTTGGTTGCGGAGTCGCCTGGATGACGGTCAGCGCTTGGTTGCCGGATCCATTGTTACGGGGCCAAGTCGCTTCACCCCACCCGCTGCAGCCTGATCCTGGCGCCCGGAGCGGCGGCGACATGCTCGGTGCTGATGTAGCGCAGGCGGCCGCTGGCGTCCACCACGCGTGCCTGCAGGGCCAGCTGGGGCGCGCCCTGGCCGGGTGCGGCGGCGGGGGCACGCCAGGCGAGCCGGAAGGCGCTGGCCTGGCCGGCGGCGGGGGCCGCAACCGGGGCGACATGTTCGGCCACCAGGGGCGCGGCGATGTCCTGCAGCGCCACGTCGCGCAGCTGCACGGTGAGGGTGAGCCCGGCGCCGTCGCTGGCGGTGTCGGCGGGCCAGATGACCTGGCCTTCAAGGTGTTGCATGGTCTTGGGTGCTTCTGGCTGTTTTGCCGCGGCGCCGGCGCTGCGCGCTGGCCATGCGGCGCAGGGCGTCGGCATGGGCCTGGGTGATGGGCAGGCCGGCGCGCGATTCTACGAACTGCCATTGGCCGGCGGGGTTGACCTCCAGAAAGTAGTAGTCGCCGTGCTCGTCCTGCTTCAGGTCGATGGCGCCGTAGACCAGCCCCAGCCGGCGCATCAGCGCCAGCAGCCGCTGGCTCAGTGCCGGCGGTAGGTCCACGGCGCGGATTTTTGCCTCGCCTATGACCATGCGCATGTCCACGGGGTAGCTGCTGTCGCGCGCGTCGATCTCGGCGGCAAAGAGGGCCTCGCCTATCACCGTGACGCGCAAATCCACACCCTGTATGCGGCGCTGGAAGATCACCGGCGCCAGCCGCACCAGCTCCAGCCGCGCCAGGTCTTCGGCCTCCACCAGGCGTGTCTCGCGCCAGTCGGCAATGCTGGCCAGGAAGGGCTTGAACACCACGCCGGCGCTGTGGTGCGCGGCGCAGAAGGCGCGCGCCTGGTCGGGCGCGGTGGTCACGCAGGTGGGCGGCAGCGTCAGGCCGACGGCGGCGGCCTGCGTCCACTGCAGCGGCTTGCGGTGCGCGGCGTCGTCGGCCAGGCGCGGGTTGATCCAGGGCGCGTCGATGGAGTCGAGCATGCCCAGCACGGCCTGCTCGGTCTCGCTGTGCACGAACTGCCGGCGGTCTGCCGGGCCAATGCCGGGGTCGATCTCGAACGGCTGCACGCGCCGCCACCAGACGGCGTCCACCACCGCCAGGTCGATGGGCTCTGCGCCCAGCAGCCGCAGCGCCGGCGCCGCCTGGCTAGTCCAGGCGCAGGCCAGCGGCAGCCGGGCGGGAAAGTCGGCCAGATTCAGCCGGTGCACCGGCTCGCCCGCGGCGGCCAGGCGCGCGCAGACGGCGTCGGTGTGCTCCTCGCCCGGGTAGGAGACGACCAGGATCATGCGCCGCCCTCACCCCCCAGCGCCTGCCATTGCGCCACGGCCTGCTCCAGCTCTTGCGCCAGGGCGTCGGCCATGGCCTGGGCCTCTTCGTGGGCCGCGGCCAGCTGATCGACCTGCGCGGCGGCCTGCTGCAGCGCATCGCCCAGCCCGCCGCCAAGGTCGTTGCCCAGCGGCTGGCGGCTGGCGCCGGCCAGCACGAAGGGGGCGGAGTAATCGCGAATGGCCGGATTGATCACCGGGCCCGGGCCTATCGGGCCTATGGGGTCGCGGCCGACCTCCTTGACCGTGATCGGGTCGGTGATGGGGTCCTTGCGCAGCTCCTTGGCCGTGTCGCGGATGGGATCCTTGCGCACCTCCTTGACGGTGTCCTGGATGGGGTCCTTGCGCACCTCCTTGATGGTGTCGCGGATGACGTCCTTGCGCACCTCCTTGATGGTGTCGCGGATGGGGTCCTTGCCCACCTCCTTGATCGTCGGCCGCACATTGGGGTACATGGCCAGCACGCCGGCAATGTCACCGGCCGACAGGCCGGTGCGCTGCCCCATCACCACGCCCGGCGGCAGGGCCACGCGCGGCACCAGGGTGGGCTGGCCGTTGATGGAAAAGGCCGTGCCCGGGTAATGCATGATGGAGCCGAAGTCGTAGGCGCCCAGGTCGTCGCCGTCCTGTATGTGCTGGTTGAAGTTGTGCTGCATCGCCGGGTCGATGTTGGCCCAGTTGACCTGCACGAACTGGTCGCGGTCCTCGCGGCTTTGCTCATGCCACAGGCCCACGGCGTGGCCGATCTCGTGGATGGTGTTGCCGGTGGTGCAGCCCGCGCCCAGCGTGATGGCCTGCATGCCGCCGCGCCGCCCCACATGCGAGGAGCAGCCGCCGCCGGGCACGAAGCGCACATAGTCCGGGTGCTGCGCGGCGTTGGCCGCCGTGCGCAGCACGAAGCGGATCACGGTGTTGGACTCCCAATGCGCAATGGCATCGGTGATGCGCGCCTGGTTGGGCAGCGCCGGGTCCACCTCATAGGGCACGCGGCCGCCGGCCCAGCGGAACTGCACGCCGTCCGGGCTGGTGATGCCCACCGAGAACAGCACCGGGTTGCCGGATTCGTCGGCCTGCATGTCGGCCACGCTGCCAAGCACGATGTCGCCCTCGAAGATGGCCTGGCCATCGACATCGGCATAGTGCAGCCACTTGCCCGTGGCCCCATGCAGCCCCCTGAAGCCCACGAAGGCCGTGCCCGCCAGCGGGCCGGCGCGGCATTCACAGGGGTCGGCGCCGCCAGCACCCGTCGATCCGCCTTCGGTTTTGCGTCTGGTTGCCATGATGATTTACCTCGCTGAAGTGGGCGCGAATCGGCTACGAGGGGGGACTGCCTGTAGTGACCAGCGCGATGAATGCCTGCTTCATGCTCCTTCAAGGTCAGATCCCGAAACCGGCTGCGAATCCATGGCCAGCAAGGGCAGGATGCACATGGTTCTGATCGTTGCACGACAGTAAGTCGTGACTAACGAGTGTCCTACCGGGCTTGGCGCGCGTCAAGCGCCGGCATGTGGATCGGGCCCCAGCAGCTCCTGCTGCAGCGGCTGCTGGATCAGCCAGATGATCTCGGCGCGCAGCGCTTGCGCGGCGGCCCCGCCCGGCAGCGCCAGCGCCTGCCCCTGGTGCAGCAGCAGCAGGCTGCGGCGCAGCGGGCCCTGGGGCAGGGGCTCGGGCTGGCCGTCCTGTGCGTCGGCACAGGCCAGCAGGCGCTGCGCCAGCGCAGCAAAGGCCTGGCACTGCGCGGCGCTGGCGCTCGCCTGGTGCAGTGATTCGGTGGCCGCCGGGCATGTGGCCACCGGTCTGGCGCCCGCCGGCAGGGCCGCACCGGCACCGCTTTGGCGCAGCACGGCCAGAAAGCAGCGGCGCTGCAGATCGAGTGCGTACCAGGTCTGCCGGCCGGCGTTCATCAGCCCGCCCTTGAACAGGGTGACCGCGCCCTCGGCAATGCGCGCGATCTCGGGCGGCAGGGCGTCCTCGGTGCGCGACCAGGGCGCGGCGGGCGCCGGCTGTGCGTCGGGCCATGGCGCCGCGTCAAGCACGGGCCCGAAGGGCCCCGGTGGCCCATCAGGCATCCAGCCCCCCGGGCCAGAAACCCGGCCAGTTGCCGGCAATCGGCTTGGGGTAGCCGGCATCGACCTTGTCGGCGGCGATGTCGTAGCGCAGGTACTGGCTGCCCTTGAAGAAATAGGCCTTGCCGTTGTTCCACACGGCCGCGGCCTGCACGCCGGCGGCAAAGTCGGCCGGGAAGCCCGGCCAGTTGCCGGCAATCGGCCTGGGGTAGCCGGCATCGGTCTTGTCGCCGGCGATGTCGTAGCGCAGGTACTGGTCGCCCTTGAAGAAATAGGCCTTGCCGTTGCCGGGCCAGCAGATAGCGGCGTCTATCTTCTCGGGCCACATGCCGGGCCAGTTGCCGGCGATGGGGCGCGGGTAGCCGGGATCGACATGGTCGGCCACCACGTCGTAGCGCAGGTATTGCTTGCCCTTGAAGAAATAGGCCTTGCCGCCACCCCAGAGCACGAAGGCATCGACCTTGTTGCTGAAGGTGGTGGGAAAGCCGGGCCAGTTGCCGGCCATGGGCTTGGGGTAGCCGGCGTCGGTCTTGTCGGCCTTGGGGTCGTAGCGCAGGTATTGCTTGCCCTTGAAGAAATAGGCCTTGCCGTTGGGCCAGATGCACGATGGCGCCACCGGGCCGGGGTAAATGAGGCCGGAGAACTGGGCATCAAGCGCGTTGATGTCGTTGCCGCCGCTGACGGCCTGGCCGTCCTTCATGATGCTGGCCGGCAGCCAGTAGCACATGATGGAGGTCGGGTCGGCCTGGGCGGTGGCGATCAGGGCCGATTGCGCCAGCGGCGTCAGCACCTGCTGGATCACTTCCTGCTCGCTCCAGCCCTGGGTTTGCATGAAATGGGCAATGGCCTTTTGCTTGTCGATGCGGTCGATGATTTCCTTGCGCATATGCTCATGCGGAAAGCCCAGCGTATGGCCGGTCTCGTGGCGCACCACGCGGTAGAACTCCGAGTCCGGGGTGTTCATGGTGAAGCCGTCCAAGTTCATCGTCGGGGCGTTGGCAGGTATCAACAGCACGTCGGTGCCCAGGTAGGACCAGTAGCCGTCGCCCGCGGTGCGGGCAATGCGCACCTGGGGATTGGTCTTGGTCTCGACAAAGCGCACGTTGCTCCACGCGCCCCAGGCGTTCATGTGGCTCAGGATGCGCGCGCGCAGGTCGGCCGGCGGGCTGTCCATGAAGCCGACCGTGAGCTTGACGCCCTTGGAGCCCCAGTATTTTTTCGTCAGCACGCTCAGGCGCGCCTGGACCGGCATCTCGGCGGGCATGCCGAGCGCGCGCACCATCTGGATCGATGGGGCATTCAGCGGGTTGATCTGCACCGCCCTGTCCGCTGCCGCCGCCAGTTCGGCAACGGCTACCGTCTTGATGGTGCATGAGTGGGCCTGGGCGTGGGAATGGGAATGCGCTGTCATACAACCTCCTGCCGCAAAAGCGTGAGTCGAACGATCGGGCGCGCGGTGTCGGCCGCCGGCATGCCTGCGCGCCAGTGTCAGCATTTACTCCCATGCCATGGCGCTGTCAACGGTGGCTGACGGCGGTGCTCAGGCAAGGCTCCGGCAAGGCGCCGGGCAGCGGCTTCAGCGCCCCAGGCGGCACAGCTGCAGCGCCAGGCGCGACAGCGCCTGCCAGCCGTCCTGTGGCCAGTCGGCTTGCTTCAAGCCCTTGACGATCCCGTCCACCACATGCGCCGATTGCAGCAGGCGCGCCAGCTGCGCGTCGCTGGCCTGGGGCAGCAGGCGTTCGTAGAGCCGCTCCTTGACGCCCCAGACACGGTTTTCGCGCAGCGCCATGGGCAGCGGTTTGCCGGCGTTCATGGCGTCCTTCACGCGCTTCAGGGCGCGTATGTCCTCGGCCAGTGCCCAGTGCACCAGCACCTCGGCCTCGCCCTCGGCCTGCAGGCCGTCGAGCATGCGCTGGGTGCGCGCCACCTGGCCGGAGAGCACGGCCTCGGAGAGCTTGAACACGTCGTAGCGCGCGACGTTGAGCACGGCGGCCTCGACCTGTTCGCGCGACAGCTCGCCCTGGGGGTGCAGCAGGGCCAGCTTCTGGATCTCCTGGTGCGCGGCCAGCAGGTTGCCCTCGACGCGGTCGGCAAAGAATTGCAGCGTGCGCTGGCCCTCCTCGCCGGCGGCCACGCGCTGGCCCTGGGCGGCCAGGCGCTGGGCGATCCAGGCCGGCAGCTGGGCGCGCTCCACGGGGTCGATCTGCACCGTGGCGCCATGTGCTTCGAGCGCCGAGAACCAGGCGCCGGTCCTGGTGGCCTTGTCCAGGCGCGGCAGCACGACCAGGGTGAGCACGCTGTCGTTGCCCTGCGCCGCCTGGGCGATCTGCTGCAGCGCGGCGCCGCCGTCCTTGCCGGGCTTGCCCGAGGGGATGCGGATCTCGACGATCTGCCGGTCGGCAAACAGGCTCAATGAGCCGCCAGCGGCCAGCACCGCGCTCCAGTCAAAGTGCGCGCCGGCCACGGTGAAGCTGCTGCGCTCGGTATAACCCTGGGCGCGCGCCGCCGCGCGTATGGCGTCCAGCGCCTCCTGCTGCAACAGGGCCTCGTCGCCGTGCAGGGTGTAGAGCGGGCGCGGGCCCTTGGCCAGGTGGGCGGCGAGCTGGCTCAGAGAGATTTGAGTCAAATCAGGCTCCAACTCTTATCCATAAAGCGCAAACAGCTATATAAACAATAGTGAAATGCGCTACCTTCGCTACTGGCGCACGCAAGGCCAGCAGCCGCCGTGGAGCTGGCTTTGCCAGGCCACCGGCGGCGTCCCCCTTCCCGCAGGAGAAGGGGGAAGGCGCGAAGCGACTCAGGGGGTTGCACCAATCTTCACCGCCGCCAGGCGGCGCATCAGTTGCTGCACCATGTCGGTGCGCATATTGCGAAACAGCATGGCCTCCTCGCCCTCCTTGGACAGGGCCAGGGTTTCGTTGTAGCTGATGTCGCGCTGCTGGCGCAGCTCGGTCTCGGGTATCCATTCCTGGCCCTGCTGGCCACGCAGCCGAAAGCGCAGGCGCAGGCGCAGCTGCAGCTCGCGGATCTGGCCGGCGGCGCTCATGCCTACGGCAATGCGCTCCTGCTGCTCGCCGGGCAGCTCCAGCACGGCCTCGGCCTGGGGCAGCTGGGCGGGGTCGGTCAGCACCGTGAGGTTGCCGCCCGCACCCTGCAGCGTGCGCACCAGCTCGCGCGCCATGGCCGAGCCTTCGGGCGCCTGCACGTACAGCGTGCGAAAGGCGAACTGCGGCACGCCGCGCAGGCGAAAGCCGCAGGCGGTGAGCGGCGCCACGGCCAGGCAGGCAAGCAGGCTGCGTCTGCGCATCACAGCACCACGTTGACCAGGCGGCCGGGCACGACGATGACCTTCTTGGGCGCCTTGCCTTCGGCAAATTTCTGGAAGTCGGGGCTGGCCAGCGCCGCGGCCTCGATGGCGGCCTTGTCGGCGCTGGCCGGCACGCGGATCGCGCCGCGCAGCTTGCCGCCCACCTGCAGCATCAGCTCCAGCTCGTCCTGCACCAGGGCGCCAGCGTCCACCTGGGGCCAGGCGGCGTCCAGCAGATCGCCCAGGGAGCCGGCGTAGCCCAGCTCGGTCCACAGCGCGTGCGTGATGTGCGGCGTGGCCGGGTAGAGCACGCGCAGCAGGATGCCAAAGCCCTCGATCAGCGCCACGGCGGCGCCTGCGCTGTCCTGGGCCTTGAAGTCCTCCAGCGCGTTGATCATCTTCATGGCGCCGGAGACCACGGTGTTGTACTGCATGCGCTGGTAGTCGTACTCCACCTGCTTGAGCACGGTGTGGATCTCCAGGCGCAGGGCCTTCGCCTCCTTGCCAAACTCAACGTCATTCAGGCTTGTAACGCCCGCTGTACTTGCGCTGGCAGCTTCTCTATCAATAGCAGACAGCTTCACGCCGAAGTTCCACACCCGGCGCAGGAAGCGGTAGCTGCCCTCCACCGCCGCGTCGTTCCACTCCAGCGTCAGCTCGGGCGGCGCGGTGAACATGGTGTACAGGCGCGCGGTGTCGGCGCCGTACTTTTCGATCAGGTGCTGCGGATCGACGCCGTTGTTCTTGGACTTGGACATGGTGCCCACGCCCTCGTAGGTGATGGCCGTGCCCACGGGGAGCAGACCGTCGGTGCTCTCGGCCGCGTTCTTCAATTTGGCGCCGACGATCTTGCCCGTCTCGTCGTGGATGTGTTCCACGTCATGCGGCCAGAAATAGTCCTTCGCGCCCTTGGCGCTCTTGCGGCTGTAGATATGGTTCAAGACCATGCCCTGGGTCAGCAGTTTGGTGAAGGGCTCGTCGACCTTGACCAGCCCCAGGTCGCGCATGACCTTGGTCCAGAAGCGCGCGTACAAGAGGTGCAGGATGGCGTGCTCGATGCCGCCGATGTACTGGTCCATGCCGCTGCCACCGGTAGCGGCATTCTGATCCCGCATCCAGTAGTCCGTGCCGGCGCCGACCATGGCGTCGTGGTTCTGCGCGTCGCAATAGCGCATGAAGTACCAGGAGCTATCGACGAAGGTGTCCATGGTGTCGGTCTCGCGCCGCGCGGCCTTGCCGCAGCAGGGGCAGACCACGCCGGCGTGAAACTGCTCGCTTTTCACCAGCGGGTTGCCCGAGCCGTCGGGCACCAGATCCGGCGGCAGCACCACGGGCAGGTCCTTCTCGGGCACGGGCTGGGCGCCGCAGTCCGGGCAGTGGATGATGGGGATCGGCGTGCCCCAGTAGCGCTGGCGGCTCACGCCCCAGTCGCGCAGGCGCCAGGTGGTCTTGAGCTCGCCCAGGCCCTTGGCGGCCAGGGCGGCGGCCACGGCGGCGACGGCGTCCTTGTGGGCCAGGCCGCTGAAGTTGTCGGAGTTGATGGTCACGCCGCGCTCCTTGTCGGCGTACCAGTCCTGCCAGCGCTCGTGGTCGAAATGCTCGCCATCGACCAGGATCACCTGCTCGATCTCCAGGTCGTACTTCAGCGCAAAGGCAAAGTCACGCTCGTCGTGCGCGGGCACGCCCATCACGGCGCCGTCGCCGTAGCTCATCAGCACGTAGTTGCCGACCCAGACGGCGATCTGCTCGCCGCTCAAGGGGTGGGTGACGAACAGGCCGGTGGCCATGCCCTCTTTTTCCTTCAGCGCCAGCTCGGCCTCGGTGGTGCCGCCCTTCTTGCATTCTTCAATGAAGGCGGCCAGCTTGGCATTGCCCTGCGCGGCGTGCGTGGCCAGCGGGTGCTCGGGGGCCACGGCGCAGAAGGTCACGCCCATGATGGTGTCGGCGCGCGTGGTGAAGACATACATCTTCCCGTCCTGGATCAAATGACCCTGCGCGTCCTGGATGTCGTGCGTGAAGGCAAAGCGCACGCCGGCGCTCTTGCCGATCCAGTTCTCCTGCATCAGGCGCACCTTGTCGGGCCAGCCGCTCAAGGTGGCCTTTTCGCCGCCGACCTGCACATGGTCGAGCAGCTCCTGCGCGTAGTCGGTGATCTTCAGGTAGTAGCCGGGGATCTCGCGCTTTTCCACCGGCGCGCCGGTGCGCCAGCCCTTGCCGTCTATCACCTGCTCGTTGGCCAGCACGGTCTGGTCCACCGGGTCCCAGTTCACCACCTGGGTCTTGCGGTAGGCAATGCCCTTGTCCAGCATCTTCAAAAACAGCCACTGGTTCCACTTGTAGTACTCCGGGTCGCAGGTGGCGACCTCGCGGCTCCAGTCGATGGCCAGGCCCATGGCCTGCATCTGCTGCTTCATGTAGGCGATGTTGTCGTAGGTCCACTGCGCGGGCGGCACCTTGTTCTTCAGCGCGGCGTTCTCGGCCGGCAGGCCGAAGGCGTCCCAGCCCATGGGCATGAGTACATTGAACCCCTTCATGCGCAGCTGGCGCGTGAGCATGTCGTTGATGGTGTAGTTGCGCACATGGCCCATGTGCAGCTTGCCGCTGGGGTAGGGCAGCATGGAGCAGGCGTAGTACTTCGGTTTTGCCTGATCCTCGGTGACGCGGTAGGCATCGCTGGCCGTCCAGTGGGCGTGCGCGGCGCGCTCCACCTCGGTGTGGTTGTATTTGTCTTGCATCGGGAAGCTGGATAAGAAAGGCGGCGGGGAACTGCGCTGCTGCGCAGTGGTCACAAGGGTCTGACAATTGCGCCCAATTCTAGGCGTTCATCCCCCCACCACCGCGCAGCGCCAGCCCATGGGGCCGGCATGCCGCAGCATTGCAAGGAGTTTTCCCGCCCTTGACCGTCCTCACGCTGTTTCTGTCGCTATCACCCTGGATGCAGGCCACCATAGGCCTGGCCTGCCTGCTGCTGCTGGCCTACGTGGTACAGGCGCTGGCGCAATACCTGCTGCTGCACACGGTGCCGCGCCTGCGCGAGCGCATGGATGTGCGTTGGGCACGCGTGTTATGGCACGACCAGGTGCTGCGCCGCCTGGCGCGCGTGGTGCCGTCGCTGGTGGTGCAGGCGGGCATTGGCGCCGTGCCGCACCTGGACCCGGTGGCCTTTGCGGTGATCCGCAACCTGGCCGTCGCGCTGACCGTGCTGCAGCTGGTGCGCACGCTGAACGCCTTGCTCAACGCCATCCTGCAGGAGCAGGAGAGCAGGCCGGAGGGCGCGCGCACGGCCACCCGCTCCATCAAGAGCTATGTGCAGCTGGGCAAGCTGGCGCTGGCGTTGATCGGTGCCATCGTCATCGTGGCGGTGCTGATCGACCGCTCGCCGCTGATCCTGCTGTCGGGCCTGGGCGCCATGTCGGCGGTGTTGATGCTGGTGTTCAAGGACACCATCCTGTCGTTCACCGCGGGCGTGCAGCTGTCGTCCAACGACATGCTGCGCGTGGGCGACTGGATAGAGATGCCGCAGATGGGCGCCGACGGCGCGGTGATCGACATCGCCCTGCACACGGTGAAGGTGCAGAACTGGGACAAGACGATCACCACCATCCCCACCTGGCGCCTGATGAGCGAGAGCTACCGCAACTGGCGCGGCATGAGCGAATCGGGCGGGCGCCGTATCAAGCGCCAGCTGCGCATCGACAGCGCCACGGTGCGCTTCCTGAGCGACGCGGACATCGACCGCCTGGAGCGCATCGCCCTGCTGGCGCCCTATCTGGCGGCCAAGCGCCAGGCCGTGCACAGCGCCAACGCCGCGCTGGGCGAGGGCGCCGCCGTGCCCGCCAACCTGCGCCGGCTGACCAACATCGGCACCTTTCGGGCCTATGTGCAGGCCTACCTGCAGGCCCACCCCGGCGTGCACCAGGGCATGACGCTGATGGTGCGCATGCTCGAACCCACGGCCGAGGGCGTGCCGCTGGAGCTGTACTGCTTTACCGCCACCACGGCCTGGGTGCAGTACGAGGCCATACAGGGCGACATCTTCGACCACCTGCTGGCGCTGCTGCCCGAATTCGACCTGCGCCTGTACCAAAGCCCCACGGGCTGGGACATCCGCAGCGGGCTGCAGCAAAAGGGCTTGCCATGACAGCGGGAGCACCGGCGTCTCGCCTGTACGCACGACCATGCCGGCGAGACGCCGGCGCTCCCGGAGATGCCTGAATTGGGAGTTGTTTGGCCTATAACGCCCGTACAGCAAGCGCCAGACGCTCTTATTTTTGAGTTGATGGCTGGGCCACGAAACCCATGCGCGTCAGGCCGGCCGCCTGCGCCGCATCCATGACCTCGACCACACGCCCATAGGGCACGCTGCGGTCGGCGCGCAGCTGAACCTCGGTGTCGGGGCGCTGGTTGGCGATCTGCCGCAGGCGCTGGGCCAGGGTGGCGGCGTCCACCGGCGCTTCGTCCAGATAGACCTGGCCGGCGGCATCGACCGCCAGCGATACCGCATGCTCCGGCGTGCCGCCCTGGGCGCCCTCGGCGCGCGGCAGTTGCAGGCGGATGCTGCTGGCCAGCAGCGGCGCGGTGAGGATGAAGATCACCACCAGCACCAGCATCACGTCCACCAGCGGGGTCACGTTGATGTCGCTCATGGGCTCCGCGCCCTTGGTGCGCTCCAGGCGGCCGAATGCCATGGCGTGCCGTTAGTTGGGCGGGTCGGTATCGACGAGCAGCTCGCGCAGGTCGCGCGCGAAGCCCTCCAGGTCGGCCTCGATGCGGGCGCTGACGCGGCCGAACCAGTTGTAGGCCAGCACGGCGGGGATGGCCACCGTCAGGCCGGCTGCGGTCATGATCAGCGCCTCGCCCACGGGGCCGGCCAGGCGCTCTATGCTGATCTGCTCGGCCCCGGTGAGCGCCGTGAGCGCGTGGTAGATGCCCCACACCGTGCCCAGCAGGCCCACGAAGGGCGCGGTGGAGCCAACGGTGGCCAGCAGCACCTGGCCGAATTGCAACCGGCCCAGCACGCCATGCAGCGCATCGCGCAGCACGCGCGTGAGGCGCTGCGACAGGCTGCCCTGACTGGCCAGGGCACCGGCCTGGGCAGCTTCGACCTGCTGCGCCGCGCGCACCAGGGGCAGGATCAGCGCTTCGCGGTCGAAGGCGGGCAGGCGCTCGGCCGCGGTGGCCAGGGTGGGTGCCTGCCAGAAGGCGGCCGTGCAGCGCGGCATGTCCACATGGGCGCGGCGCATCAGGCGCAGCTTCCAGAAGATGACGACCCAGCTGGCCACCGACATGACCAGCAGCAGCGCCGCCGTGGCCTGCGTGACCGCATCCCCCTGGCGCAACCAGTGCAGGCCGTCCATGTGCCCTTACTTCAGGTTCAGCACGTCGAACATGTCGAACATGCCCGCACGTTGTCCGGCCAGGTAGCGCACGGCGC
The DNA here is from genome assembly GCF_033100095.1 of Diaphorobacter limosus. Taxonomy (NCBI): domain Bacteria; kingdom Pseudomonadati; phylum Pseudomonadota; class Betaproteobacteria; order Burkholderiales; family Comamonadaceae; genus Diaphorobacter; species Diaphorobacter limosus. Next base: position 3,033,771 of record NZ_CP136921.1, on the reverse strand, counting down.
GCAGGCTGCCCTGGGCGTAGCCGGCGCGGCTGCTGGACTTGTGCGTGATCTCCACGCGTTCGCCGGTGCCGGCGAACAGCACCGTGTGGTCGCCCACGATGTCGCCGCCGCGCACGGTGGCAAAGCCTATGCTGCCGCTCTTGCGCTCACCGGTGTGGCCGTAGCGCTCGTACACGGCGCGGTCGGCCAGCAGCGTGCCCTGGGCCTGGGCAATCACCTCGCCCATCTTCAGTGCCGTGCCCGAGGGCGCATCCACCTTGTGCTTGTGGTGCGCCTCGATGATCTCGATGTCGTAGCCCGCATCCAGCGCCTGCGCCGCCATTTGCAGCAGCTTGAGCGTGACGTTCACCCCCACGCTCATGTTGGGCGCGAACACCATGGCCACGCGGCGCGCGGCGGCGTCCAGCTCGGCCTTCTGCGCATCGGTGAAACCCGTCGTGCCTATGACCATCTGCACGCCCAGCTCGGCACAGATGGCGGCATGCGCCAGCGTGCCCTCGGGGCGCGTGAAGTCGATCAGCACGTCGGCGTTCTGCAGGCCCGCGCGCAGGTCGGCGGTAATGGCGACACCGCTGGCGCGGCCCAGGAAGGCCGCCGCGTCCTGGCCCACGGCGGGGCTGCCGGCCAGATCCAGGGCTCCGGCCAGCAGGCAGTCATCGCTGGCGCAAATGGCCTCGATGAGCATGCGGCCCATGCGGCCGGAGGCGCCGGCGACGGCCACGCGGCGCTGTGCGGTAGAGGAGGTAGAGGTCATGTCGGCTCGCAATCAAAACAAATCGGACTGGCCTGGCCAGGCCAGCCGCGGGCGCGCGACTCAGCGGCGCGATTCCAGCGGCGGGTAGCTGGCGGCGGGGGCAGGCGTGGGCGCCGCGGGGGCAGCCGAGGCCGGCTTGGCCTTGGGGAAGCGCTCCAGCTGGGCCTCGGTGGCTTCGAGCGGCGGCACCTTGGCCTGGGCCCGCCTGGAGCTGAGCGAGGCCACGAACTCGGCTTCGGAGGGCATCTCGTCGCCCTCGACACGATCGAGCATGTTGTCCTTGAAGAACACGGTGAGCTTGCGCGTCTGCGCCGGCACGTCCGGGCGCTTCAGGGTAAACACATATTCCCAGCGGTCGCCATGGAACAGACTCACCATCAGCGGCGTGCCCAGGATCTCGCGCACCTGCTGGCGCCCCATGCCGGGCTGCAGCGCCTGCACCTGCTCGCGCGAGATGAAGTTGCCCTGCACCACGTCCACCTTGTAGGGCGTGACCATGCTGGCCAGGCGCTCGCCGGTGCCGGCGCAACCGGCCAGGCCGGTGCACAGGCCCAGGGCCGACAACACAATGGCGCCCCGGCGGGCGCCCCAACAGGCGGGAGCAAACATGGGTCTATGCATAGGGGATATGATCCGGGCCATTGTAGCGGCCGGGGCCTTGCGCACAGCCCGCGGGGCTCTCCCAGCTGATTTCGCCCTGGCACCAGAAAGAACCTGTCATGACGAACATCGACGAACTCAAAAGCACCGGCCTCAAGGCCACCCTGCCACGGCTGAAGATCCTGGAGATCTTCCAGAAGGGCACGCAGCGCCACATGACGGCCGAGGACGTGTTCCGCGTGCTGCTCGACGAGCGCTCGGACATCGGCCTGGCCACGGTGTACCGCGTGCTGACGCAGTTCGAGCAGGCCGGCATCCTGATCCGCAGCAGTTTTGAGAGCGGCAAGGCGATCTACGAACTCAACGAGGGCCAGCACCACGACCATTTCGTGTGCACGGTCTGCAGCAAGGTGGAAGAGTTCTACGACCCCGAGATCGAGAAGCGCCAGAACCTGATCGCCAAGGACAAGGGCTGGGTGATCCACGACCACTCGATGGCGCTGTACGGCCAATGCGCCGACTGCGCGAAGAAACGCTGATCAGGCGCCGCTGCCGCTTTCCATGGCCCGGCGGTGGCGCTCCAGGAACTCCTGGTAGGTGTCTATGCCGCGCAACTGCAGGATGGTATTGCGCACCGCCGCCTCGACCAGCACGGCGATGTTGCGTCCGGCCACCACCTGCACAACCACCTTGAGCACGGGCACGCCCAGCACGTCCTGGGTGAGCGGCTCGTAGGGCATGCGCTCGTAGTCGCGCTCCATGGTCTCCTTGCGCACGAGGTGCACGATGAGCTTCAGGCGCATGCGCCGGCGCACGGCCGATTCGCCAAAGATGGCGCGGATGTCCAGCAGGCCTATGCCGCGCACCTCGAGCAGGTTTTGCAGCAGCTCCGGGCACTTGCCCTCGATGGTGGTCTGGTTGATGCGGTACAGATCCACCGCATCGTCGGCCACCAGGCCATTGCCGCGCGAGATCAGCTCCAACCCCAGCTCGCTTTTGCCCAGGCCGGATTCGCCCGTGATCAGCACGCCCAGGCCCAGGATGTCCATGAACACGCCATGCATGGTGGTGCGGTCGGCGAAATGCTTGGACAGGTAGGTGCGCAGCACGTCGATGATGAAGGCCGCCGACTCGTGCGTGGCAAACAGCGGGATCTGCGCACGCTCGCACATCGACACCAGCTCGTCCGGCGCCTGCTGGCCGTCGGCCAGCACCAGCACCGGGGGCTCCAGCGTGACGATGCGCGCAATGCGGCGTTCGCAGTCCTCGGGCGTGGCGTTGGTCAGGTAGGCGATCTCGCGCTCGCCCAGCACCTGCGTGCGATAGGGATGGATGTAGTTCAGGTAGCCCACCAGATCGGCGCTGGAGCGCGCGGCGCGCACGGCGACCTCGGTGAAGCGCCGCTCCGATGCCCCCAGGCCGGCGATCCACTGCCATTTCAGCAGGACGCGGAACTCCTCGAAGAGCGCATCGGCACTGACGACGTTGGGTTTCACGGCGGCTGGCGGGCGGGTGTCGGGCTCATCCGCCCTGGGCGGACTGCCAGCCTGAGATCATGGCGTGCAGGCTGGCGGCGTCGGTGCAGGCCTTCATGCGCTCGCGCAGGCCGCTGTCGCTGAGCAGCTCGGCGATCTCGGAGAGGATTTCCAGGTGCTTTTGCGTCGCCGCCTCGGGCACCAACAGAAAGATCAGCAGCGCCACAGGTTGTTCGTCGGGGGCGTCAAAGCCGATGGGATGCGCCAGCTGGAACACCGCCGCCATGGGCGACTTGAGCCCCTTGATGCGGCCATGCGGAATAGCCACGCCGTGGCCCAGGCCGGTGGAGCCCAGGCGCTCGCGGGCAAACAGGCTGTCGGTGATCAGGGCCCGGGACAGGCCGTGCTGGCTCTCAAACAGCAGCCCGGCCTCCTCGAACGCACGCTTCTTGCTGGTGGCATCGACGCTCACGAGCACTTGTGCGGCAGGCAATATGGAAGCTAGTCGATTCATGGTCAGTAGGTAACGATTATGCACGCCTAGCGGAAACCCTGAAAGTGTATCTGTCGGCAACAAAAAACCGCCACGGGGGCGGTTGCTGCGCCAGCCGCCGCATGGGCGATGGCGCGGGCCAGGGCAGGCACGGCTGTCAGGACGCCGCGGCGGCCGCCTGGGCCGTGGCGCGGCGCAGGCCGGCCTGGTGATCCTGCTGGCGATCCTTGTGGCGCACGACCATGCGGTCGAGCTTGTCCATCAGTTCATCGATGGCCGCATACAGGTCGAAATGGGCGCTCTCCACGAACAGGTCATTGCCTTTCACATGCAGCGTGCATTCCGCGCGCTGGCGTTTTTCCTTCTCCTTTTGCTTCTCTACGGTCAGTAGTACCTTCACGTCCACCACTTGGTCGAAGTGGCGAATGATGCGATCCAGCTTGGTGGTCACATAGCTACGCAAGGCCGGGGTCACTTCGAGATGATGACCGCTGATCGTCAAATTCATAGACAAGCCTCCTTCAATTGAACAATGCCGCCCACCCGATTGGAAGCTGGGCGACCGGGGATGGCATGCGCACATCCCTGGATTCACTATGCGCGTGCCGGCCGTGGAACGCAACGCCTTTCCTGGCCCGCGGATATGGGATATGCGGAACAAATGTCAAACCAGCAGAAATGTTCCACAATGGGCCGGCTTTCCCCTGCGCGCGGCGCCCGCCTGCGCAACCCGGGCGCACCGCTAGAATGGGCCGCTTTCGCTGCGCCCGTCGGCGCAGCCGATTCGTTTTGCGCGCGCCTGCCCCACCGACATGACCCAGCCCAGCACCCCTGCCCTGCACACCTCCGCCCTGACCTCGCTGCCGCTGCTGGCGCGCGGCAAGGTGCGCGACAACTACGCCGTGGGGGACGACCGCATCCTGATGGTGGCCAGCGACCGGCTCTCGGCCTTTGACGTGATCATGGGCGAGCCGATTCCCGGCAAGGGCGAACTGCTCACGCGCATGGCGCTGTTCTGGTTTGACAAGCTGGGGCATATCGTGCCCAACCACCTGACGGGCGAGGCACCCGAGAGCGTGGTCACGCCCGCCGAGGCACCCCAGGTGCGCGGCCGCTCCATGCTGGTGCAGCGCCTCAAGCCCCTGCCCATCGAGGCCGTGGTGCGCGGCTACCTGGCCGGCAGCGGCTGGAAGGAATACCAGCAGTCGCGCTCGGTCTGCGGCGTGCCGCTGCCGGACGGCCTGACCAACGCCGCCAGGCTACCGCACAGCATTTACACCCCCGCCGCCAAGGCTGCGGTGGGCGAGCATGACGAGAACATCACCTTCGAGCGCACGGTGGAGATGGTGGGCCCGGAGCTGGCCACGCAGATCCGCGACATCAGCATCCGCCTGTACGAGGCCGCGGCCGCGATGGCCCTGGAAAAGGGCATGATCATTGCCGACACCAAGTTCGAGTTCGGCCTGGACGGCAATGGCCGCCTGGTGCTGATGGACGAAGTGCTGACGCCCGACAGCTCGCGCTACTGGCCCGTCGAGGGCTACGCCGACGCCCTGGCCAAAGGCGAGAACCCGCCCAGCTACGACAAGCAGTTCGTGCGCGACTGGCTGGAGCAGGCCCAGGTGGGCGGCAAGCCCTGGGACAAGACCGCGCCCGCGCCGCGCCTGCCGCGCGAGGTGGTGGAAAACACCGCCGCCAAGTACCGCGAGGCGCTACAGCGGCTCACCGCCTGACCAGGGCCGCATCACGAGGGCTGCAGCGGCGGCTCGTCGTCGTCTGGCGGCGGCTCGCCGCGTTCCTCGGCCACGAAGCGCAGCACGGGCTTGCCGGCCCGATCGCGCAGCTCCAGGCTGCGGCCCTGCTGCCAGTAAGCACGCACCGCATCCAGCCGCTCGAGGTAGGCCAGCTCGCTGGTGCCGTCCTGCAGGCACAGGCGCAGGCCCGACACCAGGGCATCGAAGCGCAACTGCCCCCCGTCTACCTGGTAGCGCGCGGCGAAGCGGTTGCAGCCGCCCGAGCCCATGGCCCGGTCGGAGTCGCGCGCCAGCACCAGATGGGCGGCATCGGCCCCGTCCGCCGGCGCTGCCAGGTCGGCGCCATCCACCAGTTCGATCAGCTTCCAGTAGGTTTGGCGCAGGGGTACGCTGGCGTTCAGCGTGGCCTCCTGCAAGGGCCGGCGCGCCAGGATCACATCCACATGGCGGAACGCGGGGCTGAGCAGCACCGGGTGCACGCCCGGCGTGTCCAGCAGCAGGCGCCCCTGCTGCGTGACCGCGGCATGCACCTCATAGCGGCCCCGCGGTTGTATCAGCGCCTGGCGGTAGGGGATGCGCAATTCATAGGGCAGCGGCCCGGCCGGGGCGATGCGCTGGCGCGCCAGCACCAGGGGCGGCTCGCCCACCTGCGTGACATCCACCAGGGCGGCATCGAACACCGCGTCAGGGGGGATGTAGAGCCGCTCGCGCGCGATGACGGTGCCGGTGATGAAGGCATCGGGCGGCGGTACGCTGGCGCAGCCGGCCAACAGCGCCGCCAGCGCCAGCCACGCGCGGCGGCGCCAGCTCAACTCAGCACGACGCTGGACAGGCGCCGGCGGTAGCTGGCCAGCACCGGATCCTCGGGCGGGATCTGGCCCTCGGCGACCTTGACCCGGGGCGGCTCGATGAGCTCCAAGATGGCGATATAGGTCTTGCGCGCGGCCTCCTCGTTCCAGCCCTTGTCGCGCATCAGGATTTCCAGCAGCTCGTCCATGGCGTCCGTCCAGCGCTGCTGGGCCATGAGCCAGCGGGCGCGGCCGTAGCGCGCCTCGAAATCACGCTTGTTGGCGGCAATCTTTGCATCAAATTCGGCTCCAGCGCCCGCCCCATAAGCGCCTGCAGTTACAAAATCAAGAGCATCCATCCAGGCCTTGAGCGCGCCCAGGCGGCGCGAGCCCTCGGCCTTGGCGATCACCGGGGCGAAGGCCACCTTGGCGTCGTCCTCGCGGCCCTGCTGCAGCAGCAGTTTGACGTAGTCAAAGCGCGCCTCTTCGTTGGCCGGGTCGGTCAGCACGGCCTGCTGCAGCGCCTCCAGCGCGCCCGCGGTGTCGCCGCCGGCCAGGGCCTCCTGGGCCTGTTCCTCCTGCTCCTCGGCCTGCAACTCCTCGGCGCTGGGCAGGTGCTTGTCCAGAAAGGCGCGCAGCTGGCCCTCGGGCAGGGCGCCGGTGAAGCCGTCCACCGGCTGGCCGTTCATCATCAGCACGCAGGTGGGAATGCTGCGGATGCCGAACATCGCCGCCAGCTGCTGCTGCTGGTCGGAGTCGATCTTGGCCAGCGTGAAGCGGCCGGCGTAGGCCACCTCCAGCTTCTCCAGCACCGGGCCCAGCGTCTTGCAGGGGCCGCACCAGGGCGCCCAGAAGTCCACCAGCACGGGCGTGGTCATGGAGGCGGCAACCACCTCGGCTTCAAAGTTTTCTACGGTGACATCGATCATGTGTTGGCAATCCCGGTGATGCGGCGGCGCGCGAGTTAACAAGGTCAACGGCGATTCTCGGACATATTCCCGGCGCCGGGGTGCGCCAGGCCGGCAAACGCAGTCCGGGCATAAAACGTAAAATCGCGGGTTTCCCCTTGCGGGCGTGACCTGCCCATCCCTTACATGAACCCCATACAGATCGGCGTGGTCATGGGCTCCAGCAGCGACTGGGACACCATGCAGCACGCGGTAGCCATCCTCGAGCAGTTCGGCGTCGCGCACGAGGCCCAGGTGGTCTCGGCCCACCGCATGCCCGACGACATGTTCCGCTACGCCGAGAGTGCCGCCAGCCGCGGCCTGCAGGCCATCATCGCCGGCGCGGGCGGCGCGGCGCATCTGCCGGGCATGATCGCCGCCAAGACCGTGGTGCCGGTGTTGGGCGTGCCTGTGGCCAGCCGCCATCTGCAGGGGGTGGATTCGCTGCACTCCATCGTGCAGATGCCCAAGGGCGTGCCCGTGGCCACCTTTGCCATTGGCGCGGCCGGGGCGGCGAATGCGGCGCTGTTTGCCGTGGCCCTGCTGGCGAACCACGACCCGGCGCTGCGCCAGAAGCTGGAGACCTTCCGCGCCGAGCAGACGGCCGCCGCGCGCGCCATGACGCTGCCGCCGGTGGCCGCATGAGCGCCGATCAGGACGTGATCCTGCCCGGCGCCACGCTGGGCGTGCTCGGCGGCGGGCAGCTCGGGCGCATGTTCGTGCAGGAGGCCCAGGCCATGGGCTACTTCACCGCCGTGCTCGATGCCGACCCCACCAGCCCCGCCGGCCTGGTGAGTCACCACCATATCCGCACCGGCTACGAGGACGCGCAGGGCCTGGCCGAGATGGCGCGCCTGTGCGCCGCCGTGACCACCGAGTTCGAGAACGTGCCGGCCGCGGCGCTCGATCTGCTGGCGCAGACGCGGCGCGTGTCGCCCGCAGGCAGCGCCGTGGCCATTGCCCAGGACCGCGCGGCCGAGAAGGCGCACTTTGTGCGCTGCGGCGTGCCCGTGGCGCCGCATGCGCTGATCGAATCGCCCGAGCAGATGGCGGCCGTGCCCGCAGACCTGCTGCCCGGCATCCTGAAAACCGCGCGCATGGGCTACGACGGCAAGGGCCAGGCGCGTGTGTCCACGCCGGCCGAGCGGGCCGCCGCCTGGCAAGACTTGGGCGGCGTGCCCTGCGTGCTCGAAAAAATGCTGCCGCTGGCGCAGGAATGCTCGGTCATCGTCGCGCGCGGCCGTGACGGCGCCATGGTGCACCTGCCGGTGCAGCGCAACCTGCACCGGGGCGGCATTCTGGCCGTGACCGAGGTTTATGAGCAAAATCTGCCGCCAGCGCTTGCCGCCCAAGCGCTGGCAGCTGCTAAATCAGTAGCAGATGGCCTGCACTACGTGGGTGTGCTGTGCGTCGAGTTTTTCGTGCTGCAGGACGGCAGCCTGGTGGTCAACGAGATCGCCCCGCGCCCGCACAACAGCGGCCACTACAGCCAGGACGCCTGCGACGTCTCGCAGTTCGAGCTGCAGCTGCGCTGCATGACCGGCCTGCCGCTCACGCAGCCGCGCCTGCACAGCCCGACCATCATGCTGAACCTGCTGGGCGACCTGTGGTTTGCCCAGGGCGATGCGCCCGTCACCCCGGCCTGGGAACAGGTACTGGCCTTGCCCGGCTGCCACCTGCGCCTGTACGGCAAGCGCGACGCAAAACGCGGGCGCAAGATGGGCCACCTGAACGTGACCGGCGCCACGCCCGAGGCGGTGCGCGCCGTGGCGCTGCAGGCGGCGGCCATTCTCGGCATAGCGCCGTTCTGAGGGGCCGCGCGTGATCATCGACGGCAAGCTCGATGCCTCGGTGCAGGCCGCCGCGCAGGCGCTGGCGCGCGGCGCGCTGCTGGGCCTGCCGACCGAGACGGTGTACGGCCTGGCGGCCGATGCCGACAACGACGCCGCCGTGGCCCAGATCTTTGCCGCCAAGGGCCGGCCCGCCAACCACCCGCTGATCGTGCATGTGGCCGATGCCTCGGCCATCACCCATTACGCCAAGGAGGTGCCGCTGTTCGCGCAGCAGCTGATAGACGCCTTCTGGCCCGGGCCCCTCACGCTGATCCTGCCGCGCCTGCCTGCCGCGGCGCGCGCCTCCACCGGCGGGCAGGACAGCGTGGGCCTGCGCTGCCCGGCCCACCCCGTGGCCCATGCGGTGCTGGCGGCCTGCCAGCGGCTCGATCCGCCCGTCTGGGGCGTGGCCGCGCCCAGCGCCAATCTGTTCGGCAAGGTCAGCCCGACCACGGCGCAGCATGTGGCAGAGGCCTTTGGCGACCAGCTGCTGGTGCTGGACGGCGGCCCCTGCGCCGTGGGGATCGAATCGACCATCATCGACTGCACGCGCGGCCTGCCCGTGCTGCTGCGCCCGGGCGCCATCTCGCGCGCCGACGTGCGCCGCGTTTGCGGCATAGAACTACTATCAAAAGAAGAGCTGCCTACGCATACTCCACGAGCGCCAGGCACGCTTTTGGCTCATTACGCCCCGACGGCGCGCGTGCGCCTGATGGATGCCAGGCAACTGCAGGCCGGCCTGGACATACTGGGCGCCGACGCCGCCCATCTGGCCGTCTATGCGCGCGCGCCGCTGCGCTCGGCATCGTCGAAAATCACTCTGCGCCGCATGCCCGATGATGCCGCCGCCGCCGCCCAGCAGCTGTTTGCCGTGCTTCGCGGCTTTGACGATGCCGGCGCGCGCCTGATCTGGATCGAGGCCCCGCCCGACACCCCCGACTGGGAAGGCGTGCGCGACCGCCTGCAACGCGCCGCGGCGGCCGGCTGAACACCAAGGCTTAAACTCTCGCACTCTTGAATCCGGAGATATACATGGCAGCAAATTGGATGCGCCGCAGCTTTGTGGCCGCCACCTGTGCAACGACCGCCCTGCTGGCGGCCTGTGGTTCCAGCAGCATCGACTCGGCGATCGCGCCGACGCGCATCATCACCTTTGGCGATGCAATGGCCGACGTGGGGCAAAAGGGCAGCGGCTACACCGTCAATGACGGCAGCCTCTTCAACTGGACGCAGCAGCTGGCCTCGCACTACGGCCTGGTGCTCAAGCCGGTCTCCGCCGGCGGCACCAGCTACGCCCAGGGCAATGCGCGCATCAGCGCCACGCCCGACGCCGCCGGCAATGCCGGCACGCCGACCGTGAAGCAGCAGATCGACCAGTTTCTGGCCAACCCGCAGTTCAAGGCGGACGACGTGATCCTGATCAGCGCCGGCGCCAGCGACATCATTGCCGGCATGGCCGCCGTGCAGGCCGCGGCGCAGACCGAGGCCCAGTATGTCGCCGCCACCGGCCAGGCCGGCAAGGATCTGGCGGCGCAGATCGGCCGCCTGTCCGATGCCGGTGCCAAGCACATCGTGGTCACCGGCAGCTACGACCTGGAGCGCAGCCCCTGGGCCAAGGCCCTGGGCAAGCAGGCCCTGATCCACCAGGCCAGCCTGAGCTTCAACGACGAGCTGAAGGTGGCCATCAAGGACATGGGCAAGACGGTGCTCTACGTGGATCTGGCCTACTACGTCAACCTGTTCGAGGCCAACCCCGGCGGCAATGGCTTCAACAACGGCAAAGACCCCGTCTGCACCTCGGTGGACGCCGGCCCCGGCATTGGCATTGGCGCGGGCCAGGTGAACTCGGCCCTGTGCACGCCCAGCACGATAGTCGCGGGCGCCGACTACAACCGCTATGTCTTTGCCGACAAGGTCTACCTGACGCCCAACGCCCAGCGCCTGTTCGGCGACTACGCCCAGCAGACCCTCAGCCATCGCTGGTGATCGCCCCCCGCCACGGCGGCGCACAAAAAAAGCCGGCCCTGGGCCGGCTTTTTTGCGCCCGCAAGGGTTGGGCGGTCAGAACGTGTAACCCAGGTGGACGGTGAACACCACGGGGTGGAAGCGGATGTCGATGTTGCGCTGCACACCGGCGGTGGTGGTGGTAAGCCGGCTCTTCACGCGTGCCGTCGCCAGGGCTCCGGTGACCGACCAGCGCTCGTCGATGCGGTAGCTCAGGCCCACCTGGCCCGCCAGGCCCCAGGAGTCGGTCAGGCGGATGTCGGTGGGGCCGCCGTTGAGGGCGTTGTTGGCTTGCGTGGACTTGCGCTTGTCGAAGTTGGTGTAGTTCAGCCCCAGGCCGACGAAGGGGCGCCACTGGCTGCTGGCATCGCCAAACTTGTAGTTGAGGAACAGCGTGGGCGCGATCTGGCGCACCTCGGCCAGCTTCTGGCCATTGAAGGCCGCGATATGCGGCGGCAGGTTGCCGGCGATGCGGGCCGTCACGTCATGCGTGGGCGGGTAGCCCAGGGCCAGCTCCAGCTCCATGTTGGGGTTCAGGCCATAGGCCAGCGACAGAAAGGCCGTGGCCTTGTTCTTCACGTCGATGCTGATGCCCGACGGCGGACCGGGCAGCATGGGGCCGACGGCGTCGGTGGCCGTGGAATGCGGCGCGATATGCGTCAGGCCGCCGCGCACGCTCCATTGCGCCGAGGCCGTGCCGCACAGCGCCAGCAGCGCCACGCCGATCAGGGTTGAAGAAATTTTGCGTTGCATGTCGTCAGTCCTTCTTGTCTTGTTGCTCAACCGCCAGATGCCAGCACCTGCTGGAAGAAGGCGCGCGCGGCCACATTGCAGAACGGCGGCACCAGCGAGCCGTGGTAGGCCTGCACCACCGCATTGGCGCCACCCTGGGCGGCGGCGCCGGCCTTGGCCTGGGCAAAGCCGGCCTTGACGGCGGCAAACGGGTCGGCCGCGCCGGCGCTGGCCGAGTCCACGTCCAGCACCGTCAACAGGCCGGCCGGCAAGGCCAGCGGCGATGCCGGGTTGGACCACAGGTTCTGCATCAGCGCGGTGTTGGCGCCATAGAACACCGTCGGGTCGGCATTGCCGCCGCACAGCAGCACCGGGCGCTGGGGCTTCCAGTTGCGCAGATCGTTGGCCTTGAAGGCCTTGCGCAGCGGATGCTGCGGTGCGGCCGCCTGGGCGCCGGTGGTGGCATTGGGCACGGCGCCGTCGGGATTGGCGGCGGCATCCTGCAGGTAAGCCAGGCGGGCGCTGTTCTTGACCAGGTTGTTGCTGCCAAAGCCCAGGGCGAACAGCGGCGCCAGCGCCGGCGGCTGGGTCGGCGGCGTGATGGCGGCGAAGGCCGGAGCCGGCGGCGTGCTGCTGAACAGCTGCGTCTGCGGCAGCTTGCCCTGGGCCACCAGCGTGGCCAGCGGCGTGGCCGATGGCAGCAGCTGCTCGATACCCGTGGCATAGGCCGCCTCGAACATGTCCGATGGCTGGGCGTAGAGGTTGCCGTAGGCCTTCTGGTAGCTGGCCGCCAGCAGGGGCGTGAACACCGTGGCACCCAGGTTCACGTTGCCGTAATACACGGCGTCGCCAAAGGCGCCCAGCGCGTAGGGGCCGGACATGGGCGCCGATGCGGTCACCGGCTGACCTGCCGCCTGCAGCGCACGGTGTGTGGCCATGGCGACATGGCCGCCCTGCGAATAGCCGGCGACGAGCAGCTTGCCGCCGTCCTGGCTGCCGATGCGCGGCAGCGCCTTGCGCGCGGCGGCCAGCGCGTCGAGCATGTCCTTGGACTGCTGGTCGGCATTCAGGTAGGGGTGGTAGCCGAGCTTGGAGACGTCATAGCCGGCGTAGTTGGGCGCCACCACGATGAAGCCCTGGGCCGCGTACATCGCGGCCAGCAGCGAGCCCTCGGAGGCGCCGGGGCGTGCGGGCTCGGTGATGTCGGCGATGTTGTAGGCGCGGTCGGTGGTCGTGCCATGGGCATACAGCACCACCGGGCGGGCGCCGCCGCAGCCCGCGACACCGCCCGTGGGCACCATCAGCGCACCCGAGGCATTGGTTTTTTCGCCGGCACCGCCGACGGTGCCGTACTCGATGTAGTGCACGTCCACGCCACACTTGGGCGCGCCCGCCAGGGCCAGCAGGCTCTGGCCGCTGGGGCTGGCCGCCAGCCTGTCCTTGAACTCGCCCGCCGACAGCGCCGTGACGCGCAGCGGCGGGTTGTGCATGAGCGAGCCGCGCGCGCCGCTCAGGTCGGTTTCGGTGCTGCCACCGAGGTCGGATCCGCCTCCACAGGCGGCGAGCATTGCCGCGGCGCTGACCATGGTCAGCCCAAGCCATTGGTTCATTGATGTTCTCCTAAAATAAAACGAACGGTCGTTCTTTTTCAGGCGGCGATGTTAATCCGGCAACCACTGAAGTCAGGGGCGGGTAACTACCAATGCGACACGAAATTTCACGCGCGGCAGATCTGCATCCAGCGTTCAGTCGGCCGCGCTCCAGGCAATCAGCGCATCCAGCGCCGGCCTGGCCGCACCGGCGTTCGGGTGATTCACCATGGCCACCAGCACATAGCGCTGACCGCTGGCGGCCAGGACATAGCCGGCCAGGGCCGTCACGTCGCGCAGGCTGCCGCTCTTGAGATGCGCCGCGCCGCTGACCAGGGCCGGCCGGCGGCGCAGCGTGCCATCCACGCCGACGATGGGCAGCGAGGCCACGAACTCCGGCATCACCGGCGAGGCCCAGGCCTGCTGCAGCATGCGCGCCAGCGCGCGTGGGCTCAGGCGCGCGGCGCGGCTCAGGCCGGCGCCGTTGTCCACCACCGGCTGGTCGGTCGGTCCCAGGCGCTCCTGCCACCATTGCGCGAGCACGCCACGCGCGGCATCAAAGCTGCCCTGGCCGGCCTTTTGCAGCCCCAGCGTGAGCAGCAGCTGCTGGGTCATGACGTTGTTGCTGTGCTTGTTGATGTCGCGCACCACCTCGGCCAGCGGCGGTGATGGGTTGCTGTACGCCGGCTGCAGCCCTGCGGGCACCTGGCCGTCGCGCACGCGGCCCGCGAGCCTGCCGCCCAGCTCGCGCCACATGCCCTCCACGGCGCGCGCCGCATAGCCGCTGGGGTCGGACGGCGCCACGGACCATTCGCGCGCGCCGCAGGCCGCCGGGTAGGCGCCCTGGAAGGCGATGCGTTCGGCATGGGTCAGTTCGGCCTGCAGGCCCATGCGCCAGTCGCCGCAGGCCGTACCGGCGGGCGCCAGCGGCACGCTGGTGGGCAGCTGCAGGCGCGCCAGGGGCGGCTCGTAGCGCACATGGGCCACGCCGGCGGCGGTATCGGGCGTGAAGCCCATGGCCACGGCCTTGTAGTTCAGCAGCAGGGCGTCGGGCGCGGCGTTGTAGGGACGCCAGGGCTCGCCGTCAAAATCGGCCGCATCGTGCGCGGGCAGGGCAAAGGCACTGCGGTCGAGCACGATGTCGCCGTCGATGGCATCGATGCCCAGCGCGCGCAGGCGGCGCATGAGCAGCCACAGGCGCTCGACCACCAGCTTGGGGTCACCCCGGCCCTGGATGTAGACGTTGCCGCGCAGCCGCCCAGCCACGGGCGTTGTGTCCAGATACACCGGCGTGTCCCAGGTGAAGGCCGGGCCGAGCAGGTCCAGCGCCGCATAGGTGGTGACCAGCTTCATCACCGAGGCCGGGTTCAGCGCCTGATCCGCCTGGTGCATCAGGCGCGGTGCGGCGCGCCCCTCGACCGGCACCACCACGGCCGCCAGCGCATCCTGGGGCAAGCGGGCACGCTGCAGCGCCGCGATCACCGCGGGCGGCAGGGCAGCGGCATCCGTTGCCGGCGCCAGCCTGGCGCCAGGGTCGGCGGCGCAGGCCGTCAGGCTGGTGAGCACCAACAGGGCGCCGGCCACGCGGCGCCGGGCCGATGCGAGGGGGGAAATCAACATGCCAGCCAGTCTATCGCCCACCATCGATAATCACGCCCGCCATGAACCTGCTCGCCTTCGACACCAGCACCGACACCCTGTCCGTCGCCGTACAGCACGGCGCGCAGGTGCTTGAGCACAGCGGCCCCGGTGGCGCCCAGGCATCGACCACACTGATCCCCGCCATACGCGCACTGCTGGCGCAGGCCGGGCTCACGTTTGCGCGGCTCGATGCCGTGGTCTTCGGCCGCGGGCCGGGCTCGTTCACCGGGCTGCGCACGGCCTGCTCCGTGGCCCAGGGCCTGGCCTTTGGCGCACGCGGCGGCCTGGGGGTGCCGGTGCTGCCGGTGGACAGCCTGCTGGCCGTGGCCGAGCAGGCGCGCGCCGAGCATGGCTGCACGTGGGTGCTGGCCACGCTGGACGCGCGCATGAACGAGGTCTACTGCGCCCCCTCCCAATGGCTGCCCGACGGCGGCATGCCGGCAGGCGGGCGCTGGAGCGAACCGCAGGACTTCAGCCTGTGCGCGCCCGAGGCCGTGGTGCTGCCCGCTGGCTGGACGCTGGCCGGCAACGCCCGCGCCGCCTATGGCGCGCGCCTGGCGCCCGACTCGCCCACCGCGCCCGATGTGCCCGCCCTGCCCACGGCCGGCGCCATGCTGCGCCTGGCACCCGCGCTGCTGGCCGCCGGCAGGGCCGTGCCGGCCGACGCGGCGCTGCCGCGCTACATACGCGACAAGGTGGCGCAAACCACGGCCGAGCGCGAGGCCGCGCGCCGCGCCAGCGCGGCGCAAGCATCATGAACGCCAACCCGCGCCCCGCTGACGCCATGCAGGCGTCTTTTGCACCGCTCACGACAGAGCGCCTGGACGCGCTGCTGGCCGTGGAGCAGGCCGCCTACAGCCACCCGTGGACGCGCGGCAACTTCATTGACGCGCTGGCCGCCGGCTACCAGGCGCAGCTGCTGGTGGCGGGCGGGCAGATCCTGGGTTACTTCGTTGCCATGCCCGGGGTGCAGGAGGCCCATTTGCTCAACATCACCGTGGCCCCGGCGTTCCAGCGCCAGGGCTGGGCGCATGTGATGCTGGACGCGCTGGCCCTGTGGGCACGCGGCCAGGGCGCGCAGTGGCTGTGGCTGGAGGTGCGCGCCAGCAACACTCGCGCGCGCCAGGTGTACGAGGCCCATGGCTACCAGCAGGTGGGCCTGCGCAAGCGCTACTACCCGGCCAGCGATGGCGAACGCGAGGACGCCGTGGTCATGAGTCTGCCGCTATGAGCCTGGAACTGGACGCGCGCCAACGCGCCATGCTGCTGGAGATGGGTGTCACCGTCTGGGCCCCGGCCCCGGCCGCCGCGCCAGCGGCGCCGCCGACCAACGAGGCCGCTCCCGTCACTCGCCCCGCACCCGCCGCCACCCCGGCCCGTCCCGCAGCGCAAGCTGCCGCAGCGCCCCCCCCCACCACGCGCCGCCAGGCACCGACGCAAGCTGCCGCGCCAACCCCGGCTGCAGCCATGGCCCAGGCCGGCGGACTGCTGCTGCGCCCACCCATAGCCCTGTACCCGCAGGCCGACCCGACGGCCACGCCGCCGGAACTGGGCTCCGGCTGGCTGGTGCTGCTGGAGAGCCCGACACCGGCCGAACCCCTGGCGGGCGACAGCGGCCAGCTGCTGGACAACATGCTGCGCGCCATGCGCCTGCACCGGCACCCGCGCTGCTTCGTCGCCACCCTGTCACAGCCCCAGCCGGGCCGGCCGGCCGAGGGCGAACCGCCGGCCGCCGGCCTGCAGCAGGCCCTGACCACGCTGCGCCCGGCCATGGTGCTGGTGCTGGGCCTGGGTGCGGCGCGCGTGGTACTGGGCAGCCGCGAGCCGCTGGGGCGCCTGCGCGCCAGCGCGCACCAGCTGGCGGACGGCACGCCTGCGGTGGTCAGCTACGACCCGGCCTATCTGCTGCGCGCCCCGGAAGCCAAGGCCGCCGCCTGGATCGACCTGTGCCGCGCGCTGGCCCTGGTGCGTCGCCAGCCCGGGGCTTGAAACCACCTGGGGGCAAACGCGCGGTCACAGCGCGGTCACGACGCGAATGCGATAATTGCCGGCTTCGCAACACACGCGCCGCCTACCCGTGGAAACCTACCCCAGTTGGTAGCTTTCAGCCTCTCCCCGGTCTGACGAGGGGCTGAAAGCGCCCCCCATCACCCCTCGCAGACGCCTCAAGAACAACAGGGAGAGTGAGCCATGCTCAACATCTTTTCACTCGTCAACGGCCGCCTGGTCCAGGAAGAAATCGATTCCCTGGAGGATCAGGCGCCGCAGCATCCGATCTGGGTGGACATGGAGTCGCCCACGGTGCTGGAAAAGCGCTGGGTCAAGCAGCATTACGGCCTGGCCATCCCGCTGGACGTGATGGACGAGGACATCGAAGAGTCGGCGCGCTTCTACGAGGAAGACAACGGCGAACTGCATATCCGCAGCGACTTTCTGGTGGACGACGACGAGGAGCCGCGCTCGGTGCGCGTGGCCTTCATCCTGAACCAGCACAACACCGAGCTGAAAAGCTGCGGCGTGCTGTTTTCCATCCGCGAGGAAGACATCCCCGTGTTCCGACTGCTACGCATGCGTGCGCGCCGCGCGCCGGGGCTGATCGAGGACGCCAAGGAGGTGCTGCTGTCGCTGTTCGACACCGACGTGGAGTATTCGGCCGACACGCTGGAGGGCATCTACGACGATCTGAAGAAGGTCAGCACCCAGGTGCTGGAGGGCCATGTGACCGACGACCATGCGCAGAAGGTGCTGGCCGACATTGCCTGGCAGGAGGATTTGAACGGCCGCATACGCCGCAACATGCTGGACACGCGCCGCGCCGTCAGCTTCATGATGCGCAGCAAGATGCTCAACGCCGAGCAGTTCGAGGACGCGCGCCAGATCCTGCGCGACATCGAGTCGCTGGACAGCCACACGCAGTTCCTGTTCGACAAGATCAACTTCCTGATGGACGCCACCGTCGGTTTTTTGAACATCAACCAGAACAAGATCATCAAGATCTTCTCGGTGGCCAGCGTCGCCCTGCTGCCACCCACCTTGATCGCCAGCGTCTACGGCATGAACTTCCGCCTGATGCCCGAGCTGGAATGGGAGCATGGCTACATCTACGCCCTCTGCCTGATGATCGCCAGCGCCGTGGTGCCGATGCTGTATTTTCGCAAGCGCGGCTGGTTGAAGTAACCCCTCCCGCGCCGGTACTTCCAGCGCTTGCCGGGCAACGCCTGCGAAACGCTGCCGACCTAAGCTGGTGCCCGTGATCCCGCCCGACATGCCGACGCGCATGCCAGCGGCGGGCGCACGCAGCGCAGGAGAACCACCATGTGCAGGTTCATCGTTCTTGGCCCGGCACCGGGAGCACGGTCATGACACCGGTCGACCCGGCCAGCCTGGCCGACTCGCCGCTGCTGGCGGCCATTGCCTGGTTTTACCTGGCCAGCAACTCCATCCGCATCGTCACCTACATGCCGCAGATCATCGCCGTGTGGCGCTGCACCGACGGGGCCCGGGCAATCTCGCTGCTGGCCTGGGGCTCCTGGGCGCTGTCGCACCTGAGCGGCGTGATCTATGGGGTTCTGGTGCTGCACGACACGTTCTTTGTTGTCATCACCGTCATCAACCTGTGGGGCTGCAGCAGCGTCACCGGCATCGCCGCCATGCACCGCTGGCGCTGGCACCACAAGGGCGCGCCAGCCGGCACCCGGCCAGTGTCGCAAGCCGCGCCCACGCCCAGCGCCCGCGCGCCACGCCTTGGCGCGCTGCGCTCGGTCTTCGGCTGGGCGCGCGTGCTGCCGCTGCTGGTCGCCGCCGGCGCGGGCGCCCTGGTGGCCGGGCTGTGGCTGCCGCTACAGAGGCCGCCCAGCACCGCCGGCGGTGCAACCGCGGCCATGGCCACGCCGCTGCGACACGCTGCCCTGCCGCCGCTGCCAGAGCTGCGCGCGAACGCCGCCATGGGCCAGCCCTATGCCGCGGCTGACCTGATAGACCTGCTGCTGGCGCGCTACGACGCCGATGGCGACCCGCAGGCGCTGTTCGAGGCCATGCTGCTGCTTGACCGCAACTGGGATCAGCCGCAGGTGCTGGCCTCGGGCGTGATCCAGCAAGTGGTGCAAGAGCGCTGCCCGGCGGAGCGGCTGCTGCGGCACTTCTGGATCTGCGACCAGGGCGAGTAGCGCCGGCAATGCCCCGCAAGCACGCCCGCAAGATGTTGCGCTGCGGCGCGCAACCGATCTACGATGTGGGCCCACACTCTGCGTCAAAGCCCCATGAACAGCGCATCCACACCCGGCCTGCAGCTCCTGGGCAGCGTGTGCTGGTGGCCCGGCGATGGAGGCGACCGTGTCGCCTTTCAGGCCGAGCGACGCTTTCAGCTACTGGCGCTGCTGGCCTGCCACGACGGGCCGGTGTCGCGCAGCCAGCTGGCCGAATGGCTGTGGCCCGAGCGTGAGCCCGCCGACGCACGCCGCAACCTGCGCAAGGCGCTGCTGCAGGCGCACCGGCTGTGTGCGACGCTGGCACAGGCCCCGCCAGTGGAGCTGCACGGCGGGCAGCTGCGCTGGCGCCCGGCCACGGATCTGCATGATTTCCGGCACGCCTGCGATGAATCAGACTGGGAACGCGCCGTACGGGCCTACCGCCCCGGCCTGCTCAGCGGCCTGGACTCTGGCCTGAGCGATGACGCACTGCGATGGCTGACGCGCCAGCGCGCCTGGCTGGATGAACGCTGGCACGCCGCCGCGCGATGCTGGCTTGGCGGCCTGCAGCACACACCGCAGGCGCAGGCCGCCGCAGCCGAGCAGGTGCTGGCCCGCGACCCGCTGGACGAAGCCGCGCTACGCACCCTGCTACAGGCCTGTGCGGCGCTTGGCGAGCACCCGCGTGGCCTGCGTGCGCTGCAGGCCTACGGCGTGCGCCTGCGCGCCGAGCTGGACGCCACGCCATCGCCCGAACTGGCCACCCTGGCCCACGCGCCTGGGCACATGCCCACGCCACTGATTGCACCACTGGTTGCGCCATTGATCGCGCCGCGCCCGCGCCCACCGGCAGACAGTGCCGTGCAGGCCATCGTCCTGGCAGCCATGGATACCATGGCCGACCCCGGCCACTGGCCGCTGCTGCTGCAGCGCCTGACGCAGGCCGCACACGGCCTGGGCAGCATGTTTGCCGGTTGCAGCTTCACCCACGCGCAAGATGGCCTGCTGCTCACGCAGGGGTTGGACGCCGTGCTCGGGCAACGCTTTCTGGATCGCTTCCAGGACAACCCCACGGCACGCGCCATGCTGCGCGTGCGCCTCGGGCAAGGGGTGAACCAGATGCAGATCACCGACCCGCGTGCGTTGCAGCGCTCGGCCTTCCATCAGGAGATCCTGCGCCCGCAGAACATTCGCGACATCACCGCGATCAAGCTGCCCATGGATGCGCCATTCAACGTGGGCGGCGTCAGCATCTGCTTTGCGGGCCCGCATGCGGCTGAGCAAGCGGCTCAGGCAGCCCATCTGCTGGAGCACCTGGCGCCCTATCTGCAACGCGCCCTGGCCGCGCTGCTGCGCTGGCGCCGCCTGCCGCAGGCCGAAACACTGGCCGCCGGGCTGGATGCCCTGCCTTGCGCGGTGTTCATGCTCAGCGCCAATGGCCGCATGCTGTTTGCCAACGCGCGTGCCGAGGCGCTGTTGAACCTGGCCGATGCCCTGTGCCTGCGCGCCGGCCGGCTGGCCGCGGCCCAGCCCGCCGATGCGCCGCGCCTGGACGCGCTATTGGCCGAGGCCGCCCAGGCACCCCGGCGGCTGGCCCACTGGAGCATGGGCCTGCGGCTGAACCGGCCGGCAGGCGCACGGGCGCTGACCCTGCGCGTGCTGCCCATGCGCGACAGCCAGGACAGGCTGCAACTGTCCGGGCGCGCGGCGGTGCTGGTGCTGGCCGACGAGCTGCCGTGAGCCCGGTGCCGGCTGCGCTGACGCATTTCAAGCAAAATAGGCCGCCAGCGCTTATGCAACAAGCGCAAACAGCTCTTATTTTGATAGTGACTGCAGTAAACCCTGGATGATGTGATCGGCATAGCGGCTGGCCACATGGCGCACGAAATGCGGAAAGTCCACATGCGCGCTGTCGTCGGCCCGGTCCGAGATGGTGCGCACGGCCGCAAACGGCAGGCCGTAGTCGCGGCACACCTGGGCCACGGCCGCGCCCTCCATCTCCACGGCCAGCACCTGATGGCCGGCGGCGCCCAGCGCCTGGCGCAGCGCGGCGGATTCGGCCGAGGTGGAGACAAAGCGGTCGCCGCTGACGATCAGCCCCTGGTGCGCGCGTGCCGGGTGGCGGTGCGCAATCACCGGATTTTTTGGATCAAATCCGGCTCTATCGCTTGTCAGATAAGCGTTGGCAGCTTCAAATAGCATAGTGGTCAGCGCCGCATCGCAAGGCATGCGCGCCAGCCCGTAGCCGGGCACCTCCCAGCGCGGGAAGATGGGCGAGGCGTCCATGTCGTGCTGCAGAAAGTCCTGCGCCACCACCACATCCCCTACCTGCACGCCATCGCCCAAGCCGCCGGCCACGCCGGTGAAGACGATGCGCGCCACGCCAAAGCGCTCGGCCAGCAGCGTCGCCGTGGTGGCCGCCGCCACCTTGCCTATGCCCGACAGCGCCAGCAGCACCGGCTGGCCCAGCAGCCGGCCGCGCCAGAAGCTGCGCCCGGCATGGGTGATGCATTCGGGCGCCTGCAGGGCTTGGACGAGGCCGCCCTGCTCTTCGGGCAGGGCGCTGAGGATGGCGGTGGTCATGGGCGGGGGCGGTTCACAAGGGCAGAGGGAGCCGCATTATCGCGACCGCCCAGGGCCGCCCGCACCGCAACAGGGCCGGACGGGCGGTGCGATTCATGCCACTCGCATCGTAGATTTGATTTTTCTCAAATGCCAACCCCGAATAAGGGTTCACCATTAGATCGTCAAAAAAACAATGAACTTACGGCTCCCACGATAATCCCCGACCGTTTTACTCGGACATCCACTCCCCGGCGCATCGCCTGCCATGCGCGACCCGTTCTACAAATGGGGCCGCATACTTGTCATTCGATTAACTCCGGGGTATTGGCAATATCCGAAACGGCATTTGATCGAAGGCAGTATCTTGAATATCTCCAGCGCCATCGTTTACGCCAGACCGGGCACGGATGCCATGGTGCGTGCGCAACTCCCGCATATTCCCGGCGTGGAGGTTCACGCCGCCGCCGAGGACGGGAGACTGGTCGTCACCATAGAGGCGGAGAACGACCGCGGCGCCATGGACACCTATGAGGCCATCGCACGCATGGACGATGTCCTGAATATCGCCATGATTTTCCAGCAGACAGAAACCCATCCTGACCAGGAGTTAGCCAAATGCAAATAACCCGTCGTGATCTCATCAAGGCGCATGCGGTCACCGCTGCCGCCACGGCCATTGGCGTGAGCGTTCCCGGGGCGCAGGCATTGGCGCAGTCGGCCGGCGCCGCCGACGATATTCGCTGGGACAAGGGCGCCTGCCGTTTCTGCGGCACCGGCTGCGGCGTATTGATTGGCGTCAAGGACGGGCGCGTGGTCGCCACCCAGGGCGACCCGGACGCGCCGGTGAACAAGGGCCTGAACTGCATCAAGGGCTACTTCCTCTCCAAGATCATGTACGGCAAGGATCGCCTGACCCAGCCCATGCTGCGCATGAAGGATGGCAAGTTCGACAAGAACGGCGAGTTCACGCGCATCAGCTGGAACCAGGCCTTCGACATCATGGAGGACAAGTGCAAGGCCGCGCTGAAGGCGGGCGGGCCGCGCAATATCGGCATGTTCGGCTCCGGCCAGTGGACCATCTGGGAGGGCTATGCCGCCTCCAAGCTGTTCAAGGCGGGTTTTCGCTCCAACAACATCGACCCGAATGCGCGCCACTGCATGGCCTCGGCCGTGGCCGGCTTCATGCGCACCTTCGGCATCGACGAGCCCATGGGCTGCTACGACGACTGCGAGCACGCCGACGCCTTCGTGCTCTGGGGCGCGAACATGGCCGAGATGCACCCCATCCTCTGGTCGCGCGTCACCGACCGGCGCCTGACGGCCAAGCATGTCAAGCTGCATGTGCTGTCCACCTTCACGCACCGCTCCTGCGAGCTGGCCGACAGCGAACTGATCTTCAAGCCGCAATCAGACCTGGCCATCCTCAACTACATCTGCAACCACATCATCCAGAGTGGCGCGGTGAACGAGGACTTCGTGAAGAAGCATGTCAACTTCCGCAAGGGCGTGACCGACATCGGCTACGGCCTGCGCCCGAATCACCCGCTGGAGCAGGTGGCCGGCAACAACGGCTATCCCGGCGCGGACGGCAAGCCCAAGGGCTCGCCAGACGCCTCGGCGCCCATCAGCTTCGACGAGTTCAAGGCCTTCGTCGCCGAGTACACGCTGGACAAGGCGCACGAGCTCTCGGGTGTGCCCAAGGACAAGCTCGAGGCCCTGGCCAAGGTCTATGCCGACCCCAAGACCAAGGTGACCTCGTTCTGGACCATGGGCTTCAACCAGCACACGCGCGGCACCTGGGTCAACAACATGATCTACAACGTGCACCTGCTGGTGGGCAAGATCTCCGAGCCCGGCAACAGCCCGTTCTCGCTCACCGGCCAGCCCTCGGCCTGCGGCACGGCGCGCGAGGTGGGCACCTTCTCGCACCGCCTTCCCGCCGACATGGTGGTCACCAACCCCAAGCACCGCGAGATCTCCGAGAAAGAGTGGAAGCTGCCCGCCGGCACCATCCCCGACTGGGTGGGCCTGCACGCCGTGGCGCAAAGCCGCGCCCTGAAGGACGGCAAGCTCAACTTCTACTGGACCACGACCACCAACAACATGCAGGCCGGGCCCAACATCAACGGCGAGATCTGGCCCGGCTTTCGCAACCCGGCCAACTTCATCGTCGTGTCGGACTGCTACCCGACGGTGTCGGCCCTGGCGGCGGATCTGATCCTGCCCTCGGCCATGTGGGTGGAGAAGGAAGGGGCCTTTGGCAACGCCGAGCGGCGCACGCAGTTCTGGCGCCAGCAGGTCAAGGCTCCCGGCCAGGCCAAGTCCGACCTGTGGCAGTACGTCGAGTTCTCCAAGCGCTTCAAGACCGACGAGGTCTGGCCCGCCGAGCTGCTGGAGAAGGCCCCCGAATACAAGGGCAAGACCCTGTACGACGTGCTGTATGCCAACGGCCAGGTGAACAGGTTCCCGCTGTCGGATCTGCAAAAGGGTTTCGACAACGACGAATCCAAGGAGCTGGGCTACTACCTGCAGAAGGGCCTGTTCGAGGAATACGCCGGCTTCGGCCGCGGCCATGCGCATGACCTGGCCGACTTTGACGTCTATCACAAGGCACGCGGCCTGCGCTGGCCGGTGGTGGACAACAAGGAGACGCTGTGGCGCTTCCGCGAGGGCTACGACCCCTATGTAAAGAAGGGCGAGGTGCTCAAGTTCTACGGCAAGCCCGACGGCAAGGCCTGGATCTTTGCGCTGCCCTACCAGCCCGCGGCCGAGATGCCGGATGCCGAGTACGACCTGTGGCTGTCTTCCGGCCGCGTGCTGGAGCATTGGCACACCGGCTCGATGACGCGCCGCGTGCCCGAGCTATACCGTGCCATGCCCGATGCCTGGCTCTACATGCACCCCGAGGACGCCAAGAAGCGCGGCCTGCAGCGCGGCGACACCGTCAAGGTGATGACGCGCCGTGGCGAGGTCGCCACCAAGGTCGAGACGCGCGGGCGTAACAAGCCGCCGCAGGGCCTGGTGTTCATGCCCTTCTTTGACGAGCACCGCCTGGTGAACAAGCTGACGCTGGACGCCACCTGCCCGATCTCCAAGGAGACCGATTTCAAGAAGTGCGCCTGCAAGGTCGTGAAGGCCTGACCCACAGCCCGGGCGCGCAACCTGCATGCGCCCGGCCCACTCCCATCGCTGCACCCACTTAGCCGCCATGACCGCTCCTGTCAGCGCCGCCGCGCGCCGTGAATTCATGCTCGACACCGCGAAGATGGCCTGCGGCATGGGCGTGATCGGCCTGGGCCTGGGGCTGCTCAACCGCCAGGCCAGAGCCCTGCCGGCAGGCGCCATACGCCCCCCGGGCGCGGGCAGCGAGACGGACTTTCAGTCCGCCTGCATACGCTGCGGCCTGTGCGTGCGCGACTGCCCCTACGACATCCTGCAGCTGGCCACGCCGGCGCAGCAGGTGGCCACGGGCACGCCCTTCTTTGTGGCGCGCAGCAAGCCCTGCGAGATGTGCGAGGACATTCCCTGCGTCAAGGCCTGCCCCACGGGGGCGCTGGATCACGGCCTGACCGACATCAACCAGGCAAAAATGGGCCTGGCGGTGCTGGTCGATCACGAGACCTGCCTGAACTTCCTGGGCCTGCGCTGCGACGTGTGCTACCGCGTCTGCCCGGTGATCGACAAGGCCATCACGCTGGAGGTGCAACACAACGAACGCACCGCCAAGCACACCATGTTCCTGCCCACGGTGCATTCCGAGCATTGCACCGGCTGCGGCAAGTGCGAGGCCTCCTGCGTGCTGGAGGTGGCGGCCATCAAGGTCTACCCCATCGCCCAGGCCAAGGGAGAACTCGGCGCGCATTACCGCGTGGGCTGGGAAGAAAAGCGCAAGGCCGGCCAGTCGCTGGTCGAAGAGCGCGGCCTGATCGACCTGCCCGACCGCATGCCCGAGGGCGTCACGCTGCCCGGCCATTTCGACCCTGGCAGCAGTGGCGGAACGGGCGCGTTGGGCACGGGCGGCCAACTGCCCGACGGAGCACCACGATGAAGCCCGCACGCAACGCCTTCGCCCGCGATGCCATCGCCGCCAAGGGCTGGTGGAGCGCGCACCGCTGGCTGCTGCTGCGCCGCAGCGTGCAGCTGGGCGTGCTGGCACTGTTCCTGGCCGGGCCCTGGCTGGGCTGGTGGGTCGTCAAGGGCAACCTCAACTACAGCCTGACGCTGGACACACTGCCGCTGGCCGACCCGCTGGTGATGCTGCAGTCGCTGCTGACTGGCCATGCACCGGAGCGCAACGCCATCATCGGCGTGGCTATCGTGCTGGCCTTTTACCTGCTGGTGGGCGGGCGCGTGTACTGCGCCTGGGTCTGCCCGGTGAACATCGTCACCGACGCCGCCAGCGCACTGCGACGCAGGCTGGACATACGCGGCGGTGGCGACCTGCCGCGTCAGACGCGCTACTGGATGCTGGCGCTGATCCTGGCGCTGGCGGCGGGCACGGGCAGCATCGTCTGGGAGCTGGTGAGCCCGGTGTCGCTGCTGCCGCGCGGATTGATCTTCGGCATGGGCGGCGGCTGGCTGCTGATCGCGGGCATCTTCCTGTTTGACCTGTTCGTCATGAAGCGCGGCTGGTGCGGCCACCTGTGCCCGGTGGGCGCGTTCTACGGCCTGCTGGGGCGCGTCGGCCTGGTGCGCGTATCGGCCACGCGGCGCGAGGATTGCAACGATTGCCTGGACTGCTTTACCGCCTGCCCCGAGCAGCATGTCATCCGGCTGCCGCTCAAGGGCGCACACAAGGGCGTGGGGCCGATGATCAAGGACAGCGACTGCACCAGCTGCGGGCGCTGCATCGATGTGTGCGCCAAGGATGTTTTCCAGTTCGTACCGCGCTTTGCGCCCAACGCGGATGACCAGGCCCGGCCCGGCGCCCAACCAGAACAATGACCTCAAACAACTTTCACCCGTGGAGAAGCCCATCATGAAGACGCTCGTCAAACTCTCTCTGGCAACCCTGCTGTCCGTGGCGGCGTGCTGGGGCACGGCGCAGACGCTGAGCAGCATCCGGGGCAGCGATGTCTCGACCGTGGACCAGGCACCCGAGATCAAGAACTACCAGGGCAGCAAGCCGGGCGGCCAGGCGTTGATCCAGCGCACCTTCGCGCAGCAGCCGCCGCTGATACCGCACAAGGTGGACGGCTTTGACGACATCACCGCCGAGGAAAACACCTGCCTGGACTGCCACATCCACAAGGAGGTGCGCGGCCAGAAAATCCCGCAGATCAAGGAGAGCCACCTGATCAAGCCGGTCAACGCCGATGCCCCGCAGGTGCACAACTCGCGCTGGCAATGCAATTCCTGCCATGTGCCACAGATAGACGCCAAGCCACTCGTGGAAAACGTCTTCAAGGGCAACGCCAAAAAATAAGGCGCGCCGCCCAGGAGGCGGCACGCCATTCACCCCATGCCCCGGGCCATGCCGGGGCATGGTCATTTCTTGTCGCGCAACTCGCGCCGCAATATCTTGCCCACCGGGGTCTTGGGCAGATCGGTGCGGAACTCGATCACCTTGGGCTGCTTGTAGCCCGTCAGGTTGGTGCGGCAATAGTCGCGCACCTGGGCCTCGGTCAAGGCCGGGTCTTTCTTCACGATGACCAGCTTCACGGCCTCGCCCGTCTTCTCGTCGGGCACACCGACAACGGCGCATTCCAGCACCCCGGGTATCAGGGCCACCACGTCCTCCACCTCGTTGGGGTAGACGTTGAAGCCGCTGACCAGCACCATGTCCTTCTTGCGATCGACCACCTTGAAGTAGCCACGCTCGTCCATGACGCCGATGTCGCCGGTCTTGAAGTAGCCGTCCTCGGTCATGACCTTGGCGGTCTCGTCGGGGCGCTGCCAATAGCCGGCCATGACCTGCGGGCCGAGGATGGCGATCTCGCCAGGCTGGCCGGTGGCCGAGATGTCGCGCCCCTCATCGTCGATGATGCGCATGTAGGTACTCGGCATGGGCACACCGATCGTGCCCGAGAACTCCGTTGCCGTGACCGGGTTGGCGCAGGCCACCGGGCTGGTCTCGGACAGGCCATAGCCCTCGCAGATGGGGCAGCCGGTCTTCTCCAGCCACAGCTTGGCCACGGCCGCCTGCACGGCCATGCCACCTCCCACCGAGAGCTTCAGATGGCTCCAGTCCACCGTGTTGAAATCCGGGTGATTGGCCAGGCCGTTGAACAGCGTGTTGACGGCCGGAAAGCTGTGGAAGCTGTGTTTGGACAGTTCCTTGAGCGTCCCCGCCAGATCGCGCGGGTTGGGGATCAGGATGTTCTTGCCCCCCATGCGCATGTACAGCATCATGTTCACCGTGAAGGCGAAGATGTGGTAGAGCGGCAGCGCGCACACCGCCGCGGTTTGCTCGCCCGCCGGTATCTTGCCCAGGGCCGGCGCATTCCAGGCCTCGGACTGCAGCACGTTGGCGATCACGTTACGGTGCAGCAGCACGGCCCCCTTGCTAACACCCGTGGTGCCGCCCGTGTACTGCAGCAGGGCAATGTCGTCAGGCCCTATGTCCACCGGCTGAAGAGCGGCACCCGCCCCCTTGGCCAGCGCGTCATTGAAACGCACGGCGCCCGGCAGCTGAAACGGCGGCACCAGTTTCTTGACATTGCGCACCACATAGTTGACGAGCATGCCCTTGAGGATACCCAGCCGGTCGCCCATGGCGCACAGCACCACATGCTTGACGGCCGTATTGGCAATGCAGGCCTGCAGCGTGGCGGCGAAGTTCTCGATGATGACGATCGCCTTGGCGCCCGAGTCTTTGAGCTGGTGCTCGAGTTCTCGCGGCGTATACAGCGGGTTCACGTTCACCACCACAAAGCCCGCGCGCAGTACGGCCGCCACGGCCACCGGATACTGCGGCACATTCGGCATCATCAGCGCCACGCGGTCACCGCGCTGCAGGCCCAGGTTTTGCAGATAGGCACCGAGCTGACGGCTCTGTGCATCGGTTTCGGCAAAACTGACGTCCTTGCCCATGAAGCTGTAGGCGGTGCGGCCCGCATAGTCGCGAAACGCCTGCTCCATCAACTGCACCAGCGAGCGGTATTGCGTCGGGTCGATGTCGGCGGGCACGCCGGGTGGGTAACTCTTGAGCCAAATGCGATCGGTCATCTCCAAGCCTCCTGGTTCTTATCATGAGGGGCATGGAAATCCCCCCGAAGCCTGCTCATTTCGTACGGCCGCAGCCCCTGATCTCGGGCTTATCGACCCTGGCGCAGTCCGGCGACGAGAAAGCCCTCCAATTTTAGCACGACCGTTCTTTTTTAAAGTGATGATCGTCAGGCCCTGAGTGCCGCCAGCACCTCGTCGAGCATTTTCTTGGCGTCGCCAAACAGCATGCGGTTGTTCTCTTTGTAGAACAGTGGGTTGTCCACACCCGCATAGCCCGAGGCCATGGAGCGCTTCATGACGATGGAATGGCGCGCCTTCCAGACCTCCAGCACCGGCATGCCGGCAATCGGGCTGCTCGGGTCTTCCAGCGCGCTGGGGTTGACGATGTCGTTGGCGCCAATGACGATGGCCACGTCGGTGTCGGGGAAGTCCTCGTTGATCTCGTCCATCTCCATCACGATGTCATAGGGCACCTTGGCCTCGGCCAGCAGCACGTTCATGTGGCCCGGCATGCGGCCGGCCACGGGGTGGATGGCAAAGCGCACATTGACGCCCATCTCGCGCAGGGTCTGGGTGATCTCGAACACCGTGTGCTGGGCCTGGGCCACGGCCATGCCGTAGCCGGGCACGATGACCACGTTCTTGGACTCGCGCAGCATCTCGGCCGTCTCCTGGCTGCTCACCGGCACCACCTCGCCCTGGGGCTCGGCGGCGTCGCCCTTCTTGGCCGGTGCACCGCCGCCGGAGCCGAAACCGCCGGCGATGACACTGATGAAGTTGCGGTTCATCGCGTTGCACATGATGTAGGAGAGGATGGCGCCCGAGGAGCCCACCAGAGCGCCGGTGACGATGAGCAGGTCGTTGGAGAGCATGAAGCCCGTGGCTGCGGCCGCCCAGCCCGAGTAGCTATTGAGCATGGAGACCACCACCGGCATGTCGGCGCCGCCAATGGCCATGACCATATGCACGCCGAACAGCAGGGCGATGACGGTCATGATGATCAGCGGCGCCATGCCGGACTGCACGTCATGCGCGTTCACGAAGGCGCGGCCGAACCAGATCACCACCAGCAGGCCCACCAGGTTGAGCCAGTGGCGCGCGGGCAGCAAGAGCGGCTTGCCGCCGATCTTGCCGCTGAGCTTGCCAAAGGCGATGAGCGAGCCCGAGAAGGTGATGGCGCCAATCAGGATGCCGACGTAGATCTCCACCTCGTGGATGGTTTTTTCCACGCCCTGGAGCGGCATCGAGGTATCGACATAGCTGGCGAAACCCACCAGGCAGGCCGCCAGGCCCACCAGGCTGTGCATCAGCGCGACCAGCTCGGGCATCTGGGTCATCTTCACGACCTTGGCGGCATACAGGCCGACACCGCCGCCGATCACCAGCGCGGCAATGATCCAGGCCAGCCCCGCGCTGCTGACGCGCGGCCCGAGCACCGTGGCCAGCACTGCCAGCGCCATGCCGACCATGCCCAGCAGGTTGCCGCGGCGCGAGGTTTCGGGGTTGGACAGCCCTCCCAGGCTGAGAATGAAAAGTATGGCGGCGCCGATATAGGCGACGGTAGCGAGACTTGCGGACATGTTCTGTGCTCCTCTGTGTTCTTGTCGTTGTTATTTGCGGAACATGGCCAGCATGCGGCGCGTCACCGCAAAGCCGCCGAACATGTTGACGGCCGTGAGCACCAGGGCGGCAAAGGCCAGCCACATGATGAGCCCGTCGGGCCGCCCATTGGCACCGGCCTCCAGCGGCGCGATCTGCACCAGCGCGCCGATGGCGATGATGCTGGAGATGGCGTTGGTGACGCTCATTAGCGGCGTGTGCAGCGCCGGCGTGACGTTCCACACCACCATGTAACCGATGAAGCAGGCCAGCACGAACACCGTGAAGTGACCCAGGAACGCCTCGGGCGCGTAGGCGCCTATGAGCCAGAACAGCACCGCGCCGACGGCGAAGACGATGCTCAGCGCCTTGGCCGACATCGGCTCGCCCGGGCCATGGGCAGACTTTTTCTCGGCCATGGGCGCAGCAGCCGCCTTCGGCGCGGGGGCCGGCGGCGCCTTCAGTGGTGGGGCGGGCCAGGTCACGCTGCCATCCTTGATGACCGTGAGGCCTCGGATCGCGTCGTCCTCCATGTTCACCACGGCCACTCCGTCCTTGGCCTTGCACAGCTCCTCCATCAGGCGCAGCAGGTTGGTGGCATACAGCGTGGACGACTGCTTGGCCAGGCGCGAGGCCAGATCGGTGTAGCCGATGATGGTCACGCCATGGCGCACCACGGCCTCCCCGGGCACCGTGAGCTCGCAGTTGCCGCCCTGCTCGGCGGCCATGTCCACGATCACGCTGCCGGGTTTCATGCTCTGCACCATCTCGGCGGTGATCAGCCTGGGCGCCGGCTTGCCGGGGATCAGCGCGGTGGTGATGATGATGTCTGCGTCCTTGGCCTGGGTGGCGTACATCTGGCGCTGCGCGGCCTGGAAGCCCTCGCTCATGACCTTGGCGTAGCCGCCGCCGCCCGAGCCCTCTTCTTCGTAATCGACCTTGACGAACTCGCCGCCCAGCGACTTGACCTGGTCGGCCACCTCGGCGCGCGTGTCGTTGGCGCGCACGATGGCGCCCAGATTGGCCGCCGTGCCGATGGCCGCCAGGCCCGCCACGCCGGCGCCGGCAATGAACACCTTGGCCGGCGGCACCTTGCCCGCGGCCGTGATCTGGCCATTGAAATAGCGGCCAAAGGCATTTGCCGCCTCGATCACGGCGCGGTAGCCGGACACACCCGCGGTGGAGGTGAGCGCATCCATCTTCTGCGCGCGCGAGAGCGTGCGCGGCAGGCAGTCGATGGCCAGCACCGTGGCCTTGCGCGCCGCCAGCTGCTCCATCAGCTGGGGGTTCTGCGCCGGCCAGATGAAGTCGATCAGCGTACCGCCGCCCCGCATCAGCCCCACTTCGTCCTCGCTGGGCGGGCGCACCTTGAGCACGATGTCGGACGTGGACCACAGCTGCGCGGCCCCAGCGACGACTTCGGCACCGGCGGCGCGGTAGGCGTCATCGCTGAAATTGGCCGCATCTCCCGCACCGGATTCAACGGCCACCGTGAAACCGAGTTTGATCAGTTTTTCCACCACATCGGGCACGGTGGCGACGCGTTTCTCGCCAGGGAAGGTTTCCCTGGGCACGCCAATGCGTTGTGGCTGCGCCTGGGGCGTGGGTTCAGTCTGCATGGGAGGTCTCCTTGAGTTTGGTAATCGTTGTGCAAGTCTGGGAGGCTGGGGGCTTGCGTGCGTCAGGGCGCGGCCGCTGCGTAGGGGAAGGGCGGAATGGCCAGGTAGCCGTCCATCATGCCGGTGCTCACGCGCACCGCCTGGGCCAGCTCATGGCCCCATTGCAGCGCGGGCCGGCCCGCGACCAGGAATTCCTCGTTGTTGCGCGTCCTGGGGCGCAGCAGCCGCTGATCGGCGAGCACATCCACCGCCACCATGGCACCACCCTCGGTGGCATAGCGGTAGCTCATGTACGAATAGGGTGCGCTCACGGCCAGCTTGCGGCCAAGCAGCCACCGGGCGAAATCCGGCTGGTTCTTTTCCAGCCACTGCGGGCCATCCACCCAGCGCTTGAAGCGCAGGCAGTCCACGCGCACGCGGCTGCCTTTGGTGGCGTCCTCTACCGCCACGCCCTGCTGGGGCAGACAGCTGCCCGTCCAGAACATCGGGCCTTGCCAGTCGTTGCCTCGGTTGGTCTGCACGCGCAGCACGGCCAGCAGCTCCTGCTGTGCGCCACGCAGGCCCAGCACGCGGCTTTGCAGCGCAATGCGGCCATCGGGCTGCGGCAACAGGCGAACCGCCTGGTCCGAGGTGCCCAGATCTTCCCACGCTCCAGCCGGCAACGCCAGGCGCGCACGGCCGGCGGGGTATTCCGCCTGCTGCGAAGCCAGGGGCGCGCATGCTGTCAGCGTCAGCAGGGCGCATGGCAACAGGCATTTGATTGTCGAAATCGCCAGATTCATGAAGGGAAAAAGCAAGAACCGCCCACAGCATGACCGCTCGGGCCTACTGACCCCAAGCTTACACGAAAGAACTTTAGCGCCCGCACACCTGGGGGACAAATGGCGCAGCGGTGCATAGCGCGAAAAAAACCCGGCTCCCCTGCGGGGCCGGGTCTTTTCATGGCGTGCGCTCAGCGTGGCATCAGTTCACCACCTGGCGCAGCGCGCCTGCAGCGTACCTGGCCGCCATTTCGTCGAGCGTGTAGCCCTTGATCTTGGCAGCCTGGCCCTCGCAGCCGAACTCCAGATAGCGCTGCTTGCAGATCGCCTTGGCGGCCTCGCGTGCAGGCTTCATCCACTCGCGCATGTCGAACTTGTCCGGGTTCTCGAACTGGAACTTGCGCACCGCGCCGGTCATGGCCATGCGGATGTCGGTGTCGATGTTGATCTTGCGCACGCCGTGCTTGATGGCTTCCTGGATTTCCTTGACCGGCACGCCGTAGGTCTGCTTCATCTTGCCGCCGTACTGGTTGATGATGGCCAGCAGATCCTGAGGTACGCTGGAGCTGCCATGCATCACCAGGTGGGTGTTGGGAATGCGCGCGTGGATTTCCTTGACGCGCGAGATGGCCAGCACATCACCCGTGGGCGGGCGCGTGAACTTGTAGGCGCCGTGGCTGGTGCCGATGGCAATCGCCAGGGCGTCGAGCTGCGTGGCCTTGACGAATTGAGCCGCCTCTTCCGGGTCGGTGAGCAGCTGGCTGTGGCTGAGCTTGCCCGCGGCGCCCACGCCGTCTTCCTCGCCGGCCTCGCCGGTTTCCAGGCTGCCCAGGCAGCCGAGCTCGCCCTCCACCGTGGCGCCGATCTTGTGCGCCATGGCGACGACCTGGCGCGTCACGTCGACGTTGTAGTCAAAGTCGGCCGGCGTCTTGCCATCCTCGCGCAGCGAGCCGTCCATCATCACCGAGCCAAAGCCCAGATCCAGCGCACCCTGGCAAATGGCGGGCGAGGTGCCGTGATCCTGGTGCATGACCAGCGGAATATGCGGATAGGCCTCGGCAGCGGCGGCGATCAGGTACTTGATGAAGCTCTCGCCGGCATATTTGCGCGCGCCGGCGCTGGCCTGCAGGATCACGGGAGCGCCCACCTCGTCGGCGGCCGTCATCACGGCCTGCACCTGCTCCAGGTTGTTGACGTTGAAGGCGGGGATGCCATAGCCGTTGTCGGCGGCATGGTCGAGAAGTTCGCGCATCGAGACGAGAGGCATGGGGAGGATCCGTTCGAGGGTTGAGGAAAAGCGGTGGTAACCGCTTGGTAACCGCCGATTTTAACCGCCTGCCCCACCCGGGCCACCCATGCCCACATGCGCGCCAAGGCGCGCAGGATCAATGCACCCGGCAGATCTTCAGCATATTGGTGCCACCCGGCTGGCCCATGGGCTCGCCGCAGGTGATCACATACAGGTCGCCCTGCAGCACGATGTTGCGCATCTTGAGGTGGTTTTCGGCCTGCTCCAGCGCCGTGTCGCGGTCGGCGCTGGTGTCCATGAGCAGCGGGCGCACGTTGCGGTACATGGCCATGCGCCGCTGCGTGGCCACCTTGGGCGTGAGCGCATAGATCGGGATATGGATGCGGTTACGGCTCATCCACAGCGCGGTGGAGCCGCTGTCGGTCATGGCCACGATGGCCTTGGCGCCCAGGTGGTGCGCCGTGAACAGCGCGCCCATGGCCACGGACTGGTCGATGCGCCCCAGGGTCTGGCCGTCGAAGTCGGCGTCGCGATCCGGGTCCTCGGCGGCCTCGGCGGCGGCGCAGATCTTGGCCATTTCCTCCACCGTCTCCAGCGGGTACTTGCCAGCGGCGGTCTCGGCGCTGAGCATCACGGCGTCGGTGCCGTCGAGCACGGCATTCGCCACGTCACTGACCTCGGCGCGCGTGGGCACGGGGTTGGTGATCATGCTCTCCATCATCTGCGTAGCGGTAATGACCACCTTGTCCATGTCGCGCGCCATGCGGATCATCTTCTTCTGCAGCGCCGGAACGGCGGCGTTGCCCACCTCCACCGCCAGGTCACCGCGCGCGACCATGATGCCGTCGCTCACCTTGAGGATTTCCTCCAGGCGCGGAATGGCCTCGGCGCGCTCTATTTTTGCGATCAGGCCCGGCCTGTGGCGGAACTCGGCCGCGGCCACGTTGCACAGCTGGCGCGCCATCTCCATGTCGGTGGCGTTCTTCGGAAAGCTCACCGCCACATAGTCGGCCTGGAAGCTCATCGCCGTCTTGATGTCCTCCATGTCCTTGGCCGTCAGCGCCGGCGCCGTCAGACCGCCGCCCTGCTTGTTGATGCCCTTGTTGTTGGACAGCTCGCCGCCCAGCTTGACGGTGGTATGCACCGCATCGCCGCGCACGGCATCCACCGTGAGCACGATCAGGCCGTCGTTGAGCAGCAGAGTGTCGCCGGGCTTGACGTCGCGCGGCAGCTCCTTGTAGTCCAGGCCCACGCCCTGCAGGTCGCCGGGCTCGGTGCGCGAGGCGTCGAGCACGAAGGGCGCGCCCGGCTCCAGCATCACCTTGCCATCGGCAAACTTGCCGACGCGGATCTTCGGGCCCTGCAGGTCGGCCATGATGGCCACCTCGCGCCCGGCGCGCCGGGCAGCCTCGCGCACCATGGTGGCGCGATCCACATGGTCGCTGGCCTTGCCATGGCTGAAGTTCAGGCGCACCACGTTCACGCCCGCGGCAATCATCTGCTCCAGCAGCTGCGGGTCGCTCGAGGCGGGGCCCAGGGTGGCGACGATCTTGGTGGCGCGGCGGACTTGCATGGCTCGGTCTCTTTCTGTTCGTGTAATCGAGTTTCGATTTTTGCACAGAACACCTCACATGCAAGCCCCTTGCCGGCACGCCGTGCTCAACTGCTGCCGGCGCGCAACGCCCTGGCAGCAGCCACCATCTCGGTCAGCGCTGGCACCACCTCGGCCCATTGGCGGGTCTTGAGCCCGCAGTCCGGGTTGACCCACAGGCGCTCCGCAGGAATCCGCTCGGCTGCTTTTTTTATGAGAGCAATCATCTGCTGTGCCGCGGGAATATTGGGTGAATGAATGTCGTAAACGCCCGGCCCGATCTGGTTCGGATACTGGAAATCCTCAAACGCGTCGAGCAGCTCCATGTCGGAACGGCTGGTCTCGATGGTGATCACGTCGGCGTCCATGGCGGCGATCGCGGCCATGATGTCGTTGATTCCGGAATAACACATATGCGTGTGTATCTGGGTTTCATCGCGCACACCGTTGGCGGTGATGCGGAAGGCCTGCACCGCCCAGTCCAGGTATTGCGACCACTGCGCGCGGCGCAGCGGCAGGCCCTCGCGCAGCGCGGCCTCGTCGATCTGGATCACGCGCACGCCGGCGCGCTCCAGATCCAGCACCTCGGCACGCATGGCCAGCGCCAGCTGCCGGCAGGTGGCCGCGCGCGGCTGGTCGTCGCGCACGAAGGACCAGTTGAGCAGGGTCACCGGGCCGGTGAGCATGCCCTTCATGGGCCTGTCGGTCAGCGACTGGGCAAAGCGCGTCCAAGTCACGGTCATGGCCTGCGGGCGCTCGATGTCGCCAAACAGGATCGGCGGCTTGACGCAGCGCGAGCCGTAGGACTGCACCCAGCCGAACTGGCTGAAGGCGTAGCCGTCGAGCTGCTCGCCAAAGTATTCGACCATGTCGTTGCGCTCGGCCTCGCCATGCACCAGCACATCCAGGCCCAGCTCTTCCTGCGCGCGCACGCTGCGCGCGATCTCGGCACGCATCGCCTCACGGTAGGCCGCGGCATCGATCTGGCCGGCCTTGAAGGCGCTGCGCGCCTGGCGGATTTGCGCGGTCTGCGGGAACGAGCCAATCGTCGTCGTCGGGTACGCCGGCAGCTGCAGCAGCGCCGCCTGCCTGGCCGCGCGGCTGGCGTAGGGGCTTTGGCACCGGCCCATGTCGGCCGTGATGGCCGCCACCGCCGCCCGCACCGCCGGGCTGTGCACGCGCGGCGAGGTGCGGCGTGCGACCAGCGCGGCGTGGTTCTCGGCCAGCTCGGCCTCGACCGCGCTACGCCCGTCGCGCAGCGCCCGGCCCAGCAGCCGCAGCTCGTCCAGCTTTTGCAGCGCAAAGGCCAGCCAGGACTTGAGCTCGGCGTCCAACCGCTGCTCCTGCGCCAGATCGACCGGCACATGCAGCAGCGAGCAGGATGGCGCCAGCCACAGGCGCTCGCCCAGGCGCGCGGCCAGCGGCTCCAGCCAATCGAGCGTGGCGTTCAAATCGGTTTTCCAGACATTGCGGCCATTGACCACGCCCAGCGACAGCACCTTGTGCGCCGGCAGCAGGCCCAAGAGGGGCAGCACGCCGTCCGGGTCACTCACGGCGTCCACATGCAGGCCGGCCACGGGCAGGTTGGCGGCCAGGTAGGCGTTGTCCTGCAGCTGGCCGAAATAGGTCGCCAGCAGCAGCTTTACGCGGCAGGACTTGAGCTGGTGGTAGGCGGTGGTGAAGGCGTGCCGCCAGTCGGCGTCCAGCTCGGTGACCAGGATGGGTTCGTCGATCTGCACCCACTGCACGCCATGCGCAGCCAGGGTTTCGAGCAACTCGGCATAGACCGGCAGCAGGCGCTCCAGCAGGGCCAGCCGGTTCGAGCCGTCCTTGGCCTTGCCCAGCGCCAGATAGGTCACCGGGCCGATGAGCACCGGCTTTGCCGGCACGCCCTGGGCGCCGGCTTCGGCCAACTGGGCCAGCAGGCGCGAGGCGTCCAGCCGGAACTGCGTGGCGGCGGTGAATTCGGGCACGATGTAGTGGTAGTTGGTGTCGAACCACTTGGTCATCTCGCCCGCGGCCACTGCGCCGCAGCAACCCTGGCGAGCCTCGGCCTGGGCGCTGCGCCCGCGCGCCACGCGGAAGTAGTTGTCCAGCGCGTCGCCATGAAAGCCCTGCACGCGCTCGGGCAGGTGGCCCAGGGTGAAGCTCATGTCCAGCACCTGGTCGTAGAACGAAAAATCGCCCACCGGCACCCAGTCCAGCCCCGCCTGCTCCTGCCAATGCCGCTGGCGCAGCCGCGCGCCCTGCTCCTGCAGCGCCGCGCGCGAGGATTCGCCGCGCCAGTAGGACTCGAGTGCAAATTTCAGCTCCCGCCGCGCGCCCATGCGCGGAAAGCCGAGGTTGTGGATGGTGGTCATGTGCCGCTCCCTTTGAATGATGAATGGGCGCATCGTAGGCAGCGCGGCCCATGACGTAAAATGGTTTTATCTCACTGATTCATGAATTTTGTTCATTTGAAATGCTGGACCGCATCCATCTCGCCGTGATCCAGGAGGTCGAGCGCCAAGGCTCGCTCACCGCCGCCGCAGACAGGCTGTGCGTCACCCAGTCGGCCCTGAGCCACAGCATGAAGAAGCTGGAGCAGCAGCTGGGCACCCCCATCTGGCTGCGCGAGGGCCGCAGCCTGCGCCTGACGCAGGCCGGCCGCTACCTGCTGGAGCTGGCCGGCCGCGTGCTGCCGCAGCTGCAGCTGGCCGAGGAACGGCTGCGCCAGTTCGCGCAAGGCGAGCGCGGCAGCCTGCGCATAGGCATGGAGTGCCATCCCTGCTACCAGTGGCTGCTGAAGGTGGTGTCGCCCTATCTGGCGGCCTGGCCCGACGTGGACGTGGACGTGAAACAGCGCTTTCAGTTCGGCGGCCTGGACGCGCTGCAGGACCATGAGATCGACCTGCTGGTCACGCCCGACCCGGTGCAGCGCCCCGGCCTGCACTTCGAGCCGGTGTTCGACTACGAGCAGGTGCTGGTGGTGGCGCGCGGCCATGCGCTGGCCGGCGCGGCCCACGCGCTGCCGCGGCAGCTGGCGCAGGAGGTGCTGATCACCTACCCCGTGGCGCCGGAGCGGCTGGACATCTACACCCGCTTCCTGCTGCCCGCCGGCGTGGCACCGGCGCGCCACAAGACGATCGAGACGACGGACATCATGCTGCAGATGGTCGCCGGCGGCCGCGGCGTGGCCGCCCTGCCGCGCTGGCTGGTGCAGGAATACGCCGCCCGCATGGACGTGGTGCCGGTGCGCCTGGGGCCGCGCGGCATTGCCAAGCAGATCCACCTGGGCGCGCGCGTGGCCGATCTGCAGACCGACTATTTGCAGGCGTTTATTGCCTTGGCGCGCTCCATGTCTGCGCAAAAAGCTATTAATTTAGAAGCAATCCAGACATAGCACCGGCCGCGCCAATCATTGGCGCTGGGCACCCAGCATGGCCTGCGCCCAGGCAGGCAGAGGGGCAACCACCGGCGTGCTGTTGCCCGCACTGCGCACGGCCACCAGCTGCGGGCCGCCGGCCCGCACTTCAGCCGCGTCGTACAGATAAGCCACGTCCGCCTGCCGCACCGCCTGCGCCAGCAGGGCCATGGTGCGCGGGTAGCGCGCCAGGATGCGTTCGGGCGGCACCGGGTGGCCGCCTTCGCGCACGCGCTGCGCCATGCGCCCCAACAGGCGCTGCGGATCGTCCAGCG
Source organism: Diaphorobacter limosus (assembly GCF_033100095.1). Classification (NCBI taxonomy): domain Bacteria; kingdom Pseudomonadati; phylum Pseudomonadota; class Betaproteobacteria; order Burkholderiales; family Comamonadaceae; genus Diaphorobacter; species Diaphorobacter limosus. Next base: position 2,994,746 of record NZ_CP136921.1, on the reverse strand, counting down.
CGACCACGTACAGTGCCACGGTAAAGCCCTGGCGCTGCGCGTTGGCAATCAGATCAAGCTTGGTCGGGTGCGAGAACACCGTTTCGGTCGCAAAGGGCGTGCGTGTGGCCAACAATGTGGCGCGCCGGCCATCGGCCCAGGTCCGTGCCGCCCGCGAGCGTTCTTCGCCGCTGGTGATGTGCTGCAGGTACGCGCGCTCGTGCAGATCGGCGTTCACGAACTCCAGCGGCGGCCCGAGGATGCCCTCGCGCACCAGGGCGCGGTACAGGGTGGATTTGCCCGCCCAGCAAGTGCAGCCACAACGGCCCGGGCGTGGCGGTGGTCATGGGGTTCAGCTGGCGCGTGCCTGATTTTCTTGCACTACCTGGCGCACCCGTTCAGCCAGCGAAGCCTGCGTTTGCGCCGCCACCAGGCGGGTGGTGAGCGCCTCGATCGATGCAGGTGGTATAGGCGTGTGCCGGGCCTCGTATTGCTCGATGGCGGCGCGTGCTTCCTGCACGCTCAGGCCGGTGTGCTCGACGATCTGGCCCAGGGTGGCCCAGTATTCGATCTGACCGGCGACAGAGCGGCGCATGGGCTGCGCAGCCTGGCGGGCCTGTTTCACCAGCGGGCTGGGGAGCTTGACGGATGCAAAAGCGGTATGTGCCATAACAGACTCCATTTGGCGCATTTTGCGCCAAATCGGAAAAATTCCAAGGCGCACGATCGATGGGCTGTAGCACGGCCCATCCTCCCTATCATTGGCCGCATCGAGTGAATGCGCGGGCCAAGAGCAGACAGACACACCATGCACCACGATCCTGGCGGAAAACACAAACCCCAATGGCCCTCGGGTTCTGTGGTTCAGGCGCAGTTTTCCGGTTGCGGACGGTACCGCTACAGCCTGTCGGAGGTGTGGGACACAAACCGGGCGTTGGTGATGTTCTTGCTGATGAACCCTTCGGTAGCGGGGGTGGAGCACGCCGACCCAACGCTCATCAAAACGGGCAAATATGCGCGGGCTTGGGGCTATGGCGGGCAGCTGGTTGGTAACGTCCACGCCTACCGTGTGACGGACAGCCGTCGGCTCGTGGAGGCGGACGACCCGGTCGGCCCTGAAAACGATGCAAGGCTGCTACACATGGCGCGCCAGGCCGAGAGGGTTGTTTTGGCCTATGGCTTGCCACCCCAGCCGCTGCGCGCGCGTGCCGCAGCGGTGGTGCAGATATTGCGAAGGGCCGCGCCCCTCCAGTACCTGCAACTGACCAAGAACGGTACACCCCGCCATCCGTTGTATCTGAAGGGCAGCCTGCTGCCCCGCGATTTCGTTGCGTGATGAATGGGCGCTCGGCTACCCCCGGTATTTTTCCTCCAGCGCATCCCAGCCCGGCTTGCCCACCAGGCGCTGGCGCTCGGCAAAGGGGGTGACCAGGCCGCTGCTCTCCAGCACCTGCTTGTCGTCGCGCAGCGTGCTCAGGGCCTTGTGCATGCCCATCACCGCGCCCTGCAGCGCGGCGTTGGCGTAGAGCACCAGGCCGTAGCCCAGCTCGCCCAGCTGCTCCGCGTCGAAGATGGGCGTCTTGCCGCCTATCACCATGTTCATCAGCTGGGGCGTGGCCAGGCGTTGCGGCAGGGCGCGCACCTCCTCGGCCTGGGTCACGGCCTCGACGAACAGGATGTCGGCGCCGGCCTCGGCAAAGCGCTGCGCGCGCTCCACGGCGGCCTCGAAGCCGTGCGTGGCGGCGGCGTCGGTGCGCGCCATGATGAGAGTGGCGCTGTCGCGCCGGGCATCGACGGCGGCCTTGATCTTGGCAACCGCCTCCTCGGTGCTGATGACCTCCTTGCCCGAGAAATGACCGCAGCGCTTCGGATGCACCTGGTCTTCCAGCTGTATGCAGTCGGCCCCGGCCCGCTCCAGCGTGCGCACCGTGTGATAGACGTTGAGCGCATTGCCAAAGCCGGTGTCGGCATCGACGATCAGCGGCAGCTGCACCGCATCGCGGATGCGCGCCGTGTGCTCGGCGATTTCATGCAGGCCCATGAAGCCCTGGTCGGGCATGGCAAACCACATATTGGTCACGCCGGCGCCGGTGATGTAGATGGCCTCGAAGCCCAGGTCTTCGATGAGCTTGGCCGACAGGGCATTGAACGCGCCGGGCACCAGGGCGCCGCGGCGCGCCCCGGCCAGGGCCTTGAGTTGTTGCTTGGTATTCATGGATCGCGACCCAATACTATTGATTTAATAGCTCCTTGCGCTTGATGCACAAGCGCTGCAGCCCTGTTTTACCTGACTAGGCACATGCCTCAGACTGGTCCGCGAGCCCTCACCCCCACCCTCTCCCAGAGGGAGAGGGAGTAAAGCCGGCGCAACCGGTCGCCCTCGCCCCTTTGGGGCTGAAGGCTGCGGCTCCAGTTCCGCCGGTGCGGAACTGGACAGCTTGAAGAGCGACAGCGTCTCGCTGTCGCCCCCGGGAGGGGTGAGGGGCGGCTGCGGGATGTACATAGTCAGGCGGTTTTGCTTAAGGAAATCCTGCAAAACCTCCCCATTTGTCTGGTAGCTGTCAGCCACCGCTGGCATCCTCAGCATCTATGAAGCAAATTGGCCTCGCCCTGAACCTGAGCACGCGCCAGACCCGCAAGCAAGTCTTTCTCGAACAGATGGAGCAAGTCGTGCCCTGGCAAGACTTGGTGCAGCTGATCGCCCCGTACTACCCCCAGGGCAGGAACGGGCGCCCGCCCTTTGAGCTGCAGACCATGCTGCGCCTGCACTTCTTGCAGCAGTGGTTCAAGCTGTCGGACCTGGGGATGGAGGAAGCCTTGTTTGACACGCCCCTGTACCGAGACTTTGCCCAGCTCGATGCCCACGGGCGGCTGCCTGACGAGAGCACCATCTTGCGCTTTCGCCACCGCCTGGAGCGCCACAAGCTGGCCGAGCAGATGCTGGCCACCGTCAACGACCTGCTGTGCGCCAAAGGCCTGCAGCTCAAGGAAGGCACCATCGTGGACGCCACCTTGATTGCCGCGCCGAGCTCAACCAAGAACAAAGACAAGGCGCGAGACCCCGAGATGCATTCGAGCAAGAAGGGCAACCAGTGGTACTTCGGCATGAAGGCCCATATCGGCGTGGACGCCGACAGCGGCCTGGTGCATACCGTGCGCTGCACCTCGGGCAACGTCGGCGACGTGGTCGAAGGCAACAGCCTGCTGCACGGACAGGAGGTGCAGGTCTTTGGTGACGCTGGCTACCAGGGAGCGGACAAACGCGCCGATGCGCCCAAAGACGTGCCGTGGCACGTTGCCATGGGGCCGGCCAAACGCAAGGCATTGGACAAAGAACGCAGTGCCGTAGATGCCCTGGTCGATCAGCTCGAGCGCGTGAAGGCGCAAATCCGCGCCAAGGTGGAGCACCCGTTTCGCGTCATCAAGCGCCAGTTTGGCTACACCAAGGTGCGCTACCGAGGTCTGAAGAAAAACACCCTGCAGATCGTGACGTTGTTTGCGCTCTCGAACCTGTGGATGGCGCGCCATCAGTTGATGCAGCAGCAAGGAGCACGGGGATGAGTGCGCCCGAAAACAGGGCGCGGGCCGCCAAAAGCGGCAAAAAGCCCTGTTTCAAGGGCAAAAAGGCAGGGGAAACTGCCGAAATCAACTCAAGTTTGCACCATCTGAAAAATAGCCCAGGCGTAGCACGCCTGGGGATGGGTTGTTCAGGGCATCCTTAAAAGCTGCCGGCGGGAATGCGCACCATGCCCTCCATCAGAATGCGCGCGCTGCGGCTCATGGCGGCCTTCGTCACCTGCCATTGGCCGTCCACCCGCGCCACCTCGGCGCCCACGCGCAGGCTGCCCGAGGGGTGGCCGAAGCATACGGTGTTGCGCGTGCCGCCGCCAGCGGCCAGGTTGACCAGCGTGCCCGGCACGGCGGCGGCCGTGCCTATGGCGACGGCCGCCGTGCCCATCATGGCGTGGTGCAGTTGCCCCATCGACAGGGCGCGCACCAGCAGATCGACAGCGCCGGCCTCGACGCGTCTGCCGCTGGACGTGGCGTAGCCGGCCGGCGGGGCAACGAAGGCAATTTTTGGCGTGTGCTGGCGCTGCGCGGCCTCGGCCAGGTCGGCGATCAGGCCCATCTGCAACGCCGCCCAGGCACGGATGGCCTCCAGGCGCGCCAGCGCTTGCGGGTCTTGGTTGATGTCGCGCTGCAGCTCGGTGCCGGTGTAGCCCAGGTCTTGTGCGTTGAGGAAGACGGTGGGGATGCCGGCGTTGATCAGCGTGGCCTGAAAGCTGCCCACGCCGGGCACATCCAGCATGTCCAGCACCTGACCGGTCGGGAACATGGCCCCATCCTCGGCGGCGGGGGCCATGAACTCCAGCGCCACCTCGGCGGCGGGGAAGGCCACGCCGTCCAGCTCGAAGTCGCCCGTCTCCTGCACCTGGCCATGGGTGATGGGCACATGCGCGACGATGGTCTTGCCAATGTTGGCCTGCCAGATGCGCAGCGTGCACACGCCGTTCTCGGGAATGCGCGCCGCGGCTATCAAGCCCATGTGGATGGCGCAGGGCCCGACGGCGGCCGACAGGTTGCCGCAGTTGCCGCTCCAGTCGACCAAGGGCCGGTCTATGGCCACCTGGCCAAACAGATAGTCCACGTCATGCCCGGGGCGCTGGCTGCGGCTGAGGATGACCGCCTTGCTGGTGCTGGATGAGGCATTGCCCAGGCCGTCGATCTGCTTGCCATAGGGGTCGGGGCTTCCCAGCACGCGCAGCAGCAGCGCATCGCGCGCCGCGCCGGCCTGCTGTGCGGGCGCGGGCAGGTCTTGCAGCTTGAAGAACACGCCCTTGCTGGTGCCGCCGCGCAGGTAGGTGGCGGGGATGCGGAGTTGTGCGGATTTACTCATTTTTTGATAGCTGTTTGCGCTTTATACAAGCGCGTCAGAGGCATGTTTGGCTAAAAAATCCTGGGCAAAGCGTTGCAACACACCGCCGGCTTCGTACACCGACACCTCCTCGGCGGTATCGAGGCGGCAGGCCATGGGCACTTGCAGCCGCTGGCCATTGTGGCGCTGCACCAGCAGGGTCAGCGTCGCGCCCGGGGTCAGGCGGCCTTGCACCTCGTAGGTCTCGCTGCCGTCCAGCCCCAGGGTGCTGCGGTTCACGCCCGGCGCAAACTGCAGCGGCAGCACGCCCATGCCGATCAGGTTGGTGCGGTGGATGCGCTCAAAGCCTTCGGCCGCCACCACCTCCACCCCGGCCAGGCGCACGCCCTTGGCGGCCCAGTCGCGGCTCGAACCCTGGCCGTAGTCGGCCCCGGCAATGATGATCAGCGGCTGGCGGCGCTGCAGATAGGTTTCTATCGCCTCCCACATGCGCACCACCTGGCCCTCGGGCTCGATGCGCGCCAGCGACCCCTTTTGCACCTGGCCACCCACCACGGCCATTTCATTGACCAGTTGCGGGTTGGCAAAGGTGGCGCGCAGGGCCGTGAGGTGGTCGCCCCTGTGCGTGGCGTAGGAGTTGAAGTCCTCCTCGGCCAGCCCCATGGCCGCCAGGTACTCGCCCGCGGCCGAGTCGGCCAGGATGGCGTTGGACGGCGAGAGGTGGTCGGTGGTGATGTTGTCGCCCAAGAGCGCCAGTGGGCGCAGGTTGGTCAAAGTGCGTGGGAAGGCCGCCAGCGCGCCCACGCCCTCGGTGTCCCAGTACGGCGGGCGGCGGATGTAGGTGGACTGTGCGCGCCAGGCGTACTGCGGCGCGGCGGGTGCGGCAGCGCTTTTGCGCAGGCTGAACATGGGCTGGTACACGGCGCGGTACTGCGCGGGCTGGACGGCGCGGGCCACCACGGCGTCGATCTCCGCATCGCTGGGCCATAGGTCGTGCAGGCGCACCTCCTTGCCATCGACCACGGCGAATACATCGTTTTCTATGTCAAAGCGCACCGTGCCCGCCAGCGCGTAGGCCACCACCAGCGGTGGGCTGGCCAAAAACGCCTGGTTGGCATGGGGGTGGATGCGCCCGTCGAAATTGCGGTTGCCCGAGAGCACGGCCGTGGTGTAGAGGCCGCGCTCGGTGATTTCTTGTTGAATGGCGGGGTCCAGCGCGCCGCTCATGCCGTTGCAGGTGGTGCAGGCAAAGCCGACGATGCCAAAGCCCAATGCTTCCAAATCCTCCAGCAGCCCGGCCTCTTGCAGGTACAGCTCTACCGCCTTGGAGCCGGGGGCGAGCGAGGTCTTGACCCAGGGCTTGCGGCTGAGGCCCAGGCGGCGCGCGTTGCGTGCCAGCAGCGCGCTAGCGATCACGTTGCGCGGGTTGCTGGTGTTGGTGCAACTGGTGATGGCCGCGATGATGACCGCGCCATCGGGCAGCAGGCCTTGGGCTTCATCGGCGCGGGCGGCGGCCAGCTGGGCGGCATCGGCAATGCCGCGCTCGGCCAGGGCGCTTACCGGCAAGCGCCGGTGCGGGTTGCTGGGCCCGGCCATATTGCGCACCACGCTGGAGAGGTCAAAGCGCAGCACGCGCTCGTACTCGGCGGCTTGCAGCCCATCGGCCCAGAAGCCCGCGGCCTTGGCGTAGGCCTCGACCAACTGCACCTGCTCTGGGCTGCGGTCGGTCAGGCGCAGGTAGTCCAGGGTCTGCTGGTCGATATGGAACAGCGCGGCCGTGGCGCCGTACTCCGGGCACATATTGCTGATGGTGGCGCGGTCGCCCACCGACAGGCTTTGCGCCCCCGCGCCAAAGAACTCGACATACGCGCCCACCACCTTTTCGCGGCGCAAAAATTCGGTCAGCGCCAGGGCGATGTCGGTGGCGGTGATGCCGCTGGCGGGCTGGCCCGAGAGCTCCACGCCCACCACCTCGGGCAGGCGCATCCAGCTGGCGCGGCCCAGCATCACGTTCTCGGCCTCCAGCCCGCCCACGCCTATGGCCAGCACGCCCAGGGCGTTGACGTGCGGGGTGTGGCTGTCGGTACCCACGCAGGTGTCGGGGTAGGCCACGCCGTCCTGGCTGGCGACCACGGGCGACATCTTCTCCAGATTGATCTGGTGCATGATGCCGTTGCCCGCCGGGATCACCTGCACATTGGCAAAGGCCTGTTTGCACCACTCGATGAAGTGAAAGCGATCCGCGTTGCGCCGCTCCTCGATGGCGCGGTTTTTGGCAAACGCCTCGGGGTCAAAGCCGCCGCACTCCACGGCCAGCGAATGGTCCACGATGAGCTGCACCGGCACCACCGGATTCACCTGCGCCGGGTCGCCGCCTTCTTGTGCGATCGCATCGCGCAGCCCCGCCAGGTCCACCAGCGCCGTCTGGCCCAGGATGTCGTGGCACACCACGCGCACCGGGTACCAGGGGAAGTCGATTTCGCGCCGGCGCTCTACGAGCTGGCGCAGGTAGTCGTTCAGCTGCGCTGGATCGGCACGGCGCAGCAGGTTTTCGGCATGCACGCGGGCGCTGTAGGGCAGGCGGGCCCAGGCACCGGGGGTGAGGGCTTCGACGGCGGCACGGGCGTCGAAATAATCCAGCGCTGTGCCGGACAGGGGTTTGCGGTGGGTGGAGTTCATCGTGGGCTTGCTATTTATTTGATATCTGCTAACGCTTTATTTAAGCCATTTTCAATATCAAATCAATATTAAAACGTCTCTTATCAAGCATTAATAGCTATTATTTTTTATTAGAAACGCTCGGCCAGGGGGACAAACCGCTGATCTTCCGGCCCGGTGTAGTTGGCGCTGGGGCGGATGATTTTGTTGTCCTGGCGCTGCTCGATCACATGCGCCGCCCAGCCGCTGGTGCGGGCGATGACGAACAGCGGCGTGAACATGGCCGTGGGTACCTGCATCATGTGGTAGCTGACGGCGCTGAACCAGTCCAAGTTGGGGAACATTTTTTTCTCCTCCCACATCACCACCTCCAGGCGCTCGGCAATGTCGTACATCTTGGTCGAACCAGCCGCCTGCGACAGCTGCTTAGCCACGCCCTTGATGACGACGTTGCGCGGGTCGCTCACGGTGTAGACCGGGTGGCCAAAGCCGATCACCACCTCCTTGTTGGCAACGCGCTGACGGATGTCGGCTTCGGCCGCGTTGGGGCTGTCGTAGCGCTTTTGCACCTCAAACGCCACCTCGTTGGCACCGCCATGCTTGGGGCCGCGCAGCGCGCCTATGGCGCCGGCGATGCTGGAGTACATATCGCTGCCCGTGCCGGCAATCACGCGTGCGGTAAAGGTGCTGGCGTTGAACTCGTGCTCGGCGTACAGGTTCAGGGACGTGTGCATGGCGCGCACCCAGGCCTCTTGCGGCTTTTGGCCGTGTAGCAGGTGCAGAAAATGCCCGCCAATGGATTCATCGTCGGTCTGCACCTCGATGCGCCTACCCGAGTTACTGAAGTGGTACCAGTACAGCAGCATGCTGCCCAGGCTGGCCAGCAGGCGATCGGCAATGTCGCGGCTGCCCGCCAGGTTGTGGTCGTCCTTCTCGGGTAGGGCGCAGCCCAGGGCGGAGACGCCGGTGCGCAGCACATCCATGGGGTGGCTGGCGGCGGGCAACTGCTCCAGCGCGGCCTTCACGCTGCCGGGCAGGCCGCGCAGGGCGCGGAGCTTGGCTTTGTAGCTGGCAAGTTCGGCGCGCGTGGGCAGCTTGCCGTGCACCAACAGGTGGGCGATTTCTTCAAATGCGCAGACCTCGGCCATGTCCAGGATGTCGTAGCCGCGGTAGTGCAGATCATTGCCCGTGCGGCCCACGGTGCACAGGGCGGTATTGCCCGCCTGCACGCCCGAGAGGGCGACGGATTTTTTGGCCTTGGGCGCGGCCGGTGCGTCGGCGATGGCGGTGTTCATGTGCGGGGCTCCTTGTTGCTGATGCGCTTGCGATGCTTCGCAATTTACGCAAAATACCCCCATACCAACAGGGCTGAAAAGGCGAAGTCTTGCGAATCACACACCGACAAATTGCAAATTTTGCGAATCCCCAGAGCCGCGGAGGGCGCGCATGAGAAAGACCTTCATGGGCGTGAAGCTGCGCGCGCTGCGTGCCGAGCGCGGCCTGTCGCAGACCGCGCTGGCCCAGGCGCTGGAACTCTCGCCCAGCTACCTGAACCAGATCGAGCAGAACCAGCGCCCGCTCACCGTGCCGGTGCTGCTGAAGCTGCACCGCGCCCTGGGCGTGGACATACAGCAGTTCTCCGAGGACGAGGAGGCGCGCCTGATCGCCGGCCTGCGCGAGGCCCTGGCCGACGCCGCCGAGCCCATCGCCCTGCCCGAGCTGCAGGAGGTGGCGGCGCAGATGCCGGCGCTGGGGCGGGCGCTGATCGCCCTGCACCGGCGCCGGCTGCAGGCCGATGAGCGGCTGGAGACGCTGGCGCTGGGCCTGGGCGACGACCGCGGCCAGGCCGTGGCCGCGCGCGCCATGCCTTTCGAGGTGGTGCGCGACTTCTTCTTTGACCACCAGAACCATTTCGACGCCGTGGACCGCGCCGCCGAAACCCTGGCCGCCCAGGCGCCGGGCGCGCAGGGCGGCCAGCTGGGCCCATGGCTGACCGAGCGCCTGCGCCAGCGCCATGGCGTGCAGCTGGTGTTGGCGGGCGACGGCAGCGGCGCCAAGCGCAGCTACGACCCGACCCAACGCCGGCTGCTGCTGTCGCCCGAGCTGGAGCCGGCGCAACAGGCATTCCAGCTGGCCACGCAGCTGGCGCTGCTGGAGCTGCCGGCGCTGATGGATCAGCTCACCGATGCCCCGCCGTTCAGCCATGACGAGGCCGCGCGCAGCCTGGCACGCATAGGCCTGGCGAACTACTTTGCCGGCGCGCTGCTGCTGCCCTACGGCGCCTTTTTGCAGGCGGCCGAGGCGCTGCGCTACGACATAGGGCTGCTGCAGCAACGCTTTGGCGTGGGCTTCGAGACCGTGTGCCACCGCCTGTCCACGCTGCAGCGCCCGGGCGCGCCGGGCGTGCCGTTCTTCTTCGTGCGCGTGGATCGGGCGGGCAACATCAGCAAGCGCCAGTCGGCCACGCAGTTCCACTTCAGCCGCACCGGCGGCACCTGCCCGCTGTGGAATGTGTACGAGGCCTTCGAGCAGCCCGGCCGCGTGCTGCGCCAGCTGGCCAGCATGCCCGACGGGCGCAAATACCTGTGGATTGCGCGCACGGTCTCGGGCGGCGGACGTGGCTATGGCGCGCCGCGCAAGACCTTCGCCGTCGCCCTGGGCTGCGACATGCGCCACGCGCCGCGCCTGGTCTATGCCCAGGGGCTGGATCTGAACGCCGCCGCCACGCCTATCGGCATGGGCTGCAAGGTCTGCGAGCGCGCGCAATGCCCGCAGCGCGCGTTTCCGTACATGGGCGCGGCGCTGGCGGTCAACGAGCACCAGAGCCGGCTGGTGCCCTACGGCTTTGCGCCGTAGCCTTATTGACGCATTAGCGCTTCGATCTCATCGACCGCCACGGACACGCCGCACGCTATGGACCCGCAGTCGGACTCGGTGACGATGGTGTCGTCTTCGATGCGGATGTCGAGGGGGGCTGCTCGCGCACGCTCGGCGTGCATTTAACAGTCTCAGCAAAAATGGATCGTCCTACCTAAAAGTGTCGATAAACTTTACACAAAGTTTGCAATCTTCTTCAAGGAGGTAATATTTTTATTAAATATCAAGCACTTATAAATATGGCATTAATTTTTGCTTTATCAACGCTGGCATGTGCCGCAACAGCATTGATAGGAGAATCCTATGAAAACCAAAACTTGGTTTGCCACCGCCTTTGGCGCAGCAGCAATCGCAATGGCAGGCCCGGCAGCGGCTGTGCCGGTAGCAGTGGAATTGGCCTTGCTGGTCGATGTTTCCGGAAGCGTCGACAACACTGAGTACAACCTGCAAAAAACGGGTTATGTGAACGCGTTCAAGGACGCCATCATTCAGTCCAACATCGCCAGCCTGACCGGCGGCATCGCGGTGACCTACATCGAGTGGTCAGGCGCAAACCAGCAGGCCACCTTGGTCAATTGGACACATGTTACCGACGCCGCCAGCGCAAATGCCTTCGCGAACGCAATTGCTGCCACTACGCGTGCCTTCTCAAGTTTGACTGCTCCGGGCAGCGCGATCAACTATGTCACTCCTGGCTTTTCGACTAATTCCTACGAAGGCGCACGCTGGGTGATCGACGTTTCTGGCGATGGTCCCCAAAACGATGGTGCCAACACCGCCACCGCCCGTGACAACTTCCTCAACAGCGCCCCCACGGGGGTGTCAGCGGTCGTCAACGGCTTGGCGATCCTTGGCGAGTTCGGTCTGCAGGACTGGTACCAAAACAACATCCAGGGTGGTACCAACGCCTTTGTGATCGCAGCGAACGGTTTTGCAGATTTCGACAACGCAGTAAAGACCAAGATCGGAAAGGAGATCCATGACGGCGGCGGCAACGTTCCAGAACCTGCCACACTCGCACTGGTGGGCTTGGCGCTGCTGGGCGCTGGTGCTGCACGTCGCAAGGGATCCAGGAACTGACACCTTTGGCGGTCAGAAGTGACGACAGCAACGGGCCGAGTCATCGGCCCGTTTTATTTTCATGGGTGCCACCGATCTATGGCGATAGCCCTGATGCCGTCCGGGAGGCGCAAGCCGAGCATCGGCCGCTTATCCCTGAACGCTGCAACCACGCCCGTGAGCGTGGCTGCAAGCCCTGCGGGCACCAAACCAGCCCGCGGTGCATCTTTCCATACACAAGCCTGCCGCTGCAGGTGCAGTGAAAGGCACAGTTGCGGTGCACCCCGCAGCTTTGTGCCTTAGGGCAGGGTCTGGGCTTCTGAGTCAGGCGCGCATCAGGGCTTCGATTTCATCCGGCTCGACCGGCACGCCGCGCGTCATCAGCTCGCAGCCCGCGTCCGTCACGAGGGCGTCGTCCTCTATGCGTATGCCGATATGGTGGAAAGCCTCGGGCACGCCGGGCGCCGGGCGCACGTAGATACCGGGCTCTATGGTCAGCACCATGCCGGCGCGCAGGATGCGGCTGGGGCGGTTCAGGATGAGCTCGCCCGACAGCGGATCCTTGCGCTCGCTCACCTGGCCGACCTCGCCGGGCTCCACATAGCTGCCGCAGTCATGCACGTCCATGCCCATCCAGTGGCCCGTGCGGTGCATGTAGAACTGGAAGTAGGCGCGCTTTTCGATCACGTCCTGTGCGCTGCCGACCTTGTTCTTGTCCAGCAGTCCGACATCCAGCATGCCCTGGGCCAGCACGGCCACGGCCGCGTCATGCGGGTCGGTAAAGCGCGCCCCGGCGCGCGTGGCGGCTATTGCCGCCTTCTCGCTGGCCAGCACCAGGTCGTAGAGCGCGCGCTGCGGCCCGCTGAAGCGTCCATCGGCCGGGAAGGTGCGCGTGATGTCTGACGCATAGCCATCGAGCTCGCAGCCGGCGTCGATCAGCACCAGCTCACCGGCGCGCACGGGTGCGGTGTCGGCACGGTAGTGCAGCACGCAGGCGTTGGCGCCGGCGGCGACGATGGAGCCATAGGCCGGGTACTGAGAGCCATGGCGGCGGAACTCGTGCAACAGTTCGGCCTCCAGGTGGTATTCGCGCACCTCCTGGCCGGCGCGCAGCATGCGGGCACTGGTCTGCATGGCGCGCACATGGGCGCCGGCGCTGATGCTGCCGGCGCGGCGCATGATGGCCAGCTCATGCTCGTCCTTGATGAGGCGCATCTCGTCGAGCAGGGCGCACAGGTCGCCCTGCTGTTGCGGGCACAGCGCGCCGTAGCGCACGCGCGCGCGCACCTGGTTCAGCCAGCCTTCGACGCGCGCGGCCAGGCCCGCGTGGGTGGCAAACGGAAACCACACCTGGCGGCGGTTTTCCAGCAGCCGCGGCAGGCGTGCATCGAGCTCGGCCGTGGAATGCGCGTCCGTCAGCCCCAACTGGGCCACGGCCGCCTCGGGGCCCAGGCGGTAACCGTCCCAGATCTCGCGCTCCAGATCCTTGGGCTGACAAAACAACGTGGCCTGGCCCTCGGCCGTCAGCACCAGCCAGGCACCCGGCTCGGTGAATCCGGTCAGGTAGTAGAAGTAGCTGTCGTGCCGGTACAGGTAATCGCTGTCGCGGTTGCGTGGGCGTTCCGGCGCGGTGGGCAGGATGGCGATGCCGCCGGCGCCCAATTGGGCTGCCAGACGCGCACGCCGTTGGGCGTGGATGGAGGTCATGCGCTATCGTACTGCGGCGCCGGCCCCCGCCCGGGCCGGCAGCGGCCACAACCCCATGGGCCACAGGCCCGGCGCTGCCTCAGGAGCGCTTGCTCTTGCGCTCCAGGAAGGCGTTCATATGGTGCTGCGGCTCGCCCGTCTTGAAGGCCTCGCCGAACTCGGCAATGCTGTCGTCGATGGCCGCGTCCACCGTCATGCGCTCCCAGCGGCGCAGCAGGCGTTTTTGCTGGCGCAGCACCACGGGCCCGATCTCGGCCAGGCCGGCGGCGATCTGCAGGATGCGCGCGTCGAGTTGGTCCCTGGGCACGCATTCGTTGATCAAGCCCCATTGCTCGGCCTTGGTCGCAGGGATGTTCTCGCCCGCCAGCAGCAGCCAGGCGGCGCGCGTGGCGCCGATCTGCGCCGGCATCAGGGCGGCGTGGATCACCGAGGGAATGCCCACCTTGACCTCGGGCATGCCCACCACGGCATCGTCGGCGGCGATGCGCAGGTCGCCGGCCATGGCCAGCTCCAGGCCACCGCCCAGCGTGTGGCCCTCCAGGCGCACGATCACCGGCACGGGGAAATGCCGCACGGCATTGCACAGGTCGCGCAGCGCGCCGATGAAGACCCTGCCGGTGGCGGCGGTCAGCGTGGCCAGCTCCTTGATGTCGGCGCCAGCGATGAAAGCGCGCGAGCCCGAACCGCGCAGCACCAGGCAGCGCAGTTCCTGGTTCTCCGCCAGCTCGCCGAGCTGCTTGGTCAGCGCGTGGATCACGGGCGTGCTGAGCACGTTCAGCGGGCCCGCGTCGGTGATGGTCAGAACGGCCGTGGTCGGCGTGGGATAGGAAACCTGGGAATACATGGCTGTGTCACCTTTCACATTTTTTCGAAAGCGATGTCCTTGACGAGGCGCGCCCAGGCTTGGTTAGAGCGCTCCACCGTCTGCCTGAACTGCTGCGGCGTCTGGTAGTCCACGATGGCCGACTGCTGCTCTATGGTCTTGACAAGTTCTGGGTTTTGCAGCGTCTTCTTCAACGCGGCGCTCAGCTGGTTCAATACCGCGGCATCCAGATGGGCCGGCGCGCCAATGCCGTACCAGGACATCTGGTTCATGGGCTTGAGCCCGACCTCGGCATAGGTGGGCACATCGGGCAGGCTGGCCAGCCGCTTGGGGCTGGAGACCGCCAGCGCGCGCAGCTTTCCGCCCGCAATCAGGCCGCCGGACGATGGCATGTTGTCGAACACCACGTCGATCTGCCCGGCCATCAGGTCATTCAGCGCCGGGCCCAGGCCCTTGTAGGGCACATGGGTGATCTGCGTGCCCGTGGTGTTGCCGAACAGCGCCCCGCTCAAATGGCTGTAGCCACCATTGCCCGAGCTGCCGTAGTTGAGCTTGCCCGGCGCCTTGCGCGCCGCCTCGGCCACGTCCTGCGCGGTCTTGTAGGGCGAATCGACGCCGACCACCATCACGCCCGGCACGTTGGCGATGTTGCTGATGGGCGTGAAGTCCTTCAGCGGGTCATAGGCCGGCTTGGCGTAGACGTTGGGGTTCACGGCGTGCGAGCTCTCCACCATCATCACCAGCGTGTAGCCATCCGCGGGCTGCTTGGCGGCGTAGAGCGATCCGGTGCTGCCGCCGGCGCCGGGCTTGTTCTCCACCACCACGGGCTGGCCCAGTTCTTCGCCCAGATAGCGCGCCACAACGCGGCCGATCACGTCCGTGGCGCCGCCCACGGCGTAGGGCACGACCAGGCGCACGGGGCGCTCGGGGTAGCCCGCGGCCCAGGCCGCGGGCGCGGTGGCTGCGCAGAGCACCAGCCATGTCTTCGTCATCTTTTTCACTCATGTCTCCTGTTGTGTGTAGTGAGGTGCCTCGGGCAGGGCCGCAGGCCCGAGTACCGGCGGGGGTGTGATGGCCTCCACCTGGCCAGGCTGCACCATGGGGTTGCGCACCAGCTTCAAAGGGCCGAGCTGCGGGTGCTGCACGGTCTGCAGCATCTGGCGGTGCCGCACCTGGGGATGCTCGAACACCTGCTCCAGGTCGTTGATGTTTCCCCAGGAAATACCATGGGCATCCAGCGCCTGGCCCAGCTCGGCTATCTGCCACGCAGCCAGCTGCTCGCGCAGCAGCGGGCGCAATTGCCTGATATGCGTGAGCCTGCCGGCGTTGGTGGCGAATTCCGGCGCCAGGTGCCAGTCCTGGCCCATTAGCTTGCAGAACGCCGCGAACTGGCTGTCGTTGCCAATGGCCAGGATCATGTAGCCGTCGGCGCAGGCAAACACCTCGTATGGCGCCAGGTTCGGGTGCGTGTTGCCGCTGCGCGCCGGGCTCTCGCCCGACACCAGGTAGTTGCTCGCCTGGTTGGCATTCATGGCCACGGCCACGTCCAGCAGGGCGATGTCCAGGTGCTGGCCCTGCCCCGTGCGCCCACGCTGCACCAGGGCCGCCAGCACGGCGCTGGTGGCATACATGCCGGTCATCAGGTCCACCACGGCCACGCCGGCGCGCAGGGGGCCGGCGCCCGGCTCGCCATCCTCCACGCCGGTGTAGCTCATCAACCCGCCCATGCCCTGAAAGATGTAGTCGTAGCCCGGCCGGCTGGCATAGGGGCCGCTCTGGCCGAATCCGGTGACCGACAGGTAGATCAGCCCCGGGTTGAGCGCGGACAGCGAGGCGTAGTCGAGGCCGTATTTCGCCAGCGTGCCGACCTTGTAGTTCTCCACCAGCACGTCCGCGTCCCGGATCTGGCGCAGCAGCCAGTCGCGGTCGGCGGCCTGGGCAAAGTCCGCCGTCACCGAGCGCTTGCCGCGGTTGCAGGACAGAAAGTACGCCGCTACCTTTTCACCAGACTCGGCCGTGACGAAGGGCGGCCCCCAGGCGCGCGTGTCGTCGCCCTGCACGGGCCGCTCGATCTTGAGCACGTCGGCCCCCAGGTCGGCCAGGTTCTGGGTGCACCAGGGCCCGGCCAGGATGCGCGACAGGTCCACCACGCGCACCCCATGCAATGCGCTTGCCAGCATCACGCCCCTCCTACAACTCTGACGACAAAATCGCCGTGGCCTCGCTGGACAGCACGCCGCCATTGCCGTGCACCAGCGCCGTCTGCGCGCCGTTGACCTGACGCGCCATGCCCTCGCCGCGCAGTTGCGTCACGGCCTCGATGATCAGGAACAGGCTGTACATGCCCGGGTGCACGCAGGACAGACCGCCGCCGTTGGTGTTCATCGGGAAGGCGCCGCCCGGCGCGATGCGCCCGCCCTCGATGAAGGCCCCGCCCTCGCCCTTCTGGCAAAAACCCAGGTCTTCCAGGAACAGGATGGGGTTGATGGTGAAGGCGTCGTACAGCTGCACCACGTCGATGTCGGCGGGCGTGAGGCCCGCCTGCGCGAAGGCCTTGCGCCCCGACTCCACGGCCGGGGTCACGGTCAGGTCCTCCATGCAGGAGATCTGCCGGTGCCAGTGCGCAAAGCCGCTGCCCAACACATAGATGGGCCTGGCGTGCAGCGCCTTGGCGCGGCTGGCGGAGGTGACGACGATGGCGCCCGCGCCGTCCGTGACCAGGCAGCAATCGAGCGTGGTGAACGGGTCCGAGATCATCCTGGCGTTGATCACATCGTCAACGCTCAGGGGCTTTTTGGAAAACGCATCCGGATTGAGCCGCGCCCACTGGCGCGCGGCCACCGCCACCTCGGCCAGCTGCTGGCGCGTGGTGCCGTATTCGTACATGTGGCGCGCGGCGGCCAGCGCGTAGCTGGAGACCGGGTTGAAGGCCTTGTATGGATGCTCGTAGGGCTGGGGGTCGAGCTCGGCGCGCATCTGGTTGATCTTGGAGCTGCTGGGCGCGCTGCGCGGCGTGGCGCCGTAGCAGATCAGCACGTTCTCGCACTCGCCGGCGTCTATCGCCAGCTGCGCGATCTTCAGGGCGGCGATGAAGGCCGAGCCGCCGAACATGGTGCTGTCGGAAAAGCGCGGCCGGATCCCCAGGTATTCGGCCATGCGCATCACCCACCAGGGCGAGGTCAGGCTGGCGGTGATGATGCCGTCGATATCGGCCTTGCGCAGGCCGCTCTTCTCTATCGCCTGGCAGGATGCCTGGGCGATGATTTCCTGCTCGGTGGCGCCGCCCGCATGACCCATGCCGGCCAGGCCCGTGCCCAGGATGGCAATGGAGCCACGTGAAGTATTCGCGCTCATGCCTGTACCTCGTTTGCGGTGAAGACCAGCAGCGGCCCGTCCTCGGTGGCGTCGATGCGCGCGCGCACGGCCAAGCCTATGCGCACCTGCTCCACCGGCATGCCGACCACGCGGCTCATCAGGCGCGGGCCTTCCTCCAGGTCGATCAGCACCACCGTGTAGTCGCCGTCCGCCCGGCGCACTATGGTCACCGAATACACCTGGCCCAGGCCCGAAGGCGCGACCCACTGCAGATCTTGCGATCCGCAATACGGGCAGCACAGGCGCGGATAGAAATGGTGTTTGCCACAGCTGTTGCAGCGCGGTATCTCGAAGCGCCCCTCGGCCAGCGCGCCGAAGTAGCGCTGGTCGCAGGCCTGTGCCGCGGCCGATTGCGGCGTGCCGATGTCGGTCATGGGCTCACTCCTCGGACTTGACGCCAGTCTCGGAAACGACGCGCTGCCACTTGGCCACTTCGCCGGCGACGAAGCCGCGTGTCTGCGCCAGATCCATCACGGCCAGCGGCTCGCTGTACTGCAGACGCAGGCGCTCGACCATCTCGGGCGCGTGCATGATCTTGTTGATCTGCCCATTGAGCTGCGTGAGCACCGACGCCGGCGTGCCGGCCGGCGCATACAGGCCCAGCCAGGTGTAGACGTCGAAGTCCTTGAACGCGGGCCCCGCCTCGCGCAGCGTGGGCAGCTCGGGGAACAGCTGGCTGCGCTCGGCCGCCATGTTGGCGATGGGACGCAGGCGCCCCGAGGTGATGAAGGCCGAGACGCTCATCGAGTCCTGCACGGCCATCGGGATCTGCCCCGCCACGGCGTCGTTGGTCGCCGGCGCAGCCCCCTTGTAGGGCACATGGCTGAACTGGTAGCCCGTGGCCTTGCGCAGCCATTCGCCGCCCAGATGCGTGGAGCCCGCGGCACCCGCCGTGCCGAAGGGTATGTTGGACTGCGTCTTGGCCCAGGCCAGGAATTCCTGGGTGTTTTTGACCGGAACGCTGGGATTCACCACGATGAGGTTGGGCGCCCTGGCCAGCACGGCCACGGGCTCCAGGCTCTTGAGCGGGTCGTAGCCCACCTTCTTCATCGCCGGGGCGATCACGTAGCCGGTGGCCCCCACCAGCAGGGTGTAGCCGTCGGCCGGCTGCCGGGCTACGTATTCCGTGCCCACCTGGCCCGCGCCGCCGGGGCGGTTTTCCACGACGAAGGGCTGCTTCAAGTTCTGCTGCAACTCCTTGGCCAGCGCGCGGCTGACGATGTCCGTCATGCCACCGGGCGGAAAGGCCACCACCAGCGTGACCGGCTTGGCCGGATAGGCGCCGCCCTGGGCGTGGGCCGGCATCACGGCCACGGTGAGGGCCATGCCGCCCAGGGCCACGGCACAGGCCGCAGCGCGCGTCTGCTCTGCAAATGTGAAAGCCATCCTTTGTCTCCTTCTCGCCCTTGTGGACTGTGGTGTCAGCGTCGGGCCAGTGTAGGAAGCACCGCCGCATCGGGCCATCAGAAAGATTCGAAGGCTGTCTTGAAGGATTTCGAAATCGGCAGTAGATCAGCCGGATGCGCGCGTCACCGCCACCTGCGGGTCATCGAGCAGGAAGCTCACGAACTCCGTGATGAAGCCCGGCAGGCGCGCATCCTTGCGCACCACCAGGCTCAGGCGCCGCAGGGCCCAGAGCTCATCCAGCTCGATGATGGCCAGTGGGTTCGCCTGCCAGCGCCCACCCAGCACGCTGCTGGGCACCATCGCGATACCCACGCCCGCGGCCACCAGCGCCAGCACGGCGTCGAAGCTGTGGCCATGCAGGCGCGCGCGCACGATCTTGCCCAGCCTTTGCGCGCTATCGCGCAGGAACAGGTAGTTGCTGCTGGCGCGCGCCATGCAGACAAAGTCGAAGTCCAGCGCCGCGCCCAGGCGTATGCGCTGGTGCGCGGCCAGCACATGGCCAGACGGCGCGGCGATGACCAGGCGATCCACGGCGTAGGCATGGGTGACCAGGCCCTGCACATCCGAGGGGCCGGCGAAGATGCCGACATCGGCCTCGCGCGCCAGCACTGCCGCGGGGATGGCCTCGCTCTGGCGCTCCTCTATCTCCACGTCTATCCCGGGGTAGGCCACCAGGAAGCGCCCCAGGGTCGGCGTGACGAAGCCATTGAGCGAGCTGCTGTTGGCGGCCAGCCGCACCTGGCCCTTCACGCCCGAGACGAAGCGGCTCACGTCGCCCTGCATGCGCTCAATGCCCTCGAACAGCTCGCGCACATGGGCCAGCATGGCCTCGCCCGCGGGGGTAGGGTCCATGCCGCGCGGCGTGCGCTCGAACAGTGCCGTGCCCAGCGCCTGCTCCAGGTTCTTCAGCCGGTAGCTGGCGGCCGAGGGCGTGATGAACACGGCGGCGGCGCCGGCCGTCAGGCTGCGCGCCTGGGCGATCTCCAGGAACAGGCGCAGATCCGAGAGCTCGTAGCGCATGGCGGCTACCCGGGCGTGGGCGTCTCGGCGTTCAGCGTCGCCAGGCGCTCGGGCGTGCCCACGTCGGTCCAGCGCCCGGTGTACAGCTCCGCCGTGACGCGCCCGGCATCCATGGCGCGGCGCAAGAGCGGCGCCAGCGGCGCGGCCAGGCCGGCGGGGTTGCCGGCGGGGATGTCGCACCAGGGCGCGGCGAACAGCTCGGCGCGCAGCAGGGCAATGGTGCTGTAGGTATGGCGCGGCCCGGGGTGATCGGCGGGCAGGTTCAGGGCCAGTCCGTCCGCCGACAGGCCGAAGTCGCCGCGCGGGTTGTGCTCGGGGTTCTTCACCAGCCACAGATGGGCCAGTGCATCGCCGGCGGCAAAGCGCTTGGCGGCGGCGGCGGCAAAACGGAAGTCGGGCGCAAACACATCGCCCGCGGCCAGCCAGAAGATGGGGCCCAGGCGCGGCAGGGCGCGCGCTATGCCGCCGGCCGTCTCCAGCGCGCAGCCAAAGTCCAGGCCCTCGTGAGAGTATGAAATTGATAGCTGCTTGCGCTTATCCAGTGCGCCTTTCGGCACAAAAAAGCTTGAAAATCTGTCACTGATCTGCTCGCCCAGCCAGGCGGTGTTGATGACCGCGCGCGCCACGCCGGCCTGGGCCAGCGCCTGCAGATGCCACTGCAGCAGCGGCAGCCCCTGTACCGCCAGCAGCGGCTTGGGGGTGTGGTCGGTCAGCGGGCGCATGCGCTCGCCACGGCCGGCGGCCAGGAGCAGGGCGGGTGGCTGTATGTGCATGGCCGCACTGTAGTGCATCGCCCTACCGCCAGCGCCCCCATGTCAGTGCGCCATAAGTCGCGCCGGTAAAATAGCGGGTTTTTCCGTAGGAGGCTGTCGGACTTGGAGCGCCGAAAGCGAAAATCGGCCCCAGCGAGCACAGTTTTTGCCGGATTTGCAGCCCAATAGCCCAGCTATTGGGCAAGAAGACGGTGAAAAATGGGCCGCTGCGGTCGATTTGCAGCCGGCGATTTCCAAGTCCCACAGCCTCCTAACCCCTTCTTCAGTGGAGCCGCCTTACATGGCCAACGCACAACAAATGGCGAATGCAATCCGCGCACTCGCAATGGACGCCGTTCAACAAGCCAACTCGGGCCACCCCGGCGCCCCCATGGGCATGGCCGACATGGCCGTGGCGCTATGGGGCCAGCACCTCTCGCACAACCCCGTCAACCCGCATTGGGCGAACCGCGACCGTTTCGTGCTCTCCAACGGCCACGGTTCGATGCTGATCTACGCCCTCTTGCATCTGACCGGCTACGACCTGCCGCTGCAGGAGCTGAAGAACTTCCGCCAGCTGCACAGCAAGACCGCCGGCCACCCCGAGGTGGGCATCACCCCCGGCGTCGAGACCACCACCGGCCCGCTGGGCCAGGGCATCGCCAATGCCGTGGGCATGGCGCTGGCCGAGAAGCTGCTGGCAAACGAATTCAACCGCGACGGCCACGCCGTGGTGGACCACCACACCTACGCCTTCCTGGGCGACGGCTGCCTGATGGAGGGCATCAGCCACGAGGCCTGCGCGCTGGCCGGCGCCTGGAAACTCAACAAGCTGATCGCGCTGTACGACGACAACGGCATCAGCATCGACGGCCAGATCGCCCCCTGGTTCGTGGACGATGTCTCGCAGCGCTTCAACGCCTATCAGTGGAACGTGATCGGCCCCATCGACGGCCACAACCCGGACAAGGTGGCCCAGGCCATCGCCCAGGCCAAGCTGGAAACGCAGCGCCCCACGCTGATCATCTGCAAGACCCATATCGGCAAGGGCAGCCCGAACCGCGCCAACACCGCCAAGGCCCACGGCGAGCCGCTGGGCGCGGACGAGATCGCCCTCACCCGCGCCGCGCTGGGCTGGGAGCATGGCCCGTTCGAGATTCCGGCCGAGGTCTACGCCGACTGGGACGCCAAGGCCGCCGGCGCTGCGCGCGAGGCCGAATGGAACGAGCGCTTTGCCGCCTACCAGGCCGCCCACCCCGAGCTGTCCGCCGAGTTTGTGCGCCGCATGGCCGGCGACCTGCCCAAGCATTTCGCCCAGGTGGCCGTCGATACCGTGGTCGCCGCGCATACGGCAGGCCAGACCGTGGCCAGCCGCAAGGCCAGCCAGCTGGCGCTGGAGGCCTTCACCGCGCAGCTGCCCGAGTTGCTGGGCGGCAGCGCCGACCTGACCGGCTCCAACCTCACCAACACCAAGAGCACGCCCAATCTGCGCTTTGACGCCGCGGGCGCCGTGGTCAAGACCGAGGAAGGCGTGGGTGGCCGCCACATCAACTACGGCGTGCGCGAGTTCGGCATGGCCGCCATCATGAACGGCGTGGCGCTGCACGGCGGCTTCATCCCCTACGGCGGCACCTTCCTGACCTTCAGCGACTACAGCCGCAACGCCATTCGCATGGCGGCGCTGATGAAGCAACGCGTGATCCATGTGTTCACGCACGACTCCATCGGCCTGGGCGAGGACGGCCCGACGCACCAGTCGATCGAGCATGCCGCCAGCCTGCGCCTGATCCCCGGCCTGGACGTCTGGCGCCCGGCCGACACCACCGAAACCGCCGTCGCCTGGAGCGTGGCCCTGTCCAACCGCGACAAGCCCACCGCGCTCTTGCTGAGCCGCCAGAACCTGGCCTACGCGCCCAAGAAGGATCTGGGCGACATCTCGCGCGGCGCCTACATCCTGAGCGAGCCCAAGGATGTGGGCCTGAAGAAAAAGGCCCAGGCGGTGATCATCGCCACCGGCTCCGAGGTGCAACTGGCCCTGTCCGCGCAAAAGCTGCTGGCCGAGAAAAAGATCGCCGTGCGCGTGGTCTCCATGCCCAGCACCACCACCTTCGACCGCGAGGACGTCAAGTACAAAAAGCTGGTGCTGCCCGCGGGCCTGCCGCGCATCGCCGTTGAAATGGGCGTGACCGACGGCTGGTGGAAATACGGCTGCGCCGCCGTGGTCGGCATCGACTGCTACGGCGAATCGGCCCCGGCGGGCGTGCTGTTCAAGCATTTCGGCTTCACCGCCGAGAACGTGGCCGACACCGTGCGCGCCGCGCTGCAGCGCAAGCGCTGACCGTTTCCTGAAGGTTTTTGCGTGCGCGACGATCTGCCCTTGTTCCAAGCCAGCTTGCTGCAGTGCGAGGCCAACCGCGCGCATCCCTATCCCGTGGTTTCACTGTTCAGCGGCGCCATGGGCTTGGACATGGGACTGGAACAGGCGGGCCTGCGTACCGTGGTGGCACAAGACATTGACCCGTGGTGCGTACAAACCATACGCCGCAACGGCCACACGGCGGTACAAGGCGATCTACGCCAGTTGCTGGCCGAGGATCCACAGCTACACGGTTTGCTCGATACCTGCGGGATGCGTGGTCGGGAAATTTTTGCCGTCGTCGGCGGCCCGCCCTGCCAGCCTTTTTCAACGGCCGGCAAACGCATGGGCGTACAAGACCACCGCGGCCAGCTGTACGAAGATTTCGTACAGGTCGTGCGCCAGCTCAAGCCCCGGTTTTTCGTCATGGAGAACGTCAAGGGCTTGGCATCCATGCGCCAGCAACCCGACGACAAGGCATCACCGGCCGTCCTCGACCATATTCTTCAATTGTTTGCCGAGCTGGGCTACCGCACCGTACATGGCGTGCTCGACGCCGTGCACTACGGGACGCCGCAGTTCCGCGAGCGCCTGGTCATCATCGGCAGTCGTGATGGCGAAGATATTTTCCTACCCATACCCTCGCATTTCCCTCAGCACCAAAATCCGGATTTGCGTTGGCACACCCTGGGCGAAGCCCTGCAGGGACTGGATGACCCAGGCCCCTGCGCCAAGTTCTCCACCACCATCGGGCAATATCTGACCTTGGTGCCCGAGGGCGGAAACTGGAAAACTCTGCCAGAAGAAATTCGCCCCAAAGCCATGGGCGGCGCCTACGCATCGGGAGGCGGCAAGGTAGGGTTCTACAGGCGACTTTCGCGCAGCGAGCCTGCGCCTACCCTGGTCACGAGCCCGGTGCAAAAGGCCACCTTGCTGGGCCACCCTACGGCGCTGCGTCCCCTATCGGTACGCGAGTACGCACGCATACAGGGCTTTCCGGATGACTGGCACTTTGAGGGTGCCCTTAGTGATTGCTATCGCCAGATTGGCAACGCCGTTCCGGTTCCCCTCGGCCGGGCGATAGGGCAAGCCTTGGTGGCCACCGCCACGCAAACCGCCACCGTGCGCGTCAAGCGCATGCGCGGCACATCAGTTCACAAGCGCGTGACCGGGGCATGGCAGTCCCAGGAGAATGAAGAGTGATTCCCGAGGCGGTTCTGAACGAGAAAATTGGCGCATTGCTGCTCACCCTGTACAGCAAGCGCCTGTCTGCTTTGGATGCATTGACGCTCAGCGATCTGCTGAAAAAAAATCCCTATCTTTATCGTGCTCTGGGTGTTTCGCGTCCGGTGGAGTTCATCGAGCAATCGCTACTGGCGCGCATCTCAAGCTCCGACGAGACCATATTCGGCAACGACTTTTTCGAACCACTCGCATTCTTTTCGGCGCAGCAGGCCCATGCTGGCGGTGCCAATGTGAGCGTAGGTGCCGGGGCTGGCCAAGACTTCGCCATTGAGACTGCGCGCGAATATCTGGCGATTGCGGTCAAATCGGGCACCAACATCTTCAACTCCCAAAGCGAAAAAGGGCAATCCGCTGAGTTTCTGCAACTGCAGGCCCGCTTGAAAAAGCTCGGCAAGATGTTCCGTCCCATCATTGGCTATGGCTACGGACGCAAGGCAGCGCCCAAAATAGCGAATCCGGTTGAACGACTGGCCGGCCAAAGATTCTGGGAACTACTGACTGGAGAGCCTGATTTCTATCTACGCATCTCACGCAG
The DNA here is from genome assembly GCF_033100095.1 of Diaphorobacter limosus. Classification (NCBI taxonomy): domain Bacteria; kingdom Pseudomonadati; phylum Pseudomonadota; class Betaproteobacteria; order Burkholderiales; family Comamonadaceae; genus Diaphorobacter; species Diaphorobacter limosus. The sequence continues at coordinate 2,970,077 of NZ_CP136921.1, read as the reverse complement.
CATGGAAACCTGGGCAAGCGAGCATTCAGCCATATTCAAGCAAGCCCTTGCCACCAAACAAGACGCGTTGTTACGCGCATTCATGATCGATTTTGTTGCCCCCTCCGGGCACATCAACTGGGATGCTGTTGTGGCCTTCAATAGCTGCGCTACGGCCCCACGGCGTACTCGTACCAAAGTTTCTGTTACTTCCAAAGGAGCTTCCTCATGACCATCAAGATTGGCATCAACGGCTTCGGCCGCATCGGCCGCAACGTGCTGCGCTCGGCGCTGCAGAACTTCTCCGACATCGAAGTCGTTGCCATCAACGACCTGCTGGAGCCCGACTACCTGGCCTACATGCTCAAGTACGACAGCGTGCATGGCCGTTTCAAGGGCGAAGTCGCGGTGGACGGCAACACCCTCATCATCAACGGCAAGAAGGTTCGCCTGACGCAGGAGCGCGACCCCGCGAATCTGAAGTGGAACGAGGTCGGCGCCGACATCGTGATCGAGTCCACCGGCCTGTTCCTGGACAAGGCCAGCGCCGAGAAGCACATCGCCGCCGGCGCCAAAAAGGTGCTGATGTCCGCCCCCTCCAAGGACGACACGCCGATGTTCGTCTATGGCGTGAACCACAAGACCTACGACGGCCAGGCCATCATCAGCAACGCCAGCTGCACCACCAACTGCCTGGCCCCCGTGGCCAAGGTGCTGCATGACAAGTGGGGCATCAAGCGCGGCCTGATGACCACCGTGCACGCCGCCACCGCCACGCAAAAGACCGTGGACGGCCCCAGCAACAAGGACTGGCGCGGCGGCCGCGGCATTCTGGAGAACATCATCCCCAGCAGCACCGGCGCCGCCAAGGCCGTGGGCGTGGTGATCCCGGCGCTGAACAAGAAGCTGACCGGCATGAGCTTCCGTGTGCCCACCTCCGACGTGTCGGTGGTGGACCTGACGGTGGAGCTGGAAAAGGAAGCCAGCTACGACGAGATCAAGGCCGAGATGAAGGCCCAGTCGCAGGGCGCGCTCAAGGGCGTGCTGGCCTATACCGAGGACAAGGTAGTCGCCACCGACTTCGTCGGCGAGACCCACACCTCGGTGTTCGACGCCGACGCCGGCATCGCCCTGGACAAGACCTTCGTCAAGGTCGTGGCCTGGTACGACAACGAATGGGGCTACTCCAACAAGTGCCTGGAGATGGTGCGCGTGATGGCCGGCAAGTAAGCCACCACTACAACCCCATCCAAGAACGCGCCCTCGGGCGCGTTTTTTCATGTCAATCAGGGTAACCCCCCCACCACAAAATCGCAACAAATATTTACATAAATCTCGAATGCGACAAAATCACCTGCCTTGACTTGAGTTAGCAAACGCCACCGCACCGGGTTCCCACCCAGTGCCCTCGACCATCCCGCCATCCCGTGCCCTTGTGAGGTCCACCCATGCGCATCAACCTGCCCGTTTCCGGCCAGGAATACCCCTTCCCCAGCGGCCATACCCTGGTTTCGACCACCGACACCAAGGGGCGCATCCTCTACTGCAACCCGATGTTCATCGAGGTCAGTGGTTACTCGCGCGAGGAGCTTCTGGGCCAGCCGCACAACATCGTGCGCCACCCTGACATGCCCGAGGAGGCCTATCGCGACATGTGGCAGACGATTGCCGCCGGCCGGCCCTGGTCGGCCCCGGTGAAGAACCGGCGCAAGAACGGCGACTATTACTGGGTGATGGCGAATGCGACGCCGCTGCTGGAAAACGGTCGGCCCATTGGCTACATGTCGGTACGCACCGAGGCCACGCGCGAGCAGATTGCCGCCGCCGAACGGCTCTACGCGACCATGCGCACGGAAAAGGAGAGCGGCCGGTGCATGCACCAGCTGTCCAGCGGACGACCCATTCGGCGCACGCTGGGGGGCAGGGTGCACGAAATGCTGCGCCTGGGACTGTCAGCCAAGCTCCTGTTGGCCTCGTTCGCCAACATCGGCATGGGCTACCTGTTGGGGCATTTCCTGAGCCCGGCCCTGGGCCTGGGCCTGCTGGCACTGGTGATTCTGTTCGCCTGGAATCTCAAGGTAGGCCTGGTCGCCCGTCCCCTGACAGCACTGATCGCGACGGCCAACCGACTGGCCGCCGGCGACCTGGCGCAGACCATGGAGTGCAACCGCAGTGACGAACTCGGGGAACTGCAGCAGGCGCTGAACCAGCTCAGCGTGAACCTGTGCTCCATCGTGCGCGATGCGCGCGATCAGAGCAGCTCCATGGTGCTCGGCACCACCGAGATTGCCCAGGGCAACCACAACCTGTCGCAGCGCACCGAGGCCCAGGCCGCGAACCTGGAGCAGACCGCGGCCGCCATGGAGCAGATCACCGGCACGGTGCAGCACACGGCGGATTCGGCCCACCAGGCGAGCCAGCTGACGGCACAAACCCGCAACATCGCCGAGCGCAGCAACCAGGCCGTCGACGAGGTAGGCCAAACCATGCGTGCTATTCAGGACGCGTCGCGGCGCATTGGCGACATCACCCAGGTCATCGACTCCATCGCCTTCCAGACCAATATCCTGGCCCTCAATGCCGCCGTGGAGGCTGCGCGCGCTGGCGAGCATGGGCGCGGCTTTGCCGTGGTGGCCGCCGAGGTGCGCGCCCTGGCGCAGCGCAGCGCCCAATCGGCCAGGGAGATCAAGCAACTCACGGAGGACTCCGCGCGTACGGTGCAGGCCGGCCATGACACCACCGAGGTGGCGCGCCGCACCATGGCCGAGGTGGTGACCGCGGTGCGCCAGGTGAATGCCCTGGTCGATGAAATCAGCCATGCGGCAGGTGAACAGGTCGGCGGAATCTCGCAGGTGAACCAGGCCGTGGCGCAGCTCGATGGCATTACCCAGCAGAACGCCGCCATGGTGGAGCAGATGGCGGCTGCGGCGCAGTCGCTGCGCAACCTGGCGGAGGCCACGAGCCAGACCGTGCAGGTATTCCGCCTCAAAGGCGCGAGCGCGGCCGATGCCCCCGACGCCGTGGCCCTGCGGCGCCGGCACAAGGCGCAGGCAAGCCTGGCCTTGCAGGCGTAGTGTCCGAAAGGATCCATTGCCAAACCAGTACCGCAGCCCGATATCGCGGCTGCCTCAAGGGGAGAGGAAGCACATATGGAGTACTACCAGCAGGCATTCGACTCATCGCCCGACGGGCTCCTGGTGGTCGATCCACAGGGGCTCATCGTGCAAGCCAACGCCCAGGCCTGCACCTTGTTTGGCTATGCATCAGGCGAGCTTGATCAGCAAATGATCGAAGCCCTGGTTCCCAAGCACCGCAGACGACAGCACATCGGTCACCGTGAGCACTACGGTGAGTCCCCCCACCCGCGCGCCATGGGTGGCCAGGGACTGCAGTTGGCGGGTCTGCGCAAGGACGGCAGCGAATTTTCCGTGGACGTCATGCTCAGCCCCCTGCGCGGCAACATCGGCCCCATGACCTTGTGCGTAGTCCGCGACGTGACCGAGCGCGTGCACACCGAAAGGCTGATGCGCGACCTGCTGGAGTCGGCACCGGACGCCATGGTCATAGTCAACGCACAGGGCAGGATAGAGTTGGTCAACTCGCAAACCGAAACCGTGTTTGGCTTTGCACGGCAGGAGCTTCTGGGCCAGCCGATCGAGGTGCTGATCCCGCAGCGCTTTCGCGCCCACCACCCCCAGTACCGAAGTGGCTACCATGCCAATCCGCGGGTGCGGCCCATGGGGGAAGAACTTCAGCTCTATGGCCTGCGCAAGGACGGCTCGGAGATGCCCATCGAAATCAGCCTCAGCCCCTTGAAGACCAGCAACGGCACGCTGGTCGTGAGCGCCATTCGCGACATCAGCAGCCGCAAGCGCGCAGAGCAACTGATACTCGACTCACTCAAGGAAAAGGAAGTCCTGCTCAAGGAGATACACCATCGGGTAAAGAACAACCTGGCGGTAATATCCAGCCTGTTTTCGCTGCAGTCCAACAACCTGGACGACGAGCACCTGAAAACCATACTGCGCCAAAGCCAGGATCGGGTGCGCTCAATGGCCCTGGTACACGAGACCTTGTACAGCCACAACCTGGCCGAGGTGGACTTTACCGAATATGTAACCAGCCTGAGCGCCCAGCTCCTCACCAACTACAGCCTGAGCACCGGCCAGGTACAGCTCGTCACCGAGCTGGAGCCCATCTTGCTCAGCATAGACATGGCCGTGCCCTGCGGGCTGATCCTCAACGAGCTGATCACCAATGCCCTCAAGCATGGCCTACAAGACGGACGCGCGGGCCGGTTGCTGGTGGCGTTGCGCCGGACAGAGCCTGGACGTTTCGAGCTGGAGGTGAGCGACGATGGCTGCGGCCTGCCGCCGGATTTTGACCTGGCCAGTGGCAACTCGCTGGGCAAGCGCCTGATACGCTCGTTGGTCAAGCAGCTCAATGGCCAGGTGCAGTTCACGTCGGCGCAGCCCGGCACAAGAGTGTTGCTGACACTACCTCTGCCCGCACGCAAGGAGTCCGGTACATGAGCCCCAGTGCCGACATCACCCCCTATCGGCTGCTCATCGTCGAGGACGAGGCCCTGATTGCCGAGGAAACCGCCGACCGCCTCACCCGCCTGGGCTACCAAGTGCTGGGCATTGCCGACACGGGGCCCCAAGCCATCGCCATGGCGCAGCAGTTACAACCAGACTTGGTGCTGATGGACATACGCCTGAAAGGCGCCATGAGCGGCATAGAGGCGGCCGAGCAGATCTACCAAAGCCTGCAGACGCCGGTGATCTTCGCCTCGGCGCATTCCGACCGGGAGACCCTGCAGCGCGCGCAGATCAATGCGCAGTTCGGCTACATCGTGAAGCCGTTTCGCGAGAACGACCTGACGATGGCGCTGCGCGTTGCGCTGCACCGCCACCAGGTGGAGGAAAGCCTGCGCTCGTCCCACATCACGCATGCCTCCATCCTGGCGAGCATCAACGACTGCGTGGTGGTGGCCAACGCCCAGGGGCGCGTGGGCTTCATGAACCTGCCGGCCGAGGAACTGCTGGGCTGCGCCGGCGGGGACTGTTTCGACAAGCCATTGGCGGACATCGTGCCGCTGCTGGACGCCCATGGCCGGCAAAGCATCACCATCGACAAGAACCTGCCCGACGGCACCACCTGCCTGCTGAACAACCGCCACGGGCAGGAGCTGCATGTCGAGGTCACCGTCACGCCGATAGCCGACACCACGCAGCGCGAGATCGGCACCACCGTGGTGCTCAAGGACGTGACCGAGAGAAAACGCCAGGACGCGCTGATCTGGCGCCAGGCGCATTTCGACGAACTGACCGGCCTGCCCAACCGCGCCATGTTCCGTGAACAGCTGCAGGGCGCCATGCACAAGGCCGCCGGCCTGCAGGGCAGCGTGGCGCTGCTGCTGCTGGATCTGGACAACTTCAAGGAGGTCAACGACACCCTGGGCCACGCCCGGGGCGACGAGCTGCTCAGGCAGGTGGCGCAGCGCATCGAGGCCTGCGTGCGCCAGGGCGACCTGGTGGCGCGCCTGGGCGGTGACGAGTTCGCCATCATCCTGCCCGGCATGGCCGAGACCACGGCCATTGCGCAGCTGGCCACACGCATCAACACCGAACTGGCGGCGCCACTGCATGTGGGCGGCGCCCAGCTGCACACCCAGGCCAGCATCGGTATTTCCGTGTACCCGCGCGACACCCACAGCCTGGACGAGCTGATCAAGTTCGCCGACCAGGCCATGTACACCGCCAAGGCCGGGGGGCGTAACCGTTTCGCCCACTTCAACCCGGCCATGCAGGCCCAGATCGTGCGCCGCGCCATGCTGCTGCGCGACCTGCGCCAGGCGCTGCAGGGGCGGCAAATGCTGCTGCACTACCAACCCATCATCGACCTGCGCAGCGGCCAGGTGGTCAAGGCCGAGGCGCTGCTGCGCTGGCAGCATCCGCAACACGGCCTGATCAGCCCCATGGAGTTCATACCGCTGGCCGAGGAGTCGGGCCTGATCCATGAGATCGGCGAATGGGTGCTGCGCCAGGCGGTGCAGTCCGTGGCGCATATCCGCGCGCACCACGCACGGCTGCTGCCCATCAACGTCAACGTATCAGCGAAACAGCTCGCCCGCCCCGGCTTCAGCGCCGCCCACTGGGCTCACCTGATGGATGCCAGCAACCTGCCGCGCAACGCCATCACCATGGAGATCACCGAGGGCACGCTGGTGGAAAACTCGCAGCTGGTGCGTGACTGCCTCACAGGCTTTGTCCAGCACGGGGTGGAGGTGGCGCTGGACGACTTTGGCACCGGCTTTTCCTCGCTGGCCTACCTGAAGCGCTTTGACATCGATTACCTGAAAATCGACGCCTCTTTCATCCGCGGGCTGGAGGCCGGCGGCAACGACCACGCCATCGTCGAGGCCATCATCACCATGGCGCACAAGCTGGGTATACAGACCATAGCCGAAGGGGTGGAAACCGCGGCCCAGCGCGACCTGCTCAAGGCCCTGGGCTGCGACCATGCGCAGGGCTATCTGTTCGCCAAACCGCTTCCGTTGGCGGCATTCGAGGCATACATCAGCACCAACCCGGCATAGCTCGCGGCAGGCCTATTGACCCGGCAACAAAGGGTTGACCGTCATCCCTGCGAAAGCCGGGATCCAGGGACGCCCTTAGCCAGCGTAGCTGCTGGATCCCGGCTTTCGCCGGGATGACGACAGTCCACAACCGTTAGTTGCCGGTTCTATAAGAACGCAAAGGGCTGCGAACGCATTGCATGCGCGCAGCCCTTTCTTGAACAAAAAAATGCTCTAACGCTCTTTCAGCAAACGCCGGCAGCTATTATTTTGATAGAAGATCACTCCGCCGTGCGAATGCTTTCGCGGCCCTGGCGATCCTTGGCGCGGGTGATGTCGTCGCCCAGCGAGCGCACCAGCTTGTCCAGTGCCGCGGCCACGGCGTCGGCCACCTTGGCGGCCTCGGCGGTGGCTGCCACCGGCTGGCGGCCGGCGGGGCGGGCCTCGATCACGCAGCGCTTGTCGTCCACGCCGGACTTGCCCGCGTCCACGTCGGACAGGAACAGCTCCACGCGCGTCACATGTTCGCGAAAGCGCGCCAGCTTGGCTGCCGCCTCGTCCTGGGCCCAACGGATCAGCGACTCACCGCCCTGGATGTTGTCGTTGGTGTGCACTTGGATCTGCATGTCTATCCTCCTTGGTTGAAACCAGGCCCGAACCCGGACCCTTGGTATCCATCATGCCTGAGCCGGCAAGCTGGCGCTTGAATCCCATCCACAGGCGGGTGGCCGCATGGACAGTGGCCCGGGCGCCACATTCCCCCTGCTGTTGGCAGTACCGCAGCCTGCGCCTACAGACGTTTCCGGATGTCAATGCTACAACTGTTGCATGTCGCTCCTGTCCCATTCCGCCAGCCGCTTGAAGATTGGCCTGTCGGCCTGCTTCTCGCATGCCGACCCCGATCGATCGCTGTTCACCAACAAGACCCTGCAGTACGTGGAGCAGTCGATTGCGCACTGGATCATGTCGGCCGGCGCACTGGTGGTAATGGTGCCCTGCCCCACGGGCGAGACGGCGCGCGGCGATGTCACGCTCAAGCATTACGCCGAATGGCTCGATGGCGTGGTCATGCACGGCGGCTCGGATGTCTGGCCCGGCAGCTATGGCGAGGAGCCGCTCAAGGACGCCTGGCTGGGTGACCGCGTGCGCGACCTGTATGACCTGGCGGTGGTCGAGGCCTTCAGCCAGGCCGGCAAGCCCATTTTTGGCGTGTGCCGCGGGCTGCAGCTGATCAACGTGGCCTTTGGCGGCACGCTGTACCAGGACATTGAGACCCAGCACCCCGGCGCCCTGCAGCACCGCAACGCCATCACCTACGACCAGCATGTGCACGAGGTGGACATCGTGCCCCACACGCAGCTGGCGCGGCTGTACCCGGGGCGCCGGCGCGTCACCGTCAACAGCATCCACCACCAGGGTATCAAGCGGCTGGCGCCGGGTTTTGACATCGAGGCCTGGAGCCACCCCGACGGCCTGCCCGAGGCCATACGCCGCCAGGGCGGCAACGGACGCGGCTACATCGCGGCCACGCAGTGGCACCCGGAGTTCCGCTCACGCGAGGGCGTGACCCTGGACGACATGCCGCTGCTGCGCGACTTTCTGGCCGCCTGCAGCCAGGCCCGCGCGCGTCCGCGGCCCGGCCGCGGCCCGTTGCAGATCCGCGACCGCGCCGAGCGCCTGCTGCGCCGCGCGCTGCTGCGGCGCCATTGATGCGCAATGAAATACGGCGCTAACGCTTATCTGTAAAGCGCCAGCAGCTATCAATAAATGATCAGTGGTGATGGCCATGGCCGCCATGCACATGGCGGTGGGCAATCTCCTCGGCGCTGGCGGCGCGCACCTCGGTGACCTTGCAGGCAAAGCGCAGGGCGCGGCCGGCCAGCGGGTGATTGCCGTCCAGGTGCACCTCGGGGCCCTTGATCTTGACGACATTGAAGACCTGCGGTTGGCCGTCGGCGCCCGCCCCTTGCAGCTGGCCGCCGACCTTCACGCCGGGCGGAAATTCGCTCTTGGGGATGGTGCGCACCAGGCTCTCGTCGCGCGCGCCAAAGGCGTCCTCCATGGCCAGATCCACGTTGGCCGCATGGCCCACGGCCTGGCCCTCGAGGGCGGCCTCGACCTTGGGGAAGATGTTCTCGTAACCCCCGTGCAGGTAGGCCAGATGGCCTGTATCCAGCGGCTTGCCGGTGGCGGGATCGGTGACGCGGTAGCTCAGGGTGACGGCGGTGTCTTTGGTGATGTGCATGGCGGGTGGGGTGTGATGGCGGCGGCGCCGCAGGGGCGGCAATTGTCGATGACGCTCAGGGCAGCAGCGTGAAATGCTCCACCTGCGGCGGCTGGGCAAAGAAGGGGCCGATGATGGCACGCCACTCGGCAAAGGCCGGCGACTCGCGAAAGCCCTGGGTGTGGTCTTCCAGCGTGTTCCAGTGCACGGTGAGCAGGTAGCGCCCGGGCGACTCGATGCCGGCCAGGATGCTGTGCGCCTGATAGCCCTGCGCCTTGGACAGCACGCTCTGCACGCCGTGCGTGAGCGCTTGGCCAAAGGCCTCGTGGTTCTTGGGATCCACACGGAAGTCTGCAACTTCGACAATCATCTTCGGCTCCTGAAAAAAAGGGCGGCGGCCATGGCGGCCGCGGCCCAGGGTTGCGCCCGAGTATGGCGCAAGGCCTCAGGCAGCCAGCGCACCAGGCAATTGGCATCCTGCAAAACAGGCCTCAAGCACACTCACAGCAATCGTCAGAAGCTATATTTTTTGCAGCATCGCCAGACCCATCACACAGGGGCAGGTAGAGCTCGGTGCGCCAGGCACTGGGGTCCGAGCCGATCTCGGGGCCGGTGATGTAGCACTCCCACAGCTCGCCGGTGGTGGCCAGGCCCTGGCCGGCAATCCAGGCGCGCAGATCGGTCCAGGCCTGCGGCAGGTTTTCGTAGCGGCCACGGTACAGGGTGCGCACCATCTGCATGGCCGGCCATTGGCCTGGATAGACATGGCCGATGCGGCCCACGGGCCGGCTTACGAGCACACCCACCTCGCTGTCAAAGCTGTCGGTGGGCCGGCGCAGATGGTGGGTGAACAACGGGCCTATGGGTTGGGCGCCCTGGGCGCGGATGCGATCCAGCAGCTCACGCACCCCGCGTCCCATGGTGCACAGCAACTCTTCACGCGGGCAGTGGACGCGAATCAAGGCTGCGGCGCGCGCGGGGCCGGTGTCGATGATCTGTGGTGTCTCGATCATGATCGCCTCCTGCGCACGCGGTGTTGAACCGGGGGAGCAGCGGCCCCCCGGGCCTTCTTGGATGCTATGACGAGACCAGGGCGATGTCTGTAGGAAGACGCCGGACGCTTGTAACGGCAACCTCAGCGCCGGCGCCCCAGCCACCAGCCCAGGGCCAGGCCCGCCACGCCCAGCAGCGCCACCAGCCCGGCGGAGCCCTGCAGGCGCCGGCGGTGGCCGCCGTCGATGGCGGTGTGCAGCGAGGGGCGAAACAGGTTGCCCTCGGAGAGCGCTGCAGGCGCCGCACGACGCAGCCCCAGGTCGCCGAGCCAGCGCAGCGCGCGCGCCGTGCCCTGGGGTGCCAGCGCATGCGCCAGGCGCGCCGGCCGCGCGCCCAGGCCCAGCCAGGTGACGGCGCGCGGCTCGGGGTTGTCGGCCAGCTCCACGATGGCCTGGGCCACCGCGTGCGGATCGACCATGGGCAGGGGCGCGGCCAGGCGCCGGCCGGTGTAGTTGGCGCCATGCGACAGGCCGGGCGTGTCCACCACCGTGGGCGCCACGGCGCAGACATGCACCAGCGGCAGGTCGGCGACCTCGGCGCGCAGGCTCTCGGACAGGCCGCGCAGGCCGAACTTGCTGGCCGCATAGGCCGCGGCATAGGGCGTGGGCAGCCAGCCGCCGAGCGAGATGACGTTGACCAGCAGGCCGCGCCCCTGGGCGCGAAAGCGCGCCAGCGCCGCATGCGCGCCATGCACATGGCCGAGCAGGTTGGCTTCGATGACGCGCCTGTGTGCGGCCAGCGGCACGCCGTCAAAGCGCCCCACGGCCCCAACGCCGACGGCGTTGACCCAGATGTCGATGCGCCCGAAATGGCGCACGGCCCTGTCGGCCAGGGCCAGCACGGCGGCGGGGTCGGTCACGTCGGTGGGCATGCCCAGGGCCTGACCGCCGGCGGCGCGGCAGGCCATGGCCACGGGGGCCAGGGTGTCGGCATTGCGCGCCGCCAGCACCACGCGTGCACCGCGGCGCGCAAACGCCAGCGCCGTGGCATGGCCTATGCCGCTGGAGGCGCCGGTGATCACCACCACCGGCTCGGGCGGGGCCGCGCTCAGGCGGGACGGTGCGGCGGGCGGGGTCTGGGTCATGGTGTGCGGCATGGACGGTTGCAAACCCCTTCTTTGTAGCCGCAGGCCGGACGCACCGGCGTAGGACATGGCCCGTGCCTGTCAAAGCAAACAACCCTGTTCAGGCACATGCCTCAGACTGGGCCGTGAGCCCTCACCCCCACCCTCTCCCGGAGGGAGAGGGAGTAAAACCGGCTCTGACGCTTATCCATCAAGCGCAAACAGCTATTAAAACAGAAGCGATCAAGACAATGGCTTGGGCCCAAAGCGCACCAGCAGACCACGCGGCGTGACGTTGATGCTCTCGGGCTGCAGGCCCAGCGCGTCAATGGGCGCCAAATCCTTGTCCTGCAGCTGGTGCAGCACCACGCCATGCAGCGACTGGTCTGCCAGCTGCTGGGCATAGCGCTGCAGCAGCGCGGCGGCCTGGGGTTTCAGGCCCTCCAGCTGCAGCGCGTTCACCTGCAGCCGGTGCGCGCGGATGCTGCGATCCTGAGCCTCGTAGCGCAGACCGAAGTCCACGTCGAAAACGCCCGTATAGCGGCGCGCCAGCAGCGGGCCGGTGGCGGCCAGGTCCATCACGGCGTTGAGCTGGTTGCGCTCGGGCAGCAGGGTCAGGCGCGGCGCCTGCAGCTGCAGATCCAGCAGGCCGGCCAGCGGGTAGCTGCGCGGAAAGCGCTCGGCCAGGGCCTGTTGCAGCTGCCGCTGGCTGATGGTGTAGCCGGGCGCCGCGCGGGCGCAGCCGGTCAGCAGGGCCAGGGAGGCGGCGCCCAGCTGGGCAAGGATCTGTCTGCGGTGCATGGTGGTGCGTATTGTGGCCAGGCGCATGGCGCGCCAGGCAAGCAGTTGCGTCAAGCCTGGGCGGCGGCCAGCTGCCGGTGGGCCGCACTGTCCGGATCGACCGGGCGCTGGTTCTTGGCCAGCAGGTAGCGCTCGCTGTAGACATCAAGCCAGGCCTGCAGCAGCGCACCGGCCTGCGCATCGCCGGCCTTGTCCAGGCACAGGGCGGCCACCTCGGCGGTACACAAATGTTCGCCGCGCCGCGAGCGGCGCAGCCGGTAGCGCGAGACATCGCCCTCCAGGCTGAGCACCGGCAGGCGCTCCAGATAGGGGCTCTTGCGGAACATCTTGCGCGCCTCCGGCCAGGTGGCGTCCAGCAGCACGAACAGCGGACGCGGGCCTGCCCCGGCGGCCTCGTGCAGGGTCTGCAGCACGCGCTCGGGCGGCGCGTACTCGCCAGGGAACACCACATAGGGCTGCCATTGCGGGTCGGCCAGCAGCGCCAGCAGGGCCGGATCGACCTCGGTGCGCGCCCAGCCAAAAGCATGAGTGTCGACCACCAGATCGGCGATCAGCCAGCCGGTATTGCTGGGCTTGAGCGGCTCGGTGTCGTGCATCAGCAAGCAGATGCCGGCATGCGTGTGCACCTGCGGGCGCAGTGCGCATTGGCAGTGGCTGGTGACCAGGCGGCAGGCCGGGCAATGCGGGCGGCGCGAGCCACCGCGTGCCAGAAAGGGCTTGGCGCTGCGCGCCAGGCGGGCGGCGCGCAGCTCGGAGACGGCGTGGCTCATGAAGGGCTTATTCGACCTGGGCGGCGGCCAGGCTCTGGATGATGGCCTCAAACTGCGCGCTCATCGGCAGGCCCAGGCGCTGCTGACTGCCGGGCAGCTTTTGCAGGAACCAGCGGCGGTACTGGCGGTCGATCTCGCCGTCGCGTGCCAGCGCGCGCATGCTGTCGGTCACCAGCTTGGCCAGTTGCGGGTCGGCCTTGCGGAACATGACGGCATAGGGCTCGTAGGACAACAGCTCGCCCACCACGGCCAGGCGCTTGGCCGCACCAGGGGTTTGCGCCACCAGGCCGTAGAGCAGCACGTCGTCGGTGGCAAAGGCGTCGGCGGCGCCACTGTCCACCTCGGCAAAGGCCTGGGCGTGATCGGGCGCGACCAGCAGCGTCATGGGCACCTTCAGGCGCTGCGACAGATTGCGCATCACCTGTTCGTTGGTGGTGCCGGCCGTCACCGCCACCTTTTTATGCGCCAGGTCGCGCCAGTCGCGTATGCCCTCGCCCTTGCGCACCAGCAGCCGCGTGCCGGCGACAAAGATGGTGGGCGAGAAGGCGACGGTCTTCTGCCGCTCCAGGTTGCTGGTGGTGGAGCCGCATTCCAGATCGGCCTGGCCCGAAACAATGGCCTGCATGCGCGTGGCCGAGGTCACGCTCACCCAGCGAATCTCCAGGGGCCGCTGCACCGCCACCTCGACGGCGCGCACCAGCGCCTTGCACAGCTCGATCGAGTAGCCGATGGGCTGACCACCCTGCGCGCCCAGGTAGGAAAACGGCACCGAGCTGCCCCGGTAGGCCAGCGCAATGCTGCCGCTGGCATGCACCTGGGCCAGGGTGCCGGTGAGCGCCTGCGGCCCGGGGTTGCTGGGTGTGCTGTCCGCGTCCTGGGCCTGCACGGCCAGGGCCGCCAGCAGGGGCGCAGCGCAGAGAAGATGGCGCAGCGCGGTCATGCCAGATCCGGCCCGGGAATGGGATGGGCGCGCGCGGCCGCCTCCTCGTCCATGCGCTGCTCGTGCTGGGCGGCTTCGTCGGTGGTCAACAGCTGCCCCTCCCACTTGGCGACGACGGCGCTGGCAATCGAGTTGCCGACCGCGTTGGTGGCCGAGCGGCCCATGTCGAGGAAGGTGTCCACGCCCAGGATGAGCAGCAGGCCGGCCTCGGGAATGTCGAACTGGTTCAGCGTGGCGGCGATCACCACCAGCGAGGCGCGCGGCACGCCGGCCATACCCTTGGAGGTAAGCATCAGGATCATCAGCATGGTGATCTGCGTGGCCAGCGACAGGTGGATGTCGTACGCCTGGGCGATGAACAGCGTGGCAAACGTGCAGTACATCATGGAGCCGTCCAGGTTGAACGAGTAGCCCATGGGCATGACGAAGCTGGAGATCTTGCGCTTGACGCCAAAGCGGTCCAGCGCGTCCAGGATCTTGGGGTAGGCGGCCTCGGAGCTGGCCGTGGCAAAGGACAGCATGAAGGCCTCCTTGATCAGCACCATGAGCCTGAAGATGCGCGGCCCCAGGAAGGTAAAGCCCGCCAGGATGAGCAGTGCCCAGAGGATGAACAGGCCCAGATAGAAATCACCCATGAACACGGCGAACTTGAGCAGGATGCCCAGGCCATTCACCGCCACCGTGGCTGCCATGGCCGAGAGCACGGCCAGCGGCGCGAGCTTCATCACATAGCCGGTGATCTTCAGCATCACATGGGCCAGCTCCTCGACCACCAGCACCAGGGTTTTGCCCTTCTCGCCCAGGGCCGCCAGGGCCACGCCGAAGAACATCGAGAACACCACGATCTGCAGGATCTCGTTGTTCGCCATGGCCTCGGCGAAGGACTTGGGAACCAGGTGGTTGACGAACTCCTTGAGCGTGAACTTGGCCGTGGCCAGGTTGGTGGCCGCGCCCACGTCGGGCAGCGGCAGGCCCAGGTTGTGACCGGGCTGCAGCCAGTTCGCCAGCACCAGGCCCAGCACCAGCGAGACCAGCGACGCCGTGACGAACCACAGCATGGCCTTCATGAACACCCGCCCCACCGAGGCCGCGTCGCCCATATGCGCAATGCCCACCACCAGCGTGGAGAACACCAGCGGGCCGATCAGCATCTTGATCAGGCGCAGGAACACGTCGGACATGATGGAGATGTAGCCCGCCACCTCCTTGGCGGCCTGCTTGTCGGGGAAATTGACGAAGACAAAGTAGCCCACGCCTATGCCTACCAACATGGCGACAAGAATCAAATAGGCAGGCGGGATGCCTCTTTTTTGCGGTGCGCTGGCGGTCATGTGGAGTCCTTCCGGGATGCGGGGATGTTGTTCTTAGGCGGGAATCTGCAACCCGCGCTGCACGGCAGGGCGCGCGACGAAGGCATCGAGCGCCCGCTGCACCTGGGGAAAGTCGGCCCAGCCGACCAAAAGGCCGGCATTGTAAAAACCCACCAGGTTGCGCACCCACGGAAAGACCGCTATGTCGGCAATGGTGTAGTCGCCGCCCATGATCCATTCGCTGGCCGCCAGGCGCTGCTCCAGCACGCCCAGCAGGCGGCGCGACTCGGCCGCGTAGCGCTCGCGCGGGCGCTTGTCCTCCCAGTCCTTGCCGGCAAACTTGTGGAAGAACCCCAGCTGGCCAAACATTGGCCCCACGCCGCCCATCTGCCACATCAGCCACTGCAGCGTCTCGTAGCGCGCGGCCGCGTCCCGGGGCAGCAACTGGCCGGTCTTCTCGGCCAGGTAGATGAGGATGGCGCCGGACTCGAACAGCGCCAGCGGCTGGCCGCCCGGACCATGGGGATCGAGAATGGCCGGGATCTTGTTGTTCGGGTTCAGTGCGAGGAACTCCGGCGCGAACTGCTCGTTCCTCTCGAAGCTCACCAGGTGCGCCTCGTACGGCAGCTGCATCTCCTCCAGCGCGATCGACACCTTCACGCCGTTGGGCGTGGGCAGCGAATACAGCTGCAGCCGGTCGGGGTGCTGGGCGGGCCACTTGGCGGTGATCGGGTGGGTGAGAGCCATGGTCAATCCTTTACGAGGCCGCTGTCGACCACCAGATTCTGCCCGGTCACCGCGCGCGCCCAGGGCGAGAGGAAGAACAGCACCGCGTCGGCGAATTCCTCCGGCGTGGTCACGCGGCGCAGCGGGGTCAGGCTGGCGATCAGGTCGAACACCGCCTCGGGCGTGGCGCGGCTGGCGTCGGTGGTGCGCAGCAGTCCGCCCGAGACCATGTTCACCGTGATGCCGTCAGGCCCCAGGTCGTTCGCCGCCGTGCGCGTGAGCGACAGCAGCGCCGCCTTGGCCGCCGTGTAGTCGTGGTAGGGCACCACCGGGTTCTGGAACAGGTTCGTGCCCACGTTCACGATGCGCCCGAAGCCCTGCGCGCGCATGGCGGGCAGCGCCGCCTGCATGGTGTTGAGCGCACCCTTGACCGCGCCCTCGATCTGCTGGCTGAAGCGCTCCCAGGCGACCTCGCCCAGCTTGGGGCGCGCATCGCCGTCGAACGAGAACTGCGCCAGCGCGTTGTTCACCACGGCGCTGATGCTGGCGCCTGTGCGCTCGCGCGCCGCGGCGAAGAGCCGCTGCACGGCGGCGGCATCGGTCACGTCGGCCTGCAGCGCGATGGCGCGCGGGCCCAGCTCCTCGGCCAGCGCCTGCGCGGCGGCCTCACTGCGGTGGTAGTTGATGACCACACCCGCACCCTCGCGCGCCAGCGCGCGGGTGATCGCCTGGCCCAGCCCGCGGGCGCCGCCGGTGACCAGCACCCATTGTTCGGATAGTTGCATGCGTGAACGCTCCGGGGTCAGGCGGCCTTGGGCGGGCGGTGCAGCACGCAGAGCTTGTTGCCGTCGGGATCGCGCAGATAGGCCAGGTAAATGCCCCCGGCGCCATGGTCGCCGCGCCAGCCCGGCGGGTCTTCGCAGGTCGTTCCGCCCGCGGCCACGCCGGCGGCATGGGCGGCAGCGGCCTGCTCGGGCGACTGGGCCGCGAAGCCGATGGTGCTGCCGTTGCCATGGCAGGCCGGCTCGCCGTTGATGGGCGCGGTGATGGCGAAGGTGTTGCCCGCGTGGCGCCAGAAAGTGCGGTTCTTCTTGTCGGTGAAGCCGGGGCCGGCGCCCAGGGCGCCGAGGACGGCGTCGTAGAACTGCTTGGATTGGTCGAGGTCGCTGGCTCCCAGCATGACGTGGCTGAACATGGTTGATCGGTCTCCTGTGGGGTGAATCCACCATGGGCATGGTGGGCTCCGTATCGTAGTGGCCCTGGCGGCGGCTGCGGGTCACGCGGTGGACAGCCTGCGCCTGCGGTGTGTTTTTTTTGGAGGCAGGTAAGACATGAGCCGCATTCAAGACATGGCGGCTCCAATTGCGCGCCATCACCTTCACTGCATGGATCACGAAGGGGAAGAAAGCGGCAAGCAACGGGCCCGATCAGTGGGCTATGTGCGCTATGCAATCATGCCTCAAATGACCTCTGCAGCCCATGGAGTAAGCGCTGCACGCTATTAATAAAAGAGCATTGGCGCGAAGCGCCCGAGTGCAGCGCCAACAGCCCCGTCAAGACCCGAGTCGCCTTGTGGCATCAGGCTCTGCAGCAGTTGACGGGATCTGACGCGACAGGATTTGGCGCGATTCGAGAAATCGCGCCAAGTAGATGGCGCAATTTTCTGCAACGGGTTTGCTGACTGCCCAATGACGCTGAGCCCCCTATCGGCCAGAAGCGGTCAAACGAGGTCGCGCCGCTAACCGGGCACTCGGCTGGCGGGAAGCTCAAGCACAGCATAGCCAGCTAGGAGCGTGGGCGGCAGAAGGGAAGTCCCTGACGACCGTGCAGAGCGGTGAGCGTTGAACGATCATGAGCTACCGCCCCTACGAACCGCAGCAGGAGATGCTGCTGCCGGCGTCGCTGCAGGACTGGCTGCCCAAGGGGCATCTGGCCTACTTCATTGGCGACACGGTCGATGCGCTGGACCTCAAGGCGTTCTATGCGCGTTACGAAGGTGGGGGCGCACGCAACCAGCCGTTCCACCCGGCCATGATGGTCAAGGTGCTGGTCTACGGTTACGCCACGGGCGTGTTCAGCTCGCGCAAGATTGAGCGCCGGCTGCACGAGGACTTGGCGTTTCGGATGCTGGGCGCGGGCAACTTCCCCAAGCACCGCACGATCCGCGACTTCCGGGCGCTGCACCTGAAGGAGTTGTCCGATCTGTTCGTGCAGGTGGTCAAGCTGGCCCAGGAGATGGGGCTGGTCAAGTTGGGCACTGTGGCCATCGACGGCACCAAGATCAAGGCCAACGCCAGCCGCCACAAGGCAATAAGCTACGAGCGCATGCAGCAGGCCGAGGGTGAACTCAAGGCGCAGATCGAGGCCTTGCTGGAGCGCGCCAAGAGCACCGATGCAGCCGAGGCCGACGAACCCGAGGTGGACATTCCCGCAGAGATCCAACGCCGCGAGGATCGCCTTAAGGCCATCACCGAAGCGCGCCAGCGCATCGAGCAGCGTCAGCGCGACGCCGACATCGAGCGAGGCCGCAGCCCCCGACGACGAGCGCAAGCCGCGCGACGACGAGGGCAACCCCAAGGGCGGTCGCTACAAGCGCGAGTTCGGTGTGCCCGAGCCCAAGGCGCAGGACAACTTCACCGACCCCGACAGCCGCATCATGAAGCGTGCCGGTGGCGGCTTCGACGCCAGCTACAACGCCCAGACGGTGGTGGACGAGCAAGTCAAGATCATCGTGGCAGCCGAACTGAGCAACAACGCCGCCGATGTGGGGCAGCTCGTGCCAATGCTCGAGGCGGTGAAGGTCAACACGGGCAAGGCGCCCGAACAGGCCTTGGCCGACGCGGGCTACCGCAGCGAGGACAACTTCCAGGCCCTGGCCGGCTCAGGCACGGAACTGGTGGTGGCCATGGGACGCGAGGGCAAGCGCTGCGCCGAAGTCGATGCGCAGAAGACCCCCCACACCGCGGCCATGGCCGCCAAGCTGCAGACCGAGGCAGGCAAGGCGGCGTACCGCAAGCGCAAGTGGATCGCCGAGCCGCCCAACGGCTGGATCAAGGGTGTGCTGGGGTTCCGTCAGTTCAGCCTGCGCGGGCTGCACCGTGTTCAAGCCGAGTTCAAGCTCGTGTGCCTGGCGCTGAATCTGCGGCGCATGAGTGCTCTGGCAGCACGCTGAAGGACAAAGGATGACCGCAATCAGGCCCCGACAACGCGCTCAGCGAGGCCAGCCGAAGCCCCGAAGGTCGATGCGGACCGCGGCGACGCTCATCGCTGGCCAAAACGGCCGCGTTCGGTGGCCGTTGGCCTCAATCACATGCTGGGCGGAAATCTGCCGCCCACACTCCTAGCCCAACCCCCGGTCGACGATGTGTCGGGCGACATGAAAGACGGTCAGTTCTGAATGTCGCTTGACAACGATGTTCGCTTGACGGCGGAGGCCCGCCGCAGCACTGCCCCATGCGAGCGTTTCAGCTGACCGCCGGAGCGCTAGCTCTCGGTCGACCGGGTTACCCGCTCCCAAATGGTCGTCTGCCGCCCGCCGGACCACTGTCCGGTGCTACAGCAAATCTGCGAACTCGCTGGCGGCTCGATGCGAAGCACGACAGCCCGTCCCCGCGCAGCGGGGACGGGCCCGATACAGAGAACCTGCGGAAGTCACATCGGCTCCGCATCATGTCGCGTATCGTCCGCGCAGATAGTCGAGGTAGGGCCTCGACGCTTCGTTGACGTACGGCGACAACATCACCAGCAGGTGATACGCCACAGCCCTTGTTCCAGAAACAGATCCTCGGGCCCCGACGGGCAGGAGGTTCTCGAATGAATGCCATGCCGTGTTGGCGAGCACGACCTGGAGGACCAGGGCCGTCAACTGCTCGTCGGTGGCGTCGATGACCTGCAGACCGCGCAGCTTTTCGAGCACGGCGCGCATGGCGGCAATGCGCCGGCCGACGAGTTCGCGCAGCGGAACGACGAGCGCCGGATACTCCCGCACGAGAAAGTCGACGTCGCGCAGGATGAAGCGGTACTGATCGATCACCTCGAGCGCGAGGTGCATCGTCATCCACAGGTCCTCGATGGCCTCGACGGACTCGTGCGAATCTGCGAATGGCCTTAGCGACTCGGTCAGCCTGCGCAGCAGCCAGCCGACCAGATCCTCCTTCTTCTTGAAGTGGTAGTGGAGGTTGCCCGGGCTGATGTCCAGCTCGGTGGCGATGCGATTGGTCGATACCTGGGCCAGACCCTCGTCATTAAAGAGGGTTCGGGCCGCTTCCAGGATGCGGTCGCGCGTTCTCACGAATCAGCGGCAGCCGCGCCCCTTGGGCACCGGCCCGAGCGCTTCCAGCCGCTGCTGCAGCTCGGTCACCTGCTCGCGCAGCCGGGCGATTTCCGCTGGATCCGGGTACCCGAGACGTCGCAGTGCGGCGGCTATGCGCTGGTCGAGCACGTCCTCAAAGGCAGGCAGAGGGGTCAGCGCGCGCAGGCCCTTGTTCAGCAGGGACTTGCGCGCGTCGAGCAGGTGCTCTGCCGCCTGGAGTGCGCGCCGCGCGCCGCCGTCGAGCGCCGGTTCCTGCGGCTTCGGTGATCGCCGGGGTGAGGACGTCGCCCCCCGGCGCTGCTTGGAGGAGGGTGGCTCCTGCTTTGCCATGGCGCTTTGCACGGTCGACGCGTTGCTGTTTGCGTCAGGCGCGGCGACCAGCACCGGCCTTGCGGCGTGCGGGCTTGCGCTTCACCGCGACCGGCGTCGCGTCGACGACTTCGCCTTCGAGGCGTGATGCAGCGCGCCCGGCGCGCTCGGCGACGAACCCGGCCACGTCGCGACCGGCGACCGCAATCGGCTGCACGATGATGATCGCGCTGGCCAGTGGCAACGGAGCAAGTGCGGCTTCCAGGTACGCCACACGACCCGACAGGCGCTTGACGCTGGCGGTGGCGGTGTTGACGACCGCCTGCACGGCATGAGTCGACGACGTGGTCAGCGCATCGATGCCCTTGGCATTCAGGCCGGTGACTTCACGCTGCGCAGCGACGAGATCGTGACGCAGTTGTTCGCTCAGGCGCGCACCGTGGCGTGCGACCAGTCCGTCCCAGCCGGCATCCACGCGGCCGATGACGCGGTTGCCCCCGCTGCGGCAGACGCCGATCAAGGCCTGGGCGGTCTGGCTGCAGGACTGCAGAGTGTCATTGGCGGCGGCTGACAGGTTCGAAGTGCTCATGCTCATTTCCTTTCGAGGTGTGTTTCAACGAGGCCCGCGTTCTCGGCAACCGACGGCACGCGAGGGCCTGGACTGCATTGTTCCGATCGGCCCTAGATCTCGAAACCTAGCGCTGCTCGAAAGTTAGAGCGCGGGCACTACGTGACGGACACCCGTGCGCTTTCCCCGGCGGGCTCAGCCTTCGTACTTGAACGACAACTGCACGCGGGCGCGGTACGCGACCACCTTGCCGTCTTCGACCTTCATGTCCAGCTTGCCGACCTCCGCCACCCGAAGGTCGCGCAGCGTCTTGGACGCCGCCTCCACGGCATTGCGCGCCGCGACTTCCCAGGACTCGGGACTGGTGCCGATCACTTCAGTGATGCGATAGACGCTGGACTCGTTGCTTGCACTGGGCTTCTTGGCCATCTTTCTTCTCCTGGTGAATGCGTTGACTGTCAACTCGGGTTGATGAAACGACCCCGGCGAGCCGCAAGGAGCAGGCTCATCGCAGTTGCTTCTTGACGCGCTCGACTCTCGATGCACGGGCGATGGCTTGTTCGATCATGTCCTTGGCGTCCGCCGCGTCCCCCATCCGGCGACTTTCGACCATTTGCCCGGTTCGAGGTCCTTGTAGTGCGCAAAGAAGTGCTCGATCTGCCGCCACAAGATCTCGGGCAGATCGGTGTAGTTGTGCACATGGGTGTAGCGCTGGGTCAGCCGGCTGACGGGAACTGCGACGATCTTCTCGTCCCCTCCGCCTTCGTCCACCATTCTGAGCACGCCGACCGGACGTACTGAAATGGCGCCGCCGGGCAACAGCGGCCGGGTGTTCACCACGAGCACATCGCAGGGGTCGCCATCGTCGGAAAGCGTGTGCGGGATGAAGCCGTAGTTGCCGGGGTAGCGCATCGGCGTGTAAAGAAAACGATCGACGACGAGCATGCCCGCTGCCTTGTCCGTCTCGTACTTGATCGGCTCGCCGCCAACCGGCACCTCGATGACGGCATTCACTTCATTCGGTGGATCGCTGCCGATCGGCAGATGGTCAAGGTGCATTTGGCGAGCCTTTCGACTGGGGACATTGGCGCGATCAATTGGGGGGCCGTTGGCGCAGGGCGGACTGCAGTTGCCTGAATTCCAGAAGATCTGCTTGCAGACGCCGAGCCAGGACGGCGAGCGCTTCCCGTTGGGTCGAGCTGGCCAGGGCCATCATTTCGCGCACGCTGGCCAGCGTCAACTCCACCGCGCCGCGCGCCAATTCGTCAACGTGCGCGACGGTCTCGCGCGCGCCTGCGTGGCTCATCAGCTTGCCGACCGCGCGCAGCTCGGAGAGGGCTTCGCGCAACGTGTCGATGCGGCGCTCCAGCAGCGCCTGCACGCCGGCGACCGACATGCGGCCCGCTTCGATCAGCGCGTGCGCGTCCTCGCGTCGCGACCGGGCCAGGGCCGCGGCCACTTGCTTGAGCGTGGCAGGTCCGGCCTGGGGCTCGGCTGCGCTCGCCACCGTCCTTTGCGGGCTGCGCTTGCTGGCGGGTGGAGCCTTCGCAGCGGTGCGGCGCTGCTGGGCCGGCGTCGAAGCGCGTGCCTTTGCCGGCTTTGGCGTGCCCGCCTTCTCGCGATCGGGCGTGCCGATGGAGGCCTTGCCGCGACTCATCGAGGCCGCCTGTTGCCAGCCGCACCGCGGAAGCCGACCGCCATCTCGAACGCCCGGCGCGTGAACGACAGCACCTCCGCGAAGTCCTCGTCGTCGGGCTTGCGCGCGGCATCGTTGCCGCGGTAGATGTTGGCGAGCTCGCGCTCGCGCGCGCCCTGCACCGCCAGCTTGCCGACGCCCAGCGACTCCAAGGTCTTCCACAGCTCCGGGTTGTATTGGCGCGTGAGCGACATCGCCACCGGGATCGGATCGTTGCGACCCAGCACGCCGGCCAGGCGCAGCACGATCTCGAACGGCAGGGTTGCCACACCGCCTTCGGCCTCCTCGAGCAGCTTGGCATCGCCCAGTCCGACCGCCTCGCTCAGTTCGCGCGCCGTCAAGCCGGCCGCCTCGCGCCAGCGCCGCAACTGGGTGCCGGCTTTGGCGACCGCCTGCTTTCGCTTGGGGTCCTTGACGCGCGCCTGCGCGAGACTGAGACCGATGTCCGCGGCGCTGCCGGTCACGCTCAGCAGCGTGTCGGCCCACGAACGCACCTGGCGCGCCAGTGCGAACAGCGGCAGGTCGGGCGTGGCGGTCTTCGCGCTGGCGGCGCGCTGCCGGCTTCGCGGGGGAGCGACGGTCTTGCGTGGCACGTCGTGGTCCCTCCCTCAGGTGCGCAGTGCGGCGGTCAGTTCGGGCACCGCAGCAAACAGGTCGGCCTCGAGCCCGTAGTCGGCGACGCTGAAGATCGGTGCCTCGGGATCCTTGTTGATCGCGACGATCACCTTCGAGTCCTTCATGCCTGCCAGGTGCTGGATGGCACCGGAGATGCCGCAGGCCACGTACAGCTGCGGCGCGACGATCTTGCCCGTCTGCCCGACCTGCCAGTCGTTGGGCGCATAGCCTGCATCGACCGCGGCCCGGCTCGCGCCGAGCGCGGCGCCCAACGCGTCGGCCAGAGGCGTCAGCACTTCGCCGAACTTCTCCGCCGAACCGAGGCCGCGTCCGCCGCTGACGATGATCTTGGCCGCCGTGAGTTCCGGGCGGTCGAGCTTGGCGATCTCGGCGCCGACGAAGAGCGAGGTGCCCGCGTCCTGCACCGCCGGCGTGAGCACCAGACGTGCATCGCCTCCATCCACGGGCGCGGCGTCGAAGGCCGTGGTGCGTACCGTGAGAACCTTGATGCGGTCCTTGCTGCGCACGGTGGCGATGGCATTTCCGGCGTAGATCGGCCGCTCGAAGGTGTTCAGCGACACGACTCGGGTCACGTCGCTGATCTGGGCCACGTCGAGCCCGGCTGCCACGCGCGGCGCCACGTTCTTGCCATGGGCCGTTGCCGGAAAGACGATGGTCTCGTACTCGCCGGCCACGGCGAGCACCTGGGCGGCGATGTTCTCGGCCAGCTGTCCCTCCAGTGCCGCCGCATCGGCATGCACAACGCGCGCGACGCCTGGCACGGCGGCGGCGGCCTGGGCGACCGCGGCGGCTTGGTGCCCCGCCACCAGCACATCCACCGAAACGCCGAACGCGGCGGCGGCCGTGACGGCATTGAGCGTGGCCACCTTCAGCGACCGGTTGTCGTGTTCCGCGATGACGAGGACGGCCATGGCAGGTTTGCTCCTGAGTGTGTCGAGGGTGATAGCGAGCGCGTCACATGCCGGCGTAGTTCGGTCCGCCGCCGCCTTCGGGCGTCACCCAGACGATGTTCTGCGTCGGGTCCTTGATGTCGCAGGTCTTGCAGTGCACGCAGTTCTGCGCGTTGATCTGCAGCCGGTCGCCGCCGTCGGCGTTCTGCACGAATTCGTACACGCCCGCGGGGCAGTAGCGGCTCTCGGGCCCGCCGAACTGCGAGAGGTTGATCCGCACCGGAACCGTGGCATCCTTCAAAGTCAGGTGCGCCGGCTGGTTCTCTTCGTGGTTGGTGTTGCTGACGAAAACCGACGACAGGCGGTCGAAGCTCAGCCGGCCATCGGGCTTCGGGTACGCGATGGGCTGGAAGCCGCTGGCCGGCTGCAATGCCTCGTGATCGGCCTTGTGGTTGTGCAGCGTCCAGGGCGGGCTGGTCACGCCGAGCTTGGGCAGCAGCCACTGCTCGACGCCGGTCATCACCTGACCCACCGTCTTGCCCTTCTTGAACCAGAGCTTGAAGTTGCGCGTCTGCAGCAACTCCGCGTTGAGCCAGCTCTTCTCGAACGCCTCGGGGTAGGCAGTGAGCTCATCCTGGGCGCGGCCCGCGGCGAGCGCTGGCGCCATCGCTTCGGCGCAGAGCATGCCGGACTTGATCGCCGCGTGGCTGCCCTTGATGCGCGCTGCGTTCAGGTAGCCGGCGTCGCAGCCGATCAGCGCGCCGCCCGGGAACACCGTCTTCGGCAGCGCCTGCGGCGTGCCGTTGTTGATCGCCCGCGCGCCGTAGCCGATGCGCTTGCCGCCTTCGATGTGCGCGCGGATCGCCGGGTGCGTCTTCCAGCGCTGCATCTCCTCGAACGGGCTCAGGTACGGGTTGGCATAGTCGAGACCGATCACGAAACCGAGCGTGACCTGGTTGTCCGCCAGGTGGTAGAGAAAGCCGCCGCCGAAGGTGTCGCCCGCCATCGGCCAGCCGGCGGTGTGCACCACGCGGCCCGGCTGCGCCTTCTCGGCGGGCACCTCCCACAGCTCCTTGATGCCGATCGCGAAGGTCTGGGTGTCGCGTCCTTCTGTCAGCTTGTACCTGGCGAGCAACTGCTTGCCCAGGTGGCCGCGCGCGCCCTCGGCGAAGACCGTGTACTTGCCGCGCAGTTCCATGCCGAGCTGGAAGTTCTCGCCGGGCTCGCCTTCCTTCGTGATGCCCATGTTGCCGGTCGCCACGCCCGCGACGCATCCCTGCACGTCGAAGAGCACCTCGGCCGCGGCAAAGCCCGGGAAGATTTCGACGCCGAGAGCTTCAGCCTGCTGTGCCATCCACTTGACGACGTTCGACAGGCTGACGACGTAGCAACCGTCGTTGTGCAGATTGCGCGGCACCAGCCAGTCGGGGGTGCGCGTGCTGCCGGTTTCGCTGAGGAACAGCACGTCGTCGCCGGTGACCGCCTGGTCCAGCGGGGCACCCCGATTCTTCCAGTCCGGGAACAGCTCGTCCATCGCGCGCGGGTCCATCACGGCGCCCGAGAGGATGTGCGCGCCGGGCTCCGAGCCCTTTTCGAGCACAACGACGCTCGCGTCCGGCGCAAGCTGCTTCAACCGGATCGCGGTGGCGAGCCCGGCCGGCCCGGCGCCGACCACGACGACGTCGTAGTCCATGGCCTCGCGCGGGCCGTGGGTGGCGATGAGTTCCTGCGTGTTCATCATGTCCATCCGGTCCTGTCGAGGCTCAGACCACCTTCGCTTCATTCTTCAGCTTGTCGACCAGAGCCGCGACGTCGGCGACCTTGACGCCGGCCTTGCGCCCCGACGGTTCGCGCACCGACAGCGTCTCCAGGCGAGGTGCCACATCGACGCCGAGGTCGGCGGGCTTGAGTACGGCCAGCGGTTTCTTCTTCGCCTTCATGATGTTGGGCAGGGTGACGTAGCGCGGTTCGTTCAGGCGCAGGTCGGTGGTCACGACCGCCGGCGTGGCGAGGCTCACTGTTTCCAGCCCGCCGTCGACTTCGCGCGTGACGCGCACACGACCGTCCTCGACCTCGACCTTGCTCGCGAAGGTCCCCTGCGGCCGACCCAGCAGCGCGGCGAGCATCTGGCCGGTCTGGTTGCAGTCGTCGTCGATCGCCTGCTTGCCGAGAATCACCAGCGCGGGCTTCTCCTGCTCCACCAGTGCCTTCAACAGCTTGGCCACCGCCAACGGCTGCAGTTCTTCGCCGGTCTCGACCAGGATGCCGCGGTCGGCGCCGATCGCCATCGCGGTGCGCAGCGTCTCCTGGCATTGCGCCACGCCACACGAGACGGCGACGATCTCGCTCGCCACGCCTTTCTCCTTCAACCGCACCGCCTCCTCGACGGCGATCTCGTCGAAGGGGTTCATGCTCATCTTGACGTTGGCGATGTCCACGCCGGTGCCATCGGCCTTGACGCGCACCTTGACGTTGTAGTCCACCACCCGCTTCACGGCGACGAGGATCTTCATGGCGCGGCTCTCGATCAGAACTGGTCTTCGCCGAGCGCCATCGTGCTGGCGCCGGCGTGCATGGTCGCTTCGGCGAGCCCGCGTGCGCGAGACAGATCCTGGTCGGCGAAGAAGCGCGCGGTCGCGATCTTGGCGCGGTAGAAGTCCGCATCGCCGGAGTCGGCTGCGAGCTTGCGCTGCGCCGCCAGCGCGGCACGGGCCATCTGCCAGCCGCCGCACACCACGCCGCAAAGGTGCAGGAACGGCACCGCGCCGGCCAACACCGCGTTGAGATCCTGCCCACCGGTGGCGAGGATCCAGCGCATGCTGTCGGCGAGGCTCTTCGAGCCCTCGCGCAGGCGCGCGCCGATCGCGTGTAGCTGTGCGTCGTCGCCGGCCTCGAGCTGCGCGCACACGCCGTCGATCTGCGCCAGCAGCGCCTGCATCGAGCGCCCGCCGTCGCGCAGCACCTTGCGCCCGATCAGGTCGTTGGCCTGGATGCCGGTCGTGCCCTCGTAGATCGTGGTGATGCGCGCGTCGCGCAGGTGCTGCGCGGCACCGGTCTCCTCGATGAAACCCATGCCGCCGTGCACCTGGATGCCGGTGGAGGCCACCTCGATGCCGGTCTCGGTGCACCAGCCCTTGAGGATCGGGATCAGCAGGTCGACGCCGGCGTGCGCCGCACTGCGCGCCGCCTCGTCGCCCGCACGATGGGCTTGGTCGAACATCGCCGCGACCACGTAGGCCAGCGCGCGCATCGCCTCGACGCGCGACTTCATGCTCATCAGCATGCGCCGCACGTCCGGATGCCGGATGATCGGCACGCTCGGGCCCTTGGGCGCGGTGGCGTCCTTGCCTTGCACGCGCTCCTTGGCGTTGGCCAGGGCCTGCTGGTAGGCGCGCTCGGCCACGCCCAGCCCCTGCACGCCGACGCCGAAGCGCGCCTCGTTCATCATGATGAACATATATTCGAGACCGCGGTTCTCCTCGCCGATGAGGTAGCCGATCGCGCCCGGCCCGTCGCCGAAGGCGAGCACCGCCGTCGGGCTCGCGTGGATGCCCATCTTGTGCTCGATCGACACGCAGCGCACATCGTTGCGCGCACCCAGGCTGCCGTCGTCGTTGACCAGGAACTTCGGCACCACAAACAGCGAGATGCCCCGCACCCCCTCGGGTGCGGTGGGCGTGCGCGCCAGCACCAGGTGCACGATGTTCTCGGTCAGGTCGTGTTCGCCAAAGCTGATGAAGATCTTCTGCCCATGGATGCGGAAGTGCTCGCCTTCGGGCACGGCCTTGGTGCGGATCAGCCCCAGGTCCGAGCCGGCCTGCGGCTCGGTCAGGTTCATCGTGCCAGTCCATTCGCCCGAGACCATCTTGTGCAGGAAGCGCTGCTTCTGCTCGTCGCTGCCGCGCAGGAACACCGCTTCGATCGCCCCCTGGGTCAGCAGCGGCGCCATCGAGAACGCCATGTTCGACGCGTTCCACATCTCCATCACCGCGGTGTCGACCAGCTTGGGCAGACCCTGCCCGCCGTACTCAGGGTCGAAGCGCAGACCGTTCCATCCCGACTCGACGAACTTGCCATAGGCCTCGATGAAGCCCTTCGGGGTCGTGACACTGCCATCTTCGTGCCACTTCAGGCCCTCGGTGTCGCCCGGAACGTTCAACGGGCCCCAGACTTCGGCGGCGAAGGTGCCCGCGCCTTCCAGCACCTGATCCACCAGCTCATTCGATACTTCTTCATAGCCCGGCAGGCGTATCACCTCCTCCATGCCTGCGAGCTCCTGCATCGCGAATTTCATGTCCCGGATCGGGGCGGAATAGTTGGTCATGGCAGTGGGCTCCTGGAGTGTTTCTGGGAATGTCGGGGAATCGATGGATGGACTCAGCGCTCCAGCACGTAGGTGCCGGGCGCAGGTCCCAGGGGCTTGTGCTGGCGCGAGCCGAGCTGGGCCGGTGCCGGGATCAGCTCACCCGAGCGGCCCTGGATCCACGCGCGCCAGTGCGGCCACCAGCTGCCTTCCTGGCGTGCGGACTGGGCCGCATCGGCCCATGCCCCGGGGTCTTCGAAGGTGGCCGGCGCCGCGAAGAAAAAGGACTTTGGCGCGCCCGGCGGGTTGATCAGGCTTTGCAGATGACCTGCGTTGGCCAGAACGAATGTGGTGTCGGGGCCGAACATGCGCGCCGTTCCGTAGCACGCGCGCCAGGGCGTGATGTGGTCGGTGATGCCGGCGATCACATAGGCGCCCAGATCGACCTGCCCCATGTCGATCGGCAGCCCCTCGATCTCGAGGGTGCCCGCGTTCACATAGGGGTTCAGCGCAAACATGTCGAGCAGGTCGCAGTGGTAGCGGCCCGGCAGGCGGGTGGTGTCGGCGTTCCAGGCCAGCACGTCGTAGGCCGGGGGACTGTTGCCCAGCAGGTAGTTGTTGACCCAGTAATTCCAGATCAGGTCGTTCGGGCGCAGCCAGGCGAACATTGACGCCATCTCCTCGCCGCTGACGAAGCCCTTGCGGCTCGAGCGCGCCTTGGCGGCGCGGATCGTCGCTGGTGAATTGAAGAGACCGAGCGTCGAATCCTCCACGGCCGCCTGGGTGTCGAGCACGCACACGGCCCAACTGGTGTTGACCACCTTGCGGTCGCCCTTGGCGGCAAGCCAGCCGAGATAGGCCGCCAGGCACATGCCACCCGAACAGGAGCCCCACATGTTGACGTCCGGGCTTCCCGTGATTTCGCGCGCAACGTCCACGGCATGGTCCAGCGCCCGCACATAGTCCTCCAGACCCCAGTCGCGATGCTCCACAGTGGGGTTGCGCCAGCTCACGATGAACAGCTGGATGCCCGAGTCGGTCGCCCATTTCACCAGGCTCTTGTCGGGCGTCAGGTCGATGGCGTAGTACTTGTTGACCTGCGGCGGCGACATCACCAGGGGCCGTGCATGCACCTGGGGAGTGGTCGGCGTGAACTGCAGCAGCTCGAACATCTCGTGCCGGCAGACCACTTGACCGGCAGAGGTAGCAATGTTTTCACCGACCTTGAAAGGCGTGGTGTCGACCATCGAGGGCATCATGTGGTTGTGCCGCATATCGTGGGCCATGTTCTTCAGGCCCTTGACCAGGTTGGCGCCCCCGGTGTCGATGATCTTGCGCACGGCCACTGGATTGCCGAACAGCCAATTGCTA
The DNA here is from genome assembly GCF_033100095.1 of Diaphorobacter limosus. NCBI lineage: Bacteria > Pseudomonadati > Pseudomonadota > Betaproteobacteria > Burkholderiales > Comamonadaceae > Diaphorobacter > Diaphorobacter limosus. The sequence continues at coordinate 2,940,546 of NZ_CP136921.1, read as the reverse complement.
GGCGCCAGCGCGTCGGTGACGAGTGAAGCGAAGAAGCGCGCACGCCCCTTCTCGATCCCCGTGAGCTCTGATCCATCGATGAACTGTGTCAGCTCCTTCTGGGTGGCCAGATAGGACTGCAGCAGCCGCGCGTACAGCGCGTTGTCCTTCCAGGCAGCGTCGGCAAATCGCCGGTCCTTCGGATCGGGTGCCAGCTCCGATTTGCCCAGGACGATCTGGGACAGTTCCTTCAGGAAGCTGGCATAGTGCGTCGTCGCCTTGTGAGGGCTCTCCACAACGGCCTTGAGCAGCGCACTGGCGGATGTGGCGATGTCCCGTTGGTTCAGCCCGATCAAGGGATTGATCGCCAGGGTGTTGCGGCTGGCCGTGGCGACCAGCTCGGCCGTTTCGGCCGTCGGCACCATCGCCTTGCTGTCGGCCGCCGACGCCTCCGGCATCGCGGTAGTGGCTTTCTTGCTTCGTGCCGTCGGCGTGGTTCGAGCCGGACGATCTTCAGGGAGTGCGGTCTTTCGAGCCGGTGGTCGTGTAGAGGTGGGCGCAGCGCCATCCTGGGAGCGCGGGGACTTGCGGGTTGCCATGGATATCTCTCCTGCGGCTCAGTTGACGAGCATGACGAGTGAAGCGGCAACCAGCGCGGGCTTGTCCACACCCTCGATCTCAACCGAGTTCTCGAGCGTCAGCAGCCAGCGCTCGCTGCCCTTGCTTTCCACGGCGAGCAGCTTGATGTGGTTGCGAACCCGTTTTCCAGCCACGACCGGCGTCAGGAATCGCACCTTGTCGAGGCCGTAGTTCATGAGCTGCTTCGCTTCGACGATCGGCGACAGGATCTCGAAACTCGTTGGTGCCAGCAGCGACAGCGTGAGGTAGCCATGAGCGATCGTGGAGCGGGCCGGGCTTTCCTTTCGGGCGCGCTCGATGTCGACATGGATCCATTGGTGGTCTTCGGTGCAGTGCGCGAATTCGTTGATGCGCGTTTGATCGACTGCCAGCCAGGAAGAAACGCCGATCTCCTGCCCCACCTTGGCGGTCAGGTCGGCCGCGCTCATGCGTTGTGTACTCATCTCCATGTCTCCTTTTTTCGATATGCCGAGACCGGGCGGGCCTCAGGGCTTGTCCAGAAATTCGGTAATGGCGCCGCAGGCTTCCTCGGCCCGTGTCAGCAGGAACAGATGACCGCAATCGAACACCTTGAGCTCGCTGTGGGGGATGAGCCAGGCCATCACCTGTGCATTGGTCAGCGGGACGATCGGATCGTCGCTGCCCGCCATCACCAGGGTGGGCTGCCGGAGCTGGTACAGCCAGTGCAGGCTGGTCCACCCCGCCATGGCCGCGAGCTGCAGGTAGTACCCCAGGCGCGACTGCCATTTCACATGCTTGAAATGCTCGTCCGCGAGCCCCGGGTCACGGCGAAAGTCACCGCCGTAGATGTCACCGCTGATGCTCTTTGCGTAGCGCTTGTTGGCGTAGCGCCGGGGGGTGGCCATCTTGAGGATCACCCCCGGATGTCCGGGCACCATGAGCACGCCTGGCGCCGTTGCGCACAGGATCAGCCGACGACAACGATTGGCCTGGCTGCGCGCAAACTGCTGCGCGGCGCCGCCGCCCCACGAGACACCCAGCACGTCCGCTTGTTGGTGTCCGTAGTGATCGAGCACCCCGGCGCCCAGCGACGCAATGGTCCTCAGGCGGTAAGGGAGCACGGGCAGCGGCGAACGACCTACGCCTGGAACATCGAAGATGATCAGTTCACGCCCCGGCATCCACCGCGCTATCGGCCCCAGTAGTTCGATATTTCCGCCGATGCCGTTGAACAGCAGCAGCGGTGGGCTGCTCCCGTTGCCAGTGCGGCGGCCCACGCAAAGCGGCTGTCCGTGGATCTCCAGAATTTCCGTTTCGAAGGACTGCTCCTCCGCATGCGAGTGCGCGGACGCCTTGACCTTGACGGAAGGCTTTCCGGTCATGTCCCCGAGGGGCGGATCGATCGGCATCATCGACATGTCCGTCAGGCCACATCGCGGAGTTCGCGCCGGAGGATTTTTCCGACGTTGGACTTCGGCAGCGACTCCAGGAAACGCACGATCTTGGGCACCTTGTAGCCGGTCATGCCCCCGCGGCAGTGGGCGATGACGTCGGCCTCGCTGAGAGAGGCCCCCGGCAGCTTGACGACGAAGAGCTTCACTGCTTCGCCCGTCTTCTCGTCCGCAACGCCGACGCAGGCGCACTCCGCAACGCCCGGACAGGCGGCTGCGATTGCCTCGATCTCGTTCGGATAGACGTTGAAACCCGAGACGATGATCATGTCCTTCTTGCGGTCGACGATCTTCAGGAAGCCCTTGTCGTCGAAGACGCCGATGTCGCCCGTTCGGAAGTAGCCGTCGCTTGTGAACGCAGTGGCGTTCGCGTCGGGCTTCTCCCAGTAGCCGCGCATCACCTGCGGCCCCTTGACGCAGATCTCTCCCGGCTGCCCCAGCTCCACTTCGAGGTCCTTGTCGTCGAGCAGCTTGACGTCGGTCGACGGCATCGGCAGGCCGGTCGTGCCGGTGAACTCGGTGATGTAGGCCGGGTTGAACGACACCACCGGCGAGGTTTCCGACAGGCCGTAGCCCTCGCGGATGAAGTGGCCGGTGATGGCCTTCCAGCGGTCGGACACCGCCCCGACCACGGCAGCGCCACCGCCGATCGCGATCTTCAGGCGCGACCAGTCCACTTCGCCAAGCTTGGGGTGCTGCACCAGCCCGCCGTACAGCGTGTTGACGCCCATGAAAACCGTCGGCCTGGCCTGCGCCAACACGCCGACGAAGCCGTCCATGTCGCGCGGGTTGGCGACGAGCCAGTTCTCGGCGCCCACCGACAGATAGCTCAGCGACACCATCAGCGCGAAGATGTGGTACAGCGGGATGGCAGTCACCAACACTTCCTCGCCCTCTTTCACCGCCACCGGCATGAAGGCCTTGAACTGCTCGGTGTTGGCGACGAGGTTGCGGTGCGACAGCGCGGCGCCCTTGGACAGCCCGGTGGTGCCGCCGGTGTATTGCAGGAACAGCAGGTCGTCGCCGGTCAGCGCTACCGGCTGCAGCGGCAGCCCGCCGCCCTGGGCCAGCGCCTCGGCAAAGGAGACCGACTCGCCGAGCAGTGCATCGACCGGCGGGCTCGGCAGCGTGGCGCCGCTGGCGTCGCCGACAGCGACCGTGATGACCGTCTTCAGGCCGGTATTGGCGCGCACCTCTGCCAGCGTCGGCGTCGAGCCGCTGAAGACGACGATCGTCTCGACGCCGGCATCGTTGAGCTGGTGCTCGAGTTCGCGCGGCGTGTACAGCGGATTCACGTTCACCTGCACCGCGCCGGCGCGCATGATGCCGAGCAGCGTGACCGGGAACGCCAGCAGGTTCGGCATCATCACCGCCACGCGGTCGCCCTGGCGTACGCCCAGTTTGTTCTGCAGATAGGACGCGAATGACCGCGACAGCCGGTCGACGTCGGCGTAGTTCAAGGTCTGGCCGAACGCCTTGAACGCCGGACGCGAGGCGTGGCGCTCGAGCGCGGCGTCCAACAGATCGACCATTGACGCATAGCGATCGGCGTCGATCTCTGCGGGGATGTCGGCGTACGACTGGGTCCAGTGGCGAGTGCCCATGCTTGTCTCCTGCTTGTGTTGATACCGCGTTCTGTGAGGCTGCTTGCTGGATCAGTAATGTCGGGTCTGGCCGCTTCGGCGTAAATGACGGGCGAGGACAAGATGCGCATCGCTGAGGACAGTAGCTAGGGAGTTTCCCGAGGGTCTCCGTGTGGAGAATGCAGAAGGCAACAACACGATTCCAGGAGAAATCCATGAGTACAAAACCGAGAACGAACGCGGCGCTTGCGCTGCACGAAAAGCGGTACGCACCGTTCAAGGTGCACGCCGTCATGCGCGCCCTGAGTGAACTGGGGGTGGACATCAAGCTGCTGCTGGCCGGCTCCGGCCTGTCGCCGGCCGAAGCCTCGAATGCCCAGACTCGGATCTCGGTCCACCAGTTCATCGTGGTGTGCCGCAACGCCGGCAGGCTGTCGCCAGAGGCGGGATGGGCCGCACTCGTGGGGGGCGGAATGCGCCTCACCGACTACGGCATGTACGGCTATGCGTTGGCGTGCGCCGAGTCGATGCGCGGTGCCTGCGAACTCGCCGTGCGCTATCACGGACTTGCCACACCGGTCATGCGGATTGCCTTCGAGGTGGAGCACGACGTGGCCTCATGGGTTCTACCGACGCTCGACGAAGCCGCGCTGCCCGACGTCGATACCGATCTGTTTCGCGCGCTGCTGGAGATGCAGCTCGGCACGCACGTCAGTCTGACCAAGCACGTGATGGGCGCCTGGTGCATGCCTGCGCGCGCGAACTTCGCGTTGCCGCGTCCGAGATACGCTGGCCTGTTGGAGCGGGTGCTCGAATGCACCGTCGCCTTCGATCAGCCTCGCACGCAAGTGGACTACCCAGCCGAGTGGCTGGACCGGACACCCCAATTCGCGAACCCTATCGCCGCGACCCAGGTTTCGGCAGCCTGCGCCAAGCTGTTGGAGGATGCCACAAGTGGAGCTCGGGCATGAGCCGCCGCGTGTATGCTGAACTGACGCGAACACCCGGCCGCTTTCCCAGCATCGACGAGATCGCGGCGGGGCTGTGCATCAACGCCCGGACGCTGCGGCGACGGCTCAACGAAGAGGGGACGACCTATCTGGAACTGCTGGCGAGCGTGCGCCAGGCCTTGGCTGTCGACTACCTGTCGACCTCGTTCCTCGAGGTCGACGACATCGCCGCCGCCCTGGGTTTCAGCGACGCCGCGAGCTTTCGCCATGCCTTCAAGCGCTGGACAGGCCGCACCCCCAACGAGTACCGGGCCGGTGCTGGCACGGCAGGCGCCGGCACTGGCTAGTACATTGACACAGAAATAACGGAACATGAATGCAATCCCGTCATCACTACTTGATGCTTGGAGGTGTTGTCATGCGCCAGACGGAATTGCATTTGACCGATGCGGATCGAGCGCTCGTGGACGAGATTCGCAGCAAAGGGCTGCATCAAGCGCGAGAGGTCAATCGGGCTCATGTCCTGTCCTCATTGGACCGTGGTGTGCCAGTACGACAAGGGCGACGAAGCACGAGTGACAGCGCTGGCGTGTTCGACGCCACCTGCGGGCCGACAGCGCTGGACGATGATGGAACTCGAACGAGCCGCACGCCAGGAGCCTGGTATGGCCAAGGTGAGTCGAGAAACTGTGCGGCGCATGCTCAAAAAAATTTATCTATAGACTCGGCATAATTTATTCATGAGCTTTTGTTGATGACCTGACTCCAAAGTTCATGGAAAAAGAAGATGCACGCAAGCAGTCGCGGGAAGTGCTGCAAGAACGGCGCAAGCAAGTTATCCGTTTGCATCGAAAAGGAGTCGGCGTGATGCAGATCGTGGAGCAAACCGGGCTCAGTTGGTCTGGTGTCAACGCTGCACTGCGCCTGTTCGAGCAAGGTGGGGCGGCTGCACTCAAACCCCACGCCAGGGGCAAGAAGCCCGGTAGTGGACGCAGCCTGACTCCTGAGCAAGAACGCGCTATTCGAATGACCATCATCGACAAACGCCCCGAGCAGATCAAGATGGAGTTTGCGCTTTGGAGCCGGCCCGCCGTGCGCGAACTCATCGAACGCGACCTGGGGCTGAAACTATCTGTGCGTTCAGTGGGCGACTATCTGGCGCGCTGGGGTTTTACGCCGCAAAAGCCGATCAAGAAAGCTTACGAACAGCGACCTGAGGCCGTGCAGGCCTGGCTCGAAGATGAATACCCTGCCATTGAAGCCAGGGCCAAGCGTGAAGGCGCAGAGATCCATTGGGGCGATGAAACAGCCCTGGTCAACACGGATGTGCGTGGCAGAAGTTACGCGCCCGCCGGTCAAACACCGGTGACGCGGGCAGTGGGTGGAACACGGCAAAAGCTTTCGATGATTGCCACCGTCACGAACCAGGGCAAGACGCGCTGGATGATCATTGATGAGGCGTTCAATGCCGACAAGCTGATCGAGTTTATGCAGGCCTTGATCAAGGACGCGCAGGGCAAGAAGATCTTCCTGATTCTTGACAACCTGAGGGTGCACCACAGCAAGCCGGTCAAAGAGTGGGCGGCATTGCACAAAGAGGACATTGAGTTGTTTTACCTGCCGAGCTACAGCCCCGAGCTCAACCCAGAGGAGCGGCTGAACGCAGATCTGAAGCTCGCGATTGGCAGCAAAGTCCCAGTGAGAACCAAAGCCAAGCTGCGCGCTGCAGCCACTGAACACATGACAATGCTGGAGAACACGCCAGAGCGGGTCAAGAAGTACTTTGGCGACAAGCATGTCGCCTATGCAGCCTCATGAATAATTCCCGCCGGATCAATAAGCAGGGGCAGCACGGCCATCAGGGCAAAGGCGGCGCGGTAGCCTTCGGTGCTGCCCGCCGCGCTGCCCGCGTTGTCGATCATGAGCCCCGCACAGAAGGGCCCGATGAAGTTGGACACCGCAGGCCCGATGGCCAGCCAGCTGAACACTTGCTTGAGCTGCGTGGCGTCGTGCGCGGCGCGCCCCACGTGGCGCTGCAGCGCAATGATTGCCGCGCCGCTGGCGCCGCCGGTCATCAACGCCGCCAGACACAACACTGGGAAGACCGGGAACACCAGCGCCAGCGCCGCCCCGGCCGATGCCACCGCCACCGCGTAGCCCACGGGGCGCTTGAGGCCGTGCCGGTCTGCATAGCGACCTGCCGGCAGGGCCAGAAAGACCTGCGTGAGGGCAAACAGTGCCAGCAACACCCCAACGGCCGCAGCACTGTGGCCCTCGCGCAGGGCGAGCAGCGGAGCGGCCAGACGCATGCCCGCCATGCAGGCGTGCACGCAGATCTGGCCCGCAATCAGGCGCGCCAGAGCCCAGTTCACTGCAGGTCTTCCTCGGGGTCCAGACCGGGCAATGCCGGGGTGCTCCCGCCCACCAGCGGACCGGCCGCGCCAGGCGCGGGCAGTTCCTGCACATCACGCAGCTTGCGCTGGATGGCGCGGGTGCGCACGCCCACCTCGTCAAACTTCTTGGCGGCGGCGTCGATGGACTTTTTGGTGGCCTCCACCACATCGCCAAACTTGGCGAACTCGGTTTTGACCATACCTAAGAGGCTCCAGACCTCGGATGAACGCTTTTCAATCGCCAGCGTCTTGAAGCCCATCTGCAGGCTGTTGAGCATGGCGGCCAGGTTGGCGGGGCCGGTGATCATCACGCGGCATTCGTTCTGCACGGCTTCGACCAGGCCGGGGCGGCGCATGACTTCGGCGAACAGGCCTTCGGTAGGCAGGTAGAGCACGGCAAAGTCGGTGGTGTGCGGGGGAGACACGTACTTGGCGAAGATCTTCTTGGCTTCGAGCTTGATCGAGGTCTCGAACGCATTGCCCGCCGACTGGATGGCCGCCTTGTCGGCCGCGTCCTGCGCGTCCAGCAGGCGCTGGTACTGCTCCACGGGGTACTTGGAGTCGATGGGCAGCCACACCGGGTGCTCGTCGCTCTTGCCAGGCAGGCGGATCGCAAACTCCACCAGCTCGTCACTGCCCGGCACGGTCTTGACGTTGCGCGCGAACTGGTCGGGCGTGAGCACATTGTCGATGATGGCGCCCAGCTGCATTTCGCCCCAGGTGCCACGCGTCTTCACGTTGGTCATCACGCGCTTCAAGTCGCCCACGCTGCCCGCCAGGGTCTGCATCTCACCCAGACCCTTATGCACCTGTTCGAGACGGTCGCTGACGAGCTTGAAGGACTCGCCCAGGCGCTGCTCCAGCGTGGCGTGGAGCTTTTCGTCCACCGTGCGGCGCATTTCTTCGAGTTTGGTGGCGTTGTCGGCCTGTATGGCGGCCAGGCGTTCGTTGAGCGCGTTGCGCAGCTGCTCAGCGTTGTGCTGGCTGCCCTGCACCATGCCGGTGAGCTGCTGCGACACGGCGTCTTGCAGCACCGAGAACTGGTTCTTGATCTGAAAGCCGTTGGCTTCGAGCTGCTGGCGGACTTCCGCCGCATCGTGATGTAACGCGAGGGCAACACCCATGGCAATCATCGACATCAAAGTGCCCGACATCGGCGACTTCGCCGAAGTGGCCATCATCGAAGTGCTGGTCCAACCCGGCGACACCATCAAGGCCGAGCAAAGCCTGATCACCGTGGAGTCCGACAAGGCCTCCATGGAAATCCCCTCCAGCCACGCTGGCGTGGTCAAGGAGTTGAAAGTGAAGCTTGGCGACAAGATCGCCGAAGGCTCGGTGGTGCTGACGCTGGAAGTGCAGGGCGCGGGCGCGGCAGCTACAGCGCCTGCTGCCGCCCCGGCGCCCGCAGCTTCTGAGCCAAAAGCGGCTCCAGCGCCCGCCCCGAAAGCGCAAGCAGCTATCAATCCAGTAGCATCTAGCTTTGCGGGATCGGCCGATCTGGACTGCGACGTGCTCGTGCTTGGTGGCGGCCCCGGTGGCTACAGCGCCGCCTTCCGCGCGGCCGACCTGGGCCTCAAGGTCGTCATCGTCGAGCGCTATGCCACCCTCGGCGGCGTCTGCCTGAACGTGGGCTGCATCCCCTCCAAGGCATTGCTGCACGTGGCCGCCGTCATGGACGAAGTCAGCCACATGGCTGACCTGGGCGTGGACTTTGGCGCGCCCGCCGTCAACATCGACAAGCTGCGCGGCCACAAAGAAAAGGTTATCGGCAAGCTCACCGGCGGTCTGGCCGCCATGGCCAAGATGCGCAAGGTGACCACGGTGCGCGGCTACGGCGCCTTCGTCGGTGCCAACCACGTCGAAGTGGAAGAAACCACCGGATCGGGCCAGGAGAAAACCGGCACCAAGAAGGTCATCGCCTTCCAGAAAGCCATCATCGCCGCCGGCAGCCAGGCCGTGCGCCTGCCCTTCATGCCCAACGACCCGCGCGTGGTCGACTCCACCGGCGCCCTGGCGCTCAAGGAAGTGCCCAAACGCATGCTGATCCTGGGCGGCGGCATCATCGGCCTGGAAATGGGCACCGTGTACAGCACGCTGGGCGCGCGCCTGGACGTGGTCGAGATGATGGACGGCCTGATGCAGGGCGCCGACCGCGACCTGGTCAAAATCTGGCAAAAGATGAACGCCAAGCGCTTCGACAACATCATGCTCAAGACCAAGACGGTGGGCGCCAAGGCCACACCCGAAGGCATCGAGGTGACATTTGCCGCAGCGGAAGAGGGCGGCACCGCCCCCGCGCCGCAGGTGTACGACCTGGTGCTGCAAGCCGTGGGCCGCACGCCCAACGGCAAGAAGATTGCCGCTGACAAGGCCGGCGTGGCTGTTACAGACCGTGGCTTCATCAACGTCGACATCCAGATGCGCACCAACGTGCCCCACATCTTCGCCATTGGCGACATCGTCGGGCAGCCCATGCTGGCGCACAAGGCGGTGCACGAAGCGCATGTGGCGGCCGAGGTCATCGCCGGGGAACTGCAGGGAAACAAGGAGCTGGCCAGCGCCGCTTTCAACGCCCGCGTGATCCCCAGCGTGGCGTACACCGACCCTGAAGTGGCCTGGGTGGGCCTCACCGAAGACCAGGCCAAGCAGCAGGGCATCAAGGTCAAAAAGGGCCTGTTCCCCTGGACGGCCTCCGGCCGCGCCATTGCCAACGGCCGCGACGAAGGCGTCACCAAGCTGCTGTTCGACGACAGCCCCGAAGCAGGATCAGGAGACGGCCATGCTGGCCGGGGCCACGGCAAGATCTTGGGCGGTGGCATGGTCGGCACCCACGCGGGCGACATGATCGGAGAGATCGCGCTGGCTATCGAGATGGGTGCCGACGCAGTGGACATCGGCAAGACCATCCACCCGCATCCAACCCTTGGCGAATCCATTGGCATGGCGGCGGAAGTGGCGCATGGCAGCTGCACGGATGTGCCGCCTGCGCGCAAGTAAGTCCGCAGCCAAGCTACCCTGCCAAGGCCCGAACTGGCGACGGTTCGGGCCTTGTGCTTTGCGTACCCAAACAATCGCCGCAGAATACTGTGCATTTGTACAGTATTCATGTCAGCCACTTCCAAGCCCAAGCTCTACAACCCACGCCACCCCGAACGCACGCTGCTCTACCAAACGGTAGCCGAGCACTACGAGACCTGGCTAGAGTTGGCCAGCGCGGGTCAGTTCGACGGCCAGGGCGACCACCACACCCCCAAGCCCTTCGTGCGCAAAGCGTTTGCCAAGTATCTTGAGTGCGGCATCTTTGCCCATGGCTTTGCCCGCGCTCGCTGCGGCGACTGTGGGCACGACTACTTTGTAGCCTTCTCCTGCAAAGGCCGGGGAGTCTGCCCCTCGTGCACCACGCGGCGGATGGTGGAGACGGCGGCACACCTGAGCGACCACGTTTTCCCCCGCCTGCCGGTGCGCCAGTGGGTGCTCTCCGTGCCCAAGAGGTTGCGGTACTTCATGCAACGCGACGGAGCGGTGCTGAGCATGGTGCTGCGCATCTTTCTGCGGGTGATCGCACAAACTCTGCAGACCCACAGCCCCGGTGCGGCCCATATGGACAAGGCAGGCCTGCACATCGGTGCCATCGCCTTCATTCACCGATTCGGCTCCAGCCTCAATGAACACGTCCACTTCCACGTTTGTGTGGTGGACGGGGTGTTTGAGGAAGTGGAGGGCGAGGGCGATGCTGATGCGACCCCTCGAATCTCATCGCCGGGTGTCATCTTTCACGCGGCCACCGGCATCGATGCGGCTACCGTGGCCCCAGTGCAGACCACACTGCAAAAACGCATCCTGCGCGCCTTCGTTGCTCGGGGCCCGCTGGAGAACTGTGACGCCAAAGACATGCTGGGCTACAAACACAGCGGCTTCTCGGTGGATGCGGGGGTGTGCATCGAAGCCCACGACCGCGCTGCGCTGGAGCGGCTGCTGCGCTATTGCGCGCGTCCACCGTTTTCCATGGAGCGCCTACGCAAAGAGGGAAGCAAACTGGTGTACCGCTGCGGCAAGCAGCGCAGCGAACCCACCAGCGACAAGCGCGGTGCCAAGGTTGATGAGCTGCACCTCACACCGCTGGAGCTGATCGACCGCATTGCCGCGCTGGTTCCCCCGCCACGCACCCACCGGCACCGCTATTTTGGCGTGTTGGCACCCAACTCGCCGCTCAGGGCTGCGGTGACGGCGCTGGCGACACCGGCGCAAGCCGCTCCCGTGCTGGGCGCGTCGATCAGCACGGGGGAGTGCGCGCCTGGTGTGGTACCGATGAGCAGCGCGCTGCCATCCCAGAGCGAGCCGGTGCTGCCCAAGCGTGCAGCGCACTACCTGTGGGCGGTGCTGATCGCCCGCATCTACGAGGTGTTCCCCCTCTTGTGTCCGCTGTGTGGCGGGCAGATGCGCATCATCGCGTTCATTACGCACAGCGCTGACATCCGGCACATCCTGGACCACATCGGGGCAGATTCAGAGCCACCCCGCATCTCCCCGGCGCGCGGGCCACCGCTGTGGGATGACTGTAGTGATGCGCAGATGGATGACGGGGCGCAAACCGAGCCAGCAGACTGGGACCTGGCGGCGCAACCGGCACCGGACTTTGAGGTCGATCAGCGCATCAGTTGGTGAATGAACAAAGCGGCGATTTTGACTTGCCGCGAACTGGCTCTGCGCCCGGTACACGCCGAGCGCCGCAAATCACTCTCCTGAACGCCAAAGCCTGGTGGTGAACCTGACACCTGGGCGGGAAAATCGAGTGTCTCAGCCGGCTTGATGGCGCTTCCGCGGTGCGATACTTGGCCTCATGCGGTTAAAACGCCTATCCGTAGAACGATGCGATCACGGCCCGCAGTGTCTCGCCCCAATGGGTTGCCAGGGACCACGACACCATGCCAGCGAAGCATCGCTCGCAGCACTTGCATCGCATAGACGGCCTGCCGCTGCGAAATTTTCATCAGCGCGGTGTGGACGCCCCGAATGTCATCGGCTGTGAGCTTCGACAGCAGCTTCTCAGCGATCGGGTATAGCTCGCCGTCGGCGAACTGCTTGCCGGTCTTGGATCTTCGGCCCGGCTCAATCATGGCGAGATAGTCCGCCTTTGTGCGCGCTTTCAGGCCATCTTTCGCGCGCCGCTTCTTCTCGACGTACTCTCGAAGTGCCTTCGCCACGGTCAGCCCGTCTTGCCGATCCGCCTGCTCGCGTGCTGTCGCCTCAGCCCAGAGTCTTGCTTCCTCCTGCGCTGGCCAGTCCACTCCATCGCGCGCAAGCGCTCGGATGCGCGCAGCCTCAGCGCAGGCTGCTGCCAGCTTTAGCTGGCCTGGACCTTCACCGTACTCCTGCGACAACCGGTACTGGCGCTCGACCTCAGAGCCCTTCACGGTGTAGCGGACGAGCAGCGTGCGGACGCCATCCGGAGCGATGCGCAGTTGAAGGCCGCGATCGATCGTGAGCTTGTAGGGCCGCGCGCGAGGCTTCTGCGCGTCGATTGCCCTGACTGTCAGGAGCGGCATCTACGGGTTCCGTGTCCGACTGGTGTCCGAAAAATCTTGAGCTCGGATGCTATCGATCGGGACCCTCTGACACAAAGAATGATGCGTAACCTATTGATTTACAAGGGTTTTAGTCAGTCCCAAGAAATCCCAGAAAGTCCCGCAAAACACCGAGTAACGCGACTGTTAATCCGTAGGTCCCTGGTTCGAGCCCAGGTCGGGGAGCCAATAAACACCGAAGTCAGCAGGTTTGCGCCTGCCGACTTTTTTGTTTTCTGGGCTTGGCTGGTGCCTTTCTGGTGCCAGTTCAGCGATCCGATCCGAGATTCAGCTCAGGCCGGCTCAGCGCGCCGGCCGCGGCTCGACGATCGGGAACATGTTCGGGAAAGTCTCGAACAGGCCGAGCATCTCGCCGACCTTCGCCGGGTTGCCCGTCACCTTGATCTGCCCGGCCTGCATCGCCGCCGGGAAGGTGGTCTGCTGCAGCGAGATGGTGTCCAGCGTGGCGCGCGTCAGCGTCAGCGTCGCGTCGGCGTTCGGGGCCTGCGTGCCCTCAGCATAGGTCAGCGCGCTGTTCTCCAGGTTCAGCACGAAGTTCTGCTTGGTGTCCGTGAACTGCCAGTTCAGCACGATGGTCTTGCCCTGCGCCTTGTCGCCGTTCAGGCGCACGCCCAGGTAGTCGAAGAACATGTCCAGCGGCACGGCGCGGATCACGTCCGGCGCGGCGGTGCTGATCGAAGGCAGCTTGGGCACACCGTTGCGCAGCTCCCACGCGCCTTGCAGGTACGCATTGCGTGCCGTCGCCGACTCCACCTGGTAGCCCATCTGTTCCAGCGCATCGGCGCCGAGCTCGCGGGCCTGCTTGTTGGTCGGGTCGGCGAACACCAGCTGCGACATCACCTGCGCGACCCAGCGGTACTCGCCCTTCGCGAAGTCCTCGCGGGCGCGCTTCATCACGGCATCGGCACCGCCCATGTACTCGACGGCCTTGCGCCCGGCGTCCACCGGCGGCAGCGCGTGCAGATTGGCGGGGTTGGCGTCGTAGTAGCCGAGGTAGCGCTGGTAGATGGCCTTGACGTTGTGCTTCAGGTCGCCGTAGAAGCTGTAGGTCGACCAGTCCTGGCGCAGGCTGGGCGGCATCTTCATCGTCTCGGCGATCTCGGCGCCGACGTAGCCCTGGTTCATCAGGCGCAGCGTCTGGTCGTGCAGGTACTTGTAGCTGTCGCGCTGGATCTTCAGGTAGTTCTGCACGCGGGGGGCCGTCCACACCGGCCAGTGGTGCTGGGCAATCATGATCTCGGCGCCAGCACCGTAGCGCTGCAGCGCGCCGCCGAGGTACTTCGACCAGGCCAGCGCGTCGCGCACCTGCGCACCGCGCATCGGCAGCAGGTTGTGGAAGTTCTGCGTGCCGATCTCCGCCATGTTCAGCACCTTGAACTGCGGATAGAACATGATGAACTCGGCCGGCGCTTCGGCGCCCGGCGTGTTCTCGAACACGATGTCGATGCCATCGATGCGATGCGTCTCGACCGGCTTTTCGATCAGCATCGTCGGCGGGATCAGCGAGATCGTTCCCAGCGGCACGGACTTGCCGAGGCCGGCATCGACCTGGCCCTTCTCGCCGCGCGGCAGCAGCATGCCGAACTGGTACAGCGCACGGCGTGACATGGCATTGCCGGCGATCACGTTCTCGCCGACCGCTTCTTCCATGAAGCCTTTCGGGGCGATGACCTTGACGCGCCCCGAAGCCACGTCCGCATCGGTGACCACGCCGCGCACGCCGCCAAAGTGGTCGGCGTGGCTGTGCGTGTAGATCACCGCCACCACCGGCTTCTTCGGCCGGTGCTTGAAGTACAGGTCCATGCCGGCCTTGGCGGTTTCCACCGCCGTCATCGGGTCGATGACGATGAGGCCGGTATCGCCTTCGATGATCGTCATGTTCGACAGGTCGAGGCCGCGCAGCTGGTACATGCGGTCGGTGACCTTGAACAGGCCATTGACCATGTTCACGCGGGCGTGGCGCCAAAGCGCCGGGTTGACGCTGTCGGGCGCCTGCTCCTTGGCCAGAAACTCGAAGGGCTTCAGTGACCAGGCCGGACGGCCGCTGGGGCCCATGATGACCTGGTCGCCGAAGGCCTCGATCAGGCCGCGCTTCGCGTCGTCGAAGGACTGCGTGTTGGCCAGTGGCAGCTGGGTCGCCACGGTGCGGTTCGCGGCGCGTGTCGCTTCGGTCGCGTCCTTGGACGCGGTCGGCGTGGCCGCGGCCTGGGCGGCGGGCGCCGCGGGCTGCTGGGCGCAACCTGCGAACAGGGAAGCCGCGAGCAACGCGGTCAAGGTCGGGACGATCTTCTTCATGATTTCAATCTCCTGTGGAGGGGTTTCTTGTGGGTCTTCTGGGGAGTCTTGTGGCTGTGCTTCAGGCCAGCGCCTTGGCCAGCGCCGCGCCGTTCTTTGAAGCGGTGGCGTAGATGCTTTCCTGCGGATTCACGCCCAGCGAGGTGGGGAACACCGAGCCGTCGATCACCGACAGGTTCTCGATCGCACGGTGCCGACCCCATTCATCGACCACCGAGGTCTTGGCGTCGCCGCCCATCTGGCAGCCGCCCATCACGTGCGCCGAGCCGGCGAGCATGCGCATCAGGCCCATCGGCGCGCTGCTCATCCAGGTCTTCGCTTCGGCCATGCTCTTCAAGGGCATGCCGTCGATGTGCATCGGGATCACGAACTCGGCCCCGGCTGCGAACTGGATCTCCATGATCTCGAGCATGCTCTTGACCAGGCTGTTCATCAGGTAGTCGTCGATGGGGTAGTCGAGGCTGGCGCCGATGTCGCCCGAGATCTCGACCGTGCCGCACTTCTCGTGGTCGTTGTAGCCGTCGCGGTGCAGCGCGATGGCCATCTGCAGAAAGGGGAACTGCTTCATCAGCGCAGCGCTGGTGGGACCGAAACCCTTGTCCACCAGCGCGGCGGTGAAGATCGGGAACACCGGCGCCGTCTCCACCTTGTAGCCCAGCCGTGCGGCGCCGAAGAGCTTGCCTTCGGGCAGCCAGAAGTGATCGGAGTACACGCTCTGCGGCGCGCCGCGGAAACCCGCCACCTCGTCGGGCATCTTCGCCAGGCTGAGCGACACCGGGTGCAGAAAGGTGCGCTTGCCGGTCATCCCCGACGGGTCGGGCACCTTTGAGCGCATCAGCAGCGCCGGTGAGCGGATGGCGCCGGCCGACACCACCACGTGCTTCGCGTTGACGCGGATGCGGCGGCCAGTGGGCGTGTTGCCGAACTTGTCCATCGCCAACGCCTCGACGCCGGTGGTGCGCTTGCCGTCGTGCACGATCTGCACCGCCTCGGCGCACGACACGAGCACCGCGCCCTTGTCGAGCGCGCTGGGAATGGTCGTGACCAGCATGCCTTTCTTGGCGTTGATCGGGCAGCCCAGGCCGCACAGGCCCGTGTTGGCGCAGCCGTTGACATTGCGCTTGGTCAGGTGCCACTCGTAGCCGAGTTTTTCGCAACCCTTGGCGATGGCCTGGTTGTTGGCGTTCGGCGGCAGCATCTCCCAGGTGTGGATGTCCAGGCGCTTCTCCACCGCCTCGAAGTGCGGCGCCATCGTCTCGGGCGCAAAGGTCTTCACGCCGTACTTGTCGACCCAGTGCTTCAGCGTGAGCTCGGGCGTGCGGAAGCTGGTGGTCCAGTTGACCGTGGTGCCGCCGCCGACCGATCGACCCTGGAAGACGATGAAGCCCTTGTCCTTGGTGCGCTGCTGGCCGCCGTCCATGTAGAGCATCGGGTAGGCCTCGCCCTCGTTCTGCGAGAAGGTCTTGGGCGTGTTGTGGCCGCCCTTTTCCAGCATCACCACGCGCAGCCCCGCGTTGGTGAGGATCTCGGCGGTGTAGCCGCCGCCGGCGCCGGTGCCGACGATGACCACGTCGCACTCCAGCGTCAGGTCGTTGTCGAGCGTCGAGCCGTTGTAGGTTTTGCGTTCATTCATGATGTGTGTGCTCCTGTCGCTTCAGACCTCGGGGCCCGGGCCGTTGATCATTGGGCCGGGGTAGCCGATCTGTTCCCAGGTGCCGGTGTCTGCGTAGTAGCTGCCGGTGACCATGTCGCGCAGGCTCATGTAGACCACTCGGCGCAGTGCCACCGACGACTGGCGCAGGCCGGTGAGCATGCTTGCCACGTCCTCGCGCGTGGCGTCGGCCCAGCCCGTCCACTGGCCGATGAGGAGGGCTCGCGTCGGCGCGGCGCCGAGCATCGAGAACAGCTCTTGCACTTCCTTCTGCAGATACAGCGGCAGGCCGGCGACGGCCTTGTCGGCGGTGTCGACCACCTTGGCAATGGCCTGTGCGCGCTGGCTCGCATCGCTGGGCAACGCGCCGTCGAGCACGGCATCGGCCAGCTTGGCGAGCATGGTCTGCGCCTGTGCGCCGAGCGTCGCGCCGGCGCCGAGCACGGCACGCGCATTCCGGTCGGCGAGGTAGCTGGCGAACCAGCCGCCGAGGCCGATGGCAGCGACCGTCAACGCGCCGACCTTCAGGAACGAGCGCCGGCCCGACGGCTCGGCCACGTCCTGGTGCGGGGTGCTGGACACGATGGGGCTCACCGCCGCGGCGCCGGTGGCCACGGTCACCGAGGGATCGGACTTCCCGAGATAGAACTTGAACACGAGCCGCTGCACCAGGTTGCCGTAGGGCGGATAAAACAGGCCCATCGGGAACCAGCGGAAGCGCTTGAAGGTGCCCTTGGCGTGCGACAACTCGCGAAAGCCCTCTTCCCCGTGGTACGTGCCCATGCCTGAGTTGCCCACGCCGCCGAACGGCAGGTCGTGGTTGAACACATGCCAGCCCCAGTCGTCGACCGAGACGCCGCCCGAATGCGTCTTGCGCATCAGCTTGTCCAGCTCGGCACCGCTGAAGCCGAAGGGGTACATCGCCAACGGCCGCGGCCGGGCGGCGATGTAGGCGATGGCCTGGTCGATGTTGTCGTAGGGGATCACCGGCAGGATCGGCCCGAACAGCTCTTCCTTGGCGATGCGCATGTCTTCGGTCACGCCGGTGACCACATGCAGCGGAATGCGCCGCCCCGGCCCGTTGTCGCCGCAGGCGGTGACCTTGGCACCCTTGGCTGTCGCCTCGGCCAGCAGGTCGCGGATGCGCTGCGCATGCGGCTCGGACGTGATGCTCGTGTATTCGTGGTTGCCCTGCACCGTGGGGTAGAACTTGCGGAACGAGGCCTGCACCTCGGTGGCGAATTCCTCGACCTTGCCGCGCGGCACCAGCGCGTAGTCGGGCGAGACACAGATCTGCCCGCTGTTGAAAGCCTTGCCGTGGGCAATGCGTTCGGCGGCTGCGGCCAGCGGGCCCTCGGCCGAGACCAGGGCCGGCGACTTGCCGCCCAGCTCCAGCGTCACCGGCGTCAGGTTCTGCGACGCCGCACGCATGATGTGGTGGCCCACCGCAGGCGAGCCGGTGAAGACGATGTGGTTGAACGGCAGGTGCGAGAACGCCTCCGCCTGCGCCACTTCGCCGCCGAAGACCGCGACCTCGTCCTCCGCAAAGCCTTCGGCCAGCATCTGCGCCAGCAGCGCGGTCGAGCGCGGCGACAGTTCCGACATCTTGATCATCACGCGGTTGCCGGCGGCGAGTGCCGCGACCAGCGGACCCACCGACAGGTACAGCGGGAAGTTCCACGCACCGATGACGCCGACCACGCCCTTGGGCTGGTAGTTGACGCGCACGCTGTTGCCCAGGAACAGCAGTTCGGTGGAACGCTTCTTCGGTTTCATCCAGCCGCCCAGCGCATGCAGCGCATGGTTGATCTCGAACACCGGGCCCAGCACTTCGGCGAGCTTGGTCTCGGCCGGCGCGCGGCCACCGAAGTCCGCGCTGACGGCCGTGACGATCTGGTCCTGGTAGCGCTGCAGCAGTGCGCGCAGCGTCTTCAGCTTGGCCTTGCGTTCGGCCAGCGTCGGGTAGGGATGCTGCAGGAACGCCAGGCGCTGGCGCTCGAACACGCCCTGCATGCGTTGGATGATCGGGTCCATGGGCGGGTTCATGGTTTGTCCCTCCTGTACTGGGTTCTCGCTCATTTCACGTCGCGCAGTTCGCGCCGCAGGATCTTGCCGACGGTGGACTTGGGCAGCGCGTCGACGAAGCGCACGAGCTTGGGCACCTTGTAGCCGGTCAGCTCCTTGCGGCAGAACGCCACCACCTCGGCTTCGCTGAGCGTTGCACCCTGCGCCTTGACGATGAACAGCTTGACCGCCTCGCCGGTCTTCTCGTCCGGCACGCCGATGCAGGCGCATTCCATGACGCCGGGGCAAGCGGTGGCCACGGCTTCGATTTCGTTCGGGAACACGTTGAAGCCCGACACGATGATCATGTCCTTCTTGCGGTCGACGATCTTCAGGAAGCCTTCGGGCGTGAACACGCCGATGTCGCCGGTGCGGAAGTAGCCGTCGGGAGTGAAGGCGGTGGCGTTGGCTTCCGGCTTCTCCCAGTAGCCGCTCATCACCTGCGGGCCTTTGGCGACGATCTCGCCGGATTCGCCGAGGCCGACTTCGTTGCCGTCGTCGTCGAGCAGCTTGATGTCGGTGGACGGCAGCGGCAGGCCGGTGGTGCCGCTGAACTGCTGCACCGAGGCCGGGTTGAAGGTCAGGATGGGGCTGGTCTCCGACAGGCCGTAGCCTTCGCGGATGAAGGTGCCCGTCATCGCCAGCCACTTGTTCACCGCCGAGCCGCCGCCGCTCCACATCTCCATCACCGCGGTGTCGACCAGCTTGGGCAGCCCCTGGCCGCCGAAGGCGGGGTCGAAGCGCAGGCCGTTCCAGCCCGACTCGACGAACTTGGCATAGGCCTCGACGAAGCCCTTGGGCGTGGTGACGCGGCCGTCGTCGTGGCGCTTCAGACCCTGCAGGTCTCCGACCTTGTTCAGCGGCCCCCAGACCTCGCTGGAGAAGGTGGCGGCGCCTTCGAGCACCGCATCGACGAGTTCGGTGCTCACGTCGCCGTAGCCGGGCAGCCGGGCAATCGCGTCGAGGCCCGCCAGTTCGTGCAGCACGAACTGCATGTCCTTCATCGGGGCGGTGTAGGTGCTCATGATGGGTGTCTCCTTGCGTGTTGTGTACGTGTCGCGTGCGTGGGCCGGGTGCGCTGGCTTCAGCGCTCCATCACGTAGGTTCCAGGTGCTGGCGCCAGGGGCCGGTACTTGCGCGATCCGAGCTTCGCGGGCGCGGGCTTCAGCTCGCCGGACTTGCCCTTGATCCACTCGCGCCAGTGCGGCCACCAGCTGCCTTCCTGCTTGCTCGGCTGGGCGCCCTCGGCCCAGGCCATCGGGTCGTCCGTAGCGGCCGGGCCGCTGAAGAAGAAGGCCTTGGGCACGCCCGGCGGGTTGATCATGCTTTGCAGGTGGCCCGCGTTGGCCAGCACGAACGTCGTCTCGGGCCCGAACAGCCGCGCCGTGCCGTAACACGCGCGCCAGGGCGTGATGTGGTCGGTGATGCCGGCGATCACGTACGCGCCAAGCTTGACTTGGCCCATGTCGACCGGCACGCCGAGCACTTCGAGCGTGCCGGCGTTGACGTACGGGTTCTTCTCGACCAGCTCGAGCAGGTCGCAGTGGTACTGGCCGGGCAGCCGGGTGGTGTCGGCGTTCCAGGCCAGCACGTCGTAGGCCGGCGGGCGGTTGCCGAGCAGGTAGTTGTTGACCCAGTAGTTCCAGATCAGGTCGTTCGGACGCAGCCAGGCGAACATCGAGGCCATCTCCGCGCCATCGACGAAGCCCTTGCGCCGCGAGCGCGCCTTGGCGGCACGGATCGTCGCTGGCGAGTTGAACAGGCCGAGCGTCGAATCCTCGATCGCCGCTTCGGTGTCGAGCACGCACACGGCCCAGGTCGTGTTGGCGACCTTGGGCTTGCCGGTGGCAGCCAGCCACGCCAGATAGGCAGCCAGCGTCATGCCGCCCGAGCAACTGCCCCACATGTTGACGTCGGTGCTACCAGTGATCTTGCACGTCGCATCGACCGCCGCATCGAGGGCACGCACGTAGTCGTCCAGGCCCCAGTGCCGGTGCTCGACCGTCGGGTTGCGCCAGCTGACGACGAACAGCTGCACGCCCGAGTCGGTCGCCCACTTGACGAGGCTCTTGTCCGGCGTCAGGTCGATGGCGTAGTACTTGTTGACCTGCGGCGGCGACATCACGAGTGGGCGGGCGTGCACCTGCGGCGTCGTCGGAGCGAACTGCAGCAGCTCGAACATCTCGTGGCGCAGCACCACCTGGCCGGGCGAGGTGGCGATGGTCTCGCCGACCTTGAACGGCGTGGCGTCGACCATTGAAGGCAGCATGTGGTTGTGGCGCGCGTCGTGGATCAGGTTCTTCAGCCCTTTGACGAGGTTGTCGCCCCCGGTGTCGACGATCTTGCGCACCGCCGCAGGGTTGCCGAACAGCCAGTTGCTCGGGGCGAGCGCGTCGGTGATCAGCGAGGCGAAGAAGTGCGCGCGACCCTTCTCGAGCTTGTTCAATGCGGACTGGTCGATGAAGTGCGACAGCTCCTTCTGCGTCGCCAGGTACGACTGCATCAGGCGCGCGTACAGGGCGTTGCTCTTCCACGCCGGATCGGCGAAGCGCCGGTCCTTGGGGTCGGGCACGAGCTCGGACTTCCCTTTCGCGACCTGGCCCAGTTCCTTCACGTAGCGGCCCAGGTGCGTGCTGGCGCGCCGCGGCGTGCTGGCGACGGCCTTGAGCAGCGAGCCGGCGGCGCTTGCCACGTCGCGCTTATTCAAGCCGATCAGCGGGTTAATCGCGAGCGTGTTGCGGCTGGCCTCGGCGACGAGGCCACCAAGATCGCTGGCCGTGCCGAGCGCAGACAGGCCGGCCTTGCTCGCGCTGCCGGACAGCTTCGCGGCGGTATCCGCCGCGCTGCGCGCCTTCTTCGCGACGCGAGTGGCAGCGGTGGCGGTAGTGGCGGCGTCGGACTTGCCGACCACACGCTTGGCGCCCGCCGCGGCGGTGGTGCGGACGGCCGGGGTGGTGGCGGCAGCCGTCTTGCCGGCGGTACGCTTGGCGCCTGTCGCGGCGGTGGTGCGGGCGCTGCCCGCGGAGGTGGTCTTGGTGGCCATGGTTTGGTCGTCCTTCGTCGCTCAGCCGAACACCATCGCGAGCGTGGTGGCCACCAGCGCCGGCTTGTCGCTGCCCTCGATCTCGACCGTGTTCTCGAGCGAGAGCAGCCAGCGGCCGCCGCCCTTGTCCTCGGCAGCCGCGAGCTTGATGCGGTTGCGCACCCTCTTTCCGGCCAGCACCGGGGCGAGGAAGCGCACCTTGTCGAAACCGTAGTTGAGGATCTGCTTGGCGCGCACGCGCGGCACCAGGATTTCCATCCCGGTGGGCGCCAGCAGCGCGAGGGTCAGGTAGCCGTGCGCGATCGTGCCGCCGGCCGGGCTCTCCCTGGCCGCGCGTTCGACATCGACGTGAATCCATTGACGGTCTTCGGTGCAGTGCGCGAACTCGTCGATGCGCCGCTGGCCGACTTCGATCCACGATGAAACGCCGATCTCCTGACCGGTCATGTCCGCCAGTTCGGCGGGGCCCATGGGTGCAGTGCTCATGTTGAGTCTCCTGGTTCGAAGAGGTGTTCAGGCTTTGTCGAGGAATTCGTTGATGGCACGTACCGACTCCTCTTGGCGTGTCATCAGGAAGAGGTGGCCGCAGTCGAACAGCTTGAGTTCGCTGTTCGGAATGAGTG
Organism: Diaphorobacter limosus; assembly: GCF_033100095.1. Taxonomy (NCBI): domain Bacteria; kingdom Pseudomonadati; phylum Pseudomonadota; class Betaproteobacteria; order Burkholderiales; family Comamonadaceae; genus Diaphorobacter; species Diaphorobacter limosus. Next base: position 2,918,329 of record NZ_CP136921.1, on the reverse strand, counting down.
ATCGCATCAGCCGGGCATTGAAGGTGTGGATCAGCGGGTCGTCACGGCCGGCCATCACCAGCGTGCGCTGCTTCAGGCGGCACAACCAATGCACGCTGGTCCAACCCGTCGCGGCGCCGATCTGCAGGTAGTAGCCCCAGCGCGACTGCCACTTGACGTGCTTCATGAACTCGGCCGCCAGCTCGGGCTGGCGGCGAAAGTCGCCGCCGTAGATGTCGCCGCTGACCTGGGTTGCGTAGGCCTTGCTCATGTAGCGCCGCGGCGTGACCATGCGCGCGATTGCCTTCGGATGCCCCGGCAGCATGAACATACCCGATGTGGTGGCGCACAGAATCAGCCGCCGGCAGCGCTCGCCCGCCGTGCGTGCGAATTCCTGCGCCGCCACGCCGCCCCATGAGACACCGAGCACGTCCGCCTGCGCATGCCCGAAGTGATCGAGCACGCCGAGCGCCCAGCGCGCCAGGGTGCGCAGCCGGTAGGGCCGGCGCGGCATCGGCGAATGGCCGACGCCCGGGACATCGAACACGATGACCTCGCGCGCGGGCATCGCGCGTGCGAGCGGCTCGAGCAGCTCGATGCTGCCGCCGATGCCGTTGAACATCAGCAACGGCGTTGCGCCGCGCTGCGAACCCGCCTGGCGGCCGACGCGCAGCAGTTGGCCGCCCACCTGCAGCATCTGGATCTCGAGCGGATGTCCGCCGGCCTCAGCGGTGCGGGCGGCGGCTCCGTTGCGGCCCGCCGGCGATTCGGGAGAGCCGGTACCCGGCGCCGGGACGGCGCCCATGGCATCGCTGGTCATACGCCCGCCTCAATCAACGTTGCGCAGCTCGCGCCGGAGAATCTTGCCGACATTGGATTTCGGCAGCGCGTCGACGAAACGCACGACGCTCGGCACCTTGTAGCCGGTCATGCCGGCGCGGCAATGCGCGATCACCTCGGCCTCCGTCACGCCGGCGCCCGGCAGGCGGACGACGAACAGCTTGACCGCCTCGCCGGTTTTCGCATGCGGCACGCTGATGCACGCCGCCTCGGCCACGCCGGGGCAATTGGCCACCACGGCCTCGACCTCGTTCGGGTAGACGTTGAAGCCGGAGACGATGATCATGTCCTTCTTGCGGTCGACGATCTTCAGGTAGCCCTTGTCGTCGAAGACGCCGATGTCGCCCGTTCGGAAGTAGCCGTCGCTTGTGAACGCAGTGGCGTTCGCGTCGGGCTTCTCCCAGTAGCCGCGCATCACCTGCGGCCCCTTGACGCAGATCTCTCCCGGCTGCCCCAGCCCCACTTCGAGGTCCTTGTCGTCGAGCAGCTTGACGTCGGTCGACGGCATCGGCAGGCCGGTCGTGCCGGTGAACTCGGTGATGTAGGCCGGGTTGAACGACACCACCGGCGAGGTTTCCGACAGGCCGTAGCCCTCGCGGATGAAGTGGCCGGTGATGGCCTTCCAGCGGTCGGACACCGCCCCGACCACGGCAGCGCCACCGCCGATCGCGATCTTCAGGCGCGACCAGTCCACTTCGCCAAGCTTGGGGTGCTGCACCAGCCCGCCGTACAGCGTGTTGACGCCCATGAAAACCGTCGGCCTGGCCTGCGCCAACACGCCGACGAAGCCGTCCATGTCGCGCGGGTTGGCGACGAGCCAGTTCTCGGCGCCCACCGACAGATAGCTCAGCGACACCATCAGCGCGAAGATGTGGTACAGCGGGATGGCAGTCACCAACACTTCCTCGCCCTCTTTCACCGCCACCGGCATGAAGGCCTTGAACTGCTCGGTGTTGGCGACGAGGTTGCGGTGCGACAGCGCGGCGCCCTTGGACAGCCCGGTGGTGCCGCCGGTGTATTGCAGGAACAGCAGGTCGTCGCCGGTCAGCGCTACCGGCTGCAGCGGCAGCCCGCCGCCCTGGGCCAGCGCCTCGGCAAAGGAGACCGACTCGCCGAGCAGTGCATCGACCGGCGGGCTCGGCAGCGTGGCGCCGCTGGCGTCGCCGACAGCGACCGTGATGACCGTCTTCAGGCCGGTATTGGCGCGCACCTCTGCCAGCGTCGGCGTCGAGCCGCTGAAGACGACGATCGTCTCGACGCCGGCATCGTTGAGCTGGTGCTCGAGTTCGCGCGGCGTGTACAGCGGATTCACGTTCACCTGCACCGCGCCGGCGCGCATGATGCCGAGCAGCGTGACCGGGAACGCCAGCAGGTTCGGCATCATCACCGCCACGCGGTCGCCCTGGCGTACGCCCAGTTTGTTCTGCAGATAGGACGCGAATGACCGCGACAGCCGGTCGACGTCGGCGTAGTTCAAGGTCTGGCCGAACGCCTTGAACGCCGGACGCGAGGCGTGGCGCTCGAGCGCGGCGTCCAACAGATCGACCATTGACGCATAGCGATCGGCGTCGATCTCTGCGGGGATGTCGGCGTACGACTGGGTCCAGTGGCGAGTGCCCATGCTTGTCTCCTGCTTGTGTTGATACCGCGTTCTGTGAGGCTGCTTGCTGGGTCAGTAATGTCGGGTCTGGCCGCTTCGGCGTAAATGACGGGCGAGGACAAGATGCGCATCGCTGAGGACAGTAGCTAGGGAGTTTCCCGAGGGTCTCCGTGTGGAGAATGCAGAAGGCAACAACACGATTCCAGGAGAAATCCATGAGTACAAAACCGAGAACGAACGCGGCGCTTGCGCTGCACGAAAAGCGGTACGCACCGTTCAAGGTGCACGCCGTCATGCGCGCCCTGAGTGAACTGGGGGTGGACATCAAGCTGCTGCTGGCCGGCTCCGGCCTGTCGCCGGCCGAAGCCTCGAATGCCCAGACTCGGATCTCGGTTCCCACCAGTTCATCGTGGTGTGCCGCAACGCCGGCAGGCTGTCGCCAGAGGCGGGATGGGCCGCACTCGTGGGGGGCGGAATGCGCCTCACCGACTACGGCATGTACGGCTATGCGTTGGCGTGCGCCGAGTCGATGCGCGGTGCCTGCGAACTCGCCGTGCGCTATCACGGACTTGCCACACCGGTCATGCGGATTGCCTTCGAGGTGGAGCACGACGTGGCCTCATGGGTTCTACCGACGCTCGACGAAGCCGCGCTGCCCGACGTCGATACCGATCTGTTTCGCGCGCTGCTGGAGATGCAGCTCGGCACGCACGTCAGTCTGACCAAGCACGTGATGGGCGCCTGGTGCATGCCTGCGCGCGCGAACTTCGCGTTGCCGCGTCCGAGATACGCTGGCCTGTTGGAGCGGGTGCTCGAATGCACCGTCGCCTTCGATCAGCCTCGCACGCAAGTGGACTACCCAGCCGAGTGGCTGGACCGGACACCCCAATTCGCGAACCCTATCGCCGCGACCCAGGTTTCGGCAGCCTGCGCCAAGCTGTTGGAGGACCACAAGTGGAGCTCGGGCATGAGCCGCCGCGTGTATGCTGAACTGACGCGAACACCCGGCCGCTTTCCCAGCATCGACGAGATCGCGGCGGGGCTGTGCATCAACGCCCGGACGCTGCGGCGACGGCTCAACGAAGAGGGGACGACCTATCTGGAACTGCTGGCGAGCGTGCGCCAGGCCTTGGCTGTCGACTACCTGTCGACCTCGTTCCTCGAGGTCGACGACATCGCCGCCGCCCTGGGTTTCAGCGACGCCGCGAGCTTTCGCCATGCCTTCAAGCGCTGGACAGGCCGCACCCCCAACGAGTACCGGGCCGGTGCCGCGTCGCCGAGCGCCGGCTGAGCTTCAGTGCGCGCAGAAATCAGCGAGCAATCTCTCCGTCCCAGTGGCGCCGGTCGACCTGTTGCTCACGGTGGGCTCGCCCCAACGGGTTCAGCGGCCTGGGTTCGAGTCGTGCCTTGTGACCTACCGAAGGCCTGACCGACGGCTTGGCGAGCGACCGAGCGGCTGCATTGGGTCGAAACCAGCCACAGAATCCTTATTCAAAACTCATAAAACCAATAATCTCTGCATAGCCCGCGTCGTCGCCACATAAACCACCCGCGCCTCCAATATCGCATCCTGGTTTTCAACGCCTTTTGCGTTATCCGTACCGCGCTCAGCCATCACCGCCACCACCGGCCACTCCAACCCCTTGCTCGCATGCATCGTCATCACCTTGATGGCGTCTTCTTCCGGCCGGTAATCGCCTGAACGTTTGCGCACCCGGTGCGGCAGCCCCTTGCGGGCCAGGGCGGCGGAGCATTCGTCCATTTCCTTGTGGTGCCGGCACAGCACGGCCATGTCGCCCCAGGCGTGGCCCTGGGCGTGCTGGTCGGCCAGCAGTTCGGCCACCCGGGCCGCGCGCTCGGGCAGGGTGGGCAGGTCGATGATGATGGGCTCGGGGCCTTCGCGGCCGCAGCTCAGGGGTTGCAGCAGGGGGATGCCGTCGTCGCCGCCCTCGGCGTCTTCGGGCTTCAGCATGTCGCCGGCCATGCGGTGGGCCAGTTGCAGGATTTGCCACGTGTTGCGGTAGTTGATCTTCAGGATGGTGGTGCGGCCAGCGGCCTGGATGCCCACGCTCTTCAGGCTGAAGGTCTTTTTCTTGGTGCGGTCGTAGATGCTCTGCGCGTCGTCGTAGAGCAGCAGCAGGCTGTTGGTGGTGGGGTCCACCATCTGCGTGACCAGCTTGAGCCACTCGGGCGCGAAGTCGTGGCCCTCGTCGATGAGGATGGCGTGGTACTGGCCGGCGGGGATGTGGCCCGCATCCACGCCGGTGATGACACGCTGCACGTACTCCTGCATCAGCCTGTCCGCGGGCCAGCGCTGCGTGCCTTCGGGCAGCAGGTGGTAGGCCACGAGCTGGTCGCGGCACCATTTGTGGAAGTGGCGCACGTGCACGCGCGCATCCAGCCCCTTGGCCTGCATGGTGGCGGCCAGCTTCACGGCCAGCGGCTCGTTGTAGCAAAGGATGAGGATGGGCTTGCTGCCCGGGCCTTGCGTTTGCGCCAGGTGCTCGGCGCGGTAGCCCAGGATCATGGTCTTGCCCGAGCCCGCCACGCCGTGGATCACGCGGTGGCCGTCGCCCAGGCTGCGGGCCAGTTGCTCTTGCTGCAGGTCCATCACGCGCATGATGTCGGGCAAGCGGGCGTCCTCGTCGTCGCCTTGCGCGCCGGAGCCAAACAGGCTTTGCTGCTGGGGCACGCGCACTTCGGGAAAGAGGATCCAGCGCACGCGGTCGAGCTGCGGCAGCGTGATGGCGCCCTTGCTGCCGAAGGTGTGGGGGAACATGGCCCACAGCCGCTGCTGGAACGCTTCGGCGTCCACGTCCTCGACCATCTCGTCCTTGCAGATGGCGAGGTGCGCGGGAATGGCCTCGCCCAGGCCCGCGCCCTCGAACTGCTTGCGCGTGATGTGGGTGAAGACCACGCCGTGGCCCCAGGGGAAGGCCAGCTTGCCTTGGTACGGCCCCGCGCCCTGCACGAGTTGCGGGTCGCGCTCCAGCGCGTTGACCACCTGGATGGCGCAGTGCCGCGCCTGCTGCAGCGGGCTCATGACGACCTTGGGCGTTCCGTCCGGCGCGATCTCGAAATACTCGCGCGTGGCGCGCCGGATGGTGTCCAGGCGCCAGTCCTTCACTTCCAGGATCAGCGCGCCCCGGCGCGGGTGCAGCACCACGAAGTCGGGACGCGTCTGCTTGGGGCCGATGGGCACGTCCCACCAGAGCAGGTAATCGTCTTCCAGTTTGTCTTGCAGGCGCTCGGCCCATCTGCGCTCGCCCGATGTCATGCGCGCCACGCATGTCCCCAGGGCCGGTATCAATGTCGCCATCCCACCCCCGCCTACCCCTTGTTTCGACTTGAAACACCTTATAGGCGGCGAAGCTGATTTCAAACTGACGTAAACCCCGGGTGCGCCGTAGGCGAGTGCGGAGAAACAGGCTCGGCGGATTGACAGCCAAAACAGTCCCTAACGCTTACCCAGCAAGCGCTATCAGCTATCAAATATGCATTGCGCAGCTGCGCCCGCGATGGCCTGCTCCACCACGCCACCAGGCCGCCGCAGCCGATGCGCTCGCGCTGGCTCAGCCTGGCGGCGTGCGCATCAGCCCAGGTGCTGGCCCAGGATGCCCGTCAGCTCGAACATGCCGACGCGGTCCTTGCCAAACACGGCGCGCAGCTTGTCGTCGGCGACGATGGTGCGCTTGTCCGCCGGGTCCTGCAGGTTGTGGGCCTTGATGTAGTCCCACAGCTTCTTCACGGCCTCGGGGCGGGCCACGGGCTCGGTGCCGATCACGGCGGCCAGTTGGGCGCTGGGGGCCTTGCCGGCGGCAGCGCTGGTCTTGCGTGGGGTCTTGGCCGTGGTGGTTTTGGCGGCGGCCTTCTTGGCGGCGGGTTTGGCGGTTTCTACGGCTCCAGCGCCCGCCCCGCGTGCGCTGTCAGCTCCTGTTTTTGCAGCGGCCGCAGTCTTGCGCGGCGGGAACTTGGATTCGCGCGGCTCGAACTCGAAGTTGACCTTGCCCGCCTCCTTGTCCCAGGCCAGGAAGGCCTTGAAGGCGCGGCGCGTGCGCATGCTGACGAACTTGTCGAGCAGGTCGGTCTTGCCTGTCTGCAGCAGCTTCGTCATCTGCGCGCGCTCCACGGGCTGCTGCAGGATGATCTTGCCGCTTTTGAACGTGCACGACGGCGTAGGCTGCTGCGCAGTGGGCACGGCCTTGCTGCAGACGTAGTTGGCGCCATGCTCGAAGACGGGGGCGCCACAGGCGGGGCAATTCCCTAAGCTTTCCTGGCCGGCAAAGTCCACCAGCTCGCCCGATTCCTCGGCGTTCTTGTCGTCGCCAAAGTCGAATTCGAGCTTGTAGTTGCCCGCCTCTTCGTCGCGCACTATGGCCACCTCGGCCACGAAGGGCCAGCCGGCCTTGGAACGAAAGCCCTCCAGCGGGCCTATGCGGCGCTCGCGCAAGAGTTGCTCGGCCTCGGCGACCTCAAAGGTGCGCCCGGCAGGCGACTTGCCGAACGAGAAGCCGCAGCCCTCGCCGCTGCCCGCCGCCCCGGTGCAGGCGTAGCGGCGGTAGTTTTCCTTCACCACGCCGCCGCAGTTGGGGCAGGGCGCGGCCAGGGTGGCGTAGTCGCCGGGGATGGTGTCGCGGTCGTATTCCTTGGCCTTCTTGACCAGCTTCTCGGTCATGGCCTGGATCTGCTGCATAAAGGCCTCGCGCGAGAGCTGGCCGCGCTCCATCTGCGCGAGCTTGTATTCCCATTCGCCGGTCAGGTCGGCGCGGCACAGCTCTTGCACATCCAGGCCGCGCAAGAGCGTCATCAGCTGGAAGGCCTTGGCCGTGGGGATGAGCTCGCGGCCTTCGCGCAGCATGTATTTCTCGGTCAGCAGGCCTTCGATGATGGCGGCGCGCGTGGCCGGCGTGCCCAGGCCTTTCTCTTGCATGGCGCTGCGCAGTTCCTCGTCGTCGATCTGCTTGCCGGCGCTCTCCATGGCGCCCAGCAGCGTGGCTTCGCTGTAGCGCGCGGGCGGTTTGGTCTTCAGGCCCTTGACCTCGGCAAACTCGGTGTGCGTCATCTCGCCGGGCTTGACGGGCACCAGGGGCTGGCCCTTGTCGCCGGCCTTGCCGTCTTCGACTTCGTTGGCGGCCTCCTTGCCGTAGATGGCCAGCCAGCCGGGCCTGACCAGCACCTTGCCCTCGGTCTTGAACGAGTGGCCCACGACCTGGCTGATGCGCGTGGTGACCTGGTATTCGGCGCTGGGGAAGAACACCGCCATGAAGCGGCGCACCACCAGGTCGTAGAGCTTCTGCTCGGCCTCGGACAGGCCATGCGGCGCCTGCGTGGTGGGGATGATGGCGAAGTGGTCCGACACCTTGGCGTTGTCGAAGATCCGCTTGGATGGCCGCACATAGCCGTCGTCCAGCGCCTGCTGGGCGTAGGGCGCCAGGTGGCGCATGCCGCTGGCGGCCAGCATGCCGAAGGTGTTCTTGGCGACGGGCAGGTAGTCCTCGGGCAGGGCGCGCGAGTCGGTACGCGGGTAGGTCAGGGCCTTGTGGCGCTCGTACAGGGCCTGGGCCAGGGCCAGCGTGGTCTTGGCGCTGAAGCCGAACTTGCCGTTGGCCTCGCGCTGCAGGCTGGTCAGGTCGAACAGCAGCGGGCTGGCCTGGGTGGTGGGCTTGCTTTCCTCCGTCACCGTGGCGGCCTTGCCACGCACGGCGTGGGCTATTGTCTCGGCATCGCGCTGCGACCACAGGCGGTCGGCGCGGGCCTCGGGGTCGTCGCTTTTCTTCCATTGGGGGTCGAACCACTTGCCCAGGTATTCGCCGGCCTCGGCGTGAAAGCCGGCGTGGATCTCCCAGTAATCGCGGCTGATGAACTTGCGGATCTTTTCCTCGCGCTCGACGACCAGCGACAGCGTGGGCGTCTGCACCCGGCCCACGGTGGTCAGAAAGAAGCCGCCGTCGCGCGAGTTGAAGGCCGTCATGGCGCGCGTGCCGTTGATGCCGACCAGCCAGTCGGCCTCGGAGCGGCTGCGCGCGGCGTGTGCCAGGCCTTGCATCTGCGCGTCGCTGCGCAGGTGGTCGAAGCCGTCGCGGATCGCCTGGGGCGTCATGCTTTGCAGCCACAGGCGCTTGATCGGCTTGGCCAGCGTGCCCTTGGCGCCGCCGGCGTATTGCTCGATCAGGCGGAAGATCAGCTCGCCCTCGCGCCCGGCGTCGCAGGCGTTGACGAGTTCGGTCACGTCCTTGCGCTTGGCCTGGCGCACCACGGCGGCCAGGCGGCTCTTGGTCTTGTCCACAGGCTTCAGGTCGAAGCGCGGCGGGATCACCGGCAGGTGGGCAAAGCTCCACTTGCCGCGCTTGACGTCAAATTCTTCGGGCGCCTGGATTTCCACTAGGTGGCCCACGGCGCTGGTGACCACGTAGCGCTCGTTCTCGAAGTGGTCTTCGTGCTTGTCGAACTTGCCCGCCACGGGCGTGAGGGCGCGCACGATGTCCTGCGCCACCGAGGGTTTTTCTGCAATTACCAGGGTCTTGGTCATTTGGTCGGTCTTCTATCAGTGCCATGCACGCCTTGGCGGCGCTTCTACAATCGGCCTTCGCATGCGCGCACGCGCACGCATGTGTGCCCATTCAAGTTAACAGAGTTTTTCCATGCCCCGCAGCAAAGCCATCGCAGCACCCACGCCAGCCGCAGGGCGGCGTATCCAGACCCGGCGCTCGGGCGTGCATGGCCGGGGCGTGTTTGCGCTGCAGGATATCGCCGAGGGTGAGGTCATCATCGAATACACCGGCCAGGTCATCAGCTGGCAGGAGGCGCAAGAGCGCCACCCACACGACCCGAAACAACCGAATCACACCTTTTACTTCCACGTCGATGAAGACCGCGTGATAGACGCCAAGGTGGGCGGCAACTCCGCGCGCTGGATCAACCACAGCTGCAACCCCAACTGCTTTGCCGATGAGCAGGACGGCCGCATCTTCATCACCGCGCTGCGCAACATCGCCGCCGGCGAAGAGCTGAACTACGACTACGGCCTGATCATCGAGGAGCGCTACACCAAGAAGCTCAAGCTGGAGTACCCCTGCTGGTGCGGCAGCCCGAACTGCCGCGGCACGCTGCTGGCACCCAAGCGCGGCTGGGCGCCGCCCGGGCCTAAAGGGCAGCGCGCATGAACACCACACCCGCGCAATGGCCGGCCGAGGCCATCTGGCAGGCGATTGAGCCGCTGCTGCCGGGCTTCACCGTCGAGGTGCTGCCCAGCATCGACTCCACCAGCAGCGAGCTGATGCGCCGCGCGCGCGCCGGTCGCCAGGAGCCCACGCTGCTCGTGGCCGAGCAGCAGACCGCCGGGCGCGGCCGCCTGGGGCGCGAATGGCACACCGGCACCTACGAGGGCACGGGCCTGCTGCCGGCGCTGACGTTCTCGCTGGGCCTGCCGCTGGCGCCGCATGACTGGTCGGGCCTGTCGCTGGCCGTGGGCGTAAGCGTGGCCGAGAGCCTGCAGCCGAAGCTGCCCGCCCCGGGCAGCGGCCAGCCGCGCGTGCTGCTGAAATGGCCCAACGACCTGTGGCTGCAGGACGATCGCAAGCTCGGCGGCATTCTGGTGGAGACCGCCAGCTTTGCCGCGGCGCCCGGCGAGCCACGCTATGTGGTCGTGGGCATAGGCCTGAACCTGCTGCCCGTGCTGACTGAAGGCCTGCGCACACCGCCCGCCTGCCTGCGCGAGGTGGATGCCGCGCTGACCGCCCCCAAGGCCCTGGCGCGCATCGCCGCGCCACTGGTGCAGGCCCTGCTGGGCTTTGCCGAGGCCGGTTTTGCGCCCTTTCAGGCGCGCTTTGCACAGCGCGACCTGCTGGCCGGGCGCGCGGTGACGCTCAGCGACGGCACCCAGGGCCAGGCCCATGGCGTGACCGAGGACGGCACGCTGCTGGTGCACACGGCGCGCGGCATGCAGGCCATCACCAGCGCCGAGATCAGCGTGCGCCCCAGCGCCGCAGCGCGGCCGGCCTGAGAGGCTGAGAGGAACGCCCCATGCTGCGCCTTGCCGTCCTGCTTTTGCTGCTGGCCAACGCCGGCTACTACGCCTGGTCGCACGGCCTGCTGCAGGGCATGGGCCTGGCGCCGGCAGCCACGACCGAACCACAGCGCCTGCAGCAGCAGATTGACCCGCAGAACCTGCGCCTGCTGCCGCCGGGGGGCCAACCGGCACCCGCTGCCGAGCCCCAACCCGAATCCAGCAACAGCGCCAGCGCAGCCGAACCACCCGCCTGCCTGCAGGCCGGCGTGTTTGACGCGCGCCAGGCAGAGCTTTTGCGCAAGGCGGCGACGCGGCTGCCCGCCGGCAGCTGGAGCCTGGAGCCGGTACAGGCGACACGCCGCTGGATGGTCTACATGGGCCCGTTTGCCGACGAGGACACCCTGGCCAAGCGGCGCAACGAACTGCGCGCCATCGGCGTCGCCTACGACAGGCCGGGCGCGGCGCTGGAGCCCGGCCTGTCGCTGGGGCGCTATTCCAGCGCCGAGGGCGCGCTGCGCGCCCTGAGCCAGCTCGGCGCCCAGGGGGTGCGCAAGGCGCGCGTGGTGCAGGAGCGCGGCGACACCGCCGGCTTCACGCTGCGCCTGCCGGCCGTGGACGAGGCGCTGCGCGCGCAGCTGGAGACGCTGCAGCCGGCACTGGCCGGCAAGCCCCTGCGATCCTGCGCCTGATTGCGCGGGGTGTTATTCCGTTTCCAAATCATTCGTGTCTAGGAGGCTGTCGGACTTGGAAGTCGTCGGCTGCAAATCGACCGCAGCGGCCCATATTTCACCGTCTTTTTGCCCAATAGCTCGGCTATTGGGCTGCAAATCCGGCAAAAACTGTGCTCGCTGGGGCCGATTTTCGCTTTCGACGCTCCAAGTCCGACAGCCTCCTGGGCGCGAAGCTGCAGGCAGTGCTGTAGCACGACAAGGCGAAGCAACAACGACACGGATGATTTAGAAATGGAATTAATCCACCCCCAGCTCCACCACCCCGTACAGCGGCGTGCTGCTCCAGTAGCTCCACATGCGCTCGGCGGCGATGCCCATCCAGCCGTGGCTGGCGGCCACGCTGTGCGTGGCCAGCAGGCGCAGGCGCGGGTGGCAGTCGGTCAGCTCCTGCAGGCTGCGTATGCCCCAGTGGAACTGCGCCTTGGTCGGCCCCACGCTGGCATGCCACTGGGCCATGCCCACGGCACAGCCGGCCAGGATGTCTATCACCAGGCGCGAACCTGCCGGCGCCTGGGCGGCAAAGCTGTGCAGCACATGGCGCACCTGCTGCGGCTGCAGGTACATGAGCACCCCCTCGCAGAGCATGAACAGGGGCTGGCCCAGGGCCTGCGCGGGCAGGTTCAGATCCTGCCACCATTGCGGGCGCCGCAGGTCGATGATGGCGCTGCGCTGGCGCGCGGTATCGGGTGGTAGCAGCCGGCGGCGCAGCTCCATGGACGGCCGCATGTCGGTGTCGAGCCAGGTATTGCGGCCGTTGTCCAGCCACTGGAAATATTGCGACAGGCCGCAGCCCAGGTTCACCCCCCAGGCCTCGGGGTGGCGTGCGAAAAACGCCAGGCCGGTATCGCGTATCACCTTGGTGCGCCACAGGATGTTGAGCACCGTGGGCCTGTCCACCAGGTAGGGCGCGGTGGGCAGCTGCAGCCGGCGCACCAGCTCGGCCGCCTGCTGGTCACCGCAGGCGTGGCCAGGAAACAGGCCGCCGCCCAGGGCCCGCGCCACGAGCGGGATCAGCATGGTCTGCTGCACGGCGGACAGCCTGGGGTGCGCTTGCAGCTGTGGCTCCGGCGAGTCGGTCATGCACATCCTTTCATGATTGAGCAAAGTCTCCGCCTGGTGGCAGGGTCTATATTCAACGACCGCCCCGCAGCATTCGCGTTATCAAATGCCACTGAATTTTCGCCCCCGCATCCTCGACATCGTGCACGGCTACAGCCGCCAGCGCCTGGTGGCGGACATGGGCGCCGGCGCCACCGTCGGCGTGGTGGCCCTGCCCCTGGCCATGGCGTTTGCCATTGCCAGCGGCCTGCCGCCCCAGGCCGGGCTGTGGACAGCCATCATAGGCGGTCTGCTGGTGGCGCTGCTGGGCGGCTCCAACGTGCAGATCGCCGGGCCGGCCGGTGCCTTCATCGTCATTGTCTACGGCATCGTGCAGCAGCATGGCGTGGCCGGGCTGTGGATCAGTACCAGCCTGGCCGGCGTGCTACTGATGTTGATGGGTTTTCTGCGCCTGGGCGCGCTGGTGCGCTTTGTGCCGGTGAGCATCATCATCGGCTTCACCAACGGCATTGCGGTGCTGATCGCGCTGTCGCAGCTCAAAGACGCGCTGGGCCTGCCGATTGCCAAGATGCCGGGCGACTTTTTCGGCCAGATGCAGGCCATCGCCGGGCATCTGGCGCAGTGGAACCCCTACGCGCTGGCGCTGGCGCTGGCCTGCATGCTGCTGCTGTGGATCTGGCCGCGCCTGATGCACCACCAGTCGCCGCTGCTGCGCCTGGATGGCATCACGGTGCGCACCTTTGCGCGCCTGCCGGCGCCGGTCATCGCCCTGGTGCTGCTGACTGCCGTGGCGCATGTCACCGGCATGCCGGTCGAGACCATAGGCACGCGTTTTGGCGGCATTCCGCAAGAGCTGCCCGGCTTTGCCCTGCCCGACCTGTCTTGGCAGACGCTGCGCGAGCTGTTCATGCCCACGCTGACCATTGCCGCGCTGGGCGCCATCGAGTCGCTGCTGTGCGCGCGCGTGGCAGATCAGCTGGCCACCCACCCGGCACACCGCAAGCATGACCCCAACCAGGAGCTGATCGCCCAGGGCGCGGCCAACTTCCTCGTACCGTTTTTCGCCGGCATGCCGGTCACGGGCACGATTGCGCGCACCGTGACCAATCTCCGCTCGGGCGCGACTTCGCCCATCTCGGGCATGGTGCATGCGCTGTTCCTGGCGCTGATCGTGCTGCTGGCCGCGCCGCTGGCCCTGCATGTGCCGCTGGCGGTGCTGGCCGGCATCTTGCTGTTCGTGGCCTGGAACATGGGCGAGTGGCACGAGTTCGTGCGCCTGCGCCAGTTCAGCAACCATTACCGCCTGTTGCTGCTGGGCACCTTCGTGCTGACCGTGGTGCTGGATCTGATGGTGGCGGTGGAGGTCGGCCTGGCGCTGTCGTGCCTGCTGTTCGTGCGGCGCATGGCGACGCTGTTTCGCGCCACACCCCTGGCCCAGGACGGCCCCGCGCAACTGGCCTGGACCCTGCATGGCGTGCTGTTCTTTGGCGCCACGGCCAGGCTCGATGAGCTGGAGGACGCCATCAACCAGGCGCCACAGGGGGTGCAGGTGCTGCTCCACCTGTCGGATCTGCTGAGCCTGGACACCACCGGCGTGGACGCGCTGGAGCAGCTGCTCAAGGCCGCCGAGCAGCGCGGCGGGCGCCTGCGCATCCGCGGCGCCCAGCCCCAGGTGCAGTCGCTGCTGGAGCGATCCGGCCTGGCGGCCAAGCTGGGGGAAGCGACACCCCCCTGAGGCCCTGCGGGGCGACCCTTGCGCGGTGGCCCTGGCCTGGGACGCGCCAGTTTCATGGATCGCGGGCGAGGCAACGCACGCTGAAAACGAGAGCGGGTGGAACTACCCGCCGCCGTTGCTGGCCGTAAAGCGCACCGTGAACCGCGCCCCCGGCATGGCGCTGCCGGGGCGCGCGTCCTCCAGCTCGACATCGGCGCCATGCTGGCGCGCGATCTCACGCACGATGGGCAGGCCCAGGCCGGAGCCGTCGGCCTCGTTGCCCAGGGCGCGGTAGAAGGGCTGGAACACCAGCTCGCGCTCGCTCTCGGGCACACCCGGGCCGCTGTCCTCGACCTGGAACAGGACCACATGGGCAAAGGTCTCGGGCAGCACACGTACCGTGACCATGCCCGGCTGGCCGCCGCCCGAGGGCGTGTAGTTGATGGCGTTGTCCACCAGGTTGCGCACCAGTTCGTTGAGCAGCGTGGGGTTGCCCTCCATGCCCACGCCGGGGGTACCAGGATCGGCGCCGTCGTAGCCCAGGTCGATGTGCTTGTCCATGGCGCGTGGCACGCTGTCCTGCACCACATCGATCACCAGGCGCGCCAGATCGATCTTCTGGCGCTGCACCACGGCGGCCCCGCCCTCGGCGCGCGCCAGGGCCAGCAGCTGGTTCACGGTGTGCGTGGCCCGGATGGAGGAGCGGCCGATCTGCTGCAGCGATTTTTTCAGCTCCTCGGTGCTGGTGCCCTCGCGCTGCGCCAGGTCGGCCTGCATACGCAGGCCGGCCAGCGGGGTTTTCAGCTGGTGCGCGGCGTCGGCCAGAAAGCGCTTTTGCGTGGCCATGGACTCCTGCAGGCGCTGCAGCAGGTCGTTCACCGAATCGACCAGCGGCGCCACCTCCATGGGCACGGCCTTGTGATCCAGCGGCGAGAGGTCGTCGCTCTTGCGCGCGCGTATGCGCTCTTCCAGCTGGCGCAGCGGCTTGATGCCGCGCACCAGGGCCAGCCACACCAGCAGCACGGCCAGCGGCAGGATGACGAACTGCGGCAGCATCACACCCTTGATGATCTCGGTGGCCAGCACGCTGCGCTTGGAGCGCGTCTCGGCCACCTGCACCAGGGCCGCGGGTGCGCCAGGCAGGGGCACGCGCACCCAGATATAGGCCACGCGGATGTCGATGCCGCGCAGCTCGGCATCGCGCAGGCGCACATCGCCCGAGAAGGAGCGCTCCTCGGGCGGCGGCGGCAGCGGCAGCTCGCGCTCGCCCGAGAGCAGCTCGCCCTTGGGCCCGAGCACCTGGTAGTAAATGATGTCGGACTCGTCGGCACGCAGGATCTCGCTGGCCGGCTGGGGCAGGTTGAACAACACGCGGCCGTTCTGCACGGTGACCAACTGGGCCAGGGCATGGGCGTTGTATTCGAGCGCGCGGTCGAAGGGCTTGTTGGCCAGACCCTGGGCCACCAGCCAGGTCAGCGCCAGGCTGACCGGCCACAAGAGCAGCAGTGGCGTCAACATCCAGTCCAGGATTTCGCCAAAGAGGGAGCGCTGCTCGCGCTGGAAGATTTTCACGATTTCTAGTGTTTTATGCCGCTAACGCTTATATATCAAGCGCAAACAGCTATCAACATAAGAGCATCAAGCGGCAATCTTTTCCAGGCAGTAGCCCAGGCCGCGCACGGTGGCGATGCGTATCGGGCCTTTTTCTATCTTCTTGCGCAGGCGGTGGATGTAGACCTCGATGGCGTTGTTGCTCACCTCCTCGCCCCACTCGCACAGGCGCTCGACCAGCTGCTCCTTGCTCACCAGGCGCCCGGCGCGCTGCAGCAGCACCTCCAGCAAACCAAGCTCGCGCGCCGACAGCTCCACCATCTTGCCGTCAATGGTGGCCACGCGCCCGGCCTGGTCGTACACCAGGGGGCCATGCTTGATGGTGGCGCTGGTGCCGCCCATGCCGCGGCGCGTGAGGGCGCGCACGCGCGCCTCCAGCTCCGACAGGGCAAAGGGCTTGGCCATGTAGTCGTCGGCGCCCAGATCCAGGCCCTTGACGCGCTCCTCGATGCTGTCGGCCGCGGTGAGGATCAGCACCGGCAGGGCCGAGCCGCGCCCGCGCAGGCGCTTCAAGACCTCCAGCCCATGCAGCCTGGGCAGGCCCAGATCCAGGATCAGCAGGTCGAACTCGTTATTGGTCAGCAGCGCGGTATCGGCCTCGCTGCCGCTGGCCACATGGTCCACGACGGCGCCCGAGCCGCGCAGCGTGCGCAGCAGGCCGTCGGCCAGCACCTGGTCGTCTTCGGCGATGAGGATGCGCATGGGTGTTCTCCTGGAAGGCCTTGGGCCGCGGCAACACCGCCGGGCCCATGGCCGATTCTAGGAGCATGCGGCGCCTCAGGCCGGCTCGGCGACGCTGATCTGCTTGACGCCCATGGCCTGGAGCGCATCGGCCACCGCCGCCACGGCGCCGGGGATGCCGGCGTCACCGAAATGGCCTATGCAGCCCACGCGGAAGGTTTCCAGCTGCGTCAGCTTGCCGGGGTAGAGGATGTAGCCGCGCTTCTTGCCCTCCTGGTAGAAGGCCTTGAACCCATAGGCCGGATCGGCCGGGGCGTGGAAGGTGACGATGATGGGCGCCTGCAGATCGTCCGGCAGATAACTGCGAAAGCCCATGGCGCGCATGCCATCGAGCAGAGCCTTGCAGTTGCGCGCGTAGCGCCCGCCGCGCGCCGCGAGGCCACCTTCCTCCTGGTATTGCGTCATGGCCTCGTCCAGCGCGGCGACGATATGCGTGGGCGGGGTGAAGCGCCATTGCGTGGTCTTTTGCATGTAGACCCACTGGTCGTACAGGTCCAGCGCCAGCGAATGGGCGTTGCCCTCGCACTTTTCCAGCACGCTCTTGCGCACGATGACGAAGCCCATGCCCGGCGGGCCTTCCAGGCATTTGCCCGAGGCGGCAATGACGGCGTCAAACGGGGTCTTGCTGGCGCCGATGTCGATCGCACCGAACGAGCTCATGGCGTCCACGATCAGGCCCTTGCCATGCCTGGCCACCACCTGCGCCACCTCGTGCAGCGGATTGAGCACGCCGGCGCCGGTCTCGCAGTGCACCAGGGCGACATGGGTGATGGACGGATCGGCGGCGAGCGCCTTGTCCACGTCGGCGGCGCTGACCTGCTGGGCCTCGCTGTAGTCGATGGTCGTCAGCTTGCGCCCGAGCACCTTGACAATGCGCGCCAGGCGCGCGCAGTAGGCCCCTTTGTTCGGCACCAGCACATCCATGCTGGGTCATGACGCTGGCGCCAGCGTCCGGGTGCGCACGCCCTGCGGCAGCGTCACGGCGAAAAAGCTGGTGCTGGCGCTGAACGCCTGGATGGCCGAGGCATTGCCACAGTTCGAGCGCAGCATCGCCATCGTCTCCAGCGACATGGTCATCACCGAGCGCTGCCCCGAGCTGCTGCGATCCATGGGCCTGATCGATGGCGTATCGGTACTAGACTCGCGCACCTTCGTGCACTACTACCGCAGCACCGAGGACGGACGCCTGATGCTGGGCAAGGGCGGCAACACCTTTGCCCGCGGCGGACGCATCGCGCCGGTGTTCGATCAGCGCTCGCCGTACGAGGGGCAACTCACGCAGGCGTTGCACGGTTTCTTCCCGTCGCTGGCCGGGGTGCCGGTCACTGCCAGCTGGAACGGACCGTCGGACCGCTCTGTCAGCGGTTTTCCCTTCTTTGGCCGCCTGAACGGCGCCGCCAACATGTTCTACGGCTTCGGCTATTCGGGCAATGGCGTGGGCCCGAGCTACATGGGCGGGCAAATCCTGTCGTCCCTGGTGCTGGACGAAGACAACGCCTGGACGCGCAGTCCGCTCACGCGCGGGCCGCTGGGGCTGTTTCCGCCCGAACCCATCCGCTACCTGGGCTCCATCGTGGTGCGCAACGCCATACGGCGCAAGGAAGCCGCGGAAGACGAGGGACGCGCGCCCTGGTGGCTGGACAGGCAGCTGAGCCGGTTTGCGAATGCGGCAGGCAAGGCGGACAAGGCCTGATCTTGCGCGACGGATCGCCCTCGCCCCTTTGGGGAGAGGGAGGGGTGAGGGGCCTGCACGGCCTGAAAACGGCAGGACTCACGACGCACGGTGATTGCTCTTGTGGTTCTTTACATTGCTGATGTCGCTGGCCGGGTCTCGCCCCGGCGGGGGACCTCCTTTCTTGCTCGTGCAAGAAAGGAGGCAAAGAACACGTCCCCAAGTCTGCGACCCCTTCGCTGCGCTACGGGGCAAACCTGTGGCGCAGCCACAGGGGGGGTGAACAGCCCGACACGGGCCATCGCTGCGCTCGGCCCGACAAATGGCGCGCCCCTCACGAGGCCGAGCGCAGCGATGGCCCGTGTCGTCCCCCCTCCCTTCTGGCCGTGCCGAGGAGCACAGCGCATGGGGTGTGCATGGGCGTCGAAGCGCCCATGCTTCTTAAACTGACTCGCCGTGGTTGTTTGAACGAAGCGCCGCAGGCGCGCAATGAGTTCCACGGCGCACCCCATGCGCGAGCACCACAGGTTGCCCCGTAGCGAAGCGGAGGGGTCACGGACAGCAGGGTCGCCTTTTCTTTGCCTACTTTCTTTTGGCGAAGCAAAAGAAAGTAGGTGCGCCGCCGGGCGCATATCCCGGCCAGCCACACTCAAAAAAACTAGCGATACACCCGCCGCACCCGCTTCACATTGCACAGCAGCTCATATGCAATCGTCCCCGCCGCCGCCGCAACGCTGTTCACACTGACCTGCCGCCCCCACAGCTCCACCGGAGCGCCCACGCCGACCTCTGGCAGATCCGTCAGATCAACGGTCAACATGTCCATGGCCACGCGGCCGATGATGCGCGTCAGGTGACCACCCACCGCCACCGGCGTGCCGGTGTGCGCGCGGCGCGGGTAGCCGTCGGCGTAGCCCATGGCCACCAGGCCGACGCGCGTGGGGCGCTCGGCAACGAAGCTGCCGCCGTAGCCCAGGGCCTCGCCAGCGCCAATCGTGCGCAGGTTGAAGACTTCGCTGGTCAGCTGCATCACCGGCTGCAACATATCGGATGGCGTGCCGCGCGGGTCGGCGCCGTAGAGCATGATGCCGGGCCGCGCCCAGTCGCGGTGCGCGCCCTGCCAGGCCAGCACGCCGGCCGAATTGGCCACGCTGCGCGGCCCGGGCAGGCCCGCCGTGGCGGCCTCGAAGGCGGCCAGCTGCCGGGCGGTGACCGGGTTGTCCGGCTCGTCGGCCGAGGCCAGGTGCGTCATCAGCGTGATGCCGGCCACCTGCTCGCAGGCCTTGAGCCGCTGCCAGCAGGCCTGGGCCTCGCCGGGCTCCAGGCCCGCGCGGTGCATGCCGGTGTCGATCTTGAGCCAGGCGTTGACGCGCGCGCCGGCGCGCAGCGATTCCAGCATGCGCAGCTGTTCCTGCTGGTGCACCACCAGCCACAGGCCATGCGCCTGGGCCAGCCGCATGTCGTCCATGCCGAAGGCGCCTTCGAGCACCAGGATGGGTTGCTGGATGCCGGCCTCGCGCAGCGCCAGCGCTTCCTCGGTGAAAGCGACGGCAAAGGCGTCGGCATCGCCCGCCAGGGCGCGCGCGCATTCCACCGCGCCATGGCCGTAGGCGTTGGCCTTGAGGACGGCGAGGGCCCGGCCGCCATGGACAGCCCTGGCGTGGGCATAGTTGGCGCGCAGCGCGGCTAGATCGAATGTCGCCAGTGCCGGGCGGCTCATGCGGCCTGGCCTGCGGCGTGGCGGTGCGTGCTCTGTGACGTGCCCAGGTAGCGATCGACCGACAGGCCTTCGGTGGAAATCTCCGTGGCCTTGCCGCTGACGATGTCGGCCAGCAGCCGGCCCGAGCCGCAGGCCATGGTCCAGCCCAGCGTGCCGTGGCCGGTGTTCAGGAACAGGTTCTTGTGCGGCGTGCGGCCGACGATGGGCGTGCTGTCGGGGGTCATGGGGCGCAGGCCGGTCCAGAATTCGGCGCGCGCCAGGTCGCCGCCGGGGAACAGCTGGCTGGTGACCATCTCCAGCGTGGCGCGGCGCTGCGGGCGCAGGTTCTTGTCAAAGCCCGAGAGCTCGGCCATGCCACCGACGCGGATGCGGTTGTCAAAGCGCGTCAGGGCGATCTTGTAGGTCTCGTCCAGCACCGTGGACACGGGCGCCAGGGCCTCGTCGCGGATCGGGATGGTCAGCGAATAGCCCTTGACCGGGTACACCGGGATGTCCAGGCCGGAGGACAGCAGCAGATCGCGCGAATAGCTGCCCATGGCCAGCACGTAGCGGTCGGCCTTGACCACCTCGCGCTGCGGGCCGGACAGCTGCACGCCATTGACGGCGCCCTGGCCGTCGAACAGCAACCAGTCCACTGCGGTGCCAAAGCGGAACTTCACGCCCAGGGCCTCGGCCATCTGCGCCAGCTGGTTGGTGAACTTGAAGCAGTCGCCGGTCTCGTCCGCGGGCAGGCGCAGGCCACCGGCGATCGTGGCGTCGGCCCGGGCCAGGGCCGGCTCGGCGCGCGCCACGCCCTGGGGGTCGAGCAGCTCATAGTCAATGCCGCACTCCTGCAGCACGGCAATGTCGCGCTGCGCCTGGTCAACCTGCTTTTGCGAGCGAAACAGCTGCAGCGTGCCTGCCTGACGGCCCTCGTACTCGATGCCGGTATCGGCGCGCAGCTGGGCGATGCACTGGCGGCTGTAGTTGGACAGGCGCAGCATGCGCTCCTTGTTCACGGCGTAGCGCTCGGTCGAGCAGTTGCGCAGCATCTGCGCCATCCAGCGCAGTTGGAACAGGCTGCCATCGGGGCGGATGGACAGAGGCGCATGCTTTTCGAACATCCACTTCAGCGCCTTCATCGGGATGCCGGGTGCGCCCCAGGGCGTGGAGTAGCCGAACGAGACCTGACCGGCATTGGCAAAGCTGGTATCGAGCGCCGGGCCATCCTGGCGGTCGATGACGGTGACTTCGGCGCCCGCACGGGCCAGGTAGTAGGCGGTGGTCACGCCGATCACGCCAGAGCCGAGTACAACAACTTTCATGATCTGTCTCCGATGTTCGATGAATGATCGTGACTATATGGATTTTCATGCTAATCTTTTGCCAAAATTCTGCTCTATGACAGCAATATTTGCTGTTTACGGCCACAAACCCTGACCCACACAGCAATGTCTGAACTCGACTCCATAGACCGGCGCATCCTCGATCTTTTGCAGCAGAACGGCCGCCTGACCATGACCGAGCTGGGCGAGCAGGTGGGCCTGTCCACCTCGCCCTGCTCGCAGCGCGTCAAGCGCCTGGAGGCCCAGGGCGTGATCACCGGCTACCACGCGCGCGTGAACCCGGCCGCGCTGGGGCGCAGCCTGCTGGTGTTCGTCGAAATCACCCTGGCGCAGAAGTCCGAACAGATCTTCAAGAAGGTGCGCGACGAGCTGCAGAACATGCCCGAGGTGCTGGAATGCCATTTGATCTCGGGCAGCTTTGACTACCTGGTGAAGGCGCGGCTGGCCGGCATGTCCGAATACCGCAGCCTGCTCGGCTCCATCCTGCAGCAGATGCCGGTGCCGGCGCAGTCCAACAGCTATGTGGTGATGGAAGAGGTCAAGGAGAGCTTTGTCGTGCCCCTGGGCCGCAGGCCCTGATATCAGCCATTCGCATAGGCCTCCAGCCCCAGGGCCACGACGGTGGCTACATCCGGCCCCACCTCTTCGCGGAACTCGGCCTCGGCCTGGGCCACGGCGGCGCGAAAACCCTGCAGCCAGGCCAGGCCCGTGGGCGTGAAGCGCACCAGCCGGGCGCGCGCGTCATGCGGATCGGCCGCGCGCGTCACCAGGCCCCAGGCCTCGCATTGATCGACCAGGCTGGCCATGGACTGCTTGGTCATGCCGGCGCGATCGGCCAGGTCCGTCAACCGGTCGCCCTGCAGCGACAAATGGCGCGTGATGTGGATATGGGCGGCGCTCACCTGCTCGCGCGCCGCCAGGTTCGACAGGGCCAGCGGCACCTGCACGTCGCGCGCCATGAGCTGCAACACGCGCGCGTCAAAGCGCCGCATGGCATGGCCCAGCAGGCGGCCCAGGTGGGTCTGGCGCCAGTCATCGTCATGGGGTGGCAGATGCATGGCGATATTGTCAGCCAAACTGACCAAAAATATCTTCCAAGTACAATCCAGCCCTCCTAAACTACTGTTCACGCATACAGACTGTTGATCGAAACAGTCTTACCCGAAAGCACTATGGCCACCAAGAGGAGCAATTTCATGGACGCACCCGTCAAGACCGCCGACAACAGCGAAAAGGCCAAGGCCCTGCAGGCCGCGCTGGCCCAGATAGAGAAGCAGTTTGGCAAGGGCACCATCATGCGCCTGGGCGAGGGCGAGCAGGCGCAGGACATCCAGGTCGTCTCCACCGGCTCGCTGGGCCTGGACATTGCCCTGGGCGTGGGCGGCCTGCCGCGCGGGCGGGTGGTCGAGATCTACGGCCCCGAATCGTCCGGCAAGACCACTCTGACCCTGCAGGTGATCGCCGAGATGCAGAAGCTGGGCGGCACCTGTGCCTTCATCGACGCCGAGCATGCCCTGGACACGCAGTACGCACAGAAGCTGGGCGTGAACTTGAACGACATCCTGATCAGCCAGCCGGACACCGGCGAGCAGGCGCTGGAGATCGTGGACAGCCTGGTGCGCTCGGGCGCCGTGGATCTGATCGTGATCGACTCGGTCGCCGCCCTCGTCCCCAAGGCCGAGATCGAAGGCGAGATGGGCGACGCCCTGCCCGGCCTGCAGGCGCGGCTGATGAGCCAGGCGCTGCGCAAGCTCACCGCCACCATCAAGAAGACCAACTGCATGGTCATCTTCATCAACCAGATCCGCATGAAGATCGGCGTGATGTTCGGCAGCCCCGAGACGACGACCGGCGGCAACGCGCTCAAGTTCTACGCCTCGGTGCGCCTGGACATACGCCGCACCGGCACCATCAAGAAGGGCGACGAGGCCATAGGCAACGAAACCCGTGTGAAGGTGGTGAAGAACAAGGTCTCGCCCCCGTTCAAGCAGGCCGAGTTCGACATCCTGTTCGGCGAGGGCATCTCGCGCGAGGGCGAGATCATCGACATGGGCGTGACGGCGCGCATCCTCGAAAAGAGCGGCGCCTGGTACGCCTACAACGGCGAGAAGATAGGCCAGGGCCGCGACAACGCGCGCGAATTTCTGCGCGAGAACCCGGAACTGGCGCGCGAGATCGAGAACAAGGTGCGCGACAGCCTGGGCATTGCCCTGCTGCCCGGCGCCGCGCCGGCCGCAGCCCCCGACGACAAGCCCGCGCGCGGCAAGAAGGGCGACAAGACCGACGCCGCCGAAGGCTGATCCACCAACACACAAACAGGCATTCAGCGCTTATATACAAAGCGCTGATAGCTATTGTTTAAATAGTAATCATGGGATTTGCCAAGCCCTCTCTGAAGGCACGCGCGCTGCGCCTGCTGGCCCAGCGCGAGCATTCGCGCAGCGAGCTGGAGGCCAAGCTCGCGCCCCATGTGCAGGAGGGCGATGATCTCGCCACCCTGCTCGACCAGCTGCAGGCCCGGGACTTCATCAACGAGGAGCGTGTGGTCGAATCCGTGCTGCACAGCCGCGCACCGCGTCTTGGGGCACAGCGCGTGCTGCAGGAGCTGCGCCGCAAGGGGCTGGACGAGGATTTGCTGCGCGCCGCGGCCGGGCGCCTGAAAGACACGGAACTGGAGCGCGCCCGTGCCGTTTGGCACCAGCGCTTCGGCAATGCGCCAGCGCCCGCCACGCGCGAGGAGCAGGCGCGCCAGATGCGCTTTCTGGCCGCACGCGGCTTCGGCGGCGATGTTGTACGGCGCGTACTGGACGCCAGAGAAGACGGTGGTTGAATCGGCTGCAGCGCTTACCTAGCAAGCGTTGATAGCTATATTTTTAGTATTTCTTACTGGGACAAGCGCTCGGGATTGGCATCCAGCCTGATGAGCGCATCGCGCGTCGCGCGCAGGGTCAGGCTTTCTTCTTCCTGGGCCAGCAGCAGCCCGGCCTGCATATAGCCAGCCAGGGGCTTGAGCTGCAACAGATAGCTGCTGCCACCAAGGGCGGCGAACAGGTGCAGCTGCTTGCGCTGGCTGTGCCACACATATTGCACCCGCGCCGAGGCTCCGTTGTGCTCTATCGTGAACCAGGCGCCCAGCGGCAGCGCCTGCGCCCAGGCCACCATGTCCTCCTGCACGGCCGCGCCGTCGTCGGCAACCACATGGATAGACGAGGCATCCATGCCCAGCAGCAGTTCGATGTTTTCCGCGCTCAACGGTATGTCGCCCAGGGTCTCGTCGTCGATGAAGTCTTCCAGGTTTTCCAGGCGCCTGGTCATGGCCTCGATCTGCTCCTGCGGGATGGAGGCCGTCTTCGACAGAAAGGCCTCGGCCAGGGTGTCGGTGAGCAGCTTGACCTGTGCATCCTGCGGCGCGCCGGTGACACCCACCAGAACCAGCCCCAGACGCAACCGCTGCAGCAGTGCCGGCAACTGCGCGATGACGCGTGCGCGGTCGGCACGGTTGGGCTTGGCGCTGGCGGCCCAGACCAGGTCGGCAGCGGCACGCTTGAAGGCGGTGGTTTCGGCATGCTGGGCGCCGTTGCGCACCGCCGACATGGCCAGCACCTCGGCCCAGGACTTGAACAGGAAATCACGAATTTCCTCGCGCACCGGCATGTCCTTGAGCATGTTGCGCAGCTCTATGGTGTATTGGATCGCCAGCGTCTCGCGCTGCTCGACCTGCTGGGCAACGCTGATGATGCGCGCCGTGCCCTGGCCTTCGGTCAGGTACTTGGCAAGGAACTTCTCGAACTCCGCCAACACCAGCTCGAACACGCGCTTGCCAGTCTCGGGGTATTGCTCGATCACCTGCACGATGCGGCGGATTTCGGCCTCCAGCGCGCCACCGTTGATGGCGCTGGCGTCAAAGCCCAGCACGCAGGAGCCCATGCGGTCGATGAGCTGGCGCGCCGGATGGGCCAGGTCGCTGAAGAACTCCGGCTCGGCCAGCGCCACGCGCAGCACCGGCACCTGCAGGCGTGCAAACCACACGCGCACCGCGGGCGGTATGCGGTCTTCGCTGAGGATGCTCTGGAACATCAGGGCCACCACCTCGATGACGGCCTTCTCGCTGGCCGTGCTGGCCTTTTTCTTGAATTCGTCCGCGCGCTCGCGCACCACATGGGCCACGCGCACCACGGCCTGGGGGCTGTAGTCCTCGACCAGCGTGGCCATGCCGCTGTAGTACAGGTCGGCCTCCACGCGCTCGTCGGCCAATGCATGCATCAGGGCCGACGAGGCCGGCTGCGCCGGGGCCGCGCCCTGGCCCGTGGCCGACGGCGCCAGCATGCGCCGCAGCTGCATCATCACCCCCTGCGCACGCTGGCGCGCATAGGCCAGGGGGGTGGAAAAACCGCCCATCCCCGGGCGTACGCCAGCCATGGGCACCGGCATGCCCTGGGGTGGCTGCATGCCGCCGGGCGTTGCCAGCATGGTGGCGGGAAACGGTGTATCCCGGCCCAGGGCCACACCGGCGCTGTCGCGGCCCAAGGCGCCCGAGCGGCTCGCCCCCACGCTCGCCACCCGCACCTGGCGCGTGCGCAGCTCCTCGGCCGTGATCACACCCTGCTGGTCATACAGCCCGAGCAACGCCTGGTACTGCGCCTGGGCCAGCTCGGACAGGGTGGTCTGCACCGGATCGAGCGCCAGCTGCAGCTCCTCGCGCTTGAGGCCGGCATCCAGCCACGACTCCACCAGCCGCAGGCACAGGGTCTCGGGGCGCAGGATGTCGCGGCTGGAAAGCTCACGTCCGTCCAGGTGCTGGGTACGCTGGCGCGCGACGTCAAAGGACGCGCCCACATGCTCGGTGACGGTCAGCGCCATGCGCGAGGCCAGCAGCCGGTTCTCGATCACGTCGTCGCCAACCAGCTCCAGTCCCCCGTCCAGGGGCATGGTGGCGGAGGGCGACTGCTGCGGCACCAGAGCCTCGCGCCAGGCGCGCACCACATCCTCCACCCAGGCCTTGCGGTGGGCCTGGTAGTTCATCCAGGCGTCGCGGCGCAGCTGCATGTCGCGCTGCGTCGCCGTCTGCGCCATCAGATCGGTCAGGAACGCATACAGCTTCTTGTCCAGATCCGGCAAGGCCGCGCACAGGCCTTCCACAAAACGCTGCCGCGCCAGCTGGGCCAGGCGGCGGTCGGCGGCAGAGGTGGGCTGGATGTCCATAGACCTTGAATCTTAGCCGTTGCCCTCGCCCTGTTGTGGCGTATCCAAGACAGTTTCAGTGCGTTGCCACAGCGCCGGCGCGAGCGCCCGCTTAGACCACCGCCCCGGAGTTGGGGTCGTTGGGATCGCCATCCTTGCGCGCCGAGGTCTTCACCAGATCCTCGCGCTTGACACCCAGCCACATGGCGATCGCCGCCGCCACGAACACCGAGGAGTAGATGCCGAACAGAATGCCTATGGTCAGCGCCAGCGCAAAGTAGTGCAGGCTGGGGCCGCCGAAGAAGAACATCGACAGCACCATGGCCTCGGTCGAGGCGTGGGTGATGATGGTGCGGCTCATGGTCGAGGTGATGGCGTGGTCTATGACCTCGTGCGTGGAGAGCTTGCGAAAGCGCCGGAAGGCCTCGCGAATCCGGTCAAAGATCACCACCGACTCGTTCACCGAATAGCCCAGCACGGCCAGCACCCCGGCCAGCACCGAGAGCGAGAACTCCCACTGGAAGAAGGCGAAGAAGCCCAGGATGATGACCACGTCGTGCAGGTTGGCGATGATGGCCGCGACGCCGAACTTCCACTCGAAACGGAACGCCAGGTAGATGACGATGCCCAGCACCACCATACCCAGCGCCATCAGGCCGCCGTGCACCAACTCCTCGCCCACCTGCGGGCCGACGAACTCCGTGCGCCGCAGCGTCACGCCCGCGTCCTCGCTCTTCAGCGCCGCCAGCACCTGCTCGCTTTGCTGGGCCGAGGTCACGCCCTTTTGCACCGGCAGGCGGATCATCACGTCGCGGGACGTCCCGAAGTTCTGCACCACCACGTCGGGGTAGCCCAGGGCCGCCACCTTGTCGCGCACCTTGCCGATGTCGGCCGTCTGCGAGTAGGCCACCTCCATGACGGTGCCGCCGGTGAATTCCACCGACAGATGCAGGCCACGCGTGACCAGAAAGAACACCGCCAGGGCGAAGGTGATGAAGGACACCGCGTTGAGCACCAACGCGTACTTCATGAACGGAATGTCTTTTTTGATGCGGAAAAACTCCATGGTCTTTCCTCCTTTTAATCAGTGCTGCCGCTGCGGCCGGCCACGGAGCGGTTGTCTTCGCCCTCGGGCTTCCAGACTTGGCCGATGGCCACGCTCTTGAGTTTCTTCTGGCGTCCATACCAGAGATTCACCAGGCCGCGCGAGAAGAACACGGCCGAGAACATGCTGGTCAGAATGCCTATGCAATGCACCACGGCAAAACCGCGCACCGGCCCAGTGCCAAAGGCCAGCAGCGCCAGACCGGCGATCAGCGTGGTCACGTTGGAGTCCAGGATGGTGGCCCAGGCGCGCTCGTAGCCCGCGGCAATCGCCGCCTGCGGCGCGATGCCGGCGCGCAGCTCCTCGCGGATGCGCTCGTTGATCAGCACGTTGGAGTCGATGGCCACGCCCAGCGCCAGCGCCATGGCGGCAATGCCGGGCAGGGTCAGCGTGGCCTGCAGCATGGACAGCACGGCGATCAGCAGCAGCACGTTCATGCCCAGCGCAATCGTGGAGAACACGCCGAACAGCATGTAGTACACGCACATGAAGGCGGCAATGGCCACCATGCCCCAGACCACGGAATGGATGCCGCGATCGATGTTGTCGGCGCCCAGGCTGGGGCCAATGGTGTATTCCTCGATGATTTCCATGGGCGCGGCGAGCGAGCCGGCGCGCAGCAGCAGGGCCGTGTCGTTGGCCTCCTGCGTCGTCATGCGGCCCGAGATCTGCACCCGGCCACCGCCGATTTCGCTGCGAATCACCGGCGCCGTGACGACCTCGCCCTTGCCCTTCTCGAACAGCACGATGGCCATGCGCTTGCCGATGTTCTCGCGCGTGATGTCCTTGAAGATGCGCGAGCCCTTGGCGTCCAGCGTCAGGTTGACGGTGGGCTCCTGGGTCTGGCCGTCAAAGCCGGGCTGGGCGTCGGTCAGGTTTTCGCCGGTGAGGATGACCTGCTTCTTCACGATCACGGCCTGGCCGTTGCGATCCAGGTATTTCTCGTCGCCAAAGGGCACGGGACCGCTGCCGATCTCGGCGGCGCGCGCCTCGGTGCCCTCGTCCACCATGCGCACCTCCAGGGTGGCGGTACGGCCCAGGATGTCCTTGGCTTTGGCCGTGTCCTGCACGCCGGGCAGCTGCACCACGATGCGATCCAGCCCCTGCTGCTGGATCACCGGCTCGGCCACGCCCAGCTCGTTGATACGGTTGTGCAGCGTGACCATGTTCTGCTTGAGCGCCTGCTCCTGCACCTTGCGCAGGGCCTCGGGCTTGATGGTGGCGCGCAGCTGGAAGCCCTCGCCATCCGGGCTGCTGGTGGTCAGCAGGTCGGGGAACTGGTCTGCGATCAGGTTGCGCGCCGCCGTCAGCGTGGCCTCGTCGCGCACGCGGATGTCTATGGCCTGGCCGTCACGGCTGATGCCGCCGTGGCGGATGCTCTTCTCGCGCAGCGTGGTGCGCAGGTCGCCGGCATAAGACTCGGCCTTCTTGGTGAGCGCTGCCTGCATGTCCACCTGCAGCATGAAGTGCACGCCGCCGCGAAGGTCCAGGCCCAGGTACATGGGGCGGGCATTGATGGCGGTGAGCCAGTCGGGCGAGCGCGACACCAGGTTCAGCGCCACGATGTAGGGCGGGTCGGACGGGTCGCTGACCAGGGCCTTCTGGATCGCATCCTTGGCCTTGAGCTGGTTGTCCGGCGTGTCAAAGCGCGCGCGCACCGAGTTGCCGTCGAACGTCACCGAGTCCGGGCTCACGCCGGCCGCCTGCAGCGCCTCTTCGACGCGCCGCTGCAGCGCGGCATCGACCTTGATGGTGGCCTTGGCCGATGACACCTGCACCGCAGGCGCCTCGCCAAAGAAATTGGGCAGGGTGTACAAGGCCCCTATCAGCAGCACGATCACCAGGATCGCGTACTTCCAGACCGGATAACGGTTCATGATCGCGCTCTTCAAATACCTACGGGGCAGCGGGCACGCCACGCGCCCTGCCACCCCAACAAAAGGCCCGCGGGCCTACAACCGGTTTACTTGACGGTGCCCTTGGGCAGCACCTGGGTCACGGCGCTGCGCTGCACCTGCACCTGCACGCCGCTGGCGATCTCCAGCTGCACATAGCCTTCGGAGAGGTTCGCGACCTTGCCCAGCAGGCCGCCGGCCGTGACCACCTCATCGCCCTTGGCCAACGCGTCGATCATGGCGCGGTGCTCCTTCTGGCGCTTCATCTGGGGCCGGATCATGATGAAGTACAGCACCACGAACATCAGCACCAGCGGCAACATGCCGGTGAGCGAGCCCATCAGGCCCCCTTCGGCGGCTGCGGCGGGTGCGGTTTGGGCAAAGGCGGAAGAAATAAACACGGGAGAAACTCCACTCAAACAAGGGATGGATGGTCTGACGGGCCCCGCAGGGCCTGCCATGAGGGCAACAGGCGATTGTATTCGGCGCGCCTTACACCCTTGAATGCCGCGCCCCGGCGTGGACAGATTTCGAGCAAAAATGGGCTATGGGCCTTATCCATCAAGCGTCAACAGCTATGAAAATATTCAGGCCATCCGGCGTTCAGCCCCTTGCGGGTCGCGCCAGCGCTGCATGAGCTCGGCCCATTTTCCGCGCGCCGCCTGCAGGTGGCGCTGCTTCACATGGCCGTAGCCGCGTATGTCCTCGGGAATGCTCGCGACCTGCACGGCCAGGGCCAGGCGCTCGGGCGAGAGGCCGGCCAGCAGCTCGTCCACGCAGGCGCGGTACTCCTGGATCAGGGCACGCTCGGTGCGCCGCTCCTCGGTCCTGCCAAAGGGATCGAGCGCCGTGCCGCGCAGGCCCTTGCATTGCGCCAACAGGCCCATCGCCCGGCGCATCCAGGGCCCGTAGCTCTTCTTGACCGGCTCGCCGTGGTCGCTCTTGCCGGCCAGGCTGGGCGGCGCCAGGTGGTGCACGATGCGATAGTCGCCCTCGAACAGGCCCTCCACGCGCCGGGTGAAGGCTGCGTCGGTGTGCAGGCGCGCCACCTCGTACTCGTCCTTGTAGGCCATGAGCTTGAACAGGTAACGCGCCACGGCCTCGGCCAGCCGCTGGCCCTGGCCCAGCTTTGCCTCTGCCGCGCGCACCTTCTCGACAAAGGCGCTGTATTCGGCGGCGTAGGCCGCGTTCTGGTAGCCGGTGAGGAACTCGACCCGCCTGGCCAGCAGCTCGGCCAGACCCGGCTTCTTCACCCATTGCACCACCTGCGCCGCCTGGAACAGGGCCCGCACGGCGGCCGGGTCATGGGCACAGCGCCGGCCCCATTCAAAGGCCACCTGGTTGTTGGCCACCTGCACGCCATTGAGCTCCATGGCGCGCATCAGCGCGGCATGCGACAGCGGCACGCGGCCCTTTTGCCAGGCGTAGCCCAGCATCAGCGGGTTGGTGTAGATACTGTCGCCCAGCAGCTCAGTGGCGACCCGCTCGGCGTCGAGCACGCCCAGCATATCCGGGCCCACGGCGGCGGCAATCGCTGCCTCGCAGCCCTCGGCGGGGAACTGCCAGTTGGGGTTGTGCACGAAGGCCGCGGCCGGCGTGCCATGGGTGTTCAGCGCGACGAAGGTGCGGTCCGGCCGCATGGCGGCCAGGGTGGCCTTGTTGGCGGCGACTATGGGGTCGCAGCCGATGATGAGGTCGGCCTTGGCCGTGTCCACCTTGGTGGTGTAGATGGCCTCGGGGCGGTTGGCAATCTGCACATGGCTCCAGGTGGCGCCACCCTTTTGCGCCAGGCCGGCCGCGTCCTGCGTGACCACGCCCTTGCCCTCCAGGTGCGCGGCCATGCCCAGCAGCGAGCCTATGGTGATCACCCCCGTGCCGCCCACGCCGGCGACGATGATGCCCCAGGCCTCTTCAGCCACCGGCAACACCGGATCGGGGATGGGGGGCAGGGCGGCCAGGTCGCCCTTCTTTTCCTTCCTGGGCTTTTTCAGCTGGCCGCCCTCGATGGTGACGAAGCTGGGGCAAAAGCCCTTGACGCAGGAATAGTCCTTGTTGCAGGTGCTCTGGTTGATGCGGCGCTTGCGGCCGAATTCGGTTTCGACCGGCTCCACCGACAGGCAGTTGGACGCCACCCCGCAGTCGCCACAGCCCTCGCAGACCAGCTCGTTGATGATGACCGTCTTGGTCGGCGCTGCAAGCGTGCCGCGCTTCCTGCGCCGGCGCTTTTCGGTGGCGCAGGTCTGGTCGTAGATCAGCGCCGTGCAGCCGGCGATGTCGCGCAGCTCGCGCTGGATGCGGTCGAGCTCATCGCGGTGGAATACCTCGACACCCGGCGGCAGGTCGTTGAGCAGCTCCTGGTGCTTGGCGCGCGCGGGGTTGGCGGCCAGGCTGTGCGTGCGGCCGTGGTACTTCTCGGGCTCGTCGGTCACCACCACCAGGCGCGCCACGCCCTCGGCGCGCAGGCTGTGGGCGATCTGCGCGACCGAATGGCCCTCGGGCCGCTCGCCCACCTGCTGGCCGCCGGTCATGGCCACGGCGTCGTTGTAGAGGATCTTGTAGGTAATGTTGGCGCCAGACGCTATTGCTTGGCGGATCGCCAGCAGGCCGCTGTGGAAGTAGGTGCCGTCGCCCAGATTGGCGAAGACATGGGGGGTCTTGGAAAACGGCGCCTGGCCCACCCAGGTCACGCCCTCGCCGCCCATCTGCGTGAAGGTACTGGTGTGGCGGTCGGGCATCCAGTTGACCATGTAGTGGCAGCCAATGCCGGCCACGGCACGGCTGCCCTCGGGCACGCGGGTGCTGGTGTTGTGCGGGCAGCCGCTGCAGAACCAGGGCATGCGCTCGCCGGTGTCCAGCTTCTGCTCGGCCATGCCGCGCTCACGCGCCTCTATCACCGACAGGCGCTCGTCCATGCGCGCCGCGATGTCCGCGGGGACGCCCAGCTTCTTCAGCCGCTTGGCGATGGCGCGCGCGATGATGGCCGGCGTCAGGTCGGCCTGGGGGCGCAGCAGCCAGTTCTGGCTGGGGTTGGGCATGCCCCACTCGCCGCCCGAATGGTCGCCCTCGACCTCGTCGAACTTGCCCAGCACGTCCGGGCGCACGTCGGCGCGCCAGTTGTAGAGCTGCTCCTTGATCTGGTATTCGATGACCTGGCGCTTTTCCTCGACCACCAGGATCTCCTGCAGCCCCTCGGCAAAGTCGCGCGTGATGCCGGCCTCCAGCGGCCAGACCACGTTCACCTTGTGCACGCGGATGCCCAGCTGGCGGCAATGGCCGTCATCGAGCCCCAGGTCGATCAGAGCCTGGCGCATGTCGTTGTAGGCCTTGCCGCTGGCGATGAGTCCAAAGCGATCCCGGGGCGTGGCGACCACGTTGTAGTTGAGCTTGTTGGCGCGCACATAGGCCAGGGCCGCATACCACTTGTAGTCCATCAGGCGCGCCTCCTGCTCCAGGGGCGCGTCGGGCCAGCGTATGTGCAGGCCGCCCGGCGGCATCACAAAGTCCTCGGGCAGGATGATGTTCACACGATCCGGATCGACCGAGATGCTGCTCGACGACTCGACCACCTCCTGCACCGTTTTCAGGCCCGACCACAGGCCCGAGAAGCGGCTCATGGCAAAGGCATGCAGACCCATGTCCAGGATGTCCTGCACGCTGCTCGGAAAGAACACCGGCAGGCCGCAGGCCTTGAAGATATGGTCGCTCTGGTGCGCGGCGGTGCTGCTCTTGCTGATGTGGTCGTCGCCGGCCACGGCGATCACGCCGCCATGTTTGGCGGTGCCGGCCATGTTGGCATGCTTGAACACGTCCGAGCAGCGATCCACGCCCGGCCCCTTGCCATACCAGATGCCAAACACGCCGTCGTACTTTTTGCTCTCGGGGTAGATGTCGAGCTGCTGCGTGCCCCACACGGCCGTGGCGCCCAGCTCCTCGTTCACGCCGGGCTGGAACACGACATGGCTCTCTGCCAGATGCTTGCGCGCGCCGAGCAGGGCCTGGTCGTAGCCGCCCAACGGCGAGCCACGGTAGCCGCTGATGAAGCCCGCCGTGTTCAGGCCCGCGGCCTGGTCGCGCTGGCGCTGCAGCATGGGCAGGCGCACCAGGGCCTGCACGCCGCTCATGAAGGCGCGGCCCTGACCCAGGGCATATTTGTCATCCAGGGTGACGGACTCGAGCGCGCGGCGCACATGGTCGGGCAGGGGGGCATTCATGGGGTGTCTCCGGGCTGTTCTTCGGGCTTGCGCCCCGGGTTGCGGGGGCACGGCAAACGAACCGGCGCCGCTCAGGCCCAGTCCATGGCGCGCAGTGTATGCGCTGATTACTGATATGTGTTTGCTTTGTTTGCCGCGTTTTCCCCAATGCAAGAAAGAATCTTTCTTTAAATAATCGAAAAATGGAAACACTGGACAAATACGACCTGGCCATACTGGGCGCCTTGCAGCGTGACGCGCGTCTGACCAATGCCGAGCTGGCGCAGCGAGTAGGCCTGTCGGCCGCGCCCTGCTGGCGCCGTGTGCGGGCGCTGGAGGAATCCGGCTTCATCCGCGGCTACCGCGCCGAGATCGACCGCCACAAGATCGGCCTGGGCGTGCTGGCCTTCGTGCGCCTGGACGCCGAGCGCAGCACGGGCGACCTGACGCGCACCATGGAGCAGGCCATAGCGCAGATTCCCGAGGTGGTGTCCTGCCACTACATCAGCGGCACCGGCACCTTCGAGCTGCAGGTGGTGGCGCGCGACCTGGACAGCTTTTCGCAGTTCGCGCGCACCGTGCTGCTGAACCTGCCCAACGTGAAGGACATGCACACCAGCTTCTCGCTGGGCGAGGTCAAGGCCGGCGGCGCGCTGC
The DNA here is from genome assembly GCF_033100095.1 of Diaphorobacter limosus. Taxonomy (NCBI): domain Bacteria; kingdom Pseudomonadati; phylum Pseudomonadota; class Betaproteobacteria; order Burkholderiales; family Comamonadaceae; genus Diaphorobacter; species Diaphorobacter limosus. The sequence continues at coordinate 2,884,301 of NZ_CP136921.1, read as the reverse complement.
CGCTGGCGCATCTGGAGCAGGCCCGGGCCTGAGGTTTCATAATGGCGGGCCCATGCCGCCACAGCCACCGCACACCCACGGGCCCCAGAGCCCCGACAGCACAGACCCCGGCGCCGACACCCCCGCCAACGCCTCGGACATCGCCGACTCCGCCGAGGCCGCAGCCACTGCCGAGCTGCAGCGCAGCGCCGCCGCGCGCACGCCGCAGTCACCCCTGGCGCCGCTGTCCGTGCCCGTGTTCCGCATGCTCTGGCTGACCTGGCTGGTGGCCAATACCTGCATGTGGATGAACGACGTGGCGGCCGCCTGGCTCATGACCACGCTGACCAGCTCGCCGGTGCTGGTGGCGCTGGTGCAGACGGCCTCCACCCTGCCGGTGTTCCTGCTCGGCCTGCCCAGCGGTGCGCTGGCCGACATACTGGACCGACGCAAGTACTTCATGGTCACGCAGTTCTGGGTGGCGGCCGTGGCCGTGGTGCTGTGCGGGGTGATCCTGGCCGGCGGGGTCAGCCCGCACCTGCTGCTGGCGCTCACCTTTGCCAACGGCATAGGCCTGGCCATGCGCTGGCCGGTGTTCTCGGCCATCGTGCCCGAGCTAGTGGAGCGCCCGCACCTGCCCGCGGCGCTGGCGCTCAACGGCGTGGCGATGAACGCCTCGCGCATCATCGGGCCCCTGCTGGCCGGCGCCATCATTGCCAGCTTCGGCAGCGCCTGGGTCTTTGTGCTGAACGCCGTGCTGTCGCTGCTGGCGGGCTTCACCATCATGCGCTGGCGGCGCCAGGCCACGCCCAACCCGCTCGGGCGCGAGCGCCTGGCCAGCGCCATGCGCGTGGGCCTGCAGTTCGTACGCGAGTCGCCACCGATGCGCGCCGTGCTGTGGCGCATTTCGGTGTTCTTCCTGCACGCCACGGCCCTGCTGGCGCTGCTGCCGCTGGTGGCACGCGGCCTGCAGGGCGGCGGCGCCGGCACCTTCACGCTGCTGCTGGCGGCCATGGGCGCGGGTGCCATAGGCGCGGCCATGCTGCTGCCACGCCTGCGCCAGATGATGGCCGCCGACCAGCTGGTCACGCGCGGCACGCTGGTGCAGTCGCTGGCCTCGGCCATCGTGGCCCTGGCACCCAACGTGTATCTGGCCGTGCCGGCCATGGTGGTCGCCGGTGCGGCCTGGATCACCGTGGCCAACGCCCTGGTGGTGGCGGCACAGTTCGCCCTGCCCAACTGGGTGCGCGCGCGCGGCATGGCCATCTTCCAGATGGCCATCATGGGCGCCACCGCAGCCGGCGCGGCGCTGTGGGGCCAGGTGGCCGCCATGAGCAGCGTGCCCGTGAGCCTGGCGCTGGCTGCGGCCATAGGCGTGACGGTAATGACCCTGGTGCAGCGCCTGGTGAGCGACCGCCATGGCGAGGAAGACCTGAGCCCCTCGCGCGCCTTCAACCTGCCGCAGGCCGAGACCCCGCCAGAGGCCGGGCTGCGCCTGGTGACCAGCATCGAATACCTCATCGAGCCCGCGCGCGCGGCCGAGTTTCGCGCCGTGATGCAGGAGAGCCGGCGCGCGCGCCTGCGCCAGGGTGCCCTCAGCTGGGAGCTGCAGCACGACATCGCCGACCCGCGCCGCTACGTCGAGCGCGTGGTGGACGAGTCCTGGACCGAGCACCTGCGCCGCTTCGACCGCGTCACCGCCTCCGACGTGGCACTGCGCGACCGCAAGAACGCCTTCCATATCGGCGAGACACCGCCGGTAATTTCGCGCTATGTGGTGGAAGGCGATTGATAAGCTATACAATTAATAGCTATTGACGCTTTATCAATAAGCGCTACAGTCTATTTTTGCCAATATCCACCGCAAGCTGCGCGCTCAAATACGGGCGCCTCAGGGGGTGGCGCCCTGCCTCGGCCACAACGCCCACAGGCGCAGGTTCTGCTTCAGCCGCCCGGCCATGTCGCCCGCCTCCGGGCCCCAGCCGGTGAAGTAGTCGGCGCGCACCGCGCCCAGGATGGCGCTGCCCGTGTCCTGCGCCAGCACCAGGCGCGACAGCTGGGCCGTGGGCCCGCTGGAGGCCAGCCACACCGGCGTGCCGTAGGGGATGCTCTGGCGATCGACGGCGATCGAACGCCCCGGCGTCAGCGGCACGCCCTGCGCGCCCTTGGGGCCGAAGGCGGCGTCCAGCCCGTCCAATGGCTCCTCGCGAAAGAACACGTAGCGCGGGTTGCTCCACAGCATCTCGCTGACGCGCTGCGGGTTCTGCCGCACCCAGGCCGTGATGCCGGGCCAGGTGGCATCACGCACCAAACCCTGGTCCAGCAGCCAGCGGCCCACGCTCTTGTACGGCTGGTCATTCGTGCCGGCATAGGCCAGGCGCACCAGGCGCTGGCTGCCGTCGGCCTCCTGCACGCGCAGCCGGCCCGAGCCCTGGATGTGCAGCACCAGGGCCTCGACCGGGTCGCGCACCCATGCAATGGCGCGGCCGGCCAAGGCCGCCTGGGCCTGGGGCAGGGTCTCGATCTGCTGGCGCGTGTACCAGGGCTTGCGCTGGCCCAGATCCGCCGGCGGGGCATACAGCGGTACGCCAAAGCCGTTGCCCGGCTGGCGCACGGCGTCCAGGTAGGGCTCGAAGTAGCCGGTCAGCAAGCCATCGGCGCTGCCCTCCAGCGTTTCTATGCGGTAGGGCTGCAGGCGCTGCATGATCCAGCCGCGCTGCTCCTCGGGCGCGGCGATGCTCAGGCGGCGCACGTCGCCACACAGCGGCGCGAAGGCCGGGGCCGGGCGCTCGCAGCTGCGCAGCCAGGCGTTCCAGGCCTCGTGCAGGGCGTCGGCGTCAAAGCCGGGCAGCTCGCTCCAGGCCACGGGCACCCAGCGGCTCTTGGACTGGGTCAGCGTGCCCGGCACGGCCGCCGATCCCGCGGGCACGGGCCGTGCCGCCGGCGCGGTGGGCGCGGACGAGTCCAGGGGTACCGGCGTGGAGCAGGCGGCCAGCATTCCTACAATCAGCACCATCCAAAACAGGCGCGGGAGACAAACATTCATGGGGCTGATTTTGCTTGAGGCGCTGGTGGCGCTGCTAATCTTTGTGGCCATTCTGTGGTGGACCATGTTTTCGGGCCGCAAGCGCGGCGAACTGCCGCCGGACGAGGAGGATTGACAGTTGTTTGCCGCCCTGAATCACCCGCAGGTACCAAGTCTTACAGACCACGGGCGCCGTCCGGGCTAGCCTCGCAGACGTACTTTTGAATTCAAGGAGGACTCCATGCGCAAGCTTCTACTCATCGGCAGCGCCGCCGCCATTTTGCTGACCACCGGCTGTGCCGAGATGAGCGACACCCAGCGCCGCACCGCCATTGGCGCGGGTGCAGGTGCGCTGGGCGGCGCGGCCATAGGCGCCATGACCGGCGGCAAGGCTGGCACGGGCGCGGTGATCGGCGCCGGCGTGGGCGCCCTGGGCACCTACATCTGGTCGCAGCAGATGGAAAAGCAAAAACAGGAGATGCAGGCCGCCACCCAGGGCACGGGGGTGACCGTGTCGCAGACCACGGACAACCAGCTCAAGCTGGACATCCCCAGCGACATCTCGTTCGCCACCGGCCGCGCCGACATCGAGGCCAACTTCCGCCCGGTGCTCGATCGCTTTGCCGAGGGCCTGCGCAACAACCCGAATGCCGAGGTGCGCATCATCGGCCACACCGATTCCACCGGCAGCGACGCCATCAACAACCCGCTGTCGCTGGATCGGGCCGAGAGCACGCGCAACTACCTCACAGCGCGCGGCGTGAGCGGTGCACGCATCCAGGTCGATGGCCGCGGATCGCGCGAACCGATTGCCGGCAATGACACGGCCGCAGGCCGGGCGCGCAACCGCCGGGTAGAGATCTTCATGGGCGAGCGCCAGGGTTGACGCCCCCACGCCACGGGTCATTGCATTAAAAATAATAGCTGTGAGCGCTTGTCACATAAGCGCTAGCAGCATTTTTTATATCAAGACTGCTGTGGTGCCGAACGCAGCAGATTGGCCAGCTCCACAGCCGACTTGACCTGCATCTTGTCGAACACGCGCGCGCGGTGCACCTCCACCGTGCGCACGCTGATGGCCAGCTGGTCGGCAATCAGCTTGTTCGGCAGGCCCTCGACCACCAGGCGCATCACGTCGCGCTCGCGCTCGGTCAGCTCGGCCAGCCTGTCCTGCAGCCGATGGCGCTCGCGGCAGTCCTGCAGGTGCCGGGCCGAGAGTTCCAGCGCCGCCTGCACGCGATCGACGAGCTGGTTGTCCGAGAAGGGCTTTTCACAGAAGTCAAAGGCGCCGCGCTTGACCGTGGCCACGGCGGTGGGCACGTCGGCATGGCCGGTGAGAAAGATCACCGGTATGCCGGCAGTGTCGCCACGCGCGACCATGTTGTCGAACAGCGCCAGCCCGCTCATGCCGGGCATGCGCACGTCCAGCAGCAGGCAGCAGGGCTGGCGCTGCGGCAGGCCGGCGGTGGCGCGCTCGGCGAGCATCAGCTCGAAGGCCTCGGCGCTGGCATAGGCCTCGCTGAGCACGCGGCGCGAACGCAGCAGCCAGGCCAGGGCCTCGCGCACCTCGGCGTCGTCGTCCACGATGTACACGGTGGCATTGGCGGCGGGTTCCATCAGTCTTCCTGAAATACGGGCAGGGTGAAGGTGAATACCGTACCACGCGGCTGGCGCTGGGCATGGCCCAGAAAGCCGCCGTGCTGCTCCACCACCGTGCGGCACAGGGACAGGCCCAGGCCCATGCCCTCGGCACGCGTGGTGTAGAAGGGCGTGAACAGGCGTTCGGCCACGTCCTCGGGGATGCCGCTGCCCATGTCGGCCACGGAGAACTCCAGCCAGCCCCTGGCCGCGTTCGAGGCCGCGCGGCGCACGTGCAAGTCCAGGATGCGCGGGTGGATCTGCGGATCGTCCATGGACTGCATGGCGTTGCGCGCCAGGTTCAGCAGCACCTGCTCGACCATGGTGCGGTCGCACAGCACCGGGGGCAGGCCCGCCTGGATGTCCAGCACCACGCGCACGCCAATCTTGTGCGCCTGCAGCCGGATCAGCGGCAGCACGGCGTCGAACAAGGCCTGTGCGCTGGCCGGCGCGCGTGACTGGTCGCGCCGGCGCACGAAGTCGTGCACGCTCTTGATCACGCGCCCGGCGCGCTCGGCCTGTGCGGCGATGCGCTGCACGCCCACGCGCAGGTCGGCCAGGTCATGCGCCGACGGCGGCTGCGCCGCCTGCGCCGGGCCCAGCAGGTTCAGCGAGCCCGAGGCATAGCTGGCGATGGCCGCCAGGGGTTGGTTCAGCTCGTGGCTCAGCAGCGATGCCATTTCGCCCACGGTGGCCAGGCGCGCCGTGGCCTGCAGGCGCTCCTGCGAGGTGCGCGAAAGTTCCTCGGCGCGGCGCTGATCGGTCACATCCAGGAAGGAGCCCATCCAGCCCGTGTGCAGGCCCTGGGCGTTGATCAGCGGGGCCTCGAAGATCATCACCGTCAGGCGCGTGCCGTCCTTGCGCATGAAGGTCGATTCATAGCCCTCGCGCGGCGGATCGAGCCGCCCGGCCATGCGCACCATCTGGCGCTCGGCATATTCCCGCGCATGCTCGGGCGGCCAGTAGGGCGGCGTGTCCAGGCCCACCAGCTCGGACGTGGAGAAGCCCACCATGGCGCAAAAGGCCGGATTCACATAGGTGATGCGACCATGGATGTCGCGCGCGCGCAGGCCGGTGACCAGGGAGTCCTCCATAGCCTTGCGAAACGCCAGCGCATCGCCCAGATTGCGCTCGGCGCTCAGGCGGCGCCGGTTGTCGCGCACCAGCACCACCAGCACCGACACCAGGGCGATGGACATGGCCGTGACCAGGGCCGTGAGCACGTTGGGAAACACGCTGGGCGCGGCATGCCAGCCATCCATGCGCAGGATCAGCGTATTGCCCGGCAGGTCGAACAACTGCTGCGCCGTGAACATGCGCGTGCCGCGGCGCATGGCGCCCACCAGCGCCAGGCGCGTGCCGTCGGCCTCGGTGAACGACACCTCCTGGGTGCGCTTGAGGCCCGGCGCCACCAGCTCCTGCAGCACGGTGTGCAAGGCGTAGGTGGCAACCAGAAAGCCATGGTTGCGCCCATCGCCCATCAGCGGCAGGCAGACCTCCATCATCTCGGCGCCCACGCCATCGGGCATGGGCTGGAAGTAGCTGGTGGAGTAGGAGGGCCCGGTGATGCGCCGCGCGTTGGCGCAGGCCAGCGCTGTCTCGGAGCGCACGCTGGCGCGCTGGGTCGGGTCGCGCCCCTGGGGACGGTAGGGCGTCTGGGCATGCGCGCGCAGCTGCAGCTGGGTGTCGCGCCACTCTATGCGCACCAGCTCGCGCCGCTGGGTGAGCAGATCGCCGGCACGGCTTTCCCAGATCGCCAGGTCAGGATCACCCGCCTGCAGCGCCTGCAGGTTCTGCAGGTTGTGCGCGAAGGCGTTGCGGATGTCGGCCACGGCGTCCGCGCTGTCGCGCTCGAGCCGGCTTTGCACCTCGCCGGCCTCGTAGCGGCCGGCCAGCCACACCAGCGTGACCAGCATGCTGGCCACCAGCGCCAGCAGCAAGGCCCACAGCGACCAGCGCCGCCACGCGCCCAGCCAGCGGCGCCAGCGCCCTGGCAGCCGCTCCAGCGGCGGCGCGGCTGGCTCGTGTGGCGCTGCGGTCTCAGTCATCACAGCACGCGGTGCTCGAGCGCCGGCAGCTGGCTGCGCAGCTGGCGCAGATGGGCGGCATCGAGCTCACCCAGCACCACCCCCGATCCCTCGGCCTGCCGCGCCAGCACCTGGCCCCAGGGGTCTATGCACATGCTGTGGCCCCAGGTGCGGCGGCCATTCTCGTGCTGACCACCCTGGGCCGGCGCCAGCACATAGGCCAGGTTCTCCACGGCGCGCGCGCGCAGCAGCAACTCCCAGTGCGCGCGGCCGGTGGTGTAGGTGAAGGCGCTGGGCACCAGCAGCAGGTCGGCGCCGGCACGCGCATGTTCGCGGTACAGCTCGGGAAAGCGCAGGTCATAGCAGACGGACAGACCGACATGCCACAGCCTGCCGTCGCGCGCCGGCAGCGCAAAGCGCACGCTGCCCTGGCCGGCCTGGATGGTGCGTGCCTCGTCGAACTGCTCGCGGCCGTTGTCGAAGCGAAACAGGTGGATCTTGTCGTAGCGCGCCACGCATTCGCCCGCCGGCGAGAACGCCAGCGAGCTGTTGTACACGCGCCGCGGATCGTCCCCCGCCAGGGGCAGCGTGCCGCCAACGATCCACAGGCCCAGCTCGCGCGCCGCATCGGCCAGAAAGCGCTGCACCGGCCCATCGCCCAGGCGCTCGCGCAGCGCCAGCTTGTCCTCGTCGCGCCGGCCCATGGCGCAGAAATACTCGGGCAGCACCGCCAGCTCGGCTCCGGCCCGGGCCGCCTGCTGCAGCAGCTGGCGTGCGACCTCCAGATTGGGCTGCAGGGCCACGCCGGAGACCATTTGCAAGGCTGCGACTTTCATGGTTTTGCTCCTGAGATTGCGGGGGCGCCAGGGCCGCCAGCACCGGGCGCCGCCTGGCGCTGCTGGATGCGCTCCACGCGTGGCTCGGCCCAGGTGCCGTCAATGCGAAACTCTTGCGTCGCCGCCTGGATCAGCGGCCCGCGCAAAAACACCTGGGCCAGAAAGCTGCCCAGGCCTATGACCGGGTTGATGGCCGTGGCCACGAGCGAGGCGGTCATGGCATTGATCTCAGGCACCACCACCACATGCAGATCCTGCGTCTCACGCTCGATGTCGGCGCTGCCCTCCATCAGCACCGCGGCATTCACGCCCTTCATCTGCAGATTGTTGGTGGTGGCCACGCCCTGCTCCACATGCAGGTCGCCGCGCACGAAGTCGAAGGCAAAGCCCTCACTGAACACGTCGCGGAAATCCAGCACAAGGCGCCGCGGCAGCGACTGCAGACTGAGCACCCCGAGCAGCTTGGCCAGACCCGGGTCGGCCTTGAGGAACTGGCCCGATTCCACGTCCACATGCATCTGCCCGGTCATGCTGCGGTAGTCCGGCGACAGCGGCGAGCCCTGCCAGCCCACCTGGCCGGCGATACGCCCCTTGCCGCGGCGCAGCACGCCGTCCATGCCAAAGCGCGCCAGCAGCGCGCCCGAGTCGCGTATGTCCAGCGCAAAGTCCATGCTGGTGCGCCGCTGCGCCGCTGCGCCCTTGCCGCCGACCAGGGCCCAGCTGCCGCTGGAGGCGAACACCGCCTCGGGCGCCGCCAGGTTGAACTTGCCCAGGCGCCATTCACGCTGACCGTCCTGCGTGGCGCGGTTGCGCGCCTCTATCTCCAGGCGGCCCAGGCGCCGGCCGCGCAGCTCGAAGTCCTGCACCACGATGTCCAGCGCCGGCAGCCTGGCCGGCTGCTGCGCATCCAGCAGCGCATCCACCTGCGGCTCGTCCGACTGGGGCAGGGCCAGGCGCGACAGGCGCGCATACAGCCCCTCCTGCTGGGCCGCGCCGTCCGCCTGGCGGTACTCCACATAGCCGTCGAGTTCACGCGCGCTGACGTTGGCGCGCCAGTCGGCGCCGACGCGGGAGACGCCGGCCACCACATCGTGCAGGCTGCGCCCCTGCAGGGCAAGCGTACCCACGCGCAGCGCCACCCGGTCGGGCAGGTACCCCTGGGCCTGGGCCACCGGTCCGCCTGCGCCCGGCCCCTCCTGGTGCTGATCGAGCAGCGCGTCCCAGGCATCGACATCGAGCATGTCCAGCCGGGCATTGGCAGCCACGCCTTGCTGCGGCAGCGCCATGGCCTGGCCCGCCGGCAGGCCGACAGTCACCGCGCCGCGCAGCACGCGGGCCTGCTCGCCCTCGAGCGCGCGCAGGTAGTCCAGGCGCAGCACATCGCCCAGAGCGAGCGTCAGCTGATCCTGCAGCGGCGCGCTGTCGGTGGCCATCGCCTCGGGCGTGAGCTGGTTGTCAAAGCGCACGGCCAGCGGCGTGGCCGCGGCCTTGCCCAGCGGCGCCGGGGCGTCCAGGGCTATGCCCACCAGGTCACTGGTGACCTGGATCTCGGCCACGCCGCGGCGCACGCCCAGGCTCAAGGCATAGGCGCTGGCACCGCTGGCGTGCCGCGCCAGTCGCGCCAGCAGGCCCAGTTGGGGCGTCTCGCGCAGGCCCTCGGCCGTGGCCGTGCCGCGGGCACGCACGCGCACCGGTGATTCGCGCGCGCCGGCCGCGGGCGGCGCCACCATGCCGCCCTCCAGTCGCAGCTCGCCGCCCAGGGCCCGGCCCTGCACGCCGACCAGGCTGAAGCCGGTGTCGCTGAACTGCACCACGCCGCGCGCGCCGCTCACCGTCGGCGCCTCGGGCACAAAGCGCACATCGTTGTCGGCCAGGGTGACGCTGCCGCGCACCTGGGACTGGGCCATCTTCGCCAGCGGCAGCTTCAGGGCGAGCTGCAGATCGGCCGCGCCACTGGCCGTGGCGCGATCGAGCGCGCCATGGGTGAGCTGCGCAATCTGCGAGCCGCTCACCAGCGTCAGCATGTCCTGCAGCGGGCCGCGCACCTGGCCATCGACCTCGACCACGCTGTGCTCCAGATCGGCGATCTTTGCCCCGACCTTCTGCACGCGCAGCGCCCGCTGGCCGGCAAAACCGCCCGTGGCATTGCGCACCAGCATGCTGGCGCGGTCAAACACCAGCTCGCCGGCCAGGTTGGTCAGCACCGGCCAGGGCCGGTCGCCGGGCGCCAGCAGGCTGGGCGGCACGTAGGCGTAGGTCACATCCGTGACGCGCGCGGCGATGTGAAATTCGCCCAGGCGCGGCGCATGGCCATAGGGAAAGTCGTGCAGATCGCCCTTGACGCGGAACTGCACCTCGGGGGCACTGCCCGTCTGGATGGCGTCGCGCACGTAGTGGCGCGTCTCGGCCGGGATGACCAGCGGCAGGTAGCGGTGCACGCGCGTGCCGTCGGCGCGCGACAGGTGGCCCGAGAGCTCCAGCACGCCCGGAAAGCGCGAGCGTGCCGGTGATGTGGCGGCGTCCGCCGTGCGCCAGGCCAGGCGCGCCTCGCCCTGGGCGTCGGCATTGGCAAAGCGCAGGTCGTTGGTCTGCACCGCGATGCGCTGCCCCTCGACCTGCCAGCGCAGCGTGGCCGACAGCTGCTGCACGGGCAGCACCGGGTCTTCGAACACACCGGGCAGCAGCAGCCGTCCGTCTGCCATGGCCAGCTCCGCGCGTCCGCCCTGCTGCGTCAGATCCAGCTCTACATCGGCGCCAGTCAGGCCGACGACCGCGGGATTCCTGGCCTGGGCGGCAATGGCCAGGCCGCTCACCTTGGCGCGCAGCTGGTATTGCCGGGGCTGCGCCAGCGGCCCATGCCAGCCGGCCTGCAGCTGCTGCACCAGACCCTGGGGTGCATAGGTCTGCAGGGCGTCACGCACGGCGGCATCCAGCGGCAGACGGCTGGCAATCTGCGCCAGGGCGGCCAGATCGAGGCGATCGGCCTGCAGCTCGCCCTGCTCACGCCCCGCACGGTCGGCCCCGGTATGGCGCAGGAACAGCTTGCCGCCAGGCCAGGCGAGGCCATCGTCGGCCTGGAATTGCAGGTTGTCGCTACTGAGCTCGAAGCCCCCCTCCAGCCAACGCCCGCCCAGGCGCCCCGTGACCGTGCGCAGCACCAGCGGGCGCAGATCCTGGCCCAGCGTGGCGTTCACCTCGCCGAGCGCCATGTCCACCGTGGCCCCGGCCAGCTGACCACGCTGCCAGTCCAGCCAGGCACGCAACGCGCCATGACCCTGGGCCACCTCCAGCGCGCCCAGATCGGCATACTGGTTCAGGCGCGAGACATCCACGCGCGCAAAGTCGGCGTAAAGCTGGCCGCTCCAGCGCCGCCAGTTGCCACCATGGGTGGTCAGCAGCGGCTGGCGAAACCGTCCGCGCAGCGAAAAGCGCTCCCCCCAGCCCGGCGGCGGCGTGGCATCCAGGCGCATGGCATGGTGCCAGCCGCCATTGCGCAGCACCAGATCCACCTGGGTCAGCGCCAGCGGCTCGGCCCCGGTTTGTTCATCACTCCAGCGCAGCGTGCCGCCCCGGATGGCGACCTCGGGCTGGTCAAACAGCCAATCGGCGGCGCCGCTGTCGCCCTGCTCATCGCGCTGCAGAGCCAGTCCGGCAACGGTGATGCGGCCATCGGCCATGCGGCGCACGTCCAGCGCCGGGCCTTCGATATAGATCTGCTCGAAGCCCAGGCGCAGCAGCGAGCGCGGCGACAGCGCCAGCACCACGCGCGGCAGCTGCAGGGCATCGCGCCCCTGCGCGTCCAGCAGGGTCACGCCGGCCAACTCCACGGTGGGGATCAGCCCCTCGCTGCGCGCCGAGATCGCGGCAATGCGCACGGGAATCCCCAGGGCGCGCCCGGCTTGTGCCTCCAGCAGGGGGCGGTAGTCGCCGATACGCGGCACAATCCAGCCATGCAGCCCCCCCCAGGCCGCCGCCAGCAACAGCCACAGGGCCAGCAACAGCCCCAGCCCCCACCGCGCACAGCCCGCCACCAATCTGAGCAGGCGGGAAGGATGGGACGATGGCTCTGTCATGACGGCTGAAAACGGTGGCAGGAATTATGACCCGCCCACCCCCTGAGGGTTCAGCAGCCGACCCGCCTTTGCCATGCAGATGCCTTCGACCGACACCGCAGCCTCCAGCGAGCCGCTCTCGCACCATTCACGCTTTCAGCAGCGCCTGCAGCGCCGTTACGGCGCCGAGCTGACCTTGCTGGCGCCGGGCCGGCCCGACCATGCCAGGATGAACCAGGCCTGCGATGCCCTGCTGGCGCGCGGTCATGACCTGGGCGCGGCGCTGCGCATATTGCGCCAGTTGGTCATGCACCGGCTCATCACGCTGGACTGCGACCAGGGTGCACCACTGGCCGACATCACCGGCACCGTGACCGTGCTGGCCGAACTGGCGCTCGATCGCGCCTGCCGCGCCGCGCGTGCCGAGCTGGACGCGCGCCACGGCGTGCCGCTGGGCCCCCAGGGCCAGCCGGTGCAGCTGTGGGTGATTGGCATGGGCAAGCTGGGCGCGCGCGAGCTCAACGTATCCAGCGACATCGACCTGATCTACGTCTACGAGCAGGACGGCGACACCGCCGGCCTGCCCGATGGGCGCGGCCGGATCTCCAACCACGAATATTTTGCGCGCGCGGTGAAGGCCATCTACGCCCTGGTGGGCGACACCACCGAGCATGGCTTCGTGTTCCGCGTGGATCTGGCACTGCGCCCGCATGGCAATTCGGGGCCGGCGGCCCTGTCGTTATCGGCGCTGGAGGACTACCTGCAGGTGCACGGCCGCGAGTGGGAGCGCTTTGCCTGGCTCAAGAGCCGCATCGTCGCGCCGCTGGACTGCATTGCCAGCCCGCAGGTGCAGGCGCTGCGCGCGGTGGTGCTGCCCTTTGTGTTTCGCCGCTACTTGGACTACAACGTCTTCGACGCGCTGCGCGCGCTGCACCACCAGATCCGCAACCACGCGGTGCAACGCAGCGCCGGCCGGCCCGAGCGCGCCAACGACGTCAAGCTCTCGCGCGGCGGCATCCGCGAGATCGAATTCACCGTGCAACTGTTGCAGGTGGTGCGCGGCGGCCAGTTTCCCGAGTTGCGCCGCCGGCCCACGCTGGAGGCGCTTGAACGCCTGGCGCGAGCCGGCCTGATGCCCGAACCGACGGCCCGGCAGCTGGCCGAGGCCTATGTCTTTCTGCGCCGCGTGGAGCACCGCATCCAGTACCTGGACGACCAGCAGACCCATGTGCTGCCCACGCGCGATGAAGACCTGGCCTGGATCGGCCGCACCATGGGCCTGGGTTGTTGCGATTTTCTGCGCGAACTGGACACCCACCGCGAGCTCGTGGCGCAGGAATTCGACACCCTGCTCGGCGGCGGCGAGCACAAGCGCTGCGCCAATGGTGCCTGCAACAAGGCGCAAGCGCAGGCGCAGGCCCATGCCGCGCCGGCACCCGACCTGGAAGCCCTGCTGGAGCAACTGCCGCCCGCCCTGAGCGCGCGCGTGGCCGAATGGCGCAACCACCAGCGCGTGCAGGGCCTGCGCGACGAGGCGCGCGCGCGCCTGTTTCGCATCGTGCAGCGCACCGCACGCTGGCTGGCCGACGGGCGCGCCAGCGAAGACGCCGCCGTGCGCCTGGTGGGCTGGCTGGAACCCCTGCTGCGCCGTGAGAGCTACCTGGCCATGCTGCTGGAGCGCCCCCTGGTGCACGAGCGCCTGCTGCAGCTGCTGGGCGCGGCCAAATGGCCGGCGCGCTACATGCTGCAGCACCCGGGCGTGATCGACGAGCTGGCCAGCGAGGCCATGCTGGCCGAGCGCTTCGACGCCGCCGACTTCGAGCATGAGCTGGCCCTGCGCCTGCAGGCCCTGCGATCGACCGGCGAGGACGACGACGAAAACCTGCTCAACCTGCTGCGCCGCGCCCACCATGCCGAGGTGTTTCGCACCCTGGCGCGCGACGTGGACGGGCGCCTCACCGTGGAGCAGGTGGCCGACGACCTGTCGCTGCTGGCCGACAGCGTGCTGCGCGTCACCGCCCAGTGGTGCTGGAGCCGGCTGAAGAACCGCCACCGCGAGGCGCCGCAGTTCGCCGTGCTGGGCTACGGCAAGCTCGGCGGCAAGGAACTGGGCTATGGCAGTGACCTGGACATCGTCTTCGTCTTCGACGACGAGGATGAGCGCGCCCCCGAGGTCTACGCAGCCTTCGTGCGCAAGCTCATCAACTGGCTCTCGGCCAAGACCGGCGAGGGCGACCTGTTCGAGATCGACACCGCCCTGCGCCCCAACGGCAACTCGGGCCTGCTGGTGACCAGCTTCCAGGCCTATGCCGACTACCAGCAGCAGCGCGGCAGCAACACCGCCTGGACCTGGGAGCACCAGGCCATGACGCGCGCACGCTTCGTGCTCGGCAGCGAAGACCTGCGCGCACGCTTTGATGCCGTGCGCGAGGCCGTCATCAGCGCGCCACGCGACAACGCTGCCCTGTCCGGCGAGATCACCGCCATGCGCCAGCGCATGCGCGCGGCCAACCCGGTGCCCGCCGGTCAGTTCGAGGTCAAGCACAGCCCAGGCGGCATGCTGGACGTGGAATTTGCCGTGCAATTCCTGGTGCTGGCGCACAGCGGCGCCCACCCCGAACTGCTGGAGAACAAGGGCAACATCGCCCTGCTGGCGCGCGCCGAAGACGCCGGCCTGCTGCCCGCCGGCGTGGGCCGCGCGGCGGCAGACGCCTACCGCACGCTGCGCCAGGAGCAGCACCGCGCGCGCCTGAACGAAGAACCCACGCGCGTACCCGACAGCGAGCTGGCCGCCGAGCAAGGCGCCGTGCTGGCCCTGTGGCACGCCGTGTTTGGCTGAAGACATCACCCTCCTTCCATGAAACATTCCCTCCTGATCGCCCTGGCCGGGCTCGGCCTGCTGGCCGCCGCCAGCCCCTTGCCCACCGCTGCTGCCGCCGCCACCACCACGGCCAGCGCCCCGCGCCCGGCCCTCACCGTCAGCACCACCCAGCCAAGGCGCGAGTCGCTGGCGCGGCGCCTGCCGGCCAATGGCAGCGTGGCCGCCTGGCAGGAGGCCAGCATAGGCAGCGAAAGCAGCGGCCTGCGCCTGGCCGAGGTGCTCGTGAACGTGGGCGAACAGGTGCGCGCCGGCCAGCTGCTGGCGCGCTTTGCCGACGACAGCGTGCGCGCCGACCTGGCCCAGGCCCGGGCCGCCCTGCAGGAGGCCCGCGCCGCCCTGGCCCAGGCCCAGGCCAACGCCGAGCGCGCCCGCGCGCTGAGCGCCACCGGCGCCATGAGCCAGCAGGAGATCCTGCAGTACACCACCGCCGCCCAGACCGCCCAGGCGCGCGTGGCGGCCAGCCAGGCGCAACTGGAGGCGCAGCAGCTGCGCCTGAAGCACACGCGCGTGCTGGCGCCCGATGCCGGGGTGATCTCCGCGCGCCTGGCCACCGTGGGCGCGGTGGCGGGCCCGGGCACGGAGCTGTTTCGCATGCTGCGCCGCGGCCGCCTGGAGTGGCGCGCCGAGGTCGGCTCCAGCGACCTGCCGCTGCTGCGCGCCGGCGGCCGGGCCATGGTCACGGCCGCCAGTGGCGCCCAGGTCGAGGGCCGGGTGCGCGTGCTCGCTCCCACGGTGGATGCTGCCACGCGCAACGCGCTGGTGTATGTGGATCTGCCCGAGCACCCCGATATCCGCGCCGGCATGTTCGCGCGCGGAGAGTTCGTTCTGGGCCAGCACGAAGCCCTGACCGTGCCGCTGGCCGCGGTGGTGGTGCGCGACGGCTTCAGCCAGGTATTCGAGGTGGGAGCCGACGGCCGCGTGCTGATGCGCCGCGTGCAGACCGGCCAGCGCAACGCCGACCGCGTGGAGATCACCACCGGCCTGACGCCCGAGGCGCGCGTCGTGCAGCAGGGCGGCGCCTTTCTGAATGATGGCGACCTGGTGCGCGTGGCCCCCAGCGATTCAGCACAAAAACAGCTTGCAGCGCCCGTCAAATAAGCGCAAATAGCTATTAAATAAGAAGTAATCATGAATCTGTCGGCCTGGTCAATCAGGAACCCCATACCGGCGGCCATGCTGTTCGTGCTGCTCACGCTGGCCGGGCTGCTGTCGTTCTCCGCCATGAAGGTGCAGAACTTTCCCGACATGGACCTGCCCGTGGTCATGGTCACGGCGGCGTTGCCGGGCGCGGCGCCGGGGCAGCTTGAATCGGACGTGGCGCGCAAGATCGAGAACGCCATCGCCACCACGCAGCGGCTCAAGCACATCACCACCACGCTGGTCGATGGCACGGCCACCATCGCCGCCGAGTACCAGCTGGAAAAACCCGTGCAGGAGGCCGTGGACGATGTGCGCTCGGCCGTCTCGCGCGTGCGCGCCGACCTGCCGGCGGATCTGCGCGACCCCATAGTCACCAAGCTGGAGCTGTCCTCCCAGCCCATCCTGGCCTTCGCCATTGCCTCGAACAAGCTGGACGACCAGGAGCTGTCCTGGTTCGTCGATGACCAGCTCACGCGCCGCCTGCTGGCCGTGCCGGGCGTGGGCGCCGTGAGCCGCGTGGGCGGCGTGACGCGCGAGGTGCGCGTGGCGCTCGATCCACTCAAGCTGCAGGCCATAGGGGTGACGGCGGCCGAGGTCTCGCACCAGCTGCGTCAGGTACAGCTGGAGAGCGCCGGCGGGCGCGCCGACTTAGGCGGCGCCGAACAGCCGCTGCGCACCCTGGCCACGGTGCAAACGGCCGAGCAGATCGCGGCGCTGCAGATCCCGCTTTCGGGCGGGCGCCATACGCGCCTGGACCAGCTGGCCGAGGTCAGCGACACCTGGGCCGAGCCGCGCACGGCCGCGCTGCTGGGCGAACGGCCGGTGATCGGCTTCGAGGTCTCGCGCAGTCGCGGCGCCAGCGAGATTGAGGTGGGCGCGGGCGTGCAGCAGGCGCTCGATGCCCTGCGCGCCGAGCACCCGCATCTGACGCTCAAGCGCACCGTGGACTTTGTCGAGATCGCGCAGGACGAGTACGACAGCTCCATGCACCTGCTGTACGAGGGCGCCATCCTCGCCGTGGTGGTGGTCTGGCTGTTTTTGCGCAACTGGCGGGCCACCATAGTCTCGGCCGTGGCCCTGCCGTTGTCGGTGATACCGGCCTTCATCGGCATGCATCTGCTGGGTTTTTCCATCAACGTCATCACCCTGCTGGCGCTGTCGCTGGTGGTCGGCATCCTGGTGGACGACGCCATCGTCGAGGTGGAAAACATCGTGCGCCACCTGCGCATGGGCAAGACGCCCTACCAGGCGGCCATGGAGGCGGCCGACGAGATCGGCCTGGCCGTCATCGCCACCACCTTCACGCTGATCGCCGTGTTCCTGCCCACGGCCTTCATGAGCGGCATTGCCGGGCGCTTCTTCAAACAGTTCGGCTGGACGTCGGCGCTGGCGGTGTTCGCCTCTCTGGTGGTGGCGCGGTTGCTCACGCCCATGATGTCGGCCTACCTGCTCAAGCCCCTGGTGGCGTCCGAACACGAGCCGCGCTGGCTGGCCGCCTACATGCGTGCCAGCCACTGGTGCCTGCGCCATCGCTGGCTGACCCTGATCGGCGCAGCCCTGTTCTTCGCCGGCTCGCTGGCGCTGATCCCGCTGCTGCCCTCAGGCTTCATACCGGCCGACGACAACGCCCAGACCCAGGTGATGCTGGAGCTGCCCCCCGGAGCCAAGCTGCAGGAGACCCAGGCCCTGGCCCTGCGCGCCGGGGCCCTGGCCATGGGCGTGGGCGATGTGCGCAGCATCTACACCACCATAGGCGGCGGCTCGGCCGGCACCGACCCATTTGCCGGCGCCGGCACGGGCGACCCGCGCAAGGCCACACTCACCCTGCAACTGGCACCACGCCAGGAGCGCCCGCGCAAGCAGGTCATAGAGCAACGCCTGCGCCAGGCCATGGCCGAGCTGCCCGGCGCGCGCGTCAAGGTGGGCCTGGGCGGCTCCAACGACAAATACATCCTGGCCCTGGCCAGCGAAGACCCGCAGGCCCTGGCCGAGGCGGCGCGCGCCGTGGAGCGTGACATCCGCACCATAGGCGGCATCGGCGGCGTCAGCAGCACGGCCAGCCTGGTGCGGCCCGAGATCGCGGTGCGGCCCGACTTTGCGCGCGCCGCCGACCTGGGCGTGACCTCGCAAGCCATCGCCGAGACCCTGCGCGTGGCCACCGTGGGCGACTACGAGCAGTTTCTGCCCAAGCTGAATCTGGCGCAGCGCCAGGTGCCCATCGTCGTACGTCTCGATGACGCGGCGCGCCAGGATCTGTCGGTGCTCGAGCGCCTGGCCGTGCCGGGCAACCGCGGCCCGGTGCGCCTGGGCGAGGTGGCCAGCCTGACGCTGGCCGGCGGCCCGGCGGTGATCAACCGCTACGACCGCTCGCGCAACGTGAACTTCGAGATCGAGCTGGGCAGCCGTGGCCTGGGTGAGGTGACCGAAGCCGTGCGCCAGCTGCCCGCCGTGCAGGGCCTGCCGGCCAGCGTGCGCCTGATCGACGTGGGCGACGCGGAGATGATGGGCGAGCTGTTCGCCAGCTTTGGCCTGGCCATGCTCACCGGCGTGGTCTGCATCTACATCGTGCTGGTGCTGCTGTTCAAGGACTTCCTGCAGCCCGTGACCATCCTCGCGGCCCTGCCACTGTCGCTGGGCGGGGCCTTCGTGGCGCTGCTCGTCGCCGGCCAGAGCTTTTCCATGCCGTCCCTCATCGGGCTCATCATGCTGATGGGCATCGCCACCAAGAACTCCATCCTGCTGGTGGAATACGCCATCGTCGCGCGCCGCGCCGGCATGGAGCGGCTGCATGCGCTGCTGGACGCCTGCCACAAGCGCGCCCGTCCCATCATCATGACCACGCTGGCCATGGGCGCGGGCATGATGCCCATCGCGCTGTCCCTGGGCGGGGCGGACATGAGCTTTCGCTCGCCCATGGCCGTGGCCGTGATCGGCGGGCTCATCACCTCCACCGTGCTGAGCCTGCTGGTCGTGCCCGCGGTCTTCACCTACGTCGATGATTTCGAGCAATGGCTGCGCCGGCACTGGCCACATCGGGAGGCGCGCATGGCACCAAACGGCAACAAGGTGCAACCGCCATCGCTGCCTTGACGCTGCCCAAGGGGCTGCGCCGAAGCGCATGCCTCATTCACACAGCGGCGCACATGCTGCCACGGAGCATGGCGCAGGTCTCTGGAACCCTGGCCCACGCCATTGCACAAGACACAGACAGTAACACCACCGGCGTGCAGTTCTGCGAGAACTCCGCACGCGGCGCAGCGTTTCGGCGGCACCACAGTTTTAAATTTTTTGTTAAAAAGACTGGAACTTTCGGCCTTTGCCCTCACTCTCACTGGCACAGGTGGTTGACAGGCCCATCGATCATTGAATCTTTTTTACTGTTGCGAAGCCTTCCAGGCCGTGCCTGGATGCAATCCTGGGGCGCTTCTCCTCCCTCCCTCTCTTCATTCGTTTCGGGGCGCTTCGCAACAATTTTTTTGCAGCAAAAAGCGCGCACTTCCTCTTCGGAAGGCGCGCTTTTTTCTTGGGGTCGGTGCTGGTCAGTGCGGCTTGGTGTCGATGAAGCTCTGGCGCTGCATCAGCTTGTCCATCAGCCGCGCCAGGTTGGGGTGATCGGTGCGCCAGGCGATCTGCGGAAAGCGGAACTCCAGCCAGCCCAGGGCGCAGCCGACCGCAATATCCGACAGGCTCAGGTGTATGCCGCTGCAATACGGCTTGTCGCCCAGGCCCTGGCTCATGGCCTGCAGGCCGGCGCGCACCTTGCCCAGCTGGCGCGCCATCCAGGCCTGGCTGCGCTCGCCGTCCTGGCGTCCGGCCCAGGTGGCCTCCAGCCGTGCCAGCACCCCGGCGTCCAGCACGCCATCGGCCAGGGCCTCCCAGGTCTTGACCTCGGCACGCTCGCGCCCCGTGCCAGGGATGAGCTTGCCCACGGGCGAGAGCGTGTCCAGGTATTCCACGATGACGCGTGAATCGAACACCGCCTCGCCTCCCTCCATGACCAGGCAGGGCACCTTGCCCAGGGGGTTGGCGGTGCTGATGGCGGTTTCCTCGGACCACACGTTTTCTTCCTGAAAACGGTAGTCCAGCTTCTTCTCTGCCATCACCACGCGCACCTTGCGCACATAGGGACTCGCGGTGGATCCGATCAGCTTCATGATGGTTGTTCGGCCGCGGACGGGCGGCTGGTGTCAGGGCGGCCCATTCTATAGGCGCCCCACGGTCAACGCGGTGTCAGGTGCGCACCTACAATCACAGCCATCATGAGTCTGTCCACGATTACCGCCCTGTCGCCGCTTGACGGCCGCTACGCCGCCAAACTCACCGCCCTGCGCCCCATCATGAGCGAGCATGGCTACATGCACCGCCGCGTGCAGGTGGAGGTCGCCTGGTTCATCGCGCTGTCGGACGCGGGGTTTGACGAGTTCAAGCCGCTGAGCCCGGGCGCACGCGCCTACCTGCAGGGCCTGGTGAAAAACTTCTCCGAGGCCGACACGGCCGCCATCAAGGAGATAGAAAAGACCACCAACCACGACGTGAAGGCCGTGGAGTACTGGATCAAGTCCAAGTTCGGCGGCCGCCCGGAGCTGGAGAAGGCCGCCGAGTTCGTGCATTTCGCCTGCACCAGCGAAGACATCAACAACACCAGCCACGCGCTGCAGATCCGCGCCGGGCGCGACCAGGTCATTGTTCCTGGCCTGGACGCCATCATCACCAAGCTGCGCGAGATGGCGCACCAGCATGCCCAGGTGCCCATGCTCAGCCGCACCCATGGCCAGACGGCCAGCCCGACCACCGTGGGCAAGGAGCTGGCCAACGTGGTCATGCGCCTGCAGGCGGCCACGGCGCGCATCACCACGGTGAAGATCCTGGCCAAGATGAACGGCGCCGTGGGCAACTACAACGCCCATCTGTCGGCCTGGCCCGACTTCGACTGGGAGGCCTTCAGCCAGAAGGTCGTGGAAACGCACGAACCGCAAGGCCTGGGCCTGACCTTCCAGCCCTACAGCATCCAGATCGAGCCACATGACTACATGGCCGAGCTGTTCGACGCCATCGCGCGGGCCAACACCATATTGATCGACCTCTCGCGCGACATCTGGGGTTATGTCTCGCTGGCCTACTTCAAGCAGAAGCTGAAGGAAGGCGAGATCGGGTCCAGCACCATGCCGCACAAGGTCAACCCGATCGACTTCGAGAACGCCGAGGGCAACCTGGGCCTGGCCAACGCGCTCTTGCGCCATCTGGCGGAAAAGCTGCCCATCAGCCGCTGGCAGCGCGACCTCACCGACAGCACCGTGCTGCGCAACATCGGCGTGGCCATGGGCTATGCGGCCCTGGCCTACAGCTCGCTGATGACCGGCCTGAACAAGCTGGAGCTCAACCAGGAAGCGCTGAACGCCGACCTGGACAGCAGCTGGGAAGTGCTGGCCGAGCCCATCCAGACCGTCATGCGCCGCTATGGCGTGCCGGGCGCCTATGAAAAGCTCAAGGAGGTCACGCGCGGCAAGAGCGTGACCGCCGAGGCCCTGCACGCGCTGATTCGCAGCCTGGACATCCCCCAGGCGGACAAGGAGCGCCTGCTGGCGCTGACGCCGGCCAGCTACATCGGCATGGCCACCGAGCTGGCAAGACGCGTCTGACTTTTTTCAGCCTTTTTAGCTGCCCGCCCTTGCCAGTCAAGCGCGGGCAGCTCTCATTTTTGAGAAACCTCATGGCCCTCAAGTCCACCATCTTCAAGGCGAATCTGTCCATCGCCGACATCGACCATGGCTACTACGCCGACCACCAGCTGACCCTGGCGCGCCACCCCAGCGAGACCGACGAGCGCATGATGGTGCGCCTGCTGGCCCTGGCGCTGCAGGCCCATGAGCTGCAGGACACCTGCCGTGGCGACGGCCAGCTGGCCTTTGGCGCCGGCCTGTCCGACCCCGACGATCCGGACGTGTCGCTGACCGACTTCACGGGCCGCAAGCGCCTGTGGATAGAGGTCGGCCAGCCCGAGGACAAGCCGCTGTCCAAGGCCTGCAGCCGCGCCGACGCGGTGGTGGTCTACGCCTTTGCCCATGCGGCGGATGTGTGGTGGAAGGGCATCCAACCGAAGCTCACGCGCCTGCCCAAGCTGCAGGTCTGGCGCGTGCCCTCTGATGCCGCGCAGCAACTCGCCGCCCTGGCCGAGCGCAGCATGCAGCTGCAGGCCACGGTGCAGGAGGGCGCGCTCACGCTCAGCAGCGAGCGCGGCAGCGTGCATGTGGAGCCGCTGCGCTGGAAATAACCCGGCTTCAGCGCGGCATCAGGGCGCCGCAGTTCCAGCATTGCTCGAAACCGCCCTCAATCGACTCGCCACAGGCGCGGCAGACCCACTGGCGCTGGGGCAGGCGCTCGTAGTCACGCAGCAGGGCGCGGGCCGGATCGGCATGCTCCGCATGCGCCAGCCAGATCTCGGGCAGGCATTCACCGGGTGGCAAATGGCCGGCCGCCGCGCCCAGGTGCTGGCGCTGCACGCTGGCGGGCATGCCGGCCTCGCGCAGCAGATCGCTCCACAGCATGGCCGTGGCAATGTCGGGGGCCTGGGTCAGACGCAGCATGCGCCCCACGATAGCCGCGCGACGCCGCGCCGTAAAGCCTCAGCCTGCTGCCGCCGCGCGCTCGGCATAGCGCGTAAAGCGCAGGGCGCGGCCCTCGCGCGTGATACGGCGCCACACGGCGCGCTTGTCCGCGGGGCTCAGCTCCAGCCAATGTTGCACCTCGGCAAAGCTGCGGCCGCAGCCCTTGCAGCAATCATCGCCCTGGCTGGTGGAGCAGATCGCGATGCAGGGTGTATCGGGCTGGGTTTCGTACCAGGCCAGCCACGCGGCCATGGCGGCTGCGGGCAACTGCCCCGGCGCAATCTCCTCGGCACGCGCGAACACCATCTGCCCGTAGACCTCGGCCAGGGCCGAGAGCTCGGGCGCCAGCGCCACGCCATCGGGCGCCCAGGCGCACGCACGCCAATGGTTGATGGCGGCCTCGATATCGGTGATGTGGATGGTGGTCATGCGCGGTGAGCGGGCAACGATGCGGTCACGAAAAGGCGGCCATGATAGTGCCCCGACCCTGGTGCGACATGCCGCCCGGCCCCCAACGTTCTTGCCCACAAATCGCCAAACTGTGGTCAAATGGCGCCCCTCAAGGGGGAGTAGTTCCCCGTTTTGCACAAGGCCTTGCGTCAGGGCCGCCTGCAAACGGATGTCAGGTCGTCAATACGAAGCCATGTGCTTCCGGCCTGTCAGGCAAGGCCAGCGCCATCGCCGAGCAAGACCTTTGAGCCACAGGCACCCATGGTTGGCTCAAAGCGCATCCGTTTTTCTGCAAGCAGGCAAGGCTTGCACGCAGGCGATTGCCCCACGCTTTCCATGCTGCCCGGTATTTGAACGCCGCCGAGTTCCCCCGAACCGGCATTCGACATCGAGGTAAAGACATATGGATTTGGACTTTCTCACCCACACGCCGTTCTGGATCGCGCTGGGGCAGATCATCATCATCGACATCCTGCTGGGCGGCGACAACGCGGTGGTGATCGCCCTGGCCTGCCGCAAGCTGCCGGCGGCCCAGCGCTCCAAGGGCATCATCTGGGGCACGGCCGGCGCCATCGTCCTGCGCGTGGTGCTCATCATCTTTGCGATGACGCTGCTGAACCTGCCCTTCCTGAAGGTGGTGGGTGCGCTGCTGCTGGTGTGGATTGGCGTGAAGCTGCTGGCGCCCGATGAGGACGCCCACGGCAATGTGGCCGAAAGCGACAAGCTGCTGGCCGCCATCAAGACCATCATCGTCGCCGACCTGGTGATGAGCGTGGACAACGTGATCGCCATCGCCGGCGCCGCGCAAAGCTCGGGCGAGCATTCCACGCTGCTGGTGGTGCTGGGTCTGTTGATCTCGATTCCCATCATCGTCTGGGGCAGCCAGCTGGTGATCAAGCTGATGGAGCGCTTCCCGATGATCATCACCGCCGGCGGCATGCTGCTGGGCTGGATCGCCGGCGGCATGCTGGTCACCGACCCGGCCTTCGTGAACCCCGACAAATGGCAATGGATGCCCAAGCTGGGCACGGTGGACAGCAACGGCATGGCCGAGATCTCGCGCACCCTGTACTGGACGGCCCATGTCGCCGGCGCGCTGCTGGTGCTGGCCATCGGCAAGTTCATCACCTCGCGCCGCGGTGCCACCGATTCGGCGCAGCACGGTTGATGCGGCTGCTGCTCAAATGGCTGCTCAGCGCTGCGGCGCTGCTGTGCGTGGCCTATGTCTACAGCGGCGTCGAGGTGCACAGCTTTGGCGCCGCCCTGGGGGCGGCCTTCGTGATCGGGCTGTTCAACGTGGTGTTGCGACCCATCCTGGTGATCCTCACGCTGCCGGTCACCATCGTCACCATCGGGCTGTTCCTGTTCGTCATCAACGCCCTGATGTTCTGGGCCGCAGCCTCGGTGCTGGGCGACGGTTTTCAGGTGCATGGCTTCACGGCGGCGCTGATCGGCTCGCTGATCTACTCGCTGCTGGGGCTGGTCATCGAGTCAGCGCTCGGCGGTCTGTTCCTTCAGAAGTGACTGCACGGCGCGCAGCCGCGTGTCAATGATCGAGGCCTCGATGTGGTCATTGGCCGCGCCGCCCCGCCTGGCCAGGTCCTGCCCGGCCTTGAAGCGATCGACGGCCGCGGCGTAGTCGTAGCGCGCCACCTGGGCCTCGGCTTCGGCGCGCACCGCGCGCAGCGGCTGCCCCTGCTGCTGCCACACCTGGGCCAGGGCCTGCCAGGCCGTGGCATCACCCGGGTGGGTGGCCAGCCAGGTCTGCAGTGGCGCCGTCATGCCTGCGGCAGAGCCGGTGCGCAACAGCGCCTGGGTGCGCAGCAGCAGTTCGGGCCGACGCCTGGGCGCATCCGGCTGGCTGGCATCGGCCAGCGCCAGGCTGCCCTCGAGATAGGACAGCGCCGCCGGCGCATCACCGGCCGCCAGTTCCAGCTCCGCCCCCAGCAGGCGCGCCTGGCGCGCGGCGGCGGCGTCGCCCGCCACCTCCCCCTGCAAGCCACGCAGCGCCTGGCGCGCGGCCGCAGGGTCGGCCAGCTGCACGGCGCTGAGCGCGGCCGCATACCAGGCTGCCACGCGCTGGGGCCGGGGCCTGGCGGCGAAGCCGGCATCCTGCGGCTCGGCCACCCATTGGCGCCAGGTGTCCACACCCGGGCGCATCAGCACGCGCGCGCGCGCGGCCATCATCAGTTGCTCCAGCGAGGCGCTGGCCAGCGGCGTGGCATCCTGCGGAATGCGGCTGTGCATGTCGGCGATACGCTGCGTGGTCAGCGGGTGGCTGCGCAGATAGGGCCAGCTGCCGTTGTCGTTGATCCGGTTGGCCTGCTGCAGCTTGTCGAACATCGCCACAAAGCCCTGGGGCGCAAAGCCGGCCGGCTGCATCAGGCCAAAGCCCACGCGGTCGGCCTCGCGTTCCATGTCGCGTGAAAAGTTGAGTTGGTTCTGCACCGCCAGCGCCTGTCCGCCCACCATCAGCGCCTGGGCCGCACCCGGGCTCTTGCTGGCGGCCAGGGCGCCCAGAATCATGGCTCCCAGCATCAGCGGCGTCTGCCGGCCCTGCTGCGCCATCAGGCGTGCGATATGGCGCTGCGTCACATGGCTGAGTTCATGCGCCAGCACCGAGGCCAGCTCGTCGCGCGTGCCGACCACGGCGATCAGGCCCAGGTGCACGCCAAAGTAGCCGCCCGGCAGGGCAAACGCGTTCACCGTGCGGTCGCGCCCGAGCAGGATCGCCCAGGCAAAGCGCTCCTCAAGCTCCGGCGAGAGCTCGCCGCGCGCCCTGGCAGCCTGCACCAGGGGGTTGAACAGCTGCTGCACATACTCCTGCAGTACGGCGTCGTCGATGTAGTCCGGGTCGCGATACAGCTCGCGGATGATGCCGTCACCCAGCCTGCGCTCGGCGCTGCTCGTCATCTCGGCGCCGTCGCCCATCATGGGCAGCGCGGACTGTGCTATGGCCATAGGTGTCTGGCCTGCGCCGAATGCTATTAAAATAGCAGCTGCTAGCGCCCTTCCAGCAAGCGCAAAAGGCTTTTTTTGCTTGATACTCCGCACTCCACTCCCCTGTCTGGAGAACCGGACTGGCCGCCGGGTCATGGCCGTATGATGCCCCGGCCGTGAGAATGTTTCGCGCCCTTTTGTAAACCCGCCCGCCATGACCACACCCTCCTCCCCGCTGACCCACTTCGACGCCCAGGGCCAGGCCCATATGGTGGACGTGGGGGCCAAGCCCGCCACGCGCCGCACGGCCGTCGCCACGGGCCGCATATCGATGCAGGCCGCCACCCTGGCGCTGATAGCAAGCGGCACGGCCAAAAAGGGCGACGTGCTCGGCGTGGCGCGCATCGCCGCCATCATGGCTGCCAAGAAAACCAGCGACTTGATTCCGCTGTGCCACCCCCTGGCGCTGACCCGCGTGGCCGTGGAGTTCGGGCTTCTGACCGCCGACAACGCCGTGCAGTGCACCGCGACCGTCGAGACCGTGGGGCCCACAGGGGTGGAGATGGAGGCCCTGACCGCCGTGCAGGTGGCCCTGCTGACGATCTACGACATGTGCAAGGCGGCGGACAAACGCATGTGCATGACCGACATGCGTGTGCTGGAGAAGCATGGCGGCAAGTCCGGCAGCTTTGTGGCCTGACGCCCCCGGGATAGCTTCAAACCTGCAGTATCTGCACGCTCTGCAGATCCACGGGCCGCAGCGCACCCAGGTCCAGCGCCTGCACCTCGTGCATGATGAGGCGGCCTTCGCGCGGCTTGGTGTGGGTGATGTAGACGGGCGGCGGCTTGGCCCCCTGCAGGGCCGCCAGCTCCCGCATGAGGGTTGCCGGCGACAAATGCTGGCTCTTGCAGGCCAGATCGGCCTCGGCATTGCTGAAGGCGGTCTCGATCAACAGTGCGGCCACGCCGCCGCCCTCCTGGTGCAGGGCGTTCACGCGGCGCCAGAATCCTGGCTCATTGCCCTGGGTATCGCCGCTATAGACCCACCAACCGACAGCGCCACGCGCGGCGTAGCCCACGGCGGGCACGCTATGGCGTGCGGGCAGCACCTCCATCGGGATGCCGGCGCAGACGAATACATCGCCGACGCCCAGGGGCGATAGCCGCACGAAAGGTGCGGCAGGCGACGGAATGCGCGTGAAATCGGGCCAGATCACGTCGTTGAAGACATGGGCGTGCAGCGCCGCCAGGGTCTGCGGCAAGGCGTGCACCTCCAGCGGCCGGCGGCGGTTCGCGCCCACCGCGTCCAGCATCAGCGGCAGGGCGGCGATGTGGTCGAGGTGCGAATGCGTGAGGAACACATGGTCGATGCGCTGCATTTCCTCCAGCGTGAGCTGGCCCACGCCGGTACCCGCGTCGACAAGGACATGCTCGCCCAGCAGAAACGAGGTGGTGCGGCACCCCTTGGCGATCGTACCGCTGCAGCCGAGGATGCGTACTTGCATGTGCCGGGTTGTCAAGGCTGCGGCATGCTCAGCCTTGCACGAACTCCATCTCGGCGCCGGCCAGCGCAATGCGATCGCCGCTCTTGAGCGCCACGGGGTCGGCGCCAATGATCGCGCCATTGAGCCGGGGCAGCTGCGCGCCATCCACATGGGCCAGCACGAAGTTGTGATGCCGCTTGGTGATCGAGGCCACGGCGACGCCGGGCTTGCCTATGGTGGTGACGACCTTGGTCAGCGCCACTTCGCGCCCGGCCGCCGGCCCCGTCACCACGCGCACGATGCCGCCGCTGCCCGTCAGGGGCGCAGGCATGGATGCCGGCCCGGTCAAGGGCGCCTGCAGGCCGGTGGCCAGGCCCTTGTCGTAGCCGGACACCGGTGCGTCTTGCAGGAAGCGGATCTTGTACTTGCCCATCTCCACCAGATCGCCATTGCGCAGGGTCTGCTGCTTGACGGGCTTGCCGTTGACATAGGTGCCGTTGGTGCTGCCCAGGTCATGCAGCAGCACATCGTCGCCGGACAGGACGAACACCGCATGCTCACCGCTGACCGCCAGGTTGTCGATGACCACGTCGTTGTACGGCCTGCGGCCCACGGTCGTGCGTTCCTGCGTGAGCGGGACTTCCTTGATGACGACTCCGTCGATAGCCACGACCATTTTCGGCATGATCCGTTTTCCTCCTGGGTGTTCTGGTTCCGATTGTGCCGTATCGCTGGCGCCACCCTAGCGCGAACGCAACAGGCGCGAGACCAGGCCGCGCTTGCTGGCTGCGCCGCCCCCGCCAGGGCCGGCTTGGGCCAAAAGGACGCTGATGTTATCGCGCCCACCCCGGTCATTGGCCATGGCCACCATGCGTGCTGCCTTGTCGGGCAGGGCAATGGGCAGCAGCGCCAGCTCGGCCAGGCCTTCGTCGCCCACCATGTCGCTCAGACCATCGGAGCACAGAATGAACAAATCCTGCGGCTCCACGGCAAATTCATTGATTTCAGCGTGCGCCTCGCCATCCACGCCCAGGGCCCGGGTGACCAGGTTGCCCAGCCCCGACACCGCGGCCTGCGCGGGGGTCAGCAGGCCCAGGTCGATCTGCTCCTGCAGCCAGGAATGGTCGCGCGTGATCTGGCGCAGCTCGCCACCACGCAGGCGGTAGCAGCGCGAGTCGCCGACATGACCCAGGATGAGCCGATGGCCGCGAAACACGCCGACCACCAGCGTGGTGCCCATGCCCAGGTACTGCGGGTTGGCCAATGCCGCCCCCAGAATGGCCTGGTTGGCGTTTTCCACGCAGACCAGCATGGCCTGGCGCACCGCCGCCATCGAGACGCGCTCGGGCGCGTCCTCCAGCCACTGCGCCAGCTCGCTGCCAACCAGGTTGACGGCCATGTCGGCCGCCACCTCACCGGCGCTGTAGCCCCCCATGCCATCGGCCAGCAGCACCAGCCGCGCGGCTTCATGAATGGCGACGGCATCCTCATTGTTGGAGCGCACACGCCCCGTATCGGTGAGCGCAAAGAACTCGTAGCCGAGCTGACGCGAGGACTTCATGAAGCCCCCCGAAACCGATGGCGAAAGGGGACAACCCGGGCGTTCTGCCTGGCCGTGACCGTCTGCGCAAAGCCCATCATGTTGCCAACTGATGCAATATGTTACACAAGGCGTGGATCATAGACTGAGGCCGGCTGTTTGCGCGCATGGCCCGGCATTTTTTTTGCACGGCATGTGGGCATTCGCCGCGCCATGCTGTCGGCGTCACGCATGGCCCAGGCCAGAAGGCACAACGCCAGCCCGGTGTTCGGGCTGGCGTTGTCGATAGCGGGCAAGCGCCCAGGACTGTCCTGGGCGCTACGCCATCACAGCAGGCTCTTGAGGATGCGGCCCATCTCCGAGGGGTTGCGCGTCACGTGGAAGCCACACTCTTCCATGATGGCCAGCTTGGCGTCGGCCGTGTCGGCGCCGCCCGAGATCAGCGCGCCGGCGTGGCCCATGCGCTTGCCGGGAGGGGCGGTGACGCCGGCGATGAAGCCAACGATGGGCTTCTTCATGTTGGCCTTGCACCACTGGGCGGCCTCGGCCTCGTCGGGGCCGCCGATTTCGCCGATCATGATCACGGCGTCGGTATCCGGGTCTTCGTTGAAGGCGCGCATCACATCGATGTGCTTGAGGCCGTTGATCGGGTCGCCGCCAATGCCCACGGCCGACGACTGGCCAATGCCCAGCTCGGTCAGCTGCGCCACGGCTTCATAGGTCAGCGTGCCAGAGCGGCTGACCACGCCGATGCGGCCCTTCTTGTGGATATGGCCGGGCATGATGCCGATCTTGATCTCGTCGGGCGTGATCAGGCCGGGGCAGTTGGGGCCGAGCAGCAGCGTGCGCTTGCCGCCAGCGGCCTCCTTGGCCTTCATCTTGTTGCGCACTTCCAGCATGTCGCGCACCGGGATGCCTTCGGTGATGCAGATGGCCAGATCCAGGTCGGCCTCGACGGCTTCCCAGATGGCGGCGGCGGCACCGGCCGGCGGCACGTAGATCACCGACACGGTGGCGCCGGTTTGCGTGGCGGCTTCCTTGACGCTGGCGTAGATCGGGATGTTGAAGATGGACTCACCGGCCTTCTTCGGGTTCACGCCGGCGACGAAGCAGTTCTTGCCGTTGGCGTATTCCTGGCACTTCTCGGTGTGGAACTGGCCGGTCTTGCCCGTGATGCCCTGGGTAATGACCTTCGTGTCTTTATTGATGTAGATGGACATGTTGTTCTCTCCAGGCCTTAAGCGACGGCTTTGACGATCTCGGTGGCCGCTTCGGCCATGGTGTCGGCGCTGATGATGGGCAGGCCGGATTCGGCCAGCATCTTCTTGCCCAGCTCTTCGTTCGTGCCCTTCATGCGCACGACCAGCGGCACTTGCAGGTTCACGGCCTTGCAGGCGGTGATGACGCCGGTGGCGATGGTGTCGCACTTCATGATGCCGCCGAAGATGTTGACCAGGATGCCCTTGACCTTGGGGTTCTTGAGCATGATCTTGAAGGCTTCGGTGACCTTCTCGGGGGTGGCGCCGCCGCCCACGTCCAGGAAGTTGGCCGGCTCGCCGCCGAACAGCTTGATGGTGTCCATGGTGGCCATGGCCAGGCCGGCGCCGTTGACCAGGCAGCCGATGTTGCCGTCCAGGCTGATGTAGGCCAGGTCGAACTTGGAAGCCTCGACCTCGGCCGGGTCTTCTTCGTCCAGGTCACGCAGGGCGACGATCTCGGGGTGGCGGAACAGCGCGTTGCTGTCAAAGTTGAACTTCGCGTCCAGCGCCATCAGTTCGCCCTTGGAGTTGCAGTTCAGCGGGTTGATCTCCACCAGGGACGCATCCGTGTCCATGTAGCACTTGTAGATCTTGGCAAAGAGATCCACGGCCTGGTCGATGGAGGCGCCGGTCAAACCGATGGCGGCCGCCACCTTGCGCGACTGGGCTTCGGTGATGCCGGTGAGCGGGTCGATCATCTCGGTGATGATCTTCTCGGGCGTGCTGTGTGCCACTTCCTCGATGTCCATGCCGCCCTCGGACGAGGCGATCAGCGCCACCTTCTGCGTGGCGCGGTCGGTGACCAGCGAAACGTAGAGTTCGTTCTTGATGTCGGCGCCGTCTTCGATGTACAGGCGGCGTACCTTCTGGCCTTCGGGGCCGGTCTGGTGCGTGACCAGCTGCATGCCCAGAATCTGGCCGGCCAGTGCCTTGACGTCGTCAATGCTCTTGGCGACCTTGACGCCGCCGCCCTTGCCACGGCCACCGGCGTGGATCTGGGCCTTGACCACCCACACGGGGCCGCCGAGCTTTTGTGCGGCTTCCACGGCCTCTTGCACCGTGAACGCAGGAATGCCACGCGGAACGGGCACGCCGAAACTACGCAAGATTTCCTTGCCTTGGTATTCGTGAATCTTCATGAGGTCTCTCTCAGGGGAAGGATGGTGTTTGTACCCGCTCTGCCGATGTGCAGAAACTTCCGCATGCCCGGGAATGGCAGCCAGCAATTGTATTATGTTGCGATGCACCATTGCTTGGTGTTAACTTACACCCCGGCCGCAGTCCCCAATCGGCCCTTGCAGGAGCTCTTCAATGCCCAAGGTTTTTATCGATGGCGAGGCAGGCACCACCGGCCTGCAGATCCGTGAACGCCTGCAGGCCATGCCTGCGGTGGAGCTGGTCAGCATCGCGCCCGAACGGCGCAAGGATGCCGGCGCCAAGCGCGAGCTGATCGCCGGCGTGGATCTGGTCGTGCTGTGCCTGCACGACGATGCCGCGCGCGAAACCGTCGCTCTGGTGGACGCCATCACGGCGGAGACCGGCAAGGCCATCAAGATCATCGACGCCTCCACCGCGCACCGCACGGCGCCGGGCTGGGTGTTCGGCTTTCCCGAGCTGGCCGCCGGCCAGGCGCAGGCCGTGCGCGGCGCCACGCGCGTGGCCAACCCGGGCTGCTACGCCACGGGCGCCATCGCCCTGCTGCGCCCGCTGGTCGATGCCGGTCTGATCGCCCCCGACCAGGCGCTGTCCCTGCCCTCGGTGAGCGGATACTCCGGCGGTGGCCGCAGCATGATCGAAGCCTACGAGGCCGGCCAGGCCGCCCCGTTTGAGCTCTATGCCCTGGGCTTGGCGCACAAGCATCTGCCGGAGATCATGCGCTACACGGGCCTGACGCGCCGGCCCATCTTCGTGCCCGCAGTGGGCAACTTCCGCCAGGGCATGCTGGTGGAGCTGCCGCTGCACCTGGATCTGCTGCCAGGCAGCCCTAAGGCCACCGACCTGCACGACGCACTGGCCGCACACTACGCGCAAAGCAACACCCCGGAGCAATGGGTGAAGGTGCTGCCGGCCACCGAGGACGGCAAGCTCGACGCGCTGGCGTTGAATGACAGCAACCAGCTGGAGCTGCGCGTGTTCGCCAATGAGGCCTATCACCATGCCGTGCTGGTGGCGCGCCTGGACAACCTGGGCAAGGGCGCCAGCGGCGCCGCCGTGCAAAACCTCAAATTGATGCTGGAACTATAAAAAGAATAGCTTTTTGCGCTTGCTATTTGGCGAATTCAGGCAAAGTTTCGCATGAATATGGCTAACAACAATCGCTGATAGCTTCTGTTTTTATAGCAATTCAGGCCGCGCCCAGGCGCTGAAACAAGCCGCCCGGCAGGCGCGCCACGCGGCCGTCGAGCTCCAGCTCCAGCAGCCGCACCTGCAACGTTGCGGCATCCAGCCCGGTGCGCGCCACCAGCGCGTCCAGCCCCAGCGGGTCAAAGCCCAGCGCCTGCAGCACCTCCTGCTGCGCCGGCGTGGTGGCGTCTGGCGCATCGCCCGCCGGCGCCGGCGCAGCGGCGGGCAGGCGCAGCTCCTCCAGCACATCCTCGGCCGACTCCACCAGCTTGGCGCCCTGGCGCAGCAATGCATGGCAGCCGCGCGACTGCGGCGCATGGATGGAGCCGGGGATGGCAAACACCTCGCGCCCCTGCTCGGCCGCCATGCGCGCGGTGATCAGCGAGCCCGACTGCAGCGCCGCCTCGACCACCAGCGTGCCCTGTGACAGGCCGGAGATGATGCGGTTGCGCTTGGGAAAGTTGGCCGGCAGCGGCGGCGTGCCCAGCGGGTACTCGCTGACCAGCAGGCCATGGCGCGCGATGCGGTGCGCCAGATCCTTGTTGGCGCGCGGGTAGACGCGATCGAGCCCGGTGCCGACCACGGCTATGGTTGCCGGCGTGTCCGGGTCGGGCGCATCCAGCAGCGCCCCCTCGTGCGCCGCCGCATCCACCCCCAGCGCCAGACCGGAGACGATGGTCAGCCCCGCCGCGCGCAACACGCGCGCAAACTGGCGCGCATGCTCGGCGCCCTGGGCCGTGGGGTTGCGGCTGCCCACCATGGCCAGGCAGCGCGGCGGCGCAAATGGCCCGGCGCCATGCACGAAGCGCGGCGCGCCCAGCAGGTACAGCAGCAGTGGCGGGTCTTCGGTGGCCAGCAGGGCCGGGGGATAGGCGGCATCGCCCAGGGTGACGATGGCGCGCGCCGGCTCGCCCTCGGCCTGCAGCCATTGCCAGGTGGTCTGCAGCAGGGCCTCCAGCTCCTCGGGGACGGCGGCCAGGGCGCGTGCCTGGGCGGGCGTGACGCAGGTCTGCCAGGCGGCTTCGCTCTGGGCAAAAATGTCGGCCGGCAGGCCGAAGGCCGCCAGCAGGCGCCGCGCCGCGCCGTTGCCCACGCCGGGCGTGAGGGCGAGGCGCAGCCAGGCGGCGAGTTCGTCGCGCTGCATGGCCTGAAACTCGGCGCCGCGGCCCGCGCCTACTCGGGGTTGACCAGCCGGTCGCCCACGACCACGCCGCGCTGCGCCTGCAGGATGAGTGCATAGGACACGCGCTCGAAGGTCAGGAACACCATGGCCAGTCCGTTGTCCTCGCTGGGCAGGCGGATCTCGGCGCGCTGCTCGTCGGTCTTGTCCTTGATGCGCAGGCCGCCGGTGCGCAGTTGCAGCACATGGCCGGCCTGCATGCCGTCGTCGGTGCCGCGGTTGATGGCGATGACCTGGTTCGGCCCGGCATTGCCCGCCGCGACGCCGCCGTAGATGGACACCACGCTGGCCTCCACCGGCGCCTCGGGCGCATGCGGTGCGTAATTGTCAAAGCTGCGCGGAGGCGCGGGCAGCAGGCGGTCGCCAAGGCGCGCTTCTTCCTTCACGCCCGACAAATCGACCGTGGCGGGCACGATGTCGGTGCGCATCTCGCCCTTGGTGCCGGCGGACTGCTCCAGCGACTCGCCGCGCACCAGCTCGGCGCGGCCGACATACTGTGCCTCGTAGCCCAGCACCTCGCCGGTGTTCGGGTCCTTCAGCGGCAGGGCGTTGCGGAACACGCGGTACTGGCGCGGCACCTCGGGCGTCATCTCCAGCGGGCTGCCCTGCGGGCCGCGGACATAGGCGCGGTCGCCATTGCCCATGATCACGCGCTCGTCGCGCGTGGCCACGATGCGCGGCGCCTGGGTCAGCGTCAGCTCATCCACCACCAGCGGCTGCACCAGGAAGGGCTCGATCAGGTGCATCTTCAGCGTCGGCAGGGCCATGCCGGCCAGGCTGTCGTGGCGCGTGCGTGGCGACAGGCGCACGGTCTCGCCGGCGCCGCCGCGACTGGTGCTCAGGCGTGCATGGCCATCGGCCTTTTCCAGGTACAGGGTCTGGCCGGGGTAGATCAGGTGCGGGTTGGCGATGGCCTGCAGGTTCATGCCCCACAGCTCGGGCCAGCGCCAGGGTCGCTTCAGGTACATGCCCGAGATGCCCCACAGCGTGTCGCCGCGCCGGATCACATAGGTGTCGGGCGCGTTGGGCGCCAGCTCGGCCAGGGGCACGCCACGCGCTGCCACCTGCTGCGCGGTGGCGCGCTGGCCAGGCGTGACGGGGTAGTTCTGTGCCTGGGCCGCCGGCGCCAGCAAAGTGGCCGCGGCCAGGACGCCGAGCGCAGCCGCGCGCGCGAAGCCCGAAGCCGTCATATTTGGATTGGTCTGGTCATGCATTGGCAGATGCCCCCTCTCACTGCACGGGCGACATGGTTAATTTTTTTACAAAAGAAACGGCCGCAGATACTTTAAAAACGATTTGAGATTTTCTGCGCTAGCCCTTGAATGGGCAACGATTATTGCGAGCAGCGCCTGCATCACACGCTCAAAGTGGCGAAAATAGCGACATATCAAGCTCCCAGCCATGGCCATTCTTCCCATTCTTTGCTACCCCGACCCGCGTTTGCACAAGATCGCGCAGCCCGTGGCGGTGGTCGATGAGCGCGTGCGCGCCATCGTCGATGACATGTTCGCCACCATGTACGACGCCAGCGGCATAGGCCTGGCGGCCACCCAGGTGGACGTGCACGAGCGCATCGTCGTCATCGATGTCTCTGAAGAGCGCGACCAGCCGCTGGTGCTGATCAACCCCGAGATCGTGTGGGCCAGCGACGAGACGCGCATGGGCGACGAGGGCTGCCTGTCGGTGCCCGGCATCTACGACGGCGTGGAGCGCGCGCTGGCCGTGCATGTGCGCGCGCTCGATCGTGACGGCCAGACGCGCGTGATCGAGGCCGAGGATCTGCTCGCCGTGTGCGTGCAGCACGAGATGGACCATCTGCTGGGCAAGGTGTTCGTGGAATACCTCTCGCCGCTCAAACGCACCCGCATCAAAACCAAGCTGCTCAAGCAGCAGAAACAGGCCGCACGCGCATGAGCCGGCTTGCGGCGGCCCCGCTGCTGGCCCTGGCACTGGCCGCCTGCGCCGTGCCCGAATGGCAAAAGCCCGGCACGCCCTTGGCAGACATTGAACGCACCATGGGCCGCCCCACGCTGGCCGAGCCGCTGGAGAGTGGTGGCCAACGCCTGGTGTACAGCCGCCAGCCGGCGGGCCAGCAGGTCTATCACATGGACTTTGACGCCAGCCAACGCCTGGTGCGCGTCACCCAGGTGCTGACACTGGAGAACTTCCAGGCGCTGCGCAATGGGCTGGACACGCAAGACAGCGTGCGCCGCAGGTTCGGCCCGCCGGCGCTGCTGGAGCGGGTGGCCAGCTTTGACGGCCCCATCTGGACCTACCGCATTCTGGACAATGGCGCGCCGCGCCAGGCCCATGTGCACATCGACCCGGCGGGCGTGGTGCGTCGCGTGATGTTCACCGACGAGCGCCTGCGCGATCTCGACCCCCCTCACTGAATACCTGCCGCATGAGAGTCATTTTTGCCGGCACGCCCGAATTCGCGCGCGTGGCCCTGGAGCATTTGCTGGCCGCGGGTTTTACCGTGCCCCTGGTGCTGAGCCAGCCCGACCGCCCGGCCGGCCGCGGCATGAAGCTGCAGGCCTCGCCCGTCAAGCAATGCGCGCTGGAGCATGGCATTGCCGTGGCCCAGCCGCGCAGCCTGCGCCTGGACGGCAAATACCCCGAGGACGCCGCCGCAGCCCAGGCCGCCATTGCGGCCGCCCAGGCCGACGTGATGGTGGTCGCCGCCTATGGGTTGATCCTGCCGCAATGGGTGCTGGACGCCATGAGCGCCGCACGGCCGCCCGAAGGCGCGAAGGCCCCCCTGGGGGGCAGCGAACCACGCGCAGCGGGGAGCGTGGGGGCCCAAGGCCTGGGGTGTTTGAACATCCACGCCAGCCTGCTGCCGCGCTGGCGCGGCGCCGCGCCCATCCACCGCGCCATCGAGGCCGGCGACGCCGAGACCGGCGTGACCATCATGCAGATGGATGCCGGCCTGGACACGGGCGACATGCTGCTGTGCGAGGCAACCGCCATCGCGCCCGCCGACACCCAGGCCCTGCTGCACGACCGGCTGGCCGACATGGGCGGGCGGCTCATCGTGCAGGCGCTGCGCCAGGCGGCGAACGGCGGCCTGGTGGCCACGCCGCAGCCGGCCGAAGGCATCACCTACGCGCACAAGATAGACAAGGCCGAGAGCCTGATCGACTGGAGCCAGAGCGCCGAGGTGATCGCCCGGCGCGTGCGCGCCTTCGACCCCTTTCCGGGCGCCAGCACCCAGCTCGGGGCTGAAGTCATCAAGGTGTGGAACTGTGAAATTGATAGCTGTCAGCGCCCGTCAGACTTGCGTTACGGCCAGATTTTGCATATAGACAATAACGGTATCACCGTGGCCTGCGGCGCGGGCGATGTGCTGCGCCTGACCCGGCTGCAGCGCGCCGGCGGCAAACGCCTGCCGGCCGCAGACTTTCTGCGCGGCTTTGCCCTTGCGCCGGGCATGGTGCTCGGCGCATGAACCTGCCCGCCCTGCGCGCCCAGCTGCGCGACCCGTCCTTCCGCCAGGGCGCCAGCGACATGCTGGGCGCCGGCCTGGGCGTGGGCGCCTGGGGTCTGGTGACGGGGGTGGCCATGGTCAAGGGCGGCATGTCCACACCGCTGGCGCTGTTCATGTCGCTCACCGTGTATGCCGGCAGCGCCCAGCTGGCGGTGCTGCCGCTGATGGCGGCCGGGGCGCCGCTGTGGGTGATCTGGCTCACGGCCAGCTGCGTGAACCTGCGCTTCGTGATCTTCAGCAGCATGTGGCGCAGCTATTTCGCCCACCTGCCGCGGCGCCGGCGCATGGCGCTGGGCTATTTCAGCGGCGATGTGATCTTTGTGTCCTTCATGAAGCGCTACCCCAGGCCCGAGCCCGAGGCGACACAGCTGCCCTACTTCTGGGGCGCGGCCACGACCAACTGGCTGGCCTGGCAGATACCGTCGGTGGCCGGCATCATCCTGGCCAATGCCATCCCGCTGTCCTGGGGCCTGGGCTTTGCCGGGGTGCTGGCGCTGCTGGGCATCCTGCTGTCCATGCTGGGCGAGCGCTCCAGCTGGCTGGCCACGGCCGTGGCCGGCTCGGCGGCCGTGGCCGCGTTTGCGCTGCCGCTCAAGCTCAACATTCTGGTGGCGATCGCCGCGGCCGTGGCCGCCGGCCTGGCCATGGAGTCGGGCGAGCGCGCATTGCGCCGCGCCCGGATACGCCTGGCACGCGGCGGCGATGACGAGGGCGACGCATGAACGGCCAGTGGCTGGAGCCCATCCTCGCCGTCCTGGGCCTGGTGCTCATCACCCTGGTCACGCGCGCCTTCTTCATGCTCCCCGAGCGCGATCTGCCCCTGCCCGACTGGCTGCGCCGCGGCCTGAAGTACGCTCCGCTGGCGGCACTGGCCGCCGTCATCGCGCCCGAGCTGGTGATGAGCCAGGGCGCACTGATCAAGACCCTGGCAGACGCCCGCCTGCCGGCCGTGCTGTGTGCCAGCGCCTACTACTTCTGGCGCCGCGGCATCCTGGGCACCATCGTGGTCGGCATGGCGGTGTATCTGCCGCTGCATATCGGCCTGGGCTGGTAGTTACAAGGCGGTTACCACGCCGCCTACAATGCGGCGCGATTTCCATTCCCGCCACAACCAGCCATGCATATCCTTCGCTTCTCCGACCTTTGCGCCAACGGCCAGGCCCGCGGCCAGCGCGTGTTCATCCGTGCCGACCTGAACGTGCCGCAGGACGACGCCGGCCGCATCACCGAGGACACGCGCATCCGCGCCTCCGTGCCCTGCATTCAGATGGCGCTGGATGCCGGCGCCGCCGTCATGGTCACCAGCCACCTGGGCCGCCCGACCGAGGGGCAGTTCAAGCCCGAGGACTCGCTGGCGCCCGTCGCCAGGCGCCTGGCCGAGCTGCTCGGCCGCGAAGTGCCGCTGGTTGCCGACTGGGTCGATGGCGTGCAGGTGCAACCCGGCCAGGTGGTGCTGCTGGAGAACTGCCGCGTCAATGTCGGCGAAAAGAAGAACAACCCGGATCTGGCGCGCAAGATGGCCGCCCTGTGCGACATCTACGTCAACGACGCCTTCGGCACCGCCCACCGCGCCGAGGGCACGACTTACGGCATCGCCGAATACGCCAGGACGGCCTGCGCCGGCCCGCTGCTGGCGGCCGAGATCGACGCCATCCAAACGGCCCTGGCCAACCCGAAGCGCCCGCTGGTGGCCATCGTCGCCGGCTCCAAGGTCTCGACCAAGCTGACCATCCTGCAAAGCCTGGCCAGCAAGGTGGACGGCCTGATCGTTGGCGGCGGCATTGCCAACACCTTCATGCTGGCCGCCGGCCTGCCCATTGGCAAGAGCCTGGCCGAACCCGACCTGCTGGGCGAGGCCAGGGCGGTGATCGCCGCCATGGCCGCGCGCGGCGCCGAGGTGCCGATCCCCACCGACGTGGTGTGCGCCAAGGCCTTTGCCGCTGATGCGCCCGCCACGGTGAAAAAAGCCACGGAAGTCGCCGCGGACGACCTGATCCTGGACATTGGCCCCGAGACCGCGGCGCGCCTGGCGGCGCAGCTCAAGGCCGCGGGCACCATCGTCTGGAACGGCCCGGTAGGGGTGTTTGAGTTCGACCAGTTCGCCGGCGGCACCAAGGCCATCGCCGAGGCCATCGCGCAATCGAGCGCCTTCAGCATCGCCGGCGGCGGCGACACCCTGGCGGCCATCGCCAAGTACGGCATCACCCAGGATGTGGGCTATATCTCCACCGGCGGCGGCGCCTTCCTGGAGGTACTGGAGGGCAAGCAGCTGCCGGCCTTCGAGATCCTGCAAAAACGCGCCACAGGTTGAGTGGCACCGGCACGCGCCGCGGCATGCGGCGCTTGCGGGCAAACAACACTATTCCCCCCCGGCCCGACGAAAAACGCCAAGCCCCTTGTTTTTGGCTGCTACCCGATTCAGAATCGTTCCCAAATGTGTGCAGCACAAACATTTGTGTCCTGCAGCCATGACCAATTCAGGAGGGAACCATGTCATTCATCAAAGCACTCGGGTGGTCTGTCGCAGCCGGCGCGGTCATTGCGCTGGCGGGCTGCGGCAGCGCGCCGATTCCGCTGGCGCAAAATTTCGAACGGACAAGCCAGTACAAGGTGCGTTCGGCCGGGCATTGGGAGCTGCTGTCACGCGACGTGGTGGCGCAAACCCGCACCACCCTGCAAAAGGCGGGTTACGCCCCGGACACACCGCTGCATGTAGTGGCGCCCACCCAGCCCAGCGCATTTGACATGGGTTTTCGTGACTTCCTGATCACCGAGCTCGTGCAAGACGGCGCCACGGTGCATCAACACCCCGGCGCGGTGCTGGAGGTGACCTACAACACCCAGCTGGTGCGCCACAACAGCGACCGGCCGCATTTCATCCCCGGCCAATTCACCATACTGGCCGCAGGCGTGATGGCCGCCTATGGCCTGCGCCACGAACACCTGGATGCCAAGCTGCTGGGCACACTGGGCCTGACCGGCGCTGCCGACTACGTCAACAGCGTCAACTCGGGCGGCCCGACGAATACCGAGCTCATCCTCACCACCACCGTGACGCGCGCCGGCCAGTACGTGGCTCGCAAAACCGACGTGTACTACCTTGAAAACGCCGACACACCCTTGTTCATGCGCTCTGCGCACTACCGCGCCATCAACATGAAGGTGGCCTCGCAATGAAGCACGCACTCGCACTCCCCCTGGTCGCCGCCCTGTTCGCCGTCGGTTGCGCCCAGCAGCCCCAGAAACTGCGCGTCGAGCCCACCTACCAGGAAGCCCTGAACGCCCCGCTGCTGCAAAGCAGCCGTGATGCCGTCGCCCAGCTGGTCGCCAACCTGGACGTGGCGGCCACCGGGCCCGGGCCGGTGCTGGTGGCTACCGTGGTCAACGTCAACGACATGAGCCACTCGGCACCGCTGGGGCGCACCCTGTCGGAGCAATACGCCAACGCCATGGCCGCCACCGGCTTCGACGTCAAGGAGATCAAGCTGCGCGGCGAGGTATTCGTCAAGGAAGGCGCAGGCGAGCTGCTGCTGTCGCGCGAGATCAAGAGCATCGCGCGCAGCCAGAACGCCTCCATGGTGCTGGTGGGCACCTACTCGCCCGCAGCCAGTTTCACCTACGTCAGCATGAAGCTGGTGCGCACCGAGGACAGCCGCATCATCCGCGGCCACGACTACGCCCTGCCCAACGACCGCGACGTGCAGCGCCTGCTGGTGCAGCCGCGCTGAAGCCCGCCAGCGCCAGCCCCAGGCCTCGCTACGGCGGGGCTTTTACTATACAAATAGGAGCTGCAAACGCTTTACCAACGGGCGCTAGCGGCCATTTTTATTACTTTTTACCCGGCCACAGCACCGATGCGATGGCCAGCACCATCAGCCCCACGGCGGCCCAGTCCTGCCAGCTGAGCGGCTCGCCCAGCCACAGCGTGCCGCTGAACACGCCCAGCACCGGAATCAGCATCACGCTGAGCGTGGACGCCACGGGCGGCAGGGTGCGCACCAAGAAAAACCAGGCCGTCTGCGCAAAGCCCAGCACCAGCAGGCCGTTGTAGGCGATGGCGGTCAGGGCCTGGGCGTCGGGCGGCTGCCAGCGCCCGCGCTCGAACAGCACGGCCAGCACGGTGAGCGCAGCGCAGGTGATCGCCACCATCCAGAACGACAGCGTGAGCAGCGGCACCGGTATGGGCAGCCGGCGCAAGAGCTGCGTGCCCAGGGCCCAGCTGGCGGCGGAGACCAGCATCAGCGTCACACCGGCGGGGCGGCTGCCCAGCGCGCCAATCTCGTGCCATAGCAGCAGCAGCACGCCCAGCAACGCCGCGCCGACGCCAGCCCACGCGCGCCCGGCCAGGCGATCGCCAAAAACCAGCGCGCCGATCACGGCCGAGAAGATGGGCATGGTGTAGCCCAGGATGGCCGCGCGGCCGCTGGAGAGCAACGGCATGGCGAGGATCATGAGCGCATGCCACAGCACCATGTTGGTCAGCGCCAGCAGCAGCAAGCGCCCCCAATAGGCTCGCGGCATGCGAAACGACAGGCCCTGGCGCAGCATCACCAGGGCAAGAATGGGCAGGCCCGTCCACAAGGACAGCATGCGAAACGACAGCGGCGGGAAATGCTCCACCCCGACCTTCATCACCGGCCAGTTGAAGCCCCAGACCAAGGTCAACAGCACGAGGACGACCAGCTGACGGCGCGAAAAGGAAGGCATGGCGGCTACACCGGCCCGGGCGTGCAGGCCTGCTGCCACAGGCTGCCCCGTCGGGCACCGCCGTGGCGCGCCAGCAGGGCCGAGAAATGCCGCCGCTCGCCGCCGCGCAGCTTCACCAGCGGCGCGACCACCGGCTGCGCGGGCGCCAGGCACAGGCGCGGGTAGAGCAGATACCACTTCCAGTACAAGGCGTGCTGGTAGTAGTAGGCCGTGTCCTCGGCGCACAGCAGCGCCAGGCGATAGCCGTTGTCGCGGCGCAGCACCTGCTGGGCGGCCACATGGATGAGCAGGTATTCAGGGTCTGCAATCCCCTGCAGCACGGCCGCGCCCATCGGCTGCGCCTGCAGGGCCGCCAGGTAGTCGCCCGTGCCGCGTTCGATCAGCGCGTGGTGGAACTCCTGCTGCCACGCCGTCACGAACGGCGCATGCGCCGGGGCGCCAAAGGCCCAGCTTTCCACCACCGGCCAGCGTTCGTCATGGGTAAAGCCCCGCAGGAAGAAACCTGCAAACTCGCTGCGCTGCGCCTGCTGCAGATCGCGCAGCCAATCGAGCGACTGGGTGAGCACGATGGACGCGTCGAGCCAGAACCCCCCATGGTGGCGCACCAGGTACAGCCGCAGCCAGTCGGCCTGCTTGGGCGGAGCCAGCCTTGCAAAGTCCGGCGGCAGGTCGCCGGGGGCCACGAAGCGCTCGAGGTTGTCGGCATTCAGCACGTCGATG
This sequence comes from Diaphorobacter limosus, assembly GCF_033100095.1. Classification (NCBI taxonomy): domain Bacteria; kingdom Pseudomonadati; phylum Pseudomonadota; class Betaproteobacteria; order Burkholderiales; family Comamonadaceae; genus Diaphorobacter; species Diaphorobacter limosus. The sequence goes on along the minus strand of NZ_CP136921.1, from coordinate 2,842,005 downwards.
CGGTAGTCCGGGCACTGCAGCCGCCAGTTGTCCATGCACTGCTGCACCACGGGGTCGAGCACGGCGCCGTTCCAGTAGCTCCAGATGCGCCGCGGAATGGGGGCGCAGCCCGCGTCGGCCCCGGCGGCCGGGCCGGGCCCGCTGAACACCCGGGGTTGCACCGGGCCGCGATACGCAGCCGCGCTGGCGGGGCGCAGCAGAGCCAGCAACTGGAGGACGGCGCGCAGCGCGCCGGAGGGCACAAGGTTGGACATGAAGACACAGGGAGGGGTGGAGCGGCGGACAACACAGACGGCCGCGGCCGGCAGGCGATTGTCGCCTGCGCCGTCCTAGAATCGTCGCCCATGACCTTCCTCGACATGCTGCGCGACGCCACCGCGCGCAACGACTCCCTGCTGTGCGTGGGCCTGGATCCGGAGCCCACGCGCTTTCCCGACCAACTGCGCGGCGACGCCCACCGCATCTACGACTTCTGCGCCGCCATCGTGGACGCCACGGCCGACCTGGTGTGCGCCTTCAAGCCGCAGATCGCCTACTTCGCCGCGCACGGCGCCGAGGACCAGCTCGAGCGCCTGATGCAGCACATGCGCGCCAACGCCCCCCATGTGCCGGTGATCCTGGACGCCAAGCGCGGCGACATAGGCTCCACCGCCGAGCAGTACGCGGTCGAGGCCTTCGAACGCTACGGCGCCGACGCCGTGACCCTGTCGCCCTTCATGGGCTTTGATTCGGTTTTGCCCTACCTGCAGTACCAGGGCAAGGGCGCCTTTCTGCTGTGCCGCACCTCCAACCCCGGCGGCGACGACCTGCAGGCCCAACGGCTGGCCAGCGTCGAAGGCCAGCCGCTGCTGTACGAGCATGTGGCGCGCCTGGCCCAGGGCCCCTGGAACAGGAACGGCCAGCTCGGCCTGGTGGTGGGCGCCACCTACCCGGATGAGATCGCACGCGTGCGCGCCATCGCACCCACGCTGCCGCTGCTCATCCCCGGTGTCGGCGCCCAGGGCGGCGACGCGGCGGCCACGGTGCGCGCCGGCCTCACCGAGCGCGGCACCATCATCGTCAACTCCTCACGCGCCGTGCTCTACGCCTCGGGCGGGGCCGACTACGCCGCCGCCGCGCGCGCCGCCGCCCAGGCCACGCGCGCCACGCTCAACGCCGCCCGCAGCTGATTTCTGTCACCACCGCCCAAGAAACACCTATGCGCCCCTCGCCCCTCATGCCCACGCGCCGCCACGCCACAGCACTGCTCGCCTGCGGCTTGGCCCTGCTGACAGCTGGCCCCGCCCAGGCGCAGGACTACCCGGCCAAGCCCATCACCCTCGTCGTCGGCTACCCACCCGGCGGCAGCACCGACCTGATGGGGCGCCTGGTGGGCGCCGAGCTGTCCACGCGCCTGGGCCAGCCGGTGGTGATAGAGAACCTGGGCGGCGCCGGCGGCACCATAGGCGCGCAGAAGGTGGCCAGCGCCGCGCCCGACGGCTACACCCTGCTGGTGGGGGCCAACAACGAGCTGGCGATTGCCAAGCTGGTCACCAAGACAGTCAAGTACGACCCGTCCAGCTTCACCCCCATCGGCCTGATCGGCTCACAACCCATGGTGCTGGTGGCCGCCACCTCCACCGGCGTGAAGAACGCCAGCGACTTCACCCAGCTGGTCAAGAAGAACCCCGGCAAGTTCAGCTACGGCAGCTCGGGCGTGGGCACGGCCCTGCACCTGGCGGGCGAGATGGTCAAGGAGCAGGCCGGCCTGTTCATGACCCATATCCCCTACCGCGGCGTGGCACCGTTGACGAATGACCTGGTGGGCAACAACCTGGAGTTCGGCGTCTTCGTGCTCTCCAGCGGTCTGCCGCACATCAAGTCCGGCAAGGTGGTGGCCCTGGGCACTACGGCAGCCAAACGCGCGCCGGCCACGCCCGACATTCCGGCCCTGGCCGAGCTGCCGCAGTTCAAGAACGTGGACATCGAAAGCTGGTTCGCCCTGGTCGGGCCGGCCAACCTGCCCCAGCCGGTGGTCGCCAAGCTGAAGAAGGCCTTGAACGACACCCTGCAGTCCCCTGATTTCCGCAAGAAGATGGCCGCCGCCGGCTCGGGCGTGGCCGCGCCCGATGCCAACCTGGCGCAGTTCTGGCAGGGCGAGGTCGCCAAGTACACAAAAATCGTGCAATTCGCGAAGATCGAAGAATGAACAGCAGCCTGCGCTTTGACCTGCCCGCGCCCGACCTGAGCGCCTGGCGCGCGGGCAACACCGGCACTGAGGGCGTCTGGCATTTTGACTCGGGACTGCCCGGGCGCCAGGTGCTGGTCAGCGCGCTGATCCACGGCAACGAGCTGTGCGGCGCCTGGGCACTCAAGGGCCTGCTGGAATCGGGCCTGCGCCCGCAGGCGGGCAGCCTGACGCTGATGTTCTGCAACCTGGCGGCCTTCGACCGCTTCGACCCGGCCAACCACGACGCGGCGCGCTTCGTCGAGCAGGACATGAACCGCCAGTGGAGCGACGAGCGCATGGATGCCGCCGACAGCCTGGAGCGGCGCCGCTGCGCGGCGTTGCGCCCGTTTGTCGCCCGGGCCGACTGGCTGCTGGACCTGCACTCCATGCACGAGCCCTGCGCGCCGCTGCTGCTCACCGGCGTGCAGCCGCGCAACCTGGCCCTGGCCAAGCAGATGGCCGCGCCCGAGCACATCGTCATCGACGCCGGCCACCAGGACGGCACGCGCATGCGCGACTACGGGCGCTTTGGCCTGCCCGATGCGCAGGCGGGCGACAGCCGTTCGCTGCTGGTCGAATGCGGCTTTCACGGCGACCCGGCCAGCCGCGCCGTGGCGCAAGACCAATGCCTGCGCTTCATCGAGGCGTCGGGCATCGTCGATGGCGCCGAGCTGGCGCGCCTGCTGCCCGGCTGGCGCCTGACCGATGCGCCGCGCCAATGGGCGCTGCAGGTCACCGGCCCGGTGGTCGCCAAGAACGAGCGCTTTACCTTCACCGAAGCCTTCACCGGCCTCGAGGTGATCGCCCGGGCCGGCACGGTGATAGGCGACAACGATGGCGAGCCAGTCACCACCCCCTACGACGACTGCGTGCTGGTCATGCCCAGCACACGCCAGGCGCGCGCCGGCGTAAGCGTGGTGCGCTTTGCCCGGCGGCGTCCGCTGTAGGCGGCGCAAGCCCGGCACCCGCAGTGCCGTGGCCTGAAAGTCGGCCAGATGGGGCCGTTTCAGAAAACAACAGTCGGATGGGGCATACCCACTTTTGGCGATGGTTTGCCTACAATTAGAAGCGATTACTTACAAATATCTGCTTCCATGCGATTGCTTGACCATCTGCGCCTGTCGCACAAGTTTTTCATCCTGGGTGGCCTGGCGCTGGCCATGATGGCCATTCCCGCCGGCCTGCAGTTGCGCAGCATGGGCGCGCAAATGCAGCAGCTGGGCACACAGGCGCGCGCCATGCCGGCGCTGCAGCAGCTGGGCCAGTCCGTGCGCTTGACACAGGTGCACCGCGGCCTGTCGGCCGGCCAGCTCGGCGGCGACGCGCAGCTGGCGGGACGCCGGCCCGCCGTGCGCGACGAGCTCGGCCGCACCCTGCAGGCCACGGCTGACGAACTGGCCAGCGTGGCCCCCGACCAGGCCAGCGCCCTGAACCAGTTGCGCCAGGACTGGCAGGCACTGCAGCAAGCCGTGGGCGACGGTGCCGTCACGCCCGCGCAAAGCCTGGCGCGCCACAACCAGATGGTGGCGCGGCTGCTGGCCCTGAGCGAGCAGCTGCAGCACAGCAGCGGCCTGAGCACCAGCGAGCGCCGCGACACCCAGGCGCTGATCCAGGCGGCGCTGCAACAGCTGCCCATGCTCACCGAACAGCTGGGCCAGATGCGCGCCATGGGCGCCGGCGCGCTGGCGCGCGGCGAGCTGCCAGCCGAGACACGCGGCCTGCTGCGCGCCCTGCGCACGCGCGCCGACGAGTTCGACAGCGGCAGCCAGGTCAGCCTGCAACGCGCCCTGCAGCACGCACCCGCACTGCAGACCGCACTGGCACAGGCGCTGGGCGCCGAGAAGACCGCCACCGCCGACGCCCTGCGCCTGGTGGACAACGGCCTGCTCCAGGCCAGCGAGCTGCGCCTGCCCGCCGGGCAGTATTTCGACACCCTGACGGCTGGCATCGACGCCGTGAACGCGCTGGGCAGCCAGGCCACACAGCAGCTATTGAACCTGGTGCAGCAGCAGGCCAGCGCCGCGCAGCGCGCGCTGTGGCTCATGGGCGCGGCCCTGGCCGTCCTGGCCACGCTGGCGGTATTGCTGGCCGCGGCCTTTGTGCGCTCCATCACCCAGCCGGTGCAGCAGGCCGTGGCCCTGGCGCGCGCCGTGGCCGGCGGCGACCTGAGCGGCGCAGACCAGCCACATGGCGACAACGAGGTGGGTGAGCTGATCGCCGCCCAGCAGCAGATGCGCGCCAGGCTGCGCCCCATCGTGGCCCAGGTGCGCCACGGCTCCGAGGGCGTGGCCCTGGCCAGCAGCGAGATCGCCCAGGGCAACCATGACCTGTCCGGCCGCACCGAGGCCCAGGCCAGCGCGCTGGAGCAGACGGCAGCATCCATGGAGCAGCTCAGCGCCACGGTGCAAAACAACGCCCACACCGCCCGCGAGGCCAGCGCGCTTGCCGAGCACACGCGCGAGCTGGCGCGCCAGGGCGGCGCCAATGTCGAGCAGGTGGTCAGCACCATGCACGGCGTGCACCAGGCGGCGCGGCAGATGGCCGACATCATCCAGGTGATAGACGGCATTGCCTTCCAGACCAATCTGCTGGCGCTGAACGCCGCCGTCGAGGCGGCGCGCGCCGGCGAGCAGGGGCGCGGCTTTGCCGTGGTGGCCGGCGAGGTGCGCAACCTGGCCGGGCGCAGCGGCGAGGCCGCCAAGCAGATCCGCGGCCTGATCGAGGCCAGCAACGCGCGCGTGAGCGCCGGCAACCAGCAGGCCGAGGCCGCCGGCCGCACCATGGCCGACGTGGTGGCCAGCATGCAGCGCCTGAACACCCTGGTCGGCCAGATCAGCACCGCCAGCCAGGAGCAGGCCAACGGCGTGGCCCAGGTCGGCGAGGCCGTGACCTCGCTGGATCAGGTGACGCAGCAGAACGCCGCCCTGGTCGAACAGATGGCCGCCGCCGCCGACGGCCTTAGCAGTCAGGCCCAGGGTCTGGTGCAGGCGGTGGCGGTATTCCGCGCCGGGGCGAGTGAATCGCATGCGCCCCGATCAGAGCTGCTTGAACTCACTTATTGATAGTTGTCAGCGCTTATGAATAGAGCGCTACAGGCTGATTTGTTGCTTGACGACACATCTCAGAGGGTGAGAGGAAATTGCCCCTGCCCGAGGGGCACGTGAAAACCGGTAGTGGCTGGCACAATTCCCGGCTCTCGCACCACCCTTTCGCACCATTTATAGGCAGCAGCCATGTTCACAGGCATCGTCCAGGCCACGGCGGTGATCGCCGCCATCGAGGATCGCGCCGGCCTGCGCACCTTCAGCATCGAGTTTCCACCCGGCTTCTGCGCCGATCTGGCGATTGGCGCCAGCGTCGCCACCGACGGCGTGTGCCTGACGGTGACCGAGATTCTTTCGCCCACCAGTGCGCGCTTTGACGTGATGCAGCAGAGCCTGGCCATCACCACGCTGGGCCGCTACGCCGTGGGCCGGCGCGTGAACGTGGAGCGCGCCGCGAAGGAGGGCGCCGAGATTGGCGGCCACCCGCTGTCCGGCCATGTAGATTGCGTGGCCCAGCTAGCCGCCGTGCGCCAGAGCGAGAACAACCGCGTGTGGCGCGTGGCCGTGCCGCCCCAGTTTGCGCGCTACATCTTTGCCAAGGGCTATATCGCCATCCACGGCGCCAGCCTGACGGTGGCCGAGGTGAACCGCCAGGAATCGTGGTTCGAGGTCTGGCTGATCCCCGAGACGCGCCGCGCGACGGTATTCGAGGACATGGCCGTGGGCGACCTGCTGAACATCGAGATCGAGCGCAGCACCCAGGTCGTCGTCGATACCGTGCGCGAGGCGGTGCAGGACAGCCTGGGCCGCCTGGCCCCGGTGCTCGAGGCGCTGCTCAAGGAAAAGGGCCTGTCGCTGGACGACTACCTGCCCCGCCCCGAGCTGCCGCGGTGAGCGCGCAGCCGCGCGCCCTCACCGCCGCCGACCTGCCCGGTCTGGCGCAGGTGCAGCGCGCCTGCTATGGCGACGGCCTGGCCGAGAGCACGGAGGTGTTTGCGCGCCGCCTGGCCAGCCCGGCCAATTGCTCTCTGGTGATCGCGCAGGGCGGCCGGGTGCTGGCCTATCTGGCGGCCTACCGGTCGCTGCTGGCCAAGGTCACGCCGCTGCACGGCGACTTCGAGCCCGTGCCCACGCCCGACACCCTCTACCTGCACGACATGGCCGTGCTGCCCGACTGCGCCGGGCGCGGCCTGGCCGGGCAGCTGCTGGCCGCGCTCCACGCCCAGAGCACGGGCCTGCGCCACAGCGCGCTGGTGTCGGTGCAGGGCTCGCAGGCCTACTGGCAGCGGCGCGGCTATGCCGAGCACCAGCTGCACGACGCCGTGCAGCGCCAGCGCCTGGCGAGCTATGGCGCGCAGGCGGTGTATATGACGGCATTACTATCAAAATAAGAGCTGTTGGCGCTTGATGGGAGGGCGCTCGATGCGGTTTTGTGCATATCTCCGCCACGTCGCCCTGCCTCCCTCGCGCCTACCCGCCGCGGCCCTGGCGGTTGTGCCGGCTGCGCGCGATATGGCGGCTGGCGCGGTCCTGGGCGCGCTCCATGCGCACCGCCTCGCGGGCGTTGACATGGCCGTCCGCGTTGGTGCGGCGCTCCAGGCGGTTGATGTGGCGCTGCTGGCGCTCCAGCCGCAGCTGCTCGCGCGGCGTGATCTGGCCCTGCTCCACGCCGTGGGTGATGCGATCGGACTGGCGCGCCTGCCGGTTGTCCACGCGCCCGGCCTGGTGCTCGGCCAGCGAGGCCGGCGCCTGGGCCAGGGCGGCGCCGGCCAGCACAGCCAGGCCAAGGGCGGCGGTGGCCGCGGCGCGCAGGGGTTTCAGGAAGTGGTTCATGCTCGGCTCCGGTGAGGGTGGTTGGCAACGGATCGGCTGATCCGCGCGCTGTTTGAACCCGCGACCGGCGGCGCGCTTACGGCGGCGCCGGCAAATCCGGGTACAACATGGGGACATTGCGTAAGAGACTGGCGCCTGGCGGGTTCAAGCCAGACAGCCCGATGGCCCCTCAGCAATCACCATGCCCCTCTTCCCCATTGCGCAAGGCATCCGCTGCTGGCTGCGCTGCGCCGCCGCCAGCGCGCTGCTGGCCTGTGTTGTGGCCCAGGCGGCCCCGGTGGCCGTGCCCGACGCGCAGGACTGGGCGCGCCTCACGCCCGCCGAGCGCCAGGCGCGCAAGGCCGAGATCCGGCGCCAGCTCGACCAGGCCTCGCCGGCCGAGCGCAAGGCCTTTCGCCAGCAGCTGCGCCAGCAGATCGAAGCGCTGACGCCCGCGCAGCGCCAGGCACTGATCCAGCAGACGCGCAAGGGCTGGTACAACCTGTCGGCCGACGAGCGCCAGCGCCTGATCGACGAGCGCCGCGAGCAGATCGAGACCATGTCGCCGGCCGAGCGGCGCGAGCTGCTGCGCCAGCGCCGCGAGATGCTGCGCCGCTTGAGCCCCGAGGAGCGCACCGCCCTGCGCGACCGGCTGCCGGCACGTTGACCCATGCGCGACGCTCCCGCCAGCGGCGCCCTGGGCCGCTCCATCAGCAGCCTGGGGCAATGGGTCGGGCAGGCGCTGGGCGGGCGCGGACGCCAGCCGCCCGCGGCCGACCCCTGGGCGCTGTGGCAGGCCGCCCGCGCCGGCGACCAGGCCAGCGCCAGCGCGCTGGTGCGCCGCTTGAGCCCCCAGGCCTACGCCCTGGCCATGCAGCTGCTGGGCCGGCGCGAGGACGCCGAGGACATGGTGCAGGAGGCCTTTCTGCGCCTGTGGCGCGCGCGCGCCAGCGACGCGCATGGCGCCAGCCTGGCGACCTACTTCAACACCATCGTCATCAACCGCTGCAAGAGCTGGCTGGCGCGCCGGCGCGAGCTGAGCACCGACCCCGAGCAGCTGCTGGAGCTGGCCGACGCCAGCCAGGGCGCCGAGCCGCCCGGCGCCGACGCCCTGCCACCCATCAGCACGGCGGCGCTGGCGGCGGCCATGGCGCGCCTGAGCCCGCGCCAGCGCATGGCCCTGGCCATGTGGGCCTATGCCGACGCCGACGTGCCCGCCATCGCCCGCGCGCTGGAACTTGACGCCAACGCCGCGCACCAACTGTTGCACCGTGCCAAGGCCGCCCTGCGCCAGCACCTCAAGGAGCCAGCACCATGACCGCCCCACGCCCCGACACGCCCCCTGCCAACGCCGACCGCCGGCTGCGCCACAGTCTGCGCCAGGCGCTGGAGCAGGCGCCCGATGAGGGCCAGCAGGCGCTGCAGGCGCGCCTGCTGGCACAGTGGCGCCAGCAGCAGGCCGCCGCCCCCGCCCCGCATGGCCCGCTGGCCGTGCTGCAGGCCGGCTGGCGCCAGCACCCGCTGCTGTGCAAGAGCGCGCTGCTGGCGCTGACCGTGGCCGGCCTGCTGCTGGTCAAGCCCTGGGTGAGGCCGGACGCCGGCATGGACGAGCTGCTGCAGCCCGACGTGCTGTCGCTGATGACCATGGGCGAGCTGTAACCTGCCGCGCAACGACGCGGCCAGGCCACCGGGTGCTATCGCGCAACTGGTACTTGTGCATGGTTCGGTTACCTCTAAATTACACCTGTGCGCCATGCGGAGCATGGCGAACGCAAGAAATAGCCTTATAGAATCGATCCGGCGGACAACGGGCTCCGTTGAACCACCGTTATTCAGAACAGGCAATGGACACGCTCATTGCTTCGAGGGCAAACCGACATGCTGGACGTATTTTTCACCATTGACGTTGAGGTCTGGTGCAATGGTTGGAAGAACATCGATGAGCGATTTGCCAATGCGTTCGATAGATACATCTATGGCACCACTCCGCAGGGGCAGTTTGGGTTGCCATACCAGATGAAGGTAATGAACGACCATGGCCTGACCAGCGTGTGCTTCATTGAACCCTTGTTTTCTGCACGATTTGGGCAGCAACCCCTTGATGAAATCGTCGCGCTGGTGCGCGAGGCGGGTCATGAACCGCAACTGCACATGCACCCCGAATGGGTGGATGAAGCCCGCACCCCGCTGCTGGAGGGTATGCAAGGCAAGCGACCCAACATGCGCGACTACACCGTGGCCGAGCAAACGTCGCTGATTGCAAGCGGATTGCAAATGCTGGAGCGAGCCGGTGCCCCGAATATCAATGCGTTTCGGGCCGGTAGTTTTGGTTTCAATCGCGATACGCTTGAAGCATTGGCAGCCAATGGCATCGCATACGACTGCAGTTACAACACCACCCTGTTCGGGCAGAGCAGCGGTGTCAGGCCAGGAGAAACCGTCTGGTGGCCTTTTGAATGCGCCGGAGTTTATGAATACCCGATGACTGTTTTTGACGATGGCACGGGCAAATTGCGCCACGTTCAGCTGACCGCCTGTTCTTTCGCTGAGATTGAGAAACTGCTGTGGACGGCACTGGAGGCAGGACACCAGTCTTTCGTGATGCTGTCACACAGTTTTGAACTACTCAATGGCGGGAGCAGAGACCGCTCCGATCCTGTGACCATCAACCGGTTCAGGAAGTTTTGCGCCTTCATGGAAAAAAACCGGGATTCATTTCGCGTGCGTGGATTTCAGGGTATGCAACCTGAAGTGGCGGTTCAGCCCCCACCTTTGTTGCGATCTCCCATCTGGCGCACCGGCATGCGTATGGCGGAACAGGTCTATCGCCGAAGATATCGGTAAAAACACAGGCCTGTAATAACTACCGTCTTCGTGCTGTGAAGTGCTTGTTGGGTGGGTTATTCAGCGCGTCTTAAATTCTTTCGTCGAAACACGGCAAACCCGGCGATTGATGAAATGTGCTCAAGCGAGGGGCTGTGCTTGAATAAAGCGGCTTCGGTCGGGTTTCCATACACAATCCAGACATCGTGAACACGTGTTGACATGGACTTCTCCCAAGTCTTTAAGACCGGAGACATAATTTGTGCATCAAATGGATTGTAAAGATAGAGGACGGTTGCAGCATCAGGAGGCGCATAATCTCTTGCATCACCATGAATAACTTCCATGCGGTCTGTATTCGGCCATGAATTCGCTGCCGCCTCAATGTTTTTCTTGGCCAGCAAGTGAAGATTTTCTGAAAACTCCACCCCTATCACCTTGTTAAAACCTATTTTTGCGGCTAGAAAAAGAGCTCGCCCCTTTCCGGAGCCCAAGTCTACGAAGCAAAATGTTGACGGATCAATTGGAAGACTGCGTATGACCGTGATGAACTTTTCCTCATCAATAGGCTCATAAGCATTTCCCCCTGCGCCATATTCATGTGTATATCCGAGTGCGCTCAAATAAACCGACTTGTTTGTTTCAACGCCGGGAATATTGTCAACGGAACTTTTTGCATCAAATTTTCCGGGTGATAGAAGTATCTTAAAGCGGTGTTTTATGTTTAGGAGTGCTACAGGGCCAAACATCTTCCATCCATGCCTGGACCAAGCATTTTTTATGCGTTCCATTCAAAGTCGTCCTTTATTTCACGATTTGCATGGAGTGGGTATGAGCTCGTGATTTCTGCCGCTGATGTGATTGTCACAGATCCTGTCCAGATGTCGCATCCCTAATGATCGCGGTACCAGTATGTAACTCAACGGTTTTGTGCGCAATCTATGATGCCGGCGGGACCATAATGACTGGAGCGAAACTTCCCACTGCGCCCCAGCCTGTCGGTCGCGTCGGTCGATTCGTTGTGCGCGCCGATCGTTGCCGGCGACGACTCTACACCCTTTCAACCGGCCTGCTGTCTCTTTATCGCACGGGGTAAAAAAGTTTCAGAAAAGCGGGCCCCCTTCTTCTTTGAGGCCAGGAGCGCGCCCGTGTCTGGATTGAAATCGTCGATAGAAAACCCGTGGGTCTGTGACATCGTCACTGACGAGGTGCTGGCGAGGGAAACGGGAGTCCCGCTGCCCAGCCATGCGCAAAGTGACCAGGCGTTCTGCACCCCCCATGCGCTGCGATCCTGGGCGCGTGCCTTTTTGCCCGCGGGTGGATGGAGTGGCCCCCTTCGCCATGTGCGCGTGCGGCAGAACGGACAGTTGCAGGCGCTGATTCCCTTCGCCAGGCAGCAGGTCGCTCGCTTCAGCATCAATTCGCTGGCGGGCTATTACTGGCCTTTCCGCAGTCTTTGCCTTTTAGCGCAACCTGGTGCGGGCATGGGCCTGGCGGACGCCGTGGGCCGTGCGCTAGCCAACACACCGCCAGGGGCGGTGCTGCGCTTTGGGCCCATTTCCGGGCGCGACGAGGTCATGCTCGCCATGTTGCGCCAACTAATGGCCGCTGGTTGGCGCCATCGAGCCAAGGCGACTGGAGCGGTGTTCCAGCTGGATCTGTCCTTGGGATTGGACGCACTCAAGCAACGGTTCAGTGGTTCCTTGCTTAAGCACATCGAATATTCGCGCCGACGCCTGAGCAAGACGGTGGGCGAGGTGCGCTGCGAGCGCCACGTGCTGAGCGGTGAGGATCAGCCGCTGCTCGACATCCTGGCGGGCATCGAGTCGCGCTCCTGGTTGGGCAGGGACGGTGGCGATCTTAAGTTTGTCGGTCCGGCCAATCAGCTTTTTTGGACCCAGATGGGTCGCGAGCCCGACCCCCATGCACAGGCCGTGTGCTGGGTGCTGCACTGTGGCGACCAGCCGGTGGCGTTTTCGGCCCATCTGGAAACCGACACGGCACTCTACGTCCTGGCCAATTCCTACGACGAGCAATGGAAGAGCCACAGCCCCGGCTCTATCCTTACCTACGAGGTATTGCGCGATGCGATAGCCCGTCACAAGCGCTTGTTCGATTGGGGGCAAGGGGACTCTGGCTACAAGCAGCGCTGGGGTGCGCAGGAAGGGGCATTGCTGTACGACGTGATGATGTTCCGGCCTGGCCTGTTGGGTGACTTGCTGGCCTTGGCGGCCGAAAAGGCCCTGCGCGACTGGGACGTGAGGCTGGACGCGCTGCCCTGAGTGGCTTGCGTCGACAGGATCTTGCTGGCTCTCCTTCGCTCGACTTGAACGCATGAATCAGAAACTGTCTTTTTTTCTCGGGCCGGGGGGCCTCACTGCCGCCTTGTTCTTCGGCGTCAAGTCGTTGACGGGGGCTGAGGTATTCCGCTTCGCCGCCAAGCCTTTGCAGTTGGGCGCCGTGTCCGCCTTGCCTACCGACTGGCGCTATGTGCAGCTGCGTACTTCAGCCGATCTTGCTGCGTTGGGGCCGGGTTTTCGGGCGCAGCTGGGGAGGCAGTCGGGCGCCGGACCGGAACGGTTGTTTCAGCGCGGTGCCAGCCTGCATGCCCTGCTGTGTGGCGAGGCGGTGGTGGCTCAGCTCAATATCGAGAGCAGCCCGGTTTGCGAGGTGGACGACCCCAAGCTGGCTTTGCAACTGGCCGAAGGCGACGGCTTCCTCGGTTTTCTCTACACTTACCCGGAGTTCAGCCGCCGCCGCGCGGCGCAGCAGCTCATTGCTGCCACCGAGCAGAGCCTGCGTGAGCGGGGGCTGAAACGCCTGGTGACCCATGTGCGCGCCACCAATGTGCCGTCCATCGCAGCGTTCAAAAATCAGGACTTTCATTTCAACGCCATGGTGTTCAGCAAGACTTCAGGCGCCTTGCTGGGTGCGCTGGGCATGCGGCGCCTGGGTTTGCAGGCCTTGCCGGCGCGCCAAGGCGTGCATTGATACTGCTGCCAGTCGCCCGTTTCACGTTTTCCAAGGGTGGGCGGAGTGATCCGTCCGGTATTCATGGGGTGGCGCTTGGCTCAATCGCTGATCGATGCGTCGTCGGCTGACCTGGTGGTGCACCGGCGCATCCTTGCTGTGCAGCGTGCGCTGACTGATCATGGGCAGCAGGTTGACTGGCTTGTGCAGCCGCGTGATGGAGCCAAAAGTCGGCATCGTTTTATATGTTTCATATATCAGTCCATGCAGGCGCCAGTTGCCGATGGATATTTTGAGGTAATCAGGCGTCAAAGCGAGTTATAAAGAATATGTGGATAAGCGGGCTTTATGTTGAGCATTGCCCATTGTTATGGCTACTGCTGAGCTAAATATCGAAGGAGCGGATGGATGGGTTCTCGACGTTTTGGTGGCGTATGTTGCCGCAATCAGACGGGTACTGCAGGCGGGCAGAATGGAGAGTAGCTTGATTAATGATGTTGGCGGCCCTGGTGCCGCCCCGCTGCGTGTGCGCTTCAAGTTCATGCTCGGGGAGTGGGTGTTCAGTGAATGGCGACAGGCCTTTTTGCCGCTGCAGCAACAGATGCCGACAGCTCAGCCTGGCTGGCCGGAGATTGAAAGCCTGTTGCCTGCGCACTTGCCGGCCGATGTGGCTGGGTACCAGCTCAGGCGCACGGCGGTGGACAGGTTTCCGCGCGGGGTCTCACGGCAGGGCGGTTGGCTTTGTTACAGCCCGCGCCAGGAATGCCTGTACTTCGTGAATCTGGCGGGTGATTTTGAGGCCTACCTTCAGCGTCGTTCACCCAAGAGCCGTCAGAACTTGAAACGCTCGGTGAAGCGTTTCATGGACAGTAATCCTGATGGTTTCGAGGTATTCACCACGCCGCAATCGATGATTGAGTTCCACCGCGAGGCCGTTTCCATATCGAAGAGGACTTACCAGTCATTCATGCTGAATGCCGGTCTGCCGGATGGCGCGGAATATCTGCACCAGATGCAGGACAGGGCAGCGCGCGGCGAGGCAAGAGGGTACCTGCTTCGCGAGCAGGGAACCCCCGTCGCCTTCGCATGGTGCACTGCCAAGGGTGATGAAATCACGTATCAGATCATTGGGTACTTGTCTGAATATGCCGACAAATCACCGGGTACCGTGCTGCTGTACCAAATAATCCAGGATTTGTTTGCGCTGGGGCAGTATCGTTTGTTCGATTTTGGAACCGGCAGCGCTTTTTACAAGGAATCGTTCGCTACCGACAAGATCGATTTTGCCGACAGCTATCTTTTTCGCCCAGGCATCAAAAATAGCTGGAAGTTATGGTGGCTCTGGAAGACCGAGTGTTTTTCAAACCTGGTGGGCGAGGCGCTGAACCGGATGGGCCTGAAGAAAAAAATCCGTCTGTTGATGCGAAGAGGCGCCAGCAGAACGCATGGGTAGTTGGATGCAGTGCGGGTCTTTGGCCGCTGGGCTGTACAGCACGGCCGGGATGCCCGTTTGCGCCAGCAAGAGTCGCAGGCCCTGCCGTGTGACAACTGCACCAGAATCCGAGTTCACTATAAAAATAGAAGCTTCTGGCGCTTTGTGGATAAGCGCTATCGGTCTATTTGACCATTGTTTTTGAGGCTTACACCAGCTTGCAAGCCGCACTGGTCATAATGCGCGCCATGCCAAACCGCTGGAAACCCAACGTCACCGTCGCGGCCGTCGTCGAGCGCGAGGGGCGTTTTCTGTTCATCGAGGAGAACACCGCCGACGGCCTGCGGCTGAACAACCCCGCGGGCCATCTCGACCCCGGCGAATCTCCGGTGGATGCCTGCGTGCGCGAGGTGCTGGAGGAGACCGCCTACGACTTCACGCCCAGCGCCCTGGTGGGGGTGTACCTGAACCGTTTCCGGCGCACCCGCACGGGTGACGACATCACCTACCTGCGCTTTGTGTTCACCGGCCAGCTGGGCGAGCACCACGCCTGGCGCGACCTGGACGACGGCATCGTGCGCGCCGTGTGGCTCACGCCCGACGAGCTGCGCAGCAGCAGGACGCGCCACCGCAGCCCGCTGGTGCTGCAGTCCGTCAACGACTACCTGGCCGGCCAGCGCGCGCCGCTGGGGCTGATCCACACCGACGCCAGCGTGCTGCAGGCGCCGCTCTGAGCCTGCGCTTGGGAGGCTGTCGGGCGTCGCCGGCCTCACTGCCCCGTGATCTTGCGCTCGCGCACGATGGCGCCCCACTGGTCGTATTCCTTCTTCATGAAGCTGGCGAACTCGGCGCGCGTGGTCGGGTGGGGCGACAGGCCGTGCTTGTTCAGCGCGTCCTTCACGCCGGGGTCGTTGAGCACCTTGACGATCTCCTGGTTCCAGCGTTCGAGCAGCGGCGCGGGCGTCTTGCCCGAGGCCATGAACGAATACCAGTTCAGCGCCTGAAAGCCGGGGTAGCCCGACTCGGCCACGGTGGGTATGTTGGGCAGGTAGGCCGGGCGCGTCAGCCCCGTGGTGGCCAGCGGGATCAGCTTGCCGGTCTCGACATGCGGCATGGCCGTGGGCGGGGCGGCAAAGTAGCTGGTCACGCGCTCGCCCAGCAGGTCTTGCAGCGCGGGCGCGCCGCCCTTGTAGGGCACATGCACCATGTCGATGCCGGCGCGCTGGTTGAACAGTTCGCCCGCCAGGTGCGATGCCGAGCCCGCGCCGGTAGAGGCAAAGTCCACGCTGCCGGGCTTCTTTTTGGACAGCTGGACGAACTCGGCCAGCGTCTTCGCGCCGGCGGCCTTGTGCACCACCAGCACGTTGGGGAAATACACGCCACCGGTGATGGGCGCCAGGTCCTTGAACGGGTCGTAGGGCAGCTTCATGAGGTGCGGCGCAATCGTCAGCGGCCCTACCGAGCCCAGCAGCAGCACGGTGCCGTCGGCAGCGCCCGCCGCCACCTGCTGGTGGGCGATGTTGCCCCCGGCGCCGCCCTTGTTGTCCACCACCACGCTCTGGCCGATGTTCTCGCCCAGCTTCTTGGCGATGAGCCGCGCCGCCGCATCGGCCGCGCCGCCGGCGGCAAAGCCCACCACCAGCGTCACTGGCTTGGCCGGCGGAAAGTCCTGCGCCAGCGCAGGGCTGGAAAAGGCCAGCGAGGCGGCCGCTGCGGCGGCGGCCTGGATCAGGGTGCGTTTTTTCATCGTGAGGCTCCTTGGCGGACGTTTTAAGTGAAATAGGGCTGCAGCCCTTGTGGGACAAGCGCTGACAGCTATTGTTTTTGTGGTGTTTCAGTCGCTGCCCAGGCCTATGGGGTTGGGCCGGCGCTTTTCGGTGTTGTGGCGCAGCAGCGCCGCGGTGCGGAAGATGCCGTGGGCAAACTTGCCGTAGGGCATGGTGGCAAACAGCGCCATCACCGCGCCCAGGTGCAGGCACAGCAGCAGGGCCAGGGCGGGCGTGGCCGCCGGGGTGATGCGCACCAGCCACAGCGCCAGGCCGCTGGCGGCCACCAGGAACAGCAGGGCGATGAAGCCCAGGTCCATGGGTTTCTGGGCGGCGTCGCCCTGCAGCGGGTGGCGGCGCAGGTTCAGGCGCCACAGGCCGGCCGTGCCCAGCATCAGGCTGGCGCCGCCCACCGCACCCAGGATCTTGGGGAGGCTGGGCAGGTCATACGGCGCCACCCAGCCAAAGGCATAGTGGTACACCGTGGCCAGCGAGGTGGCGGCAAAGCACAGCAGGAAGCCGTAGAAGGTCAGGTGGTGGCAGCGCCGGCGCGTCAGGCTGAAGGCGTCGTCCTCGTTGTTGCAACCGTCGCCATGGCCGCCGTCCAGGTATTTCAGGCGCAGCACGTCGTGCGCGGCCTCGCTGGCGGCGGCGTCACTCACGTCGGCGCCGCTGGTGGCGGGCTTGACGTCGCGCCAGAAGCCGCGCACGCCCATGGCCAGCGCCAGCACCGCAAACAGGAAGATGGGCGCAAACAGGCCCACCATCAGGTTGTGCGGGAACAGGTGGTAAAAGTTGGCGCCCAGGTCCACGCCCCACAGCGCACCCCAGCCGCCCTTGAGCGCGGCGGCCAGCGCCAGGAACAGCGTCAGCGCGGCCACCAGGGCCAGCGACAGCGTCAGGCCATTGCGCTTGTAGAGTTGTCCGAGCGCGAGCGGCCAGGCGTAGTCGTGGTAGGTCTGGCCGCGCACCCGGGCCATGGCCTGCGGCACGTTGACGGCAAACTCGTGCGGCGGCGCGTACTGGCAGGCGTGCAGGCAGGCGCCGCAGTTGTGGCACAGGTTGGCCAGGTAGTGCACGTCGGCCTTGAGGAATTCGAGCCGGCGCGTCATGGCCGGGAACACGGCGCAAAAGCCCTCGCAGTAGCGGCAGGCGTTGCAGATCTGCATGACGCGTGCCACCTCGGATTCGGCGGCCGAGGGGGGTATGACCTCGCCCAGCGCCAGGGCGCGGGCGTCGCGGGTGAGTTCTTGCAAGGCCTCAAGCGATGACATGGTTTGCTTTCATTTCAGTAGCTGTCAGCGCTTGCAGGGATTGCGCTTTCTGCTGTTTTGCTGCCAATGCGGCATTGGCGCCCGCGATGCGGCCGAAGGCGGTGCCAATGCTCATGCCCACGCCGGCGGTGTAGCCCTTGCCCAGCACGTTGCCGGCCATCATCTCGCCGGCCACGAACAGGTTGCGGCTGGGCCGGCCGGCAAAGCGCACGGCGGCGGTGTCGTCGGTCTGAAGGCCCAGGTAGGTGAAGGTCACGCCCGGCTTGAGTGCGTAGCCGTAGAAGGGGGCCGTGTCTATGGGGCGCGCCCAATGGGTCTTGGGCGGCGCCAGGTTCTCGGTGTGGCAGTCGTCGAGCACGGTGTGGTCGAACCGGCCCACGCGGCAGGCGCGGTTGTAGTCGGTCAGCGTCTGCATGAAGGTGGTTTCGTCCAGGCCCAGCTTCTGCGCCAGCTCGGGCAGGCTGTCCGCACGCACGCCGGGGAATACCGGCGGCATGAAGCGGCCTATGGCCTTGCTGTCGATGATGGAGTAGCCGATCTGCCCCGGCTGCTGCGCCACCAGGCGGCCCCAGACGGCGTAGCGCTTGGGCCAGAAGTCCTCGCCCTCGTCGTAGAAGCGGCGCGCCTCGCGGTTGACCACCACGCCCAGCGATACGCAGTCGATGCGCGTGCAGATGCCGCCGTCGTACAGCGGTGCGCGTGCGTCGATGGCCACCATGTGCGCCTGCGTGGGGTCGCCGATGCGGTCGGCGCCGTGGTCATCGAGCAGGTGTTTGAGCAGCACGCCGCGGTTGAAGGCCGTGCCGCGGATCAGAAAATTGTCGGCCGGCCATTCGCCGCGCGCATTCTGGCCCCAGGCCTCGCGCAGCCATTCGCGGTTGGAC
This sequence comes from Diaphorobacter limosus, assembly GCF_033100095.1. Taxonomy (NCBI): domain Bacteria; kingdom Pseudomonadati; phylum Pseudomonadota; class Betaproteobacteria; order Burkholderiales; family Comamonadaceae; genus Diaphorobacter; species Diaphorobacter limosus. Next base: position 2,823,791 of record NZ_CP136921.1, on the reverse strand, counting down.
TCAAAGCCGCCGGCCGCCAGCACGCAGGTCTTGGCCGTGATGCGCTGGCCCTGGACCCAGGCGGCCTGGAACTGCCCGTCCTCGATGTCCAGCCGATCGACGGGCGAGTCGTAGCGCACCTGCACGCCCAGCGCCTGGGCGCTGCGGTAGTAGGCGTTGACCAGCGCCTTGCCGCCGCCCATGAAGAAGGCATTGGTGCGCGCCACATGCAGCGTGCCGGCCAGCGCGGGCTGAAAACGCACGCCGTGGCGGCGCATCCAGGGGCGGCAGGCCGACGAGTGGCGGATCACCAGGCGTGCCAGGTGCTCGTCGGTAATGCCGCCGGTCACTTTCAGCAAGTCCTGCCAATACTCTTCTTCGGGGTAGGCATCGACCAGCACGTCCTGCGGTGCGTCGTGCATGCAGCGCAGGTTGCGCGTGTGCGCGGAGTTGCCGCCGCGCCAGTCGCGCGGGGCCGATTCGAGCAGCAGCACGCGCGCACCCGCCTCGCGCGCCATCAGCGCGGCGCACAGCGCGGCGTTGCCGCCGCCGATGACCAGGACATCGGCGTCCATCGTGGGAGATTGCATGGTGATGTTCTGGCGCACGTCGAGGCGCGCCGCTTCTATCGAATGGGATGCGCCGACTGTAGGCCGCATCCCGCGCGGCGCACAGGCCGGCGGGGGCATGGGGCCATCACGATCACTGATGACCGGCGCGTGCCGATCAGGCGGCCGGCGTGGCCGGGGGCTCGGCCATCAGGCGGGTGCCGGACCAGCGCCCCTCGGCCACCAGGGCGCGCACGCAGTCCAGCAGCACCACCCGCGCGGCCAGTGCCGCGGGTGACAGCTCTTCGTCGGGCAGGTTGCACAGCAGATTCACCCGCCGCACCGGCGCGCCGGTCAGCAGCGCGCATTGAAAGCGCGTGTCCGCATCCGGGTAGCGGCCCAGGGCGGCCCAGGGCTGCACCGTGGCGCCCAGGCCGGCATCGACGGCGGCCATCACCATGGCCAGCGAATCCACCTCCAGCACCACGCGCGGTGCAATGCCGGCGCTGGCGAAGGCCGTGTCCAGCGTGCTGCGCAGGCCGTGCGGGCCGGTGGGCAGGATCAGGGGCTCGTCCTGCAGGTCGGCCAGGGTCACCTGCGCCGGCAGGCGGGCGGCGGCCGCGCCGCGCATCAGAAACAGGTCTTCCTCCAGCAATGCCTGCACCTGCCAGCGCGGGCCGCGCCCGGCCTGCGCGGCCTGGTGCAGGCGCGAGTCGAACAGCACCGCCAGATCCAGATCGCGCGCGTGCAGCATGGCCGAGAGGTGGCCCGACATGCCCTCCACCATGTGCAGCCGCACATCGGGGTAGCGTGCGCGCATGGCCTGCATCAGCGGCAGGCCCAGCACGGCCGAGGTGGTGGGCGCCAGGCCCATGGTGACCGTGCCCGACAGCCGCGCCTGCTGCGCCGCGCGCGCGGCCTGCTCGGCATGGCGCAGGGTCAGCCGGGCCTCGCGAAAGAAGGCCGCCCCGGCCTCGGTGGGCGCCACGCCGCGCGGCGTGCGGTGCAGCAGGCGCGTGGCCAGCTCACCCTCCAGGCGCGCGACCTGCTGGCTCAGGGCCGACTGCACCAGGTTCAGGTCGATCGCGGCGCGGCCCATGGAGCCCAGCTCCACCACACGCACGAAATATCGCAGTTGCCGCAGTTCCATCGTCCGGCGCCTCACGTTGACCCCATGGGCCGCCCGGCCGGGGTAGGGCGGGATAATCGCACACCTATGACGAAACAACGGGTGGTGGTGGGCCTCTCCGGCGGGGTGGATTCCGCCGTCACGGCCTATCTATTGAAACAACAGGGCCACGAGGTGGTCGGCATCTTCATGAAGAACTGGGAGGATGACGACGACAGCGAGTACTGCTCGTCCAACATCGACTTCGTGGACGCAGCCGCCGTGGCCGATGTGATCGGCATAGAGATCGAGCATGTGAACTTTGCGGCCGAGTACAAGGATCGCGTGTTCGCCGAGTTCCTGCGCGAGTACCAGGCCGGGCGCACGCCCAACCCGGACGTTCTCTGTAATGCCGAGATCAAGTTCAAGGCATTCTTGGACCATGCTTTTGCGCTGGGCGCCGAAAGCATCGCCACCGGCCATTACGCCCGCGTGCGCCGCAATCCGGCCACGGGACTGTTCGAGCTGCTCAAGGGGCTGGATCCGTCCAAGGACCAGAGCTACTTTCTGCACCGTTTGACGCAGGCGCAGCTGTCGCGCACGCTGTTCCCCGTGGGCGAGCTGCACAAAAGCGAGGTGCGCCGCATCGCCGCCGAGATCGGCCTGCCGAATGCGAAGAAGAAGGATTCGACCGGCATCTGCTTCATCGGCGAGCGGCCGTTTCGCGAATTTTTAAACCGCTACATCAGCCATGCGCCCGGCCCCATCGTCGATGACCGGGGTCGCAAGCTGGGAAAGCATGTGGGTCTGTCTTTCTACACCCTGGGCCAGCGCCAGGGGCTGGGCATAGGTGGCGTGAAAGAAAAAGGCGCGCAGCGCGGCGCCGGCGAGCATGCCCCCTGGTTCGTCGCGCGCAAGGAGCTTGCGACCAACACCCTGCGCGTGGTGCAGGGGCACGACCACCCCTGGCTGCTGTCGCACGGCCTGAGCGCGCAGGACGCGAGCTGGATCGCCGGCCACCCGCCCGCCCTGGGCAGCTGCGCCGCCAAGACGCGCTACCGCCAGCAGGACGCGGCCTGCAGCGTGCTGGCGGCCGACGGCGCCGCCTTCAGCCTGCGCTTTGCCGACGCCCAATGGGCCGTGACGCCGGGGCAGTCGGCGGTGCTGTATGACGGCGAGGTCTGCCTGGGCGGGGGTGTGATTGCCGTGGTCGAGGATTGATGCGGAGACTGTTTGGTTTCAGCATGATTTTTGGCTGCAACGCCCGCTGAATAAGCGCAAGAAGCTACCAATAAAATAGCAACGAGCGCCCGAGGCGCCCGTGCTTATTGGCAGCTGACGGGTATCAGAACGGGATGTCGTCGTCCATGTCGTCAAAGCCCGAGGCCGCGCGCGGGGCCTGGGCCACGGGGGCGGGCGCCGGGGCCGGGCGGGCTGCGGGGGCAGCCGCGGGGCGTTGCTGCGGGGGCGCGGCGCGGCGCGGGGCCTCGTAGCCGCCGCCGGCGTCGCCGTAGCCACCGTCGTCATAGCCACCGGCGCCGCCGCCCTGGCCGCCGCCCATGCCTTGGCGGCTACCCAGCATTTGCATGGTGTCGGCGCGGATTTCGGTGGTGTAGCGCTCCTGGCCGCTCTGGTCGGTCCACTTGCGCGTGCGCAGGCTGCCTTCCACATAGACCTGGCTGCCCTTCCTCAGGTACTGGCCGACGATCTCGGCCAGGCGGCCGTTGAAGACCACGCTGTGCCACTCGGTGGCTTCCTTGTTCTCGCCGGTGTTCTTGTCGCGCCAGCGATCGGTGGTGGCGATGCGCACGTTGGCGACCTGGTCGCCGCTGGGGAAGGTGCGCATCTCGGGGTCGCGCCCCAGGTTGCCGACGATGATGACTTTGTTCACGGATGCCATGGAATTCCTTTGCGGTAGCCCGGACGGCAGGGGGGAGGATTCCGGGCCAGATGAGCTTGAATGCGCGGCCTCCTCCGAGGCCGCAGGTGCGCAGCATAGCGCACAGCGGCGCGGTTGGTGATGCCCGCATATCGGCAATTGCGCACCGTGGCTATCATGCCTCTCGCCCCACCGCCATCACCCCTGCCATGACCGCCTTGCAACTGCAATTTCCGCCCGATCTGCATTACCTGCTGGAGCACCAGGTCTGGGCGCGGCTGGACGGCGACGGCCTGGCCACGGTGGGCATCACGGCACTGGGCATTGCCCTGTCGGGCGAGATCTACATGTGCCGCCCCAAGCGCCTGGGCACGGCCCTGGCGCAGGGGGCGACGCTGGCGGTGGTGGAGCTGGCCAAGTCCATCGTCGCGGTGAAGACCCCGGTGTCGGGCAGCATCGTCGCCATCAACCCAGCCCTGGAGCAGCGCCCCGGCTTGGTGCATACCGACCCCTATGGCGCGGGCTGGATCGCGCAACTGGCGCTGACCGACTGGGCCGCCGACCTGGGCGCGCTGGTGCATGGCGACGCGGTCGGCCCTGCCATGGCCGCGCATGCCCGTGCCTACGGCCATGAGCTGGCAGCGGGCGGCGCCGGGGCGGCGCCATGAGCTTTACCGAGCACGATGCGGCCGGCATCGCCATCCTGCTGTGGTCGGCCGACCCTGGCTGCCCCGAGCGGCTGGCGACGCCGTTCTTTCACGCGGCGGCGGCGGCGGCCATGGACATGCCGGTGGAGATCTACTTCAGCGCCGCCAGCGTGCGCCTGCTGGTGCCGGCGGTGGCGGCCGGCCTGCGCGCCAGCAGCCGGGTGGAGAAGACGATTGTCGACAACCTGGGCGAGGCGGTGGAGCTGGGGGCGCGGCTGTTTGCCTGCTCCGACGCGCTGGCGGCCCAGGGCCTGGCCGCGCCAGACCTGATGCCGGGCTGCGAGCGCGGCGGTGCGGTGCAGTTCATGGCGCGGGCCATGGATCTGCGCTGGCGCGCCCTGGTTTTTTGATGGCGGAAAGGCATGGGAGTCGAACCCACCCGGCGGCGCTTGGCGCCACCCACCGGGTTTGAAGCCCGGCCCACCCACCAGGGTGGTTGCCCTTCCGTTGTCATTGCTCCGCCCCAATCAGGTCAATATTCATCTAGGCCCTTTGAAGCGTGCACCGGCCGTGGGAGCGGCTTCAGCCGCGAACGGCGCCATTCGCGGCTGAAGCCGCTCCTACGAGTTCAAACTTCGAACAAAGCGCAGTCGCCGCGCAGCCGGTGCATGTCCGCGACGCGGCGCGTGAAGCCGATGCGGTCGAAGTATTCCAGAATTTGTATCGCCCGCTTGCGCCCCAGGCCCGTCATGTCGCGAAACCGTGCCGCCAATACCACGCCGTGGTGCGCCTGGCCCACCTGGCGCGCCAGGGCTGCCAGTTGCGCCATGGCGGGCAGCGGGTAGAACAGGTCCTTGACCACCTGGTGCAGCTCGCCGCGGCGCGCCAGGCGCGACAGCGTGGTGCGCACCAGGGGCTCGGGCTCGCCGGCATCGCGCGCCAGGTCGCGCGCCCAGGCACCCTCGAAGCAGGCGCTGGCCAGCGCGGGCGCGACCTTTTGCGCGATGCGCTCCTCGGTGGCCGACAGCTGCGCGCCGTGGCTGGGCAGATGCGCCACCGCGCCGCGCAGCACCACCTGGCCGGCAGCGGCCAGCCGCGCCAGCAGCGCCTGCCACAGCGCGGGCGCCAGGCGCGGCGCGGCCAGGCGGCGCCAGCGCGCGCTGTCGGGCCCGAGCTCGTCGGGGTGGCGTTCGTGAAAGCCCTGCAGCACGGCCAGCGCGGCGCTGGCCAGGGCCTCGGCCTGGGCCGCGCCCAGGGCCCAGCCGTCGTGGGCCAGCGTGCCCTCTGGTAGCGCGGGCGCCAGCAGCAGCCCCTGGGCGGCGGCAAAGCGCGCCAGATCCACGCCCTGCGGGGCCACGGCCAACAAGGCCGCCAGCCGCTCTGGCACGCCTGGTTGCTGCAGCGCCGCCAGCTCGGCCAGGCGCTGCGGCGTGCGCCGGTAGCGCGTGGGGGCCTGTGGGTCCAGCACCCGGGCGCCGGCGATGGTGCGGCTGGCGGATGCATCGCGCAGCAGCACGCGCTCGCCATGCCAGGCGCCCAGGGGCGCCTGCAGCACCAGCTGCGCCAGGGCCGTGGCGCCAGGGGCGAGCTGGGCGGCGTCGAGCAGCGCGACGGTGGCATTGCAGTGCGCCGCGCCGATATGCGCCTGCACCTGGGCGCCCGAGCGCAGGGCCCGGGCCTCGCCCGGCCAGAGCGTGAGCAGCATGTCCAGGCGCGTGCTGGCCTGGGCCACGGCGGGCGTGGTCAGCCACTGGCCGCGCGCCACGGCCTCGCGCGCCAGGCCGGCCAGGGCCACGGCGCAGCGCTGGCCGGCATGGGCCTGCTGCACGCCCTGGTTTTGCGCGTGCAGGGTGCGCACGCGCGCGCGCAGTGGCGCGCCGCCGCCGCTGGTGCTGATGGCCAGCTCGTCGCCCACACGCACGCTGCCGGCGTGGATGGTGCCGGTGACCACCGTTCCCGTGCCATCCAGTGTGAAGGCGCGGTCTATGGCCAGGCGCAGGCCCTGCGCGGCGCCGGCCGCCGCTGCCTGTGGCTGCCCCTGGGCGGCGTCGAACAGCAGCTGGCGCAACGGCGCAATGCCGCTGCCGGTCTGCGCCGATACGTTGACAACGGGTGCGCTGGCCAGCGATGTGCCCTGCAGCAGCCGCGCCATCTCGGCGTGCAGGGCCTGCAGCCGGTCCGGGCTGGCGCGGTCGGTCTTGGTGATGACCACGGCGCCGCGCGCTATGCCCAGCAGCGACAGCACGGCCAGGTGCTCGTGGGTCTGCGGCATGGGGCCGTCATCGGCGGCCACCAGCAGCAGCGCGTAATCGATGCCGCTGGCGCCGGCGACCATGGTGTGCACCAGGCGTTCGTGGCCGGGCACGTCGATGAAGCCGATGCGCCCGCCCGCGGGCGTGTCCAGGTAGGCGTAGCCCAGCTCTATGCTGATGCCGCGCTTTTTCTCCTCGGGCAGGCGGTCGGTGTCCACGCCGGTGAGGGCGCGCACCAGCGTGGTCTTGCCGTGGTCGATATGGCCTGCGGTGCCTACAATCATTTTGATAGCTGTCAGCGCTTGTCAGATAAGCGCAAAAGGCCAATTTGACCTATGAATACTTGGGCGTCTTCCAGGCAGCGCATGTCCAGCAGCAGGCGGTCGTCCTGCACCCGGCCTATGACGGGCAGCGGCAGAGCGCGCAGCGCCTCGGCCAGCTGCGCCAGGGCCCGGCCCACGCCCTTGGCGTCAACGGGGGCGATCGCCAGGCCGCTGGACGCCAGGCGCTCCACGGGCAGCGAGCCGGAGCCGATCTGGCCCTGCAACGCCACCGGCTGCACCTGGTAGCGCGGCGCCAGGGCGGCCTGCAGCGCGGGCAGCACGGCTTGCGCCGTGGCCGTTATGTCGGCCAGCGGGCGCGTGAGCAGGCGCAGCGTGGGCAGGTCCTGCGCCAGGCGCTCGGGGCGCAGGTACAGGCGCAGCGTGGCCTCCAGCGCGGCCAGGGGCAGCTTGCTCATGCGCAGCGCGCGCTTCATGGGGTGCTTGCGGATGCGCGTGAGCAAGTCCTTGCGCCCGACGATCAGCCCGGCCTGCGGGCCGCCCAGCAGCTTGTCGCCGCTGAAGGTGACAAGGTCACAGCCGGCGGCCAGCATCTGCTGCGGCGTGGGCTCGGGCGGCAGGCCGTAGGCGCTCATGTCGATCAGCGCACCGCTGCCCAGGTCGGTGGCCAGGGGCAGGCCGCGGGCGTGGGCGATGGGCGCCAGCCGTGCCTCGTCCACGGCACTGGTGAAGCCCTGCACGGCGTAGTTGCTGGTGTGCACCTTCATCAGCAGCGCGGTGTGCTCGCCGATGGCGCGCTCGTAGTCCTGTGCGTGCGTGCGATTGGTGGTGCCCACCTCGACCAGCCGGGCGCCGGCGCTGGCCATCACATCGGGCATGCGAAAGGCGCCGCCAATTTCCACCAGTTCGCCACGCGAGACGATGACCTCCTTGCCCGGCGCCAGGGCCGCCAGCGTGAGCAGCACGGCGGCGGCGTTGTTGTTGACCACGGTGGCGGCCTCGGCGCCGGTCAGCTCGCACAGCAGGCCCTCGACGATGCTGTCGCGGTCGCCACGGCTGCCGCTGGCCAGGTCGTACTCCAGGTTGTTCGGGCTGGCCATCATGGCCTGGATATGCGCCAGCGCCGCCTGCGGCAGCAGGGCGCGCCCCAGGTTGGTGTGGATCACCGTGCCGGTGAGGTTGAGCACGGCGCGCATCGCCGGCTGCAGGCGCCGCTGCAGGCGCTCGGCCAGGGCGCCGGCCAGGGCGTCGGCGCCGATCTGGCCGAGTGCCAGGTCGCCGGCCAGGGCCTGCGCGCGCAGGGTGGCCAGCAGCGCGCGCGCCTCGTTGGCGACCAGGGTGTGGCCATGGGCATCGAGCAGCGCCGCGCAGGCGGGCAGGCGCAGCAGCCTGTCGAGCGCGGGCAGGTTCTGTGGTTGTGCGGCGGGTGGGGGGCTGGCGGGGGCCGGGGAACCGTGAACCACGGATTCTTCGGGCAGTTTCATCAGTCGCCCCCGGCCTGCGCGTCGCCGTCGCCAAAGAGCAGCAGGAGGTTGACGCCGTGGCGCTCGAAGCCGGCCTCGGACACCAGCAGATCCAGCGTCAGCGTGGCCAGGTCATCGGCCAGCGGCTCCACATGCAGGTCGCGCGCCACATGCAGGGTCTTGAGGTAGTGGTGGCAGCCATCGCAGGTCTCGGCCTCGACGGCGGCGCGCTGGGCCGATGGCTTGTCATCGGCCAGCGCCTGCAGCGACTGGTAGTGAATGCCCTGCGTGGCCAGGCAATGCGTGCACTGGATGCGGTTCATGTGCCACTGGGCGCTGCACAGCGCGCAGTGCAGGTAGCGCTGGCCGTCCTGCTGGCCGCCCACGCGCGTGATGCTGGCCGTCGCCAGGCTGGCGCAGCAGGGGCAGCGGGTGGCGTCCGGCGGCACCTGGAAGGCCTGGGGCCGGGCGGCCCCGGTGGCGGCCACCAGGTGCGTGAAGTACAGCTGCAGGCCGGCGGCGACGAGCGGCGCGGCGGCCAGATCCAGCCCCAGCGTGATGCCGGCGAGCAGGCGATCGGCCTGCTGCTCCAGCGCCGCGTCGGGCAGGGCCATGACGGCCTGCACGCCGACGCGCGCCGGGCTGTCGGCGGGCAGCTTGTCCAGCACCTGCTGCAGCAGGGCGCGCAGCTCGGTGCGCCACTGCGCGGCGCGCGGCCAGTGCTCGGCGGCCAGCAGGGGCTCGCCGGACTCGCCGGCGGCGGCGGCCTGCGCGGCATCGGGCAGGGTTACCTCCGGGTACTGCTGCAGGCGCGCGTGCTGGGCCTCGCAGACCACGGCCATGAGCATCAGGTAGTCGCGCATGGCGTGGCCGGCGGCCAGCTGGCGCAGGCGCAGGGCGCGCTCGGCAAACAGCTTGCCGGGGTCGGGCAGCAGCAGCGGGGGGACTTCCAGGCCCGAGCGCTGTTTTATGTCCTCGGGGCTGTTGATCTGGCGATGGGTGGGGCTGGAGTTCAAGGCTGCAACAGGATCAGGGTCAGAAAAAAGGCTGCTGGCAGTGTGCACCACTGCGCAGCAGCCCGGGGCGGGCCCACGATGGGGGAATACGCCTACTTGTGCGCCTTGGGCGTTTGCTGCTGCACCTGCTCGCGGTACCACAGCGGGTGGTGGTGCTTGGCCCAGCCCACGCTGACGCGGCCGCGCACCATGGCACCCAGCGTGCCCTTGACCCACAGGGCCGCGTAGGCATGCACGATCACGGCCAGTATCAGCACGAAGGCCGACACGGCGTGCGCCAGCACGGCGATGCGCTGCAGCCAGATCGGCACGCTGGAGGCAAACCAGGCCTGCCAGAACAGCAGGCCGCTGGCCAGCAGCACCAGCAGACAGAGCGTGAACACCCAGAAGATCAGCTTTTGCCCGCCGTTGTACTTGCCCACCGGCGGCATCACCGCCTGGTTGCCTTCGGAGACCATCTTGCCGGCGGACTCCAGCCAGGCCGAGTCTTCATCGCGCCACAGGTTGGCGCCCACGAACATGAAGAACATGCCCAGGAACAGCACAAACATGGCCAGGCCCAGATAGGGGTGCAGAATGCGCGCCCACTGTGGCCCGCCGACCAGCGCCGTGAGCCAGAACAGCGCCGGGTGAAACAGCGCGAAGCCGGATACGGCGGCCAGCACGAAGCAGGTCACCGTCGCCCAGTGGTTGGAGCGCTGGCCGGCGTTGTAGCGTTGCAGCTGGAGCTTTTTCATGACTGCTCTCCTTGCGTCCTGGAGTCAGGGGAGTCGGCATACTCCTCGTCCTCCTCGGGTACTTCCATCGGGCCCTTGCGCAGGTAGTGGAACCAGCCGGTGAAGGCCGCGCCGGCCATCACGGCCAGCGCCGCCGGCTTGGTCCAGCCCTTCCAGACCGACACCCAGGGGCTGATGCTGGGATCCTTGGGCAGCTGCGTCAGCTCGGGCTTGTCGGCATGCTTGAGCACATACATGACATGCGTGCCGCCCACGCCGGCCGGGTTGTACAGCCCGGCCTGGCTCCAGCCGCGCTCCTTGAGCTCGGCGGCGCGCTCCTGGCCGCTGGCCACCATGTCCTCTTTGGTGCCGAAGGTGATGGCGCCCGTGGGGCAGGTCTTCACGCAGGCCGGCTCCAGGCCCACGCCCACGCGGTCCGAGCACAGGGTGCACTTGTAGGCTTTGTTGTCCTGCTGGCTGATGCGCGGCACGTTGAACGGGCAGCCCTTGATGCAGTAGCCGCAGCCAATGCAATGCTCGCTGATGAAGTCCACGATGCCGTTGGCGTACTTGACGATGGCGCCGGGCGCGGGGCAGGCCTTCAGGCAGCCCGGGTCTTCGCAGTGCATGCAGCCGTCCTTGCGGATCAGCCATTCGAGCTTGTCCTTCTCGGGCTCGACCTCGAAGAAGCGCATCACCGTCCAGGACTGGGGCGTGAGGTCGCTGGGGTTGTCGTAGACGCCGATGTTGCTGCCGACCTCGTCGCGCAGGTCGTTCCACTCCATGCACGCCACCTGGCAGGCCTTGCAGCCTATGCACTTGGAGACGTCGATGAGCTTGGCGACCTCGGGCACATGGGCGCGTGCCTGTGGTGGGGGTGTCGTCGTGGCCGAGCGGGCGACCACGTCTTGTGATTGCAGACTCGACATGGCTACACCTTTTCAATGTTGACGAGAAAGGCCTTGGACTCCGGCGTCTGCGAGTTGGCGTCGCCGACGAAGGGGGTCAGGGTATTGGCGATGTAGCCGTTCTTGGTCTGGCCCTTGAAGCCCCAGTGGAACGGAATGCCCACCAGATGCACCTGCTGGCCGTTGACCGCGAACGGTTTGATGCGCTTGGTGACCACCGCCTTGGTGATGATGTGGCCACGGTTGCTGCTCACCTTGACCCGGTCGCCGTGCTTGAGCCCCTTCTCCTTGGCCAGCTCCTCGCTGATCTCCACGAAGGCCTCGGGCTGCGTGATGGCGTTGAGCCGCGCATGCTTAGTCCAGGTGTGGAAATGCTCGGTCAGGCGGTAGGTGGTGGCCGAATACGGGAATTCCTCCTTCTTGCCAAAGGCCTCCAGGTCGCCCTTGAACACCCGGGCCGCGGGGTTGCTGATGGCCAGGGGGTTGTCCGGGTGCAGGGGGTTGACGCCAATCGGCGTCTCGAACGGCTCGTAATGCTCGGGGAAGGGACCTTCGGCCATGCCGATGGCGTGCAGTCGCGCCACGCCCTCGGGGTTCATGATGAAGGAGCCCACGTTCTCTTCGGGCGCCGCATTGGGCCGCATGTCGGGCACGTCTGGGCCGGTCCAGGCCTTGCCGTTCCAGTACTCGTACTTCTTGTTCGGCGCCCAGGGCTTGCCGTCCTTGTCCGCGCTGGCGCGGTTGTAAAGGATGCGGCGGTTGGCCGGCCAGGCGAAGCCGAAATGCTGGAACACGCCCAGGCCCGAGGGGTCGTCCAGGCCGCGGCGCGCGGTCAGGTTGCCCGCCTCGCTCCAGCAGCCCGAGTAGAGCCAGTTGCCGCAGGCGGTGGAGCCATCGTCGCGCAGCATGGCAAAGCCCGGCACCTGCTGCCCGGCCTTGACCAGCACCGCGCGCGGCGCGCCCGGGTTGGCCGGGTCGGCGGGCGCCAGCACGTCGGCCAGGGCCTTGCCGTTGATCTCGCGCAGCAGCTCGCTGGCCGAGGGCTCCAGCGGCTGGGCGTAGTCCCACGCCAGGTTCAGAACCGCGTCGGGGAAGGCGCCTCCGTCCTTGGCGTACATGGCGCGCAGCTTCATGAACAGCAGCGCCATGATTTCCGAGTCGGTCTTGGCCTCGCCCGGGGGATCGACCGCACGCTCCTTCCAGATCGCCACGCGGCTGGAGTTGGTCAGACTGCCCTCTTCCTCGGCAAAGCAGGTGCTGGGCAGGCGGAAGACCTCGGTCTGTATGGCCTCGGGCTTGACGTCGTTGAACTCGCCGTAGTTCTGCCAGAAGTCGCCCGTCTCCGACTCCAGCGGGTCGATGATCACCAGGTACTTCAGCTTGGACAGCGCCGCCGAGAGCTTGTTCTTGTTCGGCACCGTGGCCAGCGGGTTGAATCCCTGCGCCAGAAAACCGTTCATCTTGCCCTGGTGCATCAGCTCGAACATGTGCAGCACGTCGAAGCCGCCGGCCAGCTTGGGCACCCAGTCGTAGCAGAAGTTGCTCTCCGGCGTGGCCGCCTTGCCGTAGTACGACTTCATCAGGCTGTTGAAGAACCTGGGGAAGTTGCTCCAGTAGTTGAACTGGTTGGGCCGCATGGGCTTGGGCGTGCAGCGCTTCAGGTACTTTTCGTACGTGTCATCGTTGTCGGTGGGCGCGCTCAGGTAGCCCGAGAACACCTCGGCGTAGGCGTTCATGTCGGTCACGCCCTGCACGTTGGAGTGGCCGCGCAGCGCGTTCACGCCGCCGCCCGGGCGCCCCATGTTGCCCAGCAGCAGCTGGATCATCGCCATGGTGCGGATGTTCTGGCTGCCCACGGTGTGCTGCGTCCAGCCCAGGGCGTAGCAGATGGTGCTGGTCTTGTCGGCCGCCGACATCTCGCCGAGCATCTCGCAGATCTTCAGGAACTTGTCCTGCGGCGTGCCGCAGATCTTGCTGACCATCTCGGGCGTGTAGCGGCTGTAGTGCTTTTTCAGCTGCTGGTAGACGCACAGCGGATCCTGCAGTGTCTCATCGACCTTGACAAAACCGTCTTCGCCCATCTGGTAGCCCCAGGTGGACTTGTCGTACTTGCGCTTGGCCGCGTCGTAGCCGCTGAAAATGCCGTCCTTCAGGTCAAAGCCGGGCTTGGTCAGGAAGGTGGCGTCGGTGTTGAACTTGACGTAGTCGTGGTGGATCTTGTCGTTGCTGAGCAGCCAGTTGATGACGCCGCCGAGGAAGGCGATGTCGGTGCCGTTTCTGATCGGCGCGTACAGGTCGGCCAGCGCCGACGTGCGGTTGAAGCGCGGATCGACCGAGATCAGCCTGGCCTTGCGCTTTTGCATGGCCTCGACCACCCACTTGAAGCCCACGGGGTGCGCTTCGGCAGCGTTGCCGCCCATCACTATGATCAGATCGGCATTTTTAATGTCGGTCCATGAATTGGTCATCGCTCCGCGACCGAAAGTCGGGCCCAGACTGGACACCGTCGGTGCGTGTCAGACGCGTGCTTGTGTATCTATCCCTACCATCCCCAGGCCGCGCGCGACCTTGACGGTGAGGTAACTCGATTCATTGGAGGACGAGCTGCACATCAGGAAACCGGTGGTCGTCCAGCGGTTCACCGTGGTGCCGGCATCGTTCTTGGTCTGGAAGTTGGCGTCGCGATCGGCCTTCATGTGCTTGGCCACGCGCGTCAGGGCCTCGTCCCAGCTGATGCGCTTCCACTCCTTGCTGCCCGCTTCGCGCACCGATGGGTACTTGACGCGGCCGGGGGAGTTGATCATGTCCATCACGCCCGCGCCCTTGGGGCACAGCGAGCCACGGCTGACCGGGTTGTCCGGATCGCCCTCGACGTGGATCACATGGTTCTTGGCGTTTTTCGCCCCATCGCCCAGCTTGTAGATCAGCATGCCGCAGCTGACCGAGCAGTAGGGACAGATGCTGCGCGTGACGGTGGCGCTGGCGAGCTTGAAGGCCCGGGTCTCGGCGAGTGCGGCGGCGGGTGAGAACCCCATGGCCACAAGACTCGACCCGACCAGCCCCGCCGCGCTGACGCGGAAGAACTGTCTGCGGTGCATGTCCATGACTTGTCTCCTGAATGGTTGAGCACCCTGGTGGGGATGGCGCGCTGCCCCGGCGGCAGGGGGCTGATTCAGTGTGGGCAAGCCGAATGTTGCGCCGGAACCACGTTAACCCTTAAGGGTCGCGTGCGGCGGCTGGCTCCCGGCCGTCAGGTGGAGGGCCGCAAATGGGCATCGCCCGCGCCGGCCCGTCCCACCGGCTGCAGGGGCCAGGTGATGACCAGCCAGGCCAGGGCCAGCAACGCCGTGGCGGCAAACAGCCCACCCGTACCGGCCCATTTGGCCAGGGCGCCGCCCAGGGCGCCGCCGGCAAACAGGCCCAGGGACTGCAGCGTGTTGTACGCGCCCAGGGCCGCGCCGCGCAGATTGGCCGGCGCCATGCGCGAGACCAGGCTGGGCTGCGTGGCCTCCAGCATGTTGAAGCCGCAGAAGAACACGAACAGCAGGCCGCCCAGCAGCATCACCCCGGGTGCCACGCCGCCGGCCACCAGGCCGCCCAGGGCCGCCTGCACCAGGGCAATCAGGCCAATCGACAGCAGCAGGGCCGCACGCAGGCGCCCGCGCCGCTCCATGGAGAACAGCCCGCCCATGGCCACGACCGACAGCACCAGCGCCGGCAGGTAGACATGCCAGTGCAAATCCTTCGGCAACCCGGCCTGCACCAGCAGGGCGGGCACGGCCACCCACATGGCCATTTGTATGCTGTGCAGCGCGAACACGCCCAGGTTCAGGCGGCGCAGGTCGGCGTGGCGCCAGACATCGGCCAGCCGGCCCTGGGGCAGGTCGGCGTGGTGGCGCGTCTCGGGCGGCACCACCCAGGCGATCAGCGCCACGCCGGCCAGGGCCAGGGCAAAGGTCAGCGTGAACAGGCCCGACAGGCCGATATGGGCCGTCAGCAGCGGCGCCAGCACCAGGGCGATGGCGAACATCAAGCCTATGCTGATGCCCACCAGGGCCATGGCCTTGGTGCGCACGGCGTCGCGCGTCTGATCCGCCAGCAGGGCGGTGACGGCGGCCGACACCGCGCCCGCGCCCTGCAGCGCCCGGCCCACGAGCAGGCCCATGACCGAATCGGCCAGCGCCGCCACCAGGCTGCCGGCGGCGAATACCGCCAGGCCCAGGACGATGACGCGCTTGCGGCCGAAGCGGTCGGACGCCATGCCCAGAGGCAGCTGGAAGAAGGCCTGGGTCAGGCCATACATGCCCATGGCCAGGCCGACCAGGGCCGGATCGTCGCCGCCGGGGTATTTGCGCGCCTCCAGCATGAACACCGGCAGCACCAGGAACAGGCCCAGCATGCGCATGGCAAAGATGGCCGCCAGCCCCATGCTGGAGCGGCGCTCGGGGCCGGTCATGCGTGTGGCAGGGGCAGCGGGGGCGGAGGTGGAAGGCAAGATGGTTTCTGACACGGCGGGTGTTCGGTGGTCAGGCAAAACCCGTATTCTCGCCCAGGGTGGTTTTGCCGTGCCGCGGGTGGGGGCGGCGCGGTGCGCGTGGCTATCATGGCGGGTTCCCCAGCGCCGCCCCGATCGTGACCTACCCTGCACCCTCCTCCGATGATTCCGACGGCCGCCCGCTGGCCCAGGTGCTGCGCGCGCCCTGCATCAGCATCCGCGGCGCACGCACGCACAACCTGAAGAACATCGACCTGGACATACCGCGCAACCGGCTGGTCGTCATCACCGGGCTGTCGGGCTCGGGCAAGTCCAGCCTGGCGTTTGACACCCTTTATGCCGAGGGCCAGCGCCGCTATGTGGAAAGCCTCTCGGCCTATGCGCGCCAGTTTCTCGGACGGCTGGACAAGCCCGATGTCGATCTGATCGAGGGCCTGTCGCCGGCGATCAGCATCGAGCAGAAGGCCACCAGCCACAACCCGCGCTCCACCGTGGGCACGGTGACCGAGATCCACGACTACCTGCGCCTGCTCTACGCGCGCGCTGGCACGCCGCACTGCCCGGATCACGGCCTGCCCCTGGCGGCCCAGACCGTCAGCCAGATGGTGGACGCCGTGCTGCAGCTGCCCGAGGACACCAAGTTGATGCTGCTGGCCCCGGTGGCGCGGCAGAAAAAGGGCGAATTCGTCGAACTGTTCGAGCAGATGCAGGCCCAGGGCTATGTGCGCTTTCGCGTCGATGGCCGGATTTACGAGGTCGATGACCTGCCCGAGTTGAAGAAAACCGAGAAGCACGACATCGACGTGGTGGTCGATCGCCTGAAGGTGCGCCAGGACGCACAGCAGCGCCTGGCCGAGAGCGTGGAGGCCGTGCTGCGCATAGGCGGGGCCGAAGGGGCCGGCCGCGTGCTGGCGCTGGAGATGGACAGCGGGCGCGAGCATTTGTTTTCAGCCAAATTCGCCTGCCCGGTGTGCAGCTACTCCTTGAGCGAACTGGAGCCGCGCCTGTTTTCCTTCAACTCGCCCAGCGGCGCCTGCCCGGCCTGCGACGGCCTGGGCCAGCAGGAGCTGTTCGACCCGGCGCGCGTGGTGGCCTTTCCGTCACTCAGCCTGGCCAGTGGCGCCATCAAGGGCTGGGACAGGCGTAACGGCTACTACTTCGCCATGCTGGAGAGCCTGGCGGCGCACTACGGCTTTGACGTGGACACGCCGTTCGAGCAGCTGCCCGAGCAGGTGCGCCAGGTGGTGCTGCACGGCTCGGGCGAAGAGGACATCGCCTTCAGCTATCTGCTGGACAGCGGGCCAAAGAAGGGGCAGCCCATCGTCAAGAAGCACCCCTTCGAGGGCATCCTGCCGAACATGGCGCGGCGCTGGCGCGAGACGGACTCCAGCGTGGTGCGCGAAGACCTGGCGCGCTACCGCCAGACCCAGCCCTGCGCCGAATGCGGCGGCGCGCGATTGAGGCGCGAGGCGCGCCATGTGCTGGTCGGCGAGGCCGAGGCCGCGCGCGCCATCTACGCCGTGAGCGACATGACGCTGGCTGACGCCCAGGCCTGGTTCGGCGCGCTGCGCCTCTCGGGCGCCAAGGCCGAGATCGCCGACAAGATCGTGCGCGAGATAGGCGCGCGCCTGGGGTTTTTGAACGACGTGGGCCTGTCCTACCTCAGCCTCTCGCGCAGCGCCGAGACGCTCTCCGGCGGCGAGGCCCAGCGCATCCGCCTGGCCTCGCAGATTGGCTCCGGCCTGACCGGCGTGATGTATGTGCTGGACGAGCCCAGCATAGGCCTGCACCAGAGGGACAACGACCGGCTGATCGCCACCCTCACGCGCCTGCGCGACCTGGGCAACAGCGTCATCGTGGTGGAGCACGACGAGGACATGATCCGCGCCGCCGACCACTGCGTGGACATGGGGCCGGGCGCGGGCGTGCACGGCGGGCGTGTCATGGCCCAGGGCAGTTATGCCGAGCTGTGCGCGAATCCCGCTTCGCTCACCGGCCAGTACCTGAGCGGCGCGCGCACCTTGCCCGTGCCCGCGCGGCGCACGCCCTGGCTGCCGGTGCTGCAGCAGGGCGCCGCGCCCGAGGACGAAAACAAGCCGAAGTCGCGCTTTCCCGAGACGGCCGCCAGCCAGCGCAAGAGGGCTCGCCTGGCCGAGCACCGCGCCACCCAAGGGCAGTTGCAGGCCGTGCGCGTGCTGGGCGCCACGGGCAACAACCTCAAGGGCGTGAACGCCGAATTCCCTGTGGGGCTGCTCACCTGCGTGACGGGCGTGTCCGGCTCGGGCAAGAGCACCCTGGTCAACGACACGCTGCACCGCGCCGCCGCGCGCCTGATCCACCGCGCGCACGAGGAGGCCGCGCCGCACGATGCCATCGAAGGGCTGGAATACTTCGACAAGGTCATCAACGTCGATCAAAGCCCCATAGGCCGCACGCCGCGCAGCAACCCGGCCACCTACACGGGGTTGTTCACGCCGATCCGCGAGCTGATGGCCGAGACGAATACCGCCAAAGAGCGCGGCTACGGCCCCGGGCGTTTCTCCTTCAACGTCTCGCAATCGGCCGGGGGCGGGCGCTGCGAGGCCTGCCAGGGTGACGGCGTGGTCAAGGTGGAAATGCATTTTCTGCCCGACGTCTACGTGCCCTGCGACATCTGCCACGGCCAGCGCTACAACCGCGAGACGCTGGAGGTGCAGTGGAAGGGCAAGAACATCGCCCAAGTCCTGGAGCTGACGGTGGAGGACGCCTACGCCTTCTTCAAGGATGTGCCGACGATTGCGCGCAAGCTGCAGACACTGCTCGACGTAGGCCTGTCCTACATCCGCCTGGGCCAGAGCGCCACCACCCTGTCGGGTGGCGAGGCCCAGCGCGTGAAGCTGGCCCAGGAGCTGTCACGGCGCGACACCGGCCGCACCCTCTACATCCTGGACGAGCCCACCACCGGCCTGCACTTTGCCGACATAGACCTGCTGCTCAGGGTGCTGCTGCAGCTGCGCGACGCCGGCAACACCATCGTCGTCATCGAGCACAACCTGGACGTGATCAAGACGGCCGACTGGCTCATAGACATGGGCCCCGAGGGCGGCGCGGGCGGCGGCAGCGTGGTGGCCGTGGGCATGCCCGAAGAAGTGGCTGCCCAGGAGGGCAGCCATACGGGGCGCTACCTGCGGCGATATTTGAGTTAAAAGTGGCCGCAACGCTTATGCAACAAGCGCAAAAAGCTATAAAAATAATAGCTTGCCTCCCGTCTTAGCCTTCCCCCAGAGGCAAGAAAAGAGTCTGAGACTGAGGTTGCCCATTGGCTTTTGGCTGGACCTCTGGGAGCATCAGGCGCAACCGGGTCAGGCCGCCGCCGGAAGCCGCAGCACCAGGCGTGCGCCGCCCAACGGCGATGCAAGTGCCTGCACGCTGCCGCCATAGCTGTCGGCCAGGGCGCGCACGATGTCCAAGCCCAGGCCGCTGCCGGTGCGGCGCTCGTCGAGCTGCACGCCGCGCTCGAACATGCGCTGGCGCTGCTCCTCGGGAATGCCGGGGCCGTCGTCGTCCACGGTGAAGCACAGCTGGCTGCCCTCGCGCCGCACATCGACCACGACACGCGTGCGCGCCCATTTGCCGGCGTTGTCCATCAGGTTGCCGAGCATTTCGTACAGGTCTTGCGTCTCCCCACGAAAGGCCAGGTCTTGAGCGCCATCGGCCAGCTCAAAGGACAGGCCGCGCGCGCCGTGCAGCCGCGCCATGGTGCGCAAGAGCGCTCGCAGGGGTTCGAGCACGGGCGTCGCCAGTCCGGTGGCGCGCACGGCGGCGGCGGCACGGGCGCGCGCCAGGTGGTAATCGACCTGGCGGCGGGCGCTGGCAACCTGCTCTTGCACCAGGCGCGCCAGGGGTGTGGCCTGGCCGTCGGCGGCGTTGGCCAGGATGGTCAGCGGCGTGTGCACGGCATGCGCCAGGTTGCCGGCCTGGGTGCGGGCGCGCTGCACCATGTCGGCGTTCTCGGCCAGCACATGGTTGAACTCGGCGACCAGGGGTTCAAGCTCCTGGGCAAAGCGCCCCTCCAGCCGCGCAGCCTGCCCGGCGCGCACGGCCGCCAGGCGTTCTCGCAAAAGCCTTAACGGGCGCAGCGCCAGCTGCAGCTGCAGCACCACGGCCAACGCCAGCGCCAGCGCCAGCGCGCCGAGGGCGATGAGCAACAGGCGGGTAAAGCGTGCCATCGGCTCGGCAATCAGGGCCTCGTCGGCAGCCACCGCCAGGCGCAGCGGCGGCGCGCCCTCGTCGGGCAGCTGCACGGTGCGCGCCACGACCAGCAGTGCGCGGCCCCGTGCGTCCGCCATTCGCAGCAGGCTGTGACCCTGCGCCGGATAGGCGCTGGGGGCGGCGGGCAGGCGCAAAGTCTGGTCCCACAGCGAGCGCGAGCGCGCCAGCGCCACCTGCGGCTGGGCGCCCAGCCGGTCGATCTGCCAGTACAGGCCCGACAGCGGCTGCGCCAGGCGCGCGTCGGGCTGGTTTTCCACGTCCAGGCGCCCGTCGGGCGCCCAGTCGATGCTGCCGCTCAGGTGATCCAGGTCCATCACCAGCTGCACCGCCAGCTGCTGCTCGACATGCCCCTGCAGCAGCGCGCGCAGGCCCCAGCCGGCGGCGGCGATGGTCAGCAGCATCCACACCAGCATGCCGGCCAGCAGGCGCAGGCGCAGCGAGTGTTTCATGGCGCGGCGGCGTCGCCATCGGTCAGCCGGTAGCCCAGGCCGCGCACGGTCTCTATGCTGCCCTCGGGCAGTTTCTTGCGCAGCCGGCCGACGAAGACCTCGATGGTGTTGGAGTCGCGCTCGCTGTCCTGCGGGTACAGGTGCTCGGCCAGTTCGGTGCGCGAGAGCACCTCGCCCTTCCTCTGCATCAGCTGCGCCAGCAGCTTGAACTCGTGGCTGGTGAGTGTCAGCGGCTGGCCGGCGACGAGCACGCGCGCGGCGCGCGTGTCCAGGCTGATGGCGCCGCACTGCCATTCGGCGCTGGCGTGCTCGCCCAGGCGGCGCAGCAGGGCGCGCAGGCGCGCCAGCAGCTCTTCCATATGAAACGGCTTGGCCAGGTAATCGTCGGCGCCGGCGTCCATGCCGGCCACCTTCTCCTGCCAGCTGCTGCGCGCGGTGAGGATCAGCACCGGCATCCTGCGACCGGCCGCGCGCCAGTGGCGCAGCACCGACAGGCCATCAAGCAGCGGCAGACCCAGATCCAGCACCACGGCGTCGAAGTCCTCGACCTCGCCCAGGTACTGCGCCTCGCGCCCGTCGGCCGCAGCCTCCACGGTGTGGCCGGCGCCGGCAATGGCCTGCACCAGCTGCGCCTGCAGCGTGGGCTCGTCCTCGACCACCAGTATGCGCATGGCGCGTCCTATTCCTTGCGTTCTTTGCGTTTGATCTTCAACACCCGGCCATCGACGGCATCCACCTTGAGCTTGGCCATGCGGCCGTCGCGTTGCAGCAGGCGGATTTCGTAGATGTAGCGGCCGTCGTCCTCCTCGAACTCTATCTTGACGACCTGACCCGGGTGCTCGCGCTCCACCTTGGCGATGACGCTGGTCAGCGGCAGCACCCGGCCCTGCTCCAGCGCCTGGCGCGCGCGCTCGTGTTCATCATGGTCATGGGCGGCGGCGGGCAGCGACAGCGCGCAGGCCGTCAGGAGCAGGGCGAGAAGGCGGGTGAGGGCAGGCATGGCACGGTTGTAGCGCGGCGCCGATGAATGGCAGATGAACGGCGCCTTCAGCTTGGGTTCAGCGATGGTTTTGAAGAATGCAATCCAAGCCCGAAGCATGTCGTTTCTGGCGGTCTTCAACCTCAAGGAGTTCACCATGCACAGCACCACCACCCGCCGCTGCCTCATCGCCACCGTGATTGCCGCCTCGGCCATAGGCCTGGGCCTGGCGCAGGCACAGACCAGCCCCCCTGCCGCCACGGCCAGCCCCGCGGCCGCCAGCGCGCCGGCGCAAAAGCTCTCCATCCGCGACATCGCCGAGCGCCTGGAGGCCGCCGGCTACCGCGACATCCTGGAGATCGACTACGAGCATGGCCGCTACGAGGCCAAGGCGCTGAACGCCCAGGGCGCGCCGGTAAAGCTCTACGTCAACGCCCAGACCGGCGCCGTGGAGCGCACGCGCACGCGCAAGCAGCACGACTGACGCACGCCCCATCTCTCCTTCACGCAACCAGGCAAGTCCATCATGCGCCGTACCCTCTCCCCCGCGACCGCCCTGGCCTTGTGGCTGGCGCTCATCACCCTGGCCTGGTGGGCCGTGGCTCCCGCCCAGCTGGGCATTGACCCCCTGGTCAATGCCCAGGGCGAGGCCACGGGTTGGTGGCAGCTGCGCCGGCACGCCATCTATCTGACAGGCCTGTGGTGCATGGGGTTGATGGGCCTGATCATGGTGCTGGCATTGCGCCTGCCCCTGATCGAGCGACCGCTGGGCGGCATGGATCAGGTGTACCGCCTGCACAAATGGGCCGGCATGGGCGCGGGCATCACCGCCCTACTGCACTGGGGCGTGAAGGAGGGAGGCGGCCTCATCAAGGCCACCTGGGGCCGCGAAGGCAAGCCGGCGCGCGACGCCGTGCTGCCCTGGTTCACCGACGCGCGCGACCTGGCCAAGGATCTGGGCGAATGGGCCTTCTACGCCCTGCTCGTCCTGATTGCCCTGACCCTGCTGCAGCGCCTGCTGGCCTACAGGCCCTGGCGCCTGACGCACCGCGCCATGCCGCTGCTCTACCTGGGCTTTGTGTTCCACGCCCTGGCGCTCACGCCGCTGGCCTACTGGGCGCTGCCGCTGGGCCTGCTGCACGCCGGCCTGCTGACCCTGGGCAGCGCCGCCGCGCTGTGGTCGCTGGCGGGCGGGATAGGGCTGCGCCGGCGCCACGGCGCGCATATCCACAGCGTGCAGCTGTTGGGCCAGGGGCCGGACGCACCACTGGAGGTGGTCTGCGCCCTGCCCGATAGCTGGCCGGGCCACTGCCCCGGACAGTTCGCCTTCGTTCGCTTTGACCGCGCCGAGGGCGCCCACCCCTTCACCATCGCCAGCGCACCCGGCGCCCTGGGCGAGAACGCACGCGGCGAGGCCCTGCTGCGCCTGGTCATCAAGCCCCTGGGCGACTACACCCGCACCCTGGCCCGGCGCCTTCAGGCCGGCCAGGGCGTGGACATAGAAGGGCCCTACGGCCGCTTTGACGGGCGCGGCAGCCGCGCACGCCAGCAGGTCTGGGTGGCTGGGGGCGTGGGCGTGACACCCTTCATCGCCCTGCTGGAGGCGCGCCAGCCGGGCCTGGCCACCGCCGACGCCAGACTGCAACCGGTGCAGATGCACTACTGCACCCGCGACGCGGCGCGCGACGCGCTGCTGGGGCGCCTGCAAACCCTGTGTGCCCAGGCCGAGCCCGCGGTCACGCTCACGGTGCACGACGGCGCCCGGGGCCAGCGCCTGACGCCACGCACGCTGGAAGCCCTGGGCGGCCCGCTGGACATCTGGTTCTGCGGCCCGCAGGGCCTGGGCGACACGCTTGGCGCCCACGCCAGCAACGCGCCCTGGCGTCTGTACCGCGAGTCGTTTGCGATGCGCTGAACAGCGCCTGCCCCACAGATCAAGGAGAAGCACCATGCCGCGCCCCCGCACCCTTGTACGCCACGGCCTGCTCACGCTGTGCCTGGCGTTAGCCAGCCTGTCCGCCGCGGCCGACGACGACTGCGACGCCCCCAGCCAGCGCTGGCAGTCACGCGAGGCGGTGCGCCAGATGGCCGCCCAGCGCGGCTGGCAGCTGCAGCGCATCAAGATCGACGATGGCTGTTACGAGGTGCGCGGAGAGGATGCCAGCGGCCGCCGTTTCAAGGCCAAGATCGACCCCGAGACCCTGGTCGTGCTGAAGTTCAAGCACCGTGACGGCCATCGCGACCAGGCGCGCCGCCGCACCCAGGAGCACGGCGCGCCCCCTGCCCAGGGATCCACGGCCCCAGTCTTCACGCCAGGCGGTTCGCCACGCGGTCAGATCGATTAGGGTCTGTTACCACTATTTCCGCCAGATGGCAGAAATAGTGGTAACAGACCCTAGCCCCCAGGAGCACACCATGTCCAAACCCCTGCTCGGCACCCTGGCCGCGGCCTGCGCGCTGGCCCTGCCCACCCTGGCGCACAGCCGCCCGGTGACCATCAGCGCTCAGCTGAAAAACTACGGCGGCGATGGCGCCTACCTGGCCATCTATCTGACGGACGCCAAGGGGGCCTACGCCGGCACGCTGTGGGTGGCCGGTGGCAAGGCCAAGTACTACAAGCACCTCGCAAGCTGGAACCGCCTGTCGGCCGGCGATGCCAGGCGCCTGAACGGCGTGACCGGCGCCAGCGTGGGCGCAGGCCGCACGCTCAAGGTAACGGCCGACCTGGCCGACGCGCTGATCGACGCCGGTTACGAGATCCACGTCGATGTCGCCGTGGAAAACATGCGCGACAGTCCGTCCGAGCTGCGCGTGCCGCTGAGCACGCAAAACGCCGGCAAGCCCCAGGCCGGCAAGCAGTACATCCAGTCGCTGAGCTTTCAGCTGCAGTAAGGAGCCACCATGGGCTGGAGAACCATCCACCGCTGGCTCGGCCTGACGCTGGGCGCGCTGGCACTGGTGCTCGGCCTGTCGGGCGCGCTGCTGGCCATCGACCCCGTGCATCAGGCCTGGCAGGCCCCGGCCGCCGCACCCGATCTGCCCGTGGCCACGCTGGCCGAGCGCGTGCAGGCCCATATGCCCGGCGTGGAGGAAATCCGCCACCTGCCCACCGGCCGTATCGCCGCCTTGGGTTTTGACGGCGAGCAGCCGCAGGCGCTGTATGTCGATCCCGCCAGCGGCGCGCTGCTGGGCCCCTACCAGCCCTCGGCGCTGCCGCGCTGGGTGAAAAACCTGCACCGCGCCCTGCTGCTGGGCGACGCCGGGCGCTGGGGGGCGGCGGCGGCGGCGCTGGCCCTGGCGCTGCTGTCGATCTCGGGCGCCGTGCTGCTGCTGCGCCGCATGGGTGGCTGGCGCCAGTTGACGGGCCGGGTGCGCGGCACACTGGCGCAGCGCCTGCATGTGCTGAGCGGCCGGGTGCTGCTGGCATTCCTGGCGTTGACCTCGGTGACGGCACTGACCATGAGCACGAGCACGCTGGGCCTGGTGCAGCTGGAGGCCGGGCCCGAGCCCGAGGTGAGCTCGGGGGCAGGCGCCGCCGACCTGCCAGCTGGCCGCATTCCCCTGCTACAGGAGCTGCGCACGTCGCAGCTGCGCAGGCTCAACCTGCCCGATGCCGCCGATACCAGCGATACCTGGCGCGTCACCACATCCAGCGGCCAGGGCTGGCTGGATCGCCACAGCGGCGCGCTGCTCGCCTGGCAGGACGCGACGGGCGCGCAGTGGCTCTACGACTGGGCCGTGCTGCTGCACACGGGCGAGAGCGCCTGGCCCTGGGCTGTGGTGCTAGGCGTCTCGGGCGCCAGCGTGCTGCTGTTCTGGGCCACGGGCCTGCTCATCTGGAGGCAGGGGCACCGCGGCGCGGTGCACATCGCGCACAACAGCCCGCTGGCGCAAGCCGATGCGCTGATCTTTGTCGCCAGCGAGGGCGGCAGCACCTGGGGCTTTGCCCAGGCGCTGCATGCCGCACTGCTGCAGGCGGGCCGGCGCGTACACACCACGGGGCTGGAGAATTTCCAGACCACGGCGGCGACACAGCAGGTGTTCATCCTGGCCGCCACCTATGGCGACGGGCAGGCGCCGGCACATGCCGCCCAGGCGCAGGCACGCATCGCGGCGCAGCCGGTGCGCCCGCTGCCGGTGACGGTGCTGGGCTTTGGCGACCGGCAGTACCCGGCCTTTTGCTCCTTCGCAAAGGCTCTGGACGCACAGCTGCGCACACGCGGTTGGCCGACCCTGCTGCCACTCGAATGCATACACCAGCAGTCGGGCCAGGAATTTGCCCGCTGGGGCAAGACGCTGGCCCAGGCCCTGGGTCAGGTGCTGGTGCTGGACTACGTGCCGCAGCTGCCTCCGACCACGGCACTCACGCTACGCTCGCGCCAGGATTACCCCGGCGCGCAGGACGGGCGTCCTGCGGCCATTCTGCGCTTTGACTGGCCCCGGCCGGGCTGGTTTGAGCGCCTGCGCGGGCATGGCCTGGCGCCGTTTGCTCCGGGCGACCTGGTGGCCATCCTGGCGCCGGGCAGCAGCGTGCCGCGCTACTACTCGCTGGCCTCGGGCAGTGCCGACGGCTTTCTGGAAATCTGCGTGCGTCAATGGCCCGGCGGCCTGTGCTCCACGCATTTGCTCGGCCTGCAGCCGGGTGCACAGGTGCCGGCCTTCATCCGCCCCAACCCGGGCTTTGCCCTGCAGGGCCGCCAGCCCAGCGTGCTGCTGATCGGTGCGGGCACGGGGGTGGCGCCGCTGGCCGGCTTCATACGGCGCAACGACAGGCGCACGCCCATGCACCTGTACCTGGGCGCGCGCGACCCGGCGCACGACCACTACTTCGGCGCCGACATCAAGCGCTGGCTTACCGAACGGCGCGTGGCCAGCGTGCACACCGCCTTCTCGCGCGTGCCCGGCGGTGGCGGCTACGTGCAGGACGCGTTGCGCCGCGACGCGCAGCGCCTGCGCGCGCTGCTGGCCGATGGCGCCATGGTGCGCGTGTGCGGCAGCCGCCCCATGGCCAGCGCCGTGACCGAGGTCCTGGACACCATCGCCGCCACGCTGGGCCTGAGCGTGCGCGAACTCAAGGCCACGGGACGCTATGCCGAAGACCTGTTCTGAGCGTGCGGCACCGGAGACGACCCGCGTGGTGCTGCACGGCCCCACCATGGGCACGCGCTGGTCCGCAACCTGCGAGCTGGCGCCGCAGATCGATGCGCGAGCGCTGCAACGCGATCTGGCCGCCACCGTGGAACGGGTGGACGCGCAGATGTCGCCCTGGCGGTCGGACAGCTGCCTGGTGCAGCTGAACCAGGCGCCCGTGGGCGCCTGGTTCGCGCTGACCACCGAAATGCTGCAGATACTGGCCTGCGCGCTCGACATCGGGCGATTGAGCCAAGGCGCCTTCGACATCGGCGTAGGTGCACTGGTTGACGCCTGGGGCTTTGGTGCCGCACGCAGCGCACCGGACGCCAGCGCCATCCGCGCCGCGCGCGCCCTGGCCCATGGGCCGGCCCACGAGACGCTGGAGCTGGATCTGCACGCGGGCCGCGCACGCAAGCTGGCGCCGCTGCAGATCGACCTGTGCGGCATCGCCAAGGGCTACGCCGTGGATCGCATGGCCGAGGTGCTGCAGCACCACGGCGTGGCGCAGGCGTTGGCCGCGCTCGACGGCGAGCTGCGCGCCATTGGCGGCCAGGCCGACGGCAGACCCTGGGCCGTGGCCATCGAATCCCCGCAGACCGGGCTGCGCCGCGCACACGGCGTGCTTGCGCTGCAGGATCTGGCCGTGGCCACGTCGGGTGACTACCGGCACTTCTTTGACGTGAACGGCCAGCGCCTGGCGCACAGCATGGACGCGCGCAGCGGCACTCCTGTACGGGGTGACGTGGCCTCGGTGACCGTGCTGGCCGCCAACTGCATGCTGGCCGACGCCTGGGCCACGGCCCTGCTCGTCGCCGGCGCCGCGCAAGGCCTGGCGCTTGCGCAGCGGCACGGCCTGGAGGCGCTATGGCTGCTGCGCCGCGGCGGGGCGCTGGTCGAACTGGGCCTGGGCCGCTTTGGCGGCGCATGAACGGCCGGTGAACAACGCCTTCAGCACCGGTTCAGCGCCCGGGGCGCAGACTGGCAGCACAGTCACTCCCGACTGCCACTACCGGTCAAGGAGATCATCATGCGCACCACCCTTCTTCTCGCCGCCATCGCCATGCTGGCCAGCGCACCCGTTCTCGCCGGCGAGCGTGAGGACCGGCATGAGCGCCAGCAGCGCACCGAGCAAACGGCCCCCAATGGCTTCGACCATGGCATGCACCCCGTGGCCCACAACGCCGGCCCCGGGGAAAGAGCCCACGGCTGGCGCTATTTTTCCGACCCGGCGACTTATCGCGCTGTCGTGATCAGCCCCGATGGCGACTACTACCTCAGCCGCGGCAAGGGCCTGCGCTGGGTCGCGGGCGCACAGACACAGGACTGACGCACACCACCTGGCATGCCCGCCTCGAGTGCCATCGCCTGCCTCATCGGCTCACGCCCGCACCCTGGATTAATGGAAGGCAATGACCCTGATTTCAGACGAGCAATATTTATTAGATATTTCTAATATATAGTGCTCACTCTCTTCCTTCCCCAACCCAGGAGCCATTCCATGAAAAAGTCGATCGCATCTGCCCTGTTGCTCGCCTGCGCAGCCACGGCCATCCATGCCGAAGAACTGTTTGTTTCCATCCACTCCGCCAGCCCCATGGCACAGGGCGCAGGCCTCGTGCTGGCTGGCCAGGCGCTGGAGCAAAAAGCGCCGGTGCGGGTGTTGCTGTGCGATGCCGCTGGCGATATCGCCCTGGCCAACACCGACGCCGCCAAGGCACAACCAATCCTCAAGCCCCGCAACGTCACGCCGCAGCAGATGCTGCAAGGCGTTATCAAGGCCGGCGCAAAGGTGGAGGTCTGCGCGCTCTACCTGCCCAATACCGGCAAGCAGCCCAGCGATCTGCTGCCGGGTGTGAGCCCCGCCAAACCAGCGGAAGTGGCTACTCACCTGCTTAAACCCACCGTCAAGACCCTGGCGTTCTGACCTGGGACGCTGGCTCGTCGGCCCAGGCCGCCTTTTGCAGCTCCAGCGGCAGCTCCTGGGCCAGCGCGATATGTTCGCGCTCGTTGTGGTGCTCCAGCACATGGCGCAGGGCGTGGGCCGCGTCCAGCAGCACCAGCACCGCGCGGCGCCGCGCCTGTTCATCCTGCGGCGGGTGATTGATGACGGCCTGCACGCGCTGCTGGTACTCGTCGGCCAGCAGGGCGATGCGCTCATGCTCCAGCAGGTACACGCGCGCGGCCCAGCGCGCGCCCTCTGGCACATGGGGCAGCAGGCGGGCGTTCTCGATCTCGGTATGCCGGTCCAGGTCGCGCCGCCACTGCTGCAGGCGCTGCAATGCGCCGGCGAAATCACCACCCACGACATCCAGCAAATGGGCATGCAGCTGCGCGTCCAGCCGCTCATGCTGTTGTTCGAAATAGGCAGGGTGTTCGGTCTTGGTCATCGGTCAGGGGGCGTGGCTGCAGGCAATGGCCGCCCTTATACACTGGGGTAAAACCCCTACCCGCGCCAAGCCCCATGCCAGACCAGCCCACCCCTGACGAGCCGCTGCAGGGCCTGAGCAGCCAACAGGCGGCCGAGCGCCTGGCCAGCGACGGCCCGAACCAGCTGCCAGGCAGCGCGCCCAAGTCCAACCTGGCCATCGTGCGCGAGGTGCTGACCGAACCCATGTTCCTGATGCTGCTGGCCGCAGGCGGCACCTATCTGGCGCTGGGCGACCGGGGCGAGGCGCTATTTCTGCTCGGCTCGGTGCTGGTGGTCATAGGCATCACCCTCACCCAGGAGCGCAAGACGCAACGCGCGCTGGAGTCGCTGCGCGAGCTGTCCGCCCCGCGCGCCCTGGTGTTGCGCGACGGCGTGGAGCGGCGCATCGCCGGGCGCGAGGTGGTGCGCGGTGACCTGCTGGTGCTGCGCGAGGGCGACCGCATCGCCGCAGACGCGCGGCTGCTCAACGGCCAGCT
Source organism: Diaphorobacter limosus (assembly GCF_033100095.1). Taxonomy (NCBI): domain Bacteria; kingdom Pseudomonadati; phylum Pseudomonadota; class Betaproteobacteria; order Burkholderiales; family Comamonadaceae; genus Diaphorobacter; species Diaphorobacter limosus. Next base: position 2,794,783 of record NZ_CP136921.1, on the reverse strand, counting down.
GGAGGTGGACGAGTCGCTGCTGACGGGCGAATCCGTGCCGGTGGCCAGGCTGCCGCTGTCAGATGGAGCCCTGGCCGAAGAGGCTCATGATGCGCGCGCCGACAGCCTGCACGCCAGCACCGTGGTCACGCGCGGCGTGGGCCTGGCGCGGGTGCTGGCCACCGCCGGCGACACGGCCGTGGGCCGCATTGGTGCGGGCCTGGCGGCCACCGAGACGCCGCGTTCACCGCTGCAGCTGCGCTCGCGCCGCCTGGTACGCGCCCTGGGGGCGCTGGCATTGCTGCTGGCCACGGCCCAGGTGCTGCTGGGCTGGTGGTGGAATGGCCGCCCCCTGCTGGACAGCCTGCTGGCCGGCATCGCGCTGGCCATGGCCATCCTGCCCGAAGAGATTCCGGTCATCCTCACCGTGTTCCTGGCCCTGGGTGCCTGGCGCATTGCGCGCCAGCAGGTACTGACCAGACGCATCACGGCCGTGGAGACCCTGGGCGCCATCACCGTGCTGGCGGTGGACAAGACCGGCACCCTGACCCAGAACCGCATGGCCGTGGCCGAGCTGGCCACGCCCGCACAGACATGGCAGGCGGCCGGGGCCAACGCGCTGCCCGAGCCGTTCCATCGGCTGGTCGAATTCGCCCTGCTGGCCACGCCGACCGACCCGTTCGACCCCATGGAGAAGGCCATTGCGCGCTTTGGCCATGAGTGGCCCAAGGGCACGGAGCATGTGCAGGACGTGCGCGAGCCCGAGTTCGAGTACCCGCTGTCCAGCGACATCCTGGCCATGACACGCGTGTTCGCCAGCGGCCAGCCCCACATGTACCAGCTGGCCACCAAGGGCGCGCCCGAGGCCGTGGCCGACCTGTGCCACCTCGATGAGGCGCACCGCAACGCCCTGCGCGCCCAGGTCGAGTCCCTGGCCGAACGTGGCCTGCGCGTGCTTGGCGTGGCGCGCGGGCATTGGACTGGCGCGGCCCAGGGCGCGCTCTGGCCGGCCAGCCAGCATGACTTCGACTTCGAGTTCCTGGGCCTGCTGGCGCTGGCCGACCCGCCGCGCCCCGAGGTGCCCGACGCCCTGGCGCAATGCCGCGCCGCCGGCGTGCGCGTGGTGATGATGACCGGCGACCACCCGGCCACGGCGCGCGCCATCGCACGCCAGGTGGGCCTGTCCGAGCGCCCCGAGGTGATCACCGGCGATGAGCTGCAGGGCCTGGACGACAGCGCCCTGCGCGCACGCCTGCACCAGGTGGACATATGCGCACGCCTCAAGCCCGCGCACAAGCTGCGCCTGGTGCGGCTGCTGCGCGACGATGGCGCCGTGGTGGCCATGACCGGCGACGGCGTGAACGATGCCCCCGCGCTCAAGGCCGCGCATGTCGGCATTGCCATGGGCGAGCGTGGCACCGACGTGGCGCGCGAAGCCGCGGCGCTGGTGCTGCTGCAGGACAGTTTTGCCCATATCGTCGCGGCCATACGCCAGGGGCGGCGCATCGATGACAACGTGCGCAAGGCCACGCGCTTTGTGTTTGCCGTGCATGTGCCCATCATCGCGCTGGCGCTGGCGCCCACGCTGCTGCACTGGCCGGCGCTGCTGCTGCCGGTGCACATCGTGCTGATGGAGCTGCTCATCGACCCGGCCTGCTCCATCGTCTTCGAGGCCGAACCCGAGGCGCCCGACATCATGCAGCGCCCGCCGCGCGCGGTGGCGGACTCGCCCTTTGCCCTGCGTGCGCTATGGCCGGCGCTGCTGCAGGGTGCGGGCGTCGCCGCGCTGCTGCTGGGCGCGCAGGCCTGGCTGCAGGCCCAGGGCTGGAGCATGGCCCAGGGCCGCACGGTGGTGTTTGGCACCCTGGTGCTGTGCGTGCTGCTGCTCATCCTGGCGCAGCGCGACGGCCGGGTGCCGGGGCGCGGCGGCGCGCCCAACCCCTGGCTGCTGCCCATGGCCGCGGCCGTGGGCCTGCTGCTGGCGGCCCTGCTGGTCATCCCCGGCCTGGGCCCGCTGATGGGGCTGGGGAACCCGGGTCTGCCGGGCCTGGCGGCCGGCGCCGCCGTGCTGCTGCCCTGCCTGGCGTGGTTGGAGCTGTTGCGGCAGTTGCGGCTGCGGCTGGCGCGCCAGCGGCGCGCCGCGTGATGCTCAGACTGGCAGCGCCACCAGCGGGTTGCCAAACATCGGGTCGTCCTTCTTCGACGCCAGCGCGCGCGCCAGATCCAGCCCCAGCGCCTTGGCCACGCCCGCACCATAGGCCGGGTCGGCGGCATGGCAGTTGCGGATATGGCGGAATTTGACGAACTCGGGCGCGTCGCCCATGCCTCGGCCGGTGTTGCCAAACAGCGCCTGCTTTTGCGCGTCCGTCATCAGGCGGAACAGATTGCCCGGCTGCTGGAAGTAGTTGCTGTCGTCCTCATGGAAGCTCCAATGCTGGGCGTCGCCGCTGATGCGCAAAGGCGGCTCGGCAAATTCAGGCTGCGCCTGCCACTGGCCAAAGCTGTTGGGCTCGTAATGCGGCGCGCCGCCGTAGTTGGCGTCCACCCGGCCGGCGCCGTCGCGGTGGTTGCTGTGCACGGGGCAGCGTGCCTTGTTCACCGGAATCTGCTGGTGGTTCACGCCCAGACGGTAGCGCTGCGCGTCGGCGTAGTTGAACAGGCGCGCCTGCAGCATGCGGTCGGGCGAGACGCCGATGCCGGGCACCAGGTTGCTGGGCGAAAAGGCCGACTGCTCCACGTCCAGGAAGAAGTTCTCGGGGTTCTTGTTCAGCGCAAACTCGCCGACCTCGATCAGCGGGTAGTCGGCGTGCGGCCAGACCTTGGTCAGGTCGAAGGGGTGGTAGGGCACCTTCTCTGCGTCCGCCTCGGGCATGACCTGCACGTACATCGTCCACTTGGGGAAGTCGCCGCGGGCAATGGCGTCGAACAGGTCGCGCTGGTGGCTTTCGCGGTCCTTGCCGATCAGCGCCTCGGCCTCGGCGTCGGTCAAATTCTTGATGCCCTGCTGCGTCTTGAAGTGGAACTTGACCCAGAAGCGCTCGCCGGCCGCGTTCCAGAAGCTGTAGGTGTGCGAGCCAAAGCCGTGCATGTGGCGGTAGCTCGCCGGAATGCCGCGCTCGCTCATGACGATGGTGATCTGGTGCAGCGCTTCGGGCAGCAGCGTCCAGTAGTCCCAGTTGTTGGTGGCGCTGCGCATATTGGTTTTCGGATCGCGCTTGACGGCCTTGTTCAGGTCGGGGAACTGGCGCGGGTCGCGGATGAAGAACACCGGCGTGTTGTTGCCCACCATGTCCCAGTTGCCCTCCTCGGTGTAGAACTTCAGGGCAAAGCCGCGGATGTCGCGCTCGGCGTCGGCCGCGCCGCGCTCGCCGGCCACGGTGGTGAAGCGGGCGAACATCTCGGTCTGCTTGCCGACCTGGCTAAAGATGGCCGCGCGGGTGTACTGGGTGATGTCCTTGGTGACCGTAAAGGTGCCGAAGGCGCCCGAGCCCTTGGCATGCATGCGCCGCTCGGGGATGACCTCGCGCACGAAGTTGGCCAGTTTTTCATTCAGCCAGACGTCCTGCGCCAGCAGCGGGCCGCGGCTGCCGGCCGTCAGGCTGTCGCGGTTGCTGGCCACCGGGGCGCCAAAGTCGGTCGTCAGGTGGGTGACGGGGCATTGGGGGCGAGGGTCGGTCATGGCTATCTCCTGGGTTGCGGTGGGGAAGGGGATCAATGGGCAAGTGCCACGGTTGAATAATAGAATTTTTAGATTTATTTGAAAATTTAATAGTTTTTATTACACAGATAGAGCGACTCTGGCGCGGGGCTGGCCCCATGCCGCAGGCGCCAGCGCCCTCACGCCGGCGCGATGCCGGCGCGCCCATCGCCGTGCAAGCCGGGGTGATCGGCACGGGGCTTGTCCAGATGGTAGCCCTGCACCATGTCCACGCCCATGCCCTGCAGCAGCTGCAGGGTCTGCTCGTCTTCGACGAACTCGGCCACGGCCAGCTTGCCCATGCCATGGGCGACCTCGATGATGGAGCGCACGAACACCTGGTTGTCATGCTCGCGCGGCAGGTTGCGCACGAACAGGCCGTCGATCTTCAGCACCCGGGCCTGCAGGTGCTTGAGGTAGGCAAACGACGCAAAGCCGGTACCGAAGTCGTCCAGGCACAGGGTGCAGCCAGCGCGCTGCAGGGCGTCGATGAAGCGCTGGGCGTCGCCCAGGTCGGAAATGGCCGCCGTCTCGGTCAGCTCCACCAGCAGGCGCTCGGGCGCCACGCCCTGCGCTGCGAGTTGCTCCGTGATGAAGCCCGGCAGATCCGGGTCGTCGAGCGAGCGGCCTGAGATGTTCAGCGCCAGCGCCGGCAGCCGCGGGTGCGCCGCCAGCAGGCGGATGCTCTCGCGCAGCACCCAGCGGTCTATGTCCAGGATCTTGCCGCTCTTCTCCGCATGGCCTATGAACTGGCCGGGGGCAATGAGCTGCTCGGGGTTGTCCTCATCAACCATGCGCACCAGCGCCTCCAGATGCGCCAGTCGACGCTCTTGCGCGTGGTACACGCCCTGGAAATGCAGGCGCAGCAGGCCGCCCGCCAGGGCGCGGTCAATGCGCTCGTTCCAGGCCATGCGCGTGACCATGGCCTGGGCACGGTCGCTCTCGGCGCGGTAGATGCTCCAGCGGTTCTTGCCCAGGTGCTTGGCCTGGTACATGGCGGTGTCGGCATGGGCCACCAGCTCCTGGGCACTGGCGGCATGGGTGGGGAAATGGGCGATGCCCAGGCTGCTCGTCAGGCGCAGGGTATGGCCTTCGCCCTCGATATGCAGCGCCGCCTGGGCCACGGCGCGCACCACGCGCTCGGCCAGCAGCTGGGCGCTGTGCAGCGTGGCCTGGGGCATGAAGATGGCGAACTCGTCGCCCCCCAAGCGGCTGAGCAGATCGGCCTCGCGCACCAGGGCCTTGACCGCCGTCGCCACGCGCAGCAGCACCATGTCGCCAGCGCCATGGCCAAAGCGGTCATTCACGTACTTGAACTCATCCAGGTCGAAAAACAGCACCGCCGCCGGCTGTGCATGGCGTGCCGACTCACGGAAGAAGCGCTCCAGCGCCTGCTCGAAGCAATGCCGGTTGTACAGGCCGGTGAGCGCATCGCGCTCGGCCAGGGTGATGAGCTGCGCGGCCGTCTGGCGCTGCTGCGTCACGTCCTCGCACACCCAGAGATGGCCCATGGAAGCGTTTTGCGTGTCATGCACCCGGTGGATGGCCAGCATCAGGATGCGGCCGCTCGCCAGCTCCAGCTCCAGTGGGGCCGCCGCCGGCTCGCCGGCCAGGCTCTGGCACACCTGCTCGTCCAGCCGTGCGGCGGCCAGCAACTGGCCCCGGCATGCCTGCAGCACCTGCTCCATCGGCAGGCCGACGATGGCCTGCCCTCCGGGCATGGCCCACAGCTCGCGGAACATGGCATTGCAGTAGCTGACATGCTGATCCGTATCCACGAACAGGATGCCCTGGTGCATGGCGCCCAGCAGCGCCAGCAGGCGTGCGCGCTCCTGCTGCAGGCGCTGCATGACCTGGCGGCGCTCATCGACCTCGGTCTGCAGCGCCTGGGCATGGGTCATCTGCCAGCGCCGCTGCTGCGACAGGTCTGCGGCCATGGTGTCGAAGGCGTTGGCCAGTCGTCCCAACTCATCGGCCCTGGCCAGCCGGATGGGTGCCGGCTCCTGCCCCTGGGCCAGTTCATCGACCGCCTGGGTCAGCCGCCGCAAGGGCAGGGCCAGCAAGCGGCGCACGCGCCGGCGCAGCCACCACAGGGCCGGCAGCAACACCAGCAGCCCCACGCCGACCACGGCCAGCAACCCCTGGCGCAGCGCGCCGTTGACGCGCTCTTGCGGCAGCACCAGCACCTGGTACCAGCCCGGGCCGCGGATGCGCCACCAGGCCACCCATTGGCGCCCATCGGGCGTGCGCCCGGCGCCGCTGTCGGCACCCGTGCCCTGCACCATCTGCTGCAGCAGCTCCAGTGCGCGGTCGGGCGCTGCAGCCGGGTGCGGCGGCGGGGCCGCGCCAGCTTGCGCGCTCCAGTCCGAATGGGCGATCAGGCGGCCCTGCTGGTTCATGATGAATTGCCGCGCCTGGCTGTCGTCGCGCACGGCCACCGAGTCGATCAGGCTGGCAATCGACACATCGTGCCCCAGCGTGCCCACCCAGCGTCCCTGCCAGTCCAGCGGCGCGATGACCGACACCATCCAGGTGCGCGCCTGCTCGTCCAGGTACGCCGGCGTCCAGAACAGCTCGCGCCCGGGGTTGTTGCCCGGGTCGGCGCCCTGCATGGTGGGGTAGCCGGCGTTGCTGGCCTGGGCCGTGGCATTCGCGCCCCAGTCGATGCCGCGCGCATAGACCATCAGGCCGTCTTCGACAAAGTCCATGTAGGCCGAGAAAAACGGCGGCACCAGCGCCGGCCCCTGCTCGCGCAGCAGTTCGTAGCTGGCCACGGCACGCAGCCGCGCCGAGGCGGACAGGCCCTGCGCGCCATCATGCAGGTACAGCGTGGGCGCGCGCTGGGTGTCCACCAGCTGCGGGCGCAGGCGCCACAGGCCGTCGCCACCGCGCACAAACAGGGCCGCAAAGCGTTGCTCTGCGGCCCGTGCATCGGCGCCGTCGAGCCGCTGCAGCAGCTCGCCATGCAGGCGCCGCGCGCTGGCCTCGGCCTGCAGCAGCAGACCCTCGTTGGCCTGCGCCTTGAGCTGCACCACCTTCTGCAGCACCGGCGGCACGACGCGATCGGCCCCCAGCCACAGCGCCGCATAGGCCAGCAGCGCCAGCAACAGCAGCAACACCAGGAACAGCCCCCAAATGGTCAGGGACAGCCGGTGGATCAGCGAGGCGCGCAGGCGGGCGGTTATCAAGGCAGCCAGTGAAAAGCAATGCGGTGACCACCATTTTGCAAGATGAAACAGATTCCACGGTCACCGGCCGCCCCCGAAATAACCTTGCGCGAGGCCTGATCACCAAGCTCTGTGGTACACGACTGCAGCGACAATGCAGTGTTTTGTTACTTCAGAATAGGCAGCTGACGGATGGGCTGGCAGCGGTTTCAACAGGGTTTGCTGCGGTGCGCGCCATGGCTTGCGCTGTGCTGCGCGTTGCCCGCGGCGGCCCTGGACTGCGCGGGTGCGCGGCATGTCCGCCTGCGCGAGCCGGTAGCGATCAGCCCGCAGGAGAAGGCCGAGTTCCGGGCGTTGGCGCCGCTGCGCGTGCTGGCGGTGGATGCGCCGCCGATGGCGCGCTACGACCCGGCCAGCAAGAGCTACAGCGGCATCGGCGTCGATGTGTGGTGCTTCATCACCAGGGAGCTGGGCCTGCGCCACGACCTGCTGCCCGGCCAGAACCTGAGCCTGGCCGACAAGCTGCAGCAGGTGCAGGACGGGCGCGCCGATGTCTTCATGCCGCTGAGCCACCAGGCCGATCGCGCCCGGCTGGGCCTGTTCACCCTGCCGTATTACGAGAGTTACTACGCCGTCATCGCCCGCAAGGGGCGGCCGCTGCCGGTGCACGGCCTGGCCGATCTGGCGCCCTACCGCGTTGGCCTGGTCAAGGGCGTGGCGCTGGAGCCACAGGTGCAGGCCGTGGTTGCCGCACCCCGGCTCACCCGCTTCGACCAGGCCGGCAGCGAGGGCATGTTCCAGGCGCTGCGCGCGGGCGCGATAGACCTGGCCGTCTACAGCCGGGACATCTTTGAGGAAAAGCGCTACGCGCACGAGTTCTTCGACCTGGAGGTCATACACACCCTGCGCGATGACCCGCGCTCCTACCGCTTCTACTTCAGCCCCACGCCGGCGCACCAGCGCGTGGCGGCGGCGTTCGACCGCTACCTGGCGGCCATCGACAGCTCGGCATCCGTCGCCGCGCATGTGATCGGCGAGCGCCAATTCATCGAACGCTACGTGGCCCAGCGCAGCCAGCGCGCCATGTGGCAGACCACCAGCGTGGCCGGCGCCCTGCTGGCGCTGGTGCTCGGCCTGGGTTTTTTGTACTACCGGCGCATGGCGCACCGGCTGGCCGCCAGCCACCAGCAGGTGCAGCAGCAACAGCAGGCCCTCCAGGCGGCCAACCAGGCGCTGGAGCAGCAAAGCCTGTCCGACACCCTGACCGGCCTGCCGAACCGGCGCGCCTTCGACCTGGCCTTGCACCGCGAGCATGCACGCCAGCAGCGCACGGGCCAGCCGCTGAGCCTGCTGCTGCTGGACGTGGATCACTTCAAGGGCGTGAACGACGCCTATGGCCACTCCATCGGGGACGACTACCTGCGCGCCGTGGCCCGGGTGCTGCGCAAGGTGGTGACCCGCTCCACCGACCTGGCGGCGCGCCACGGGGGCGAGGAATTCACCTGCCTGCTGCCCGACACCAGCGCCACACAGGCGCAGGCCCTGGCCGAACGCATACGCGAGGCGACGCAGCGGCTCACCCTGCCCAACGCCCGCGCCTGGCACCCCATGCTGACGCTGAGCATTGGCGTGGCCACCCTGGAAGCCGGCCCGGCCAGCGCCCAGCAGCTGCTGGAGCAGGCCGACGGCCAGCTCTATGTGGCCAAGCGCACCGGGCGCAACCGCGTCTGCGCCACCGTACTGCGGGGCGCGGTTACCGAGCCGCCAATGCCGCAGCCAGCACCCCCGCCGCATGCCCGCGCGTGAAAGCCTCCTCGAACACCGAGTAGCCGGACCAGTCCGCGTGGGCGAACAGCAGGCGCGGCGTGGCTGGCGTGGGCGGTACGGCGGCACGCTCCCCATTTGATAGCTGGTAGCGCTTACCAGATAAGTGCGAGAGGCTAATTTCATTTAAAAAAACCTGCAGACCCGGCACCGGGATGGCCATGGCGTGGCCATAGCGCGTGAGCTCCATGCGCTGGGCGCGCTCATGGATGTCCGGATGCGGCCCGGCCAGGGTCGCCAGGATGGCGTCCCGCCAATGCGTCCAGGGCCGCTCCAGCAGCGCACTGCGACCGTCGGGCAGGTCGCCCAGCGCCTGGTAGTAGGTCAGCACCGTGGGCGCGGCCTGCGCGGCGCGCGCGTCCAGGCGCTGGTGGCCGGCGTCCACATAGCCCAGGCCACCGGGGTTGGCGTCCTGGAAGAGCACGTTGTCCCAGGCCGGCGCGGCGCCGCCCCGGTCGGCCAGCGGGCGGTCGATGTGGATATTGGCCACCAGCCAGGGCGCCCATTGCAGGCGGCGCACGGCCTCGGTCAAAAAGTCGGGCACCGGCTGCACCAGGCGCGCGGCGACGAACAGCGGCAGCGCCACGATGCAGCGGCGCGCCTGCCAGCGCACGACCTGGCCGCTGGCGGCGTCCAGCGCGTCCAGCTCCACGCCATGGCGCCCCTCGGCGATGCGCAGCACGCTGGCGCCGGCGTGCAGGCGATCGGCCAGCGGTGCGGCCAGGCGCTGCGTCAGCCAGCCATTGCCCTGGGGCCAGGTCAGCACGCCCTCGGCGTCGGCACCGCCCTCGCCCGGGGCGTGGAAGCCATGGCGGCTGGCAAAGTAGTGGATGCCGGCCCAGGCGGATACGCGCGCGCTGCCGGCGCCGTAGTCGTCGCGGCAGCAGTAGTCCAGGTACCAGCGCAGGTGCGCGTCATCCAGCCCCTCGCGCGCCAGCCATTCTGCGAAAGTGATAGCGTCCAGCGCTTGATGGACGGGCGCCAGAGCCTTGTTTGACCTAAAACCACTGACCACCGGCATGGTGAACCGCGCGGCGCGCGAGAGCGCGTCCACGCGCGCGGCAAAGCGCCGGTACTGCGCCAGCGTGGCCGCGCCCACCCCCGCCACGGGCAGCAGGCCGTCCTGCCATTGGCCATCGATGAACAGCCGCTCCTGCGGGCTGTGGCACAGGTGGCGCCCGTCGTCGCCGCCGTACTGCCAGCGCCCGGCCACGCGCTGGCGCAGGCCCAGCTCTTCGAGCAGGTCCTGCACCTCGGGCGCGTCGTCGCCGGGCACGGGCAGGTAATGCGCGCCCAGCGGGCAGGCGATGCCGCCCACGCTGCCGGCGCGGCTGTTGCCGCCGGCCTGGTCTTCGAGCTCCAGCAGCGCGAAGTCCTCCACCCCGGCAAGGCGCAGCGCGCGCGCCGCCGCCAGGCCGGCCACGCCGGCGCCGGCAATCAGCACCTGGGTGCGGCGCTGGCGGTCGGGCTGGTAGGGCGCGCCGCCGGCCAGGCGCTCGCGCAGCGCGTGGCCGCGCTCCATGGCTATGCCGGTGTAGCCCCCGGGCAGATCGGGCGGGGCGTGCTCGCAGCCCGCCAACGCGCCGGCCGCAACGGCGGCCAGCAGGTGGCGCCGGCGCAGCCCCCCGGGCGCGCCGTCAATGGCCCGTGACATGGCCCCATTCCTGCTCATAGCTGTGCACCAGCACCTGGTTCGATAGCCGGTTCACCTCGGCCGGCAGGCGCGCCATGTCGGCCGGAAAGTCAAACAGCAGCGGCAGGGATTTCACGTCCAGAAAGCGCAGCCCCGGCGGCAGCGTATCGGGCATGCGCCAGGGCCGGCGGCTGGCGATGATGAAGCCCCATTCGCCAAAGCTGGGCACATGGGCGTGGTAGGGCTGGGCGCTCAGGCCCACGGATTCGATGGTCGCCACCACCGTCCAGAAGCTGTTGCGCGCCACCAGCGGCGAGGTGGTCTGGACGACGGCATAACCGCTGGCCGCCAGGCGCCGCTGCAGCAGGGCGTAGAAGCTGTTGGTGTAAAGCTTGCCGATGGCAAAGTTGGTCGGGTCGGGGAAGTCCACCACGATCACGTCGAACATGTCGTCGGTGCCCTGCAGCCACTGGAAGGCGTCCTGGTTCTCCACGCGCAGCTTGGGCGAGGCCAGCGCGTCGCCGTTCAGGCGGCGCAGCGTCGCGTCCTGGCCGAACAGCCGCGTCATCGCCGGGTCCAGCTCGACCAGCGTGACGGATTCGACGCTGGGGTATTTCAAGATCTCGCGCACCGCCATGCCGTCGCCGCCACCCAGCACCGCCACGCGCTTCGGCGCCCCATGCGCGGCCATGGCCGGATGCACCAGGGCCTCGTGGTAGCGGTATTCGTCGCGCTCGGCAAACTGCAGGTTGCCGTTCAGGTACAGGCGATGGCCGGCGCGCCCCTGGGTGACGACGATGCGCTGGTAGGGTGAGCTGTGGCTCATCACGATGCGGTCCTGGTAGAACTTGTCTTCGGCAAAGCGCGTGATGTGCTCCGCCCCCACCAGCCCCGCCAGCAGCGCGGCCAGCACCAGGGCGCAGGCCAGCGCGTGGGCGCCGAAGCGCCGCAGCTCATGCCGGAACAGCCACAGCGCCCACAGCGCGACAAAGGCGTTCATGAAGCCAAACAGCAGCCCCGTGCGCACCAGCCCCAGCTGCGGCACCAGCAGCAGTGGAAACGCCAGCGACACCGCCAGCGCGCCCAGGTAGTCGAAGGTGAGTACCTGGCTCACCAGGTCTTTCAGCTCGGTGTTGCGCTTCAGGATGCGCATGACCAGCGGAATCTCCAGCCCCACCAGCGTGCCCACCATCAGCACCATGCCATACAGCAGAAACCGGAACGCGCCCGGTGCATACGCATTGGCCAGGAACAGCGTGGCAGGCAACGCGCCGCCGATCAGCGCCACCAGCAGCTCGATGCGCAGGAAGTGCGCGGGCAACTGCCGCTCGAAATAGCGCGACAACCACGATCCCAGGCCCATGGCAAACAGGTAGGTGCCGATGATGGTGGAGAACTGCAGCACCGAATCGCCCAGCACATACGACGCCAGCGCCCCGGCGGCCAGTTCGTACAGCAGGCCGCAGGCCGCCACCACGAAAACGCTGGCCAGCAGGGCGACGTCTATCGGACGCGGCGCAGTCGCGTGAACCGGCGCTGTGGGCGAGATGGGGGAGTTCATGCCAGGGCGTTGTCCAGCTGTTGCGCCAGTCCTTCGAAAGTCAGCCAGCCAAATACGGCCTTCCCGCCGCTGCTGCGTGCCCACAGCTCACCGACTTGGCGTTTTTCCAGTTCGTAAGGCTCATGCTGCAAAAGCCCCTTGAACTCCAGCAACGCCACGCGCCCATCTGCCAGTTCGGCCACAAAGTCTGCATAGAACCGCCCACGCGATGTGGGCAGGCCAAAGCCGCAGGGCGCCGTGTCGAGGTTGCGCACCCAGTGGCGCACTTTGGGGTGGCGGTCGATGAGCTGCGCACACTGGAACTCTTGGCCACCGTCTTTCAGGTCGGCCAGCACCGGGAAGTAGTGCTTGCCGAACTGGTAGCGCCCACCGTAGCGCGAGCCTACTGGTGCCGGGTAGCGGCCAGGCTCGAATACATGCGGGTGCGCCCAATCCGGCTCAATCAGCCAAGCGCTGCCGTCCCCCAGGCCCAGCACCTGCTGCTGGAAGGCGCGCCGCGTGGCTGCGTCGCGCAAGTCACCCACATGGGCTTCGATGGCGCGCGCCAGCCTGAAGCGCGCCTGTGCCAGCACCACCAGCGGCACGCCGCAGCTGTGCAACTGGTGCTTCACCACCGCCGCCAGGAAGGCGCGGCGCTGGCTCTGCGTGAGCCCGGCCAGTTCGGGGGCCTTGAACAGAGACTGGTCCAGCCAGCCCACCAAGGTGTCGGCATCAATGCTGCTGCTTTCCCAGTCCATTGCCATTTGGGCGCTGCCCGCAGAGCGCAGCGCCACACGGGCACCGTCCATGCCGATCTCGAAAATGTCTGATTCCTGCGCCACCTGAAAGCTGGTCAGCTGCACCGCCTGCGGCGTGAGCAAGTCCAGCTCCACCGCGTCCAGCACCGCCTCACGCTCTAGCGGCCACAGGGGGGCTTGCGCATCCAGCCGATAGCCCAGCGTGGGCAGCGGCGCAAAGGGCACGCAGCGCGATGCGGGCGCTGCCTGCGCCGCCACCAGCGCGTTGTGCTGCGCCACCTGCTCGCGCACCTGCTCTTGCTTCTTGGCGCCGCGCACCTGGGACAGCAGCAGCGCTTCGGTGTCTTGGCTGATGTGGCCGGTGACCACCACCTGTGCGACGCCCCCTACCGCCCGCTGCTGCAGGCCGGGCACGGCCAGCAGTTCGGGGGTGGCAGCAATGGATTCAAAATTTGTAGCTATTGGCGCTTGCTGGACGGGCTCGAGAGCCTGATTTGGCTCTAAATCGTTACCCCAGAGTGGCAGGCTGCTTTGCGCGGCGATCATGCTCGCCACATCCAGCGCTTCAAAGCCCATGTGCTCGATCAGTCGATCCGCCAGTGCGTGCGCCGCCTGCGAGAACTCCGCCGCGCACACATGGGCGTAGGCGCGGTTCAGCGCCTCGCGCCCCCGGCGCGCAGCGTAGGGCATGCGCAGCACGCGGCCCAGCAATTGCTCCACCGCCGTGGCGCTGCTCAGTTTTTGCAGGCTGCACAGCACATAGGCAAACGGGCAGTCCCAGCCCTCGCGCAGCGCCTGCACGGTGATGACGTAGCGCACCGGGCAATCGCGCGCCGCCAGGTGGATGTCGTCCAGGCCACGCTCCTTGCCCGTGGCCACGACCACCTGATTGGCTGGCAATTTCAGTTCATCAATCAAGTAGTCGCGCAGCTTCTCGGGCGGCATCTCGTCGCCCGTGTTCTGCGCCTGAAAGAGCACGATGGGGCGCACATAGCCCGCGCCTGCGGCCTCGTCCTTCAGTGCCTCGGCCTCCAGCTTGCGCCGGGTTTGCACCGCGCCGAATACGGCAGCAGGCCAGCCCTCGGGGTGCTCGGCCAGCACGATGGGCAGCTTGATCATGTCCTCGGCCGCCAGCTCCTGCGCGCTGACGTGGTACAGCACGTTGGTCTTGGCGGCGATGGGCGTGGCCGTCAGCTCCAGGATGAAGCCCGGATTCAGCCGCTGCAGCGCGGTGAAGCTCTTGTCCGTCTTGGCGTTGTGCGCCTCGTCCACGATGAGGATGGGCCGGTGCAGCGCCAGCCAGTTCGCCAGGCTCCAGCGCGGCTGGCCCGCAAAGCCGGCCAGCACGCCGGTGGTGTCAGCCGCTACATCCTCGGGCGTGACCAGCGCGTCGGGCAGATCGCGCAGCCCTGCCAGCGCCCGCTCGTCCGCGCCCCGGAAATGCGGCTCGAAGCTCTCGGAAAAGCTATACACATTGCGCTGGCCCGCGTCCTCGATGCGAAAGCTCTGGATCGTCGCCACCACCACAACGGCATTACGGCCCCACTCGGGCGGCGCGATCTGCGCCACGTCTTCGAGCGCGCACACGCGCAGCCCCTCGCCGTAGGCATCGGCCAGCGCCGCGCGGTACGGGTGGCCGGGCGTCTGCAGCGCCTTCAGGGTTTGCTGGCGAATCGCATCGCTGGGCACCAGCCACACGGCCACCGGCGCATCCACCGCCGCCCACTCGCGCGCCAGCAGCGGCACGGCGTGCGCGGCCAGCACCGTCTTGCCGCCACCGGTGGGGATGCGCAGGCACACGCAGGGCAGCCCGTCGCCAAACGCCCCGGCGTGCCAGGGCCGGCCCGCCAGCTCGCCAAAGGCCAGCGCCGGGCCCTTGACCCGCGCCGCGCGGGCGAAGGCGGCCAGGGTGTCGAGGGCAGTTTGCTGGTAGGTCTTGAGGGTGATGGGGGTCATGGAAGGCTTTCCTGCACGCTGCGGTATGCCTGCTGCGGCGACTTGGGCTTGTCCGGCTGAGTCATGGCAATGCGCTTTTGCGCCAGCAAAGGACGCAGGTAGTTTTGGCGGATGGATTCCGGGTTACGTTGCAGCAGCAGCGCCAGTTCGTCCGCCCGCCAGGGGCGGCGCTGGCACAGCTCCACCACCAGATCGCGCACTCGCTCCGGCGGATGGCGCTGCCCCAGCGCGCCAATGCGGGCCGCAAGCTGGCCAGGCAGTTCGTCCAGCAAGGCCATGCGGGCCGGATCAGGCTTACTAGATAAGCCGTCGGACTTGCTAGATAAGGAGGCGGACTTACTAGATAAGCCCTCAGGCATGCTGGATAAGGGGGCTGACTTACTGGATAGCGCATCCAGCTGGCCAGGCAAGCCGCCAGGCGCGCCGCCCAACAGCCTGTCCGTGGGCTGGTACCAAGTGGCCGAGCCCCGGCCTTGCTGGCTGAACAGGCCCGCGTCGCGCAAGCGCCGCAGGGCACTGCTGGCGGTGAGGGTGTCCACCTTGTTCAGAGCGCGGTAGGTCGCGTTGTCGATGGCGCTGGCTTCGCGGGCCACGACCAGGGCGCGGGCCTCTTCGTCGCTGAGGTGCAGCGCCTTGAACTGCGCCAGCCAGCGGATGTCGTCTTCCCCCAGAAAGTGGTGAAAGAAAAACAGGGTGCTGAACTGATCCTGCCCCCGGTCAGACTCGAACAGGGGCGGCACCAGCCCGGCCTTGTCCATCGCCTCGCGCATGGCGCGAATGCCGCTGCCCTTGGTTTCGGCAAAGCGGGTTTCGTGCAGCACGGCGGCGATGTGGGGGTTGCGCGGCATGGAGCCCGGCTCGCCCAGGTGATCGGGCGACTTGAGCGAAAAACCCGGGTTGCGGATTTCAAGCCGGTTCGCATAGCGAATCACCTGCACCGGAGCCTGCACACGGTAGCTGCGGTGCATCAGGGCATTGACCAGTGCCTCGCGCAGCGCGCGCAGCGGGATGACGGGCTTGTCACGGCGCTGCAACTGGCCCTCTTCCAGACCAAAGCCCTTGGGCAGATCGTCCAGCACGGCCGCCTGGGTGCGGCGCAGCAGCGTGAACAGCGGCGCACGCAGCTCGACCGTGTCGAAGCGGCGGTCGGGATGCGGCACCCATTCCCGCCCCGGCACCCGGATGTAATCGACCCGCGTCATCGGGAAACAGCGCCGCAAAGCCACAGCCTTCCCAAACAGCAACAAGCCCGCCACCGTGGGCTTCCAGGCGCCTGCCGCATCGCGCCGTACCGCGTTCAACGCCTGCAAGAGTTCTGCGTCCGTCCAGCGCAGCTCCTCGGCATCGGGATTGGCCTCGGCCCGGGCCTGGCGGTACTCGGCAATGGCGGCGTCGTCGAAATCATCCAGCTCGGCGCCAGAAACCAGCCCCGCGTCAAAGCTCTCGCGCTGGCGCGACTGGTACAGCGTTTCCAGATCGTCCTCGGTGCACCGCTGGTCGGTGCTGCCGATGCGGCGAAATGCGCCCTTGGGCAGGCCGGTGGCCTTGAAGTAAATGGGCTTGTCCTGCGGCGCAGCCTCGGGCACGAACACCACGACGACCGACTCACCCGCCAGCGTTTCGGTGCGTATGTCCACCCGCAGAGGCATATTGAACGTCGTGGCGCACTGGCTGGCCAGGTCGGCGCTGAGCTTGTCAGGCTGAGGTACGCCCTCCACGGCATAGCCGGGGAACAGCGCCTGTTCGTCCGGCGCCACCCCCAGCAACAGCCAGCCGCCGCCCAGATGAGGCTCATTGGCAAAGGCGCAAATGGTTTCCAGCAGCGACTTGCCCGCCTCCTGCGCGCGCTTGGCCTCGATGCGCTCGTTTTCATCGAGCAGGTTCAGGCTTTCCAGCAGCTCCTGTGCGTTCATCCCCCTCACCTCGCCTTCACGTCGTACGGAATGTGCTTGAACGTGACCCGCGCGCGCGCCAGCGTCTCGGGGCCGAGGCGGTTGGCCTCGCCGTAGACCACCAGCGGCGCCTCGGGGTGGGGCGTGGTGGCGTGCAGCGCCAGCAGCGCATCGAGCACCGCGCGCGTGAGCACGTTGCCGCTGGCGGGGCGCTTGTCGCCCAAAATACCGTTGAACAGCAGGTAGTAGGCCGTGCGGCTGCGCAGCACCTGGGCCGAGCAGACACCCTCACCCCTGCCCTCTCCCGCTCGCGGGAGAGGGAGTGAATGCAGCGCCGCGCCCGCCGGTCTTTCTCCCTCTCCCTCCGGGAGAGGGTTGGGGTGAGGGCCAGCACCGCCCATTTCAAGCGAAATCGCCCCTTCGCGCCCGTCCGTCAAGCGCTGCACGCTCTCAAAAACAGAGTAGGTTCCCAGCCACGGCGTGCCCGCCTGGCCCTGGGCCGCGTCCCAGGTCTGGCCCGTCTCCTGCTGCCAGACGAAGGCCGCCAGGGTGGCGAAGCGCACCTCGGGGTGGATGGCGCCGGTGGCGTCAAAAATGGGCGCGCCCAGCCTCTGGAAGCGAAAGCCGCCGCCGCCCTGCCAGCCCAATGCCTGGCTGATGCCGCCCTGCTCGCCGGCGACGACTTTTTGCAGCCGCGGCAGACAGTGGGTGGCGGCATGCTCGCCCATTTCTATGCCTATCCAGCGCCGGCCCATCTTGTGGGCAACGGCGGCCGTGGTGCCGGAGCCGAGGAAGCTGTCGAGGACGAGGTCGCCGGGATTCGTGGCGATGTGCAGGATGCGTTGAAGCAGGCGCTCGGGTTTGGGGGTGCCGAAACGACCATCGGCAAACAAGGTCAGCCCTTCCAGCATGGCTTCTTGGTTGTGTCCTGACTCGCTGTGCGCCCAGATGGAGCGGGGAACCACATCTCCAGAATCAGTGAGAAATTTTTTGATACGCGGAGCATTTGCGTTGCCATCGACACCCCAATACAGCATGTTGTTTTGGAGGTGCTGCGCATGTGCTTCTTGTGAATACGCCCATACGCGCGTGCGCTTGGGCCAGACCTCTTTGCCCGTTCGTGGATGGATGAGTGGGTAGTACAGGTTGGGGCGCTCATCAGCGGTTTTCGCGCAGGTGTAGGCCGCAGAGTTCCACTCTCCGCGCGGGTCGTTGTCAGGGTTTGTGTAGTACTTCGTTTGTTCTTCGCTGCGCGGCAGGCGTTTCGGCTGCCAGAGAGGCTTACTCTTGGCATACACCAAGACGTGATCGTGGTCGCCGCTGAAATAGCGTGCGTCATTGGCTGGGCTGACGCGCTTGTGCCACGACACATCCGCCACAAAATTCCTCCGCCCAAACACCTCATCCATCAACACCTTGAGGTAATGCCCCTCGTTGTCGTCGATGGTGACCCAGATCGAACCGTCCTCGCTCAGCAGCTCGCGCAGCAGCTGCAGGCGCGGCAGCATCATCGACAGCCACTGCGAATGCTCCAGGTTGTCGTCGTAGTGCTCGAAGGCGCTTTGGGTGTTGTACGGCGGGTCGATGAAGATGCACTTCACCCGCCCCCGGTAAAACGGCAGCAGGGCCTTCAAGGCTTCGAGGTTGTCGCCCTGGATCAGCAGGTTGTTCGCCGCCTGCGCGGCGTCGCCGTGGGCGGAGACGCTGTCCAGCAGGCGGTAGGGCACTTCGGATGCCGTGGTGAAGGCGGTGGCGCGGTTGAGCCAGTCTAGGGTGGGCATGGGGCAGGGGCGAGCCCGCGCTGGGCGGGCAGGAGCAAGTCAACAAAGAGGGCTGTGGGCGCGGCGCTTCAAACCCTGTCGGTCTCCACGGGCGGCGTGGCGGGCACCTTGTCCAGCACCGCCAGCGCGTCCTGGGGCAGGGTGCGGGCCGCCAGCGCGCGCAGCTGGCCCATGTAGAGCATTTGCTCGCGGATCAGCATGCCGTCGTGGATCAGCTCGGCGTAGAGGCGGTTCTCCGACACGCCCAGGGCCTCGGCCAGGCGCTTGGCGCGCTCGCGCTCGTCGTTCTGGATGCGCAGGGGAAAGGATGTTTTGCTCATCATGGCCTCCGGTGGTGGCGGGTCAATGCGTCAGGCTGCGCAGCAGCTGCCCGGGTGTGGTGATGGGGATCTGCGGGAAGCGCAGCTGACCCCGGGCAAAGTCAGCCAGGTTGTGCGTGACCAGGGTGCAGGGCCAGGCGGCAACCGCGATTTCCAGCACGAAGTTGTCGCCCTCGTCGCGCAGATTGGGGCGCCAGAGGTAGCGCACATGCACCTCCTGGGCACGTGCCACGAGGTGCGCCAGCACCAGCTCGGCGTCGGCCCAGGCAAGGCCGGTATCGGCCAGCGTGGTGGGTCGGCTGAACACATCGCGGTATTCGTACACCAGCTTCTGGTGCACCACGAGCGGCAGCTCACCTTGCAAGGCGCGGCGCACCAGGGCGTGGCTGGCACCTTGGCTGGAACGCAAGGCAGCCACCAGCACGTTGGTGTCAAGCAGATATCGCATGGATAGATGATATCTAAAGTGATGTCATTTATCCCCTGTGGTTTATTTCCCCACGGGACAAGTCACGCCCCGCAGCATTTCTTGTACTTCTTGCCACTGCCGCAGGGGCAGGGGTCGTTGCGGCCGACCTTGACCGATTGGCGCAGCAGCGGCATACGGGCCAGCTGCTCCCGCACGGCCCGGCGGTGGGGGTCGCGCCACCAGGCCATCAGCTCATACAGGGTGGTGATCAGCAGCTGCGCAAATGCGTCGTCCTGGTCGATCTGCTGCTCGGGCCGGTCGGGGTTGTGGCCCAGGTCGAAGAGCACGATGGGGCTGATCAGGTGGTAGTCGTCGGGGTCTTCGATCAGCTCGTCCCAGCTCAAGTCCTCGGACACGGCGGTGCGAAAGCCCTGGGCCCAGTCCCTGAGCGTCCAGTCGCCCCGGCGCAGGCCGTCCGCGTCGAGCTGGTAGGGCGTGATGCAGTCGCCGGGATCGACGTCGGCGTGCAGCGGCGTGAACAGGTTGTCGGTGGTGATCTGGCTGCGCGGCGTGGCCAGGCGCAGCTGGATGTCGAGGTAGCGCGCGCGCAGCAGTTCCAGCAGCCGCGTCTGGGCGGCGGGGTCTTCGGCCAGCGGCAGGGTGGGCTGGCCGAAGATGGCCTCCATCCACTGGTGCAGCATCACCGGGTCGGGGGCGATGACCAGCGCGGTCATGTAGCCGTCGGCCTGGCCCATGCTCATGGCGGTCTCGGGCAGGTCGTCGGCCTCCATGCGCTCGAAGAGCTCCAGCAGCTCGTCCTCGGTCATCAGGCGCTCGCCCTCGGCGTTGATATGGCGCAGGTTCCAGGAGAAAAATTCGTTCAGCGGTTCCATGGGCACAGGCCTTTCAGTGGATGGCGGCGGCGACGATGATGCTGATCCCCAGGCACATGGCCGCCACCACCAGCGCCAGGGCGCGGTTTTGTTTTTCGACGATCTCGGCCCACAGGTCGGTGGGCGTGATCTTGTCGATGAGCACAAAGCACAGCCAGAAGATGACCACGCCGATCAGCGCGTAGAGGATGGACCCGAGAAAGGCCGCGGGCCGTAGCCATTCGATTCCCATCATGGCGTTTGCTCCTTGTAGGGTTGGGTGAAAGAACGATTCATTTGTGACCGCCGCCACTGCTGTAGCCACCGAACGAGCCGCCCGAGCTGCGCACGCCCCCGCCCGGGCTGCCCGAGCAGTTGCTCATCAGCACCAGCAGCACGAAGAGGATGAACAACACCAGGATCAGCGTGCCACAGCCTATGCCGGAGGCGGCAGCGACCGGCCCCGCGTCCTGGCGCCGGAACAACCCGGCCTTGTCGCCGAGCTTGAAGGCCTGGGCCACGGCGCTGCTGTCGATGCGGCTGCCGTGCGACCAGGTGATCTCGCCCGGTGTCTGCTCGCGCGAGAGGATGCCGCGGCCGTTCACCGCGGCAAAGTCGCTGTTGCCGGTCTTCTGGCCGCGCACCACGGGCCAGTAGAACTCGCCGGCGACGTAGGTCGTCTCGGCCTGGTAGCTGGAGGTCAGGCGGTACTGCCGGCCCAGGTAGCTGGCCTGCTGCGCGCCCGGTTTGTACTGCGGCGCGCCGGTGGTGGGGCGCACCAGGCTCCAGCCGTCGCTGGCGTCCACCAGAAAGATGAAGCCGCGCTGGCGGTTGTAGAGCAGGTATTCCTCCCAGCCAAAGTTCTCATCGTCGCCGGCTTCGCGCCCGGAGCGGTGCTGAAAACCGACCACCTGCCAGGGCGCGCCCTCGAACTGGCCCACGCTGCCCAGGGCGATCAGCGGCTGCACGGGTTCGTACTGGGCGGCGTGGCGCAGCTCGCCCCCTAGGCCGGCGCTCAGGTCGATGATGCTGTCGCACGCCGGGCAGGTGCAGCTTTTGCTGCTGGCCAGCTCCACGCGCACCGGTGCGCCGCAGCGCGGGCAGTTGAACTGGCGGCCCTGCTCGTCGCGGGCGGATTCGTCCTTGATGCCGACAAGGCGCAGGTCTTGCAGCCGCACGGCGCGCCCACGCTGTACCTGGGGTGGCTGGCTGCCGTAGTCGATGGACAGCACCTCGCCATCGGCGCTGCGCAGCTCCACCACCTGGAAGGGCTGGCCCAGCGGCGGCAGCTTGGGCAACTCGCCCTGGGCCGAGACCAGGCGCACCTGCATGTTGGCCGCCACGCTGAAGGGCTGGCCGCCCACGGCCGTGGTCATGCCCACGCGCAGCTGCTCGGGCGCCGGGGCGTCGCGGCCCAGCCGGGCCGGGCGGGTGAAGACGTAGGCGCCGTTGTCCTCGCTCAACACACCGCTGCCGCCGTCTTGCAAAAACGCGATCCACTCCGTCCAGCGGCCCTGCTCGCCCTGGTACTGCAGGCGGCCGATCAGGGTGAAGGGCTGATCCTTGCCATCCTGCTCGATACGCCCGCTGGCCATGAGGCGCAGCGGGCTGTGGTCGTCGAACAGCTCGGCCATCTTGCCCAGGCGTTGCAGCACCTCGCCGCTGCGCACCACCATGCTCTGGCAGTAGGCGCAGATGGCGTGGGTGGACTGGGCGCTCCTGAACTCGACCGGCGCGCCGCAACCGGGGCAGGGCGCGCGGTAGCTGCGCTGGGGGGCGCTGTCGGCCATGCGTGGTGTTTTGAGTGTTTTTGGCTTCTAGCGCTTTGGTATCAAGCGCCAACAGCTATGAAAATAGGAGTCAAACCAGCTTCTTCAAAAGCTCGGCCTTCTTGGCGTCGAACTCTTCCTGGGTCAGGATGCCCTTGGCCTTCAGCTCGGCCAGCTTCTCCAGCGTGGCCATGACCTCGTCGGGCCGCACGCCGACCGGGGCCGCGGGAGCGGCCGGCGCGGCGCCACCGGCCAGTCCGGCCTGCAGGTTCTGCGCCAGCACCTGGCCCATGGCCACGCCGGCGCCCAGGCCCATGGCGTCGCCGACCACGCCGCCGCCGCCTCCGCCCGCCGCGCCCTCGGCCAGCTTGGGGATGGCCTGGGCCGTCTGGTACTGCATGAACTTGCCCATGTCGCCGCCGACCATGCCCATGCCAATCTTCTGGTCCAGCACCTTTTGCAGCTCCTCGGGCAGCGACAGGTTCTGCACCGTCATGGCTTCGAGCTTGAGGCCTAGCTTCTCAAATGCGGGCGCCAGCTCCCTGGCCAGCGCGTCGGCAAACATCAGCTGATTCGCCGCCAGGTCGAGAAACGCTACGCCGCTGCTGGCGATGGCGTTGCTGATGTTCTGCAGCACCAGACCGCGCAGCTGGCCGTCCAGGTGGGCGGCGGGGTAGGACTCGCGCGTGCCAGAGATCTCGGTGTGCAGCAGCTTGGGGTCGGCCACGCGATAGGCGTAGTTGCCGAAGGCGCGCAGGCGCACGGCGCCAAAGTCCTTGTCGCGGATGGTGATGGGCTGGGGCGTGCCCCATTTCTGGTCAATCTGCTGGCGCGTGCTGAAAAAGTACACGTCGCTCTTGAAGGGCGACTGGAACAGCTTGTCCCAGTTCTTCAGGTAGGTCAGCACCGGCAGGGTCTGGGTGGTGAGCTTGTAGGTGCCGGGGCCGAAGACGTCGGCCACCTGGCCCTCGTTGACGAACAGCGCCATCTGCGACTCGCGCACCACCAGGGTGGCGCCCGTCTGGATCTCCATGCCCGCCATGGGGAAGCGCCAGGCCAGCGTCCCGTCGCCCTCTTCGGTCCACTGGAGGATGTCGATGAACTGCTTCTTGATGAAGTCCATGAGGGCCATGGTCGTGCTCCCGTTCGGGTCTGGAGGGGGGTGAAAAAACGAGCGGCCATCATAGCGGCCGCACCCGGCACGCCAGGGCCGCTATCCGCGGGATAGCCATAAGCCATTGGCGAATTAAATGAGAATGACTATCATTTATTAGACCAAACAAGGAGTGCACCATGTCCCGCATCCGCAACGCCGCCCGCAACAACCTGCCTACGCTGGCCAAGACCGGCAGTTACTACGTCATCCACATCTGCGTGGCCGCCATGGTGGCCTATGCCGTCACGGGCAACTGGATCGCCTCGCTCACGCTGAGCCTGCTGGAGCCCACGGTGCAGGCGGTGGCGTTCTTCTTCCATGAAAAGGCGTGGCAGCGGGCGGCAGAGCGCAAGGCGGCCGCTCAGGCCAGCGTATCCAGCAGCGTGCCCGCCATGTCGTCGGCCGTGCGCAGCACCAGCGCATTGGCCTTGAAGGCGTAAGAGGCGGTGATTTGCTCCACGGCCTCGGCCTCCAGCGCCACGCCGGGCCGCGCCGCCTGGGCCGTCCGCGCCTGCACGCCGCCCGTTGGCGGCACGGCCTGCTGCTGCACCGTCTGATCCTTGAAACCGGGGGTATTCAGGTTGGCGACGTTGTGGGCGCTGGCATTCAGGCGCAGCTGCGCGGCCTGCAGGCCGGATGAGGCGATGGACAGTAGCGAGGACATGGTCTCCCTGGTATCGGCCATGGGGCGGCCAACTGTAGGCCCGGCTACAGCCCGAACACCTTCTTCAGGAACGCCAGCGCCGCCTGCGTCGCCTGGTCACGGGCCTTGGTGCTGCCCTCGACGGTGGCGCCCACGGCCTGGCAGGCCTTGAGCGCGTCGCGGTAGGCCGGCCCCTGCAGGCGCGCCCCCGTGGCGCCGTCATGGGCGGTCAGGGTATCGATATCGGTCTCGACCGTGCAGTCCGGCCTGATGCGCACCGCGTTGCGCATCTGATGGCGGCGTTGATCGTCGGCGTCGAACTTGTGCCTCGCGCCGGCAAGGGTGACGAACTGCACCGGCGTGCCGGCCCTGCCGATCTTGTCGGCATAGTCCAGGCAGGGGCCGATGGGGGTGTAGTCATCGGCATCTCCGTGGATGAACAGCATCGGTGCCGGCGTAAACACGCCCGACCTGACCACCAGGCGGAACACGCCCACGCAACCGCCGGCATAGGTGGGTATGAAGGCAGCGTAGCGCAGGCCGTCGGGCAGCCTTTGCGCGGCGATGATGCGCGTCACGTTGGCGCGCAGGGTGGCGCTGCCGCCACGCGAAAACCCCATCAGGGCGATGCGTTTGGGGTCTATGCGCGGGTGCGTGGCCAGCAGCCGGAGGGCCGCGAAGCTGTCGGCCACGTCGGCCACGAACGGCACGCTGGACTGATCCTCGGCCGTGCTCTGCACGCCACGCGGGCCGAACATATCCAGCACGAAGACCGCCATGCCGGCGGCGTTGAACTGCTTGGGCCAGTAATTGAGCAAGGCATCGTAGACGCCGCCCGAGCCGTGCAGCAGCACCACGGCGGGCAGCTTGGCGCCATCGCCCGGCGGCAGGAACAAATGGCCGCGGATGTTCACCGCCTCGGCGCCAGCGCCGCCCTTCATCAGATCGGGCAGGGTCTTGGGGGTGGTGCTGGCAAAGGCATAGACACCATTGCCGGGGCCGGATGCGAAGTTGCTCACCACATCCTGGGCCGCCGCATGGCCGGCCGCCAGGGCGGCGAGCAGCACGCCCGCCAGACAACGCGCAAATGAAACCGCTTGTCGAATGCTGGGCATCATGATCTGTCCTTTTCGTGGCATGAGCGCCGGGCAGAAATGCTAGTACAGCAACCTGGAAGTAGAGGAACAAAATGAAAGCGATGGATTCGCGCCCAGGGCAAGGCGCAAACCGCAGCGATAGCCATAGCTATCGCGAGGATTTGCAACGCCGCCATGGGTGCGAAGGCGCGCTTTCATGTTTCGATATTTCCGGGTTGCTGTACTAGACCTCGCCGTGCCGCTGTCAATGCCGCTTACACCGCCGCATGCGCCTGTGCCAGGCATTGCTGGAACAGCAGCGCCGCCCGGCTGGGCGCGGGCGAGCGGCGCAGCAGGCTGACGAACTGGCAGCGGTAATGGAACAGATCCGGCCGCACGGCCTGAAGCCGGCCGCGCCGCTCGAAGGCCTCGGCATAGTGGTCGGGCAGAAAGCCCAGAAAGCGCCCGGACAGCAGCAGCGTGGCGATGGATTCCTGGTCGAAACCGGTGGCGGTGCGCTCAAGCTGCGCCTGGTGCGACAGCTCCATGTTGGGCGAGTGGTAGCCCAGGCCGGCGAAGGGGTGGCGGCGCACGGCGTCCCAGTCCAGCGCGTCATGCGCCGCCCCAAACAAAGGGTGACCGGCGCCGCAGTACAGCAGCATGGTTTCGCCAAACAGGTCGGTGTAGTCAAGGCTTTGCGAGCTGCGGTGCGCCGGGATGATGCCCACCTGAAAGCCGCCGTCGATGATGCCGCGCTCTATGGCGTTGATTGAGCCCACATGCAGCTGCAGCTGCACGTCGGGCGCCTGCTCGGCAAAGGTGGCAATGGCGGCGTGGATGCGCGCGGCCGGGTTGCTGGCGGTCTTGTCGAACACCGCCACGGCCAGCTGCCCGCCCATGCGCGCGTGGATGTCGTCGATGCTGCCCAGAAAGCCGCGCACGCTGGCCAAGAGGCGCAGCGTCTCCTCGTACACACGCTGGCCCTCGGGCGTCAGGGCAAAGCCGGCCCGGCCGCGGCGGCACAGGGTCATGCCCAGGCGTGTCTCCAGATCCTTCACATGGCGGCTGACGGTGCTGGTGCCGATGTTCAGCTCCAGCTCGGCCGCCGCCATGCCGCCGCATTCGACCACGGCCTTGAAGACCTGCAGCAGGCGCAGGTCCATGTCGGATAGCTGGCCCATGACGGCGCGTGGGCGGGGGGTAGAGGAAGCAGGCCGTTTCATGACCACCGATTACGGCCGCCCGAGCCGCTGAGCGATGGACGCCGGGTTCTGGCGGCAATCGAGCACGGCCACGACCGTGGCGATGTCGCCTTTCAGGTCGTAGTAAATGGCGAAAGGAAAGCGCCTGGATAATGTGCGGTGCAGGCGGCTATCGGGTCTGGGGTGAACACCCGCGTACAAGGCGAGTGCATCGATCTCTGCGGACAGGCTGTCGAGAAAATAGTCGCCTATGCCCGCCTGCTGCTGTTCGTAGAACACATAGCCTTCCAGGAGATCGGTTTCCGCCGACCGGGCAATCTGCACCCGCGCCACGTCACGCCGCCCTGACCTGCGCGCGAATGCGTTCCTTGGCCTGCGTCCAGGGTGTGACGGGTTCGGTGCCGCCGTCCAGGCGCTGCAGGCGCTGGGCCAGCACTTCCCGGTGCCAGGCGGGAACGGCGGCCTGCTCGGCCTGTGCGCTCAGGGCATCCCACAGCGCTTCCATGAGCCGCAACTTTTCGGCCACGGGCAGTTCGGCGATGTTGATGGTGGTCATGGCGGCTCCAGTGCGTCAACCGAGGAATGTTAGCCCAACTAGTACGGGGATGGTTTTTCTTGCATGTTCAAGCAAGTAAACGTTGATATTTGATACTTTTAAGAATTATCGTCCTGGCCAACAATCGCTGCATTCATTCACAGGAGACCGCCATGTCCTTTGCCGTCGTTGACGACAACCGCACCGCCATCCGCCAGGACGCCGCCTGGCTCGACGCCCACTGGATGCCGTTCACCGGCAACCGCAACTTCAAGGCGAATCCGCGCATGGTGGTCGGCGCCCAGGGCGCCTACTACACCGATGCCGACGGGCGCAAGATTTTTGACGGCCTGTCGGGCCTGTGGTGCTCGGGCCTGGGCCATGGCCGCAAGGAAGTGGCCGAGGCCATCGGCCGCGCCGCCGCCAACCTGGACTACGCCCCGGCCTTCCAGTTTGGCCACCCGGCCGCATTCGAACTGGCCAACCGCATCAAGGACTTGACCCCGGCGGGCCTGGACTATGTGTTCTTCACCGGATCCGGCTCCGAGGCGGCCGACACGTCGCTGAAGATGGCACGCGCCTACTGGCGCGCCAAGGGCCAGGGCGGCAAGACGCGGCTGATCGGCCGCGAGAAGGGCTACCACGGCGTGAATTTTGGCGGCATCTCGGTGGGGGGCATGGTGGGCAACCGCAAGCTGTTTGGCCAGGGCGTGGAGGCCGACCACATGCCCCACACCCAGCCGCCGCTGGGCTCGTTCTGCCGTGGCATGCCCGATACCGACGGCCGGGCGTTGGCCGACAAGCTGCTGGACGTGATTGCCCTGCATGACGCGAGCAACATCGCCGCCGTGATCGTCGAGCCGTTCTCGGGCTCGGCCGGCGTCGTCATTCCGCCCGCGGGCTACCTGCAGCGCCTGCGCGAGATCTGCACGCAGAACAACATCCTGCTCATCTTCGACGAGGTCATCACCGGCTTTGGCCGCTGCGGCGGCTGGACGGGCGCCGAGGTGTTCGGCGTGACGCCCGACATCATGAACTTTGCCAAGCAGGTCACCAACGGCGCCCAGCCGCTGGGCGGCTGCGTTGCAGCCAAAGAAATCTACGACACCTTCATGGCCGCGGGCGGGCCCGAGTACATGCTGGAGTTTGCCCACGGCTACACCTACTCGGCCCACCCCGTGGCCTGCGCGGCGGGCAACGCGGTGCTGGACATCCTGCAGAAGGAAGACATGCCGGCGCGCGTCAAGGCGCTGTCGCCGTATTTTGAGAACGCCGTGCATGGCCTCAAGGGTGCGAAGCATGTGGCCGACATCCGCAACTACGGCCTGGCTGCGGGCTTCACCATCGCCAGCCTGCCCGGCGAGCCGGCGCGCCGCCCCTACGAGGTGGCAATGAAGTGCTGGGACAAGGGCTTCTACGTGCGCTACGGCGGCGACACGATTCAGCTGGCGCCGCCCTTCATCAGTACCGAGGCCGAGATCAACCGCCTGGTCAGCGCTCTGGGCGACGCACTGCAAGAGACCGCCTGAACCTGGGAGCGCCGGCGTCCCGCCGGCTCTCCATGCTCCACGCACCATAAAAACAATAGCTATCAGCGCTTACCAGATAAGCGCTACACCCACTTTTTATCAAATTTTCAGCAGCACCTCATGCACCACGACCAGAACGTCACCGCCACCGTAGGCCACCTCATTGACGGCCAGCTCGTCGCCGACACCGAGCGCACCCAGCCCGTGTTCAACCCCGCCACCGGCCAGTCGACCACCAGCGTGGCGCTGGCGAGCAAGGCCACGGTGGAGGCGGCCATCGCCAGCGCCGAGGCCGCCTTCCCCGCCTGGCGCGCCACGCCACCGCTCAAGCGCGCGCGGGTCATGAGCCGGCTGAAAGTGCTGCTGGAAGAAAACGCCGACAAGATCGCCGCCATGATCACCGCCGAGCACGGCAAGGTGCTGTCCGACGCGCACGGCGAGATCCAGCGCGGCATAGAAAACGTGGAATACGCCAGCTACGCCCCCGAGCTGCTCAAGGGCGAACACAGCCGCAACGTCGGCCCCGGCATAGACAGCTGGGCCGAGCACCAGGCGCTGGGCGTCACGGCCGGCATCACGCCGTTCAACTTTCCGGCCATGGTGCCGCTGTGGATGTGGCCCATGGCCGTGGCCTGTGGCAACACCTTTGTCTTGAAGCCCTCCGAACGCGACCCGAGCAGCACCCTGTTCATCGCCCAGCTGGCGCTGGAAGCCGGTCTGCCACCCGGCGTGCTCAACGTCGTCAACGGCGACAAGACCGCCGTCGATACGCTGCTGCAAGACCCGCGCGTGAAGGCGGTGAGCTTTGTCGGCTCGACGCCGATCGCCGAATACATCTATTCGGAAGGCTGCAAGCATGGCAAGCGCGTGCAGGCCCTGGGCGGCGCCAAGAACCACGCCGTGCTGATGCCCGACGCCGACGTGGCCAACGCCGTCAACGCGCTGATGGGCGCGGCCTACGGCAGCTGCGGCGAGCGCTGCATGGCCATCCCGCTGCTGGTGGCCGTGGGCGACGAAGTAGGCGACGCCGTGGTGGCCGGCCTGAAGGCCGAGATCGCCAGGATGAAGGTCGGCCCCGGCACGGACAACGGCAACGACATGGGCCCGCTGGTCACGCGCCAGCACTTTGAGAAGGTCAAGGCCTATGTGGACAGCGGCGTGGCCGAAGGCGCGCAGCTGGTGGTGGACGGCCGCGGCGTGCAGGTGGCGGGACATGAGGACGGCTACTTCCTCGGCGCCTGCCTGTTCGACAACGTCAAACCCGGCATGAAGATCTACCAGGAGGAAATCTTCGGCCCCGTGCTCGGCGTGGTGCGCGTCAAGACGCTGCAAGAGGCCATGGCGCTGATCGACGCGCACGAGTACGGCAACGGCACCTGCATCTTCACGCGCGACGGCGAGGCCGCGCGCTACTTCACCGACCACATCCAGGTCGGCATGGTGGGCGTGAACGTGCCCCTGCCCGTGCCCGTGGCCTACCACTCCTTCGGCGGCTGGAAGCGTTCGCTGTTCGGCGACCTGCACGCCTACGGCCCGGATGCCGTGCGCTTCTACACCAAGCGCAAGACCATCACCCAGCGCTGGCCCAGCGCCGGCGTGCGCGAGGGCGCGGTGTTCAGTTTTCCGAGCAGCCGCTGACCACGCGCCGATTGCACTCAATGCACAAGGCCCCCGAGCCGTGAGGTTCGGGGGCCTTGTGCATTCTGCGAGGACTTCAGTCGAGCGTGATGCCGGCGGTCTTGATCACGCCGCGCCACTTGTCCACCTCGGTGCGCAGGAACTGCGCCGAGGCCTGCGGATCCAGGCCCGAGGCCAGCACGCCCATGGAGTCGAGCTTGGCCTTCACGTCGGGCACGGGCAGGGCCTTGGCGATCTCGGCGTAGAGGCGATCGACGATGGGCTTGGGTGTGCCCGCCGGCACGGCGGCCAGGAACCAGGCATCGGCCGTGAAGCCCTTGAGGCCGGCCTCCGACATGGTGGGCACGTTGGGCATGGCCGGCAGGCGCTCGGTGTGCGCCACGGCCAGCGCGCGCACCTTGCCGGCGTTGAGCTGCGAGGCGATCGTCACCGCCGTGAGAAAGCCGAAATCCGTCTCACCCGCCACCAGCGACACCACCGACGGCGCGCTGCCCTTGTACGGTATGTGGCTGACCTTGACCTTGGCCTGCATGGCGTACAGCTCCGCCCCCAGATGGTTGGGACCGCCCGTGCCGGACGAGGGGTAGTTGAGCTTGCCCGGCGCAGCCTGCGCCGCGGCCGTCAGGTCTTGGAGCGACTGCAGCGGGCTTTGCGTGCCCACGGTCAGCACCAGCGGGCTGCGCCCGACCAGGCTCACGGGCGCGAAGTCGCGCAGCGGGTCGTAGGGCAAGCGGGAGTACAGACCCGGCGCCATGGACATGCAGCCCACATCGCCCAGGATGACGGTGTAGCCGTCCGGTGGCGCCTTGGCCACCAGGTCGCAGCCTATGGTGCCGTTGGCGCCAGGCTTGTTCTCCACCACCACGCTGGTCTGCATGCTCTCGCCCAGCTTTTGCGCCAGCAGGCGGCCCAGGATATCGGTCGAGCCACCGGGCGCGAACGGCACGATGAGGCGTATGGGCTTGGACGGGTAGGCGCCTTGCTGGGCCTGCGCCACAGGAGCGGCCAGCAAGGCCACGAAAGCCAGGCCGCCGGCCAAGGCGCGCCATGGCGCGCGGATGCAACCGGGGGCGCCGCTGAATGGATGGGTAATGGGTTCGTTGGATGGTTGAAAAACGCGGCGCAGCTTATCAGCTCCCATGGACTTGCGAGACGCAGAGCCCACTTCAGGCACGCTTGCGCCCGGCCACGGGCCTGGGCCGGCGCAGCGTGTCCGCATCCAGGATCAGTCGCCCCTGGATGCGCCCCTTCATGCGCTTGACGCTGCTGGCGGCGTCCTGCATGTGCTGGTGCATCAGCACGCGCACCCGCTCGGCGTCACGCGCGCGGGCGGCCTGCACGATGTCGCGGTGGAACTGCGCGTTGGCCTCGCCAAAGCGCCGGTGCTCGGTCTGCGGCGTGCGGTTGCCGAAGACGATGAGCTGGCGAATCATCTCGTTGATGAGCTCGCAGGAAAAGCGCAGGAAGGGGTTGGGATTGGCCGCGGCCAGGATGTCGTGAAAGTTCACATCCTCGCGCCGCTGGGTGAGCAAATCCTCATGGCTTTGCGTGGGGTCACAGCAGCTGATGCTGTGCTCCAGCGCCTCGAAGTCGGCCTCGGTCAGGTGCGGCACGGCGCCTGCCGCCAGCTCGGGTTCGAGCATCTGGCGCACGGTGTAGATGTCGTCGATCGTCACCTCCTGGAAGAACAGGTAGTTCTGCATGAACTGCAGCGTGCGATCGAGCGGCACCTCGGCGATGGTGCCGCCACCCGCCGGACCGGTGGAGATGGTGATCAGCCCCTGCACCTCCAACGACTTGAGCGCCTCGCGGATCGTGCCCTTGCTGACCTGGAACTGCTCCTGCAGCTCGATTTCACGCGGCAGGCGGTCGCCGGGACTGAGATTTTTCTCGGTGATCAGGCGCTTGACCTCCTGGGCCACGAG
The DNA here is from genome assembly GCF_033100095.1 of Diaphorobacter limosus. Lineage (NCBI taxonomy): Bacteria > Pseudomonadati > Pseudomonadota > Betaproteobacteria > Burkholderiales > Comamonadaceae > Diaphorobacter > Diaphorobacter limosus. The sequence goes on along the minus strand of NZ_CP136921.1, from coordinate 2,763,482 downwards.
ATCCGAGCGCTTGAGCTGTTTGATCGCCAATGAGGAAGTCTTCGGTTTGGTCATGGTCAGTTCAAGGGTTTTCACGCGTAATGTTTATTGTATTTATCACTATAAACAGGAGTTAAGGGGTTCGTACGCATTGCAGGCATGAAATTGCGCTCACGCACTCCGAAATCGGCCCCGGAACCAGTCACTACACCTACACCGCCACGGAGACACCACATCATGCAACGTCGTCACCTTCTGCAACTTGCCGCGCTCGGCGCCCTGCCCTCCTCGCTGTCGCTGGCACCCACTGCCTGGGCACAGGCCAAGGACGCGATCCAGTTCGGCTGCCCGGTACCCATGTCGGGCCCGTTCGCAGCCAACGGCAAGTTCGCCGACCTGGGCATGAAGCTGGCCATAGAGCAGTACGGCAAGGCGCTGGGCCGGCCGCTGGCCTATACGCTGCTGGACACCGAGGGCAAGCCGGCGACGGCGGTGCGCAAGGTGCAGGAATCGGCACAGCAGCAGGGCGCACGCTTCTTTGCCGGCGGCATTCTGTCGTCCGAGGCGCTGGCCATGGGCAAGGAGGCCGAGAAGGCCGGCGGCGTGTTCATCACCACGGCCGGCGCCGACGAGATCACCGGCAAGGACTGCAACAGCGCCACCTTCCGCTGGTCCGTGCCCACCTTCGGTGCCATCGAGCAGACCGTGCGTCCACTGGTAGAGGCCATGCCGAAGGCCAAGCGCTGGTACACGATCACGCCGCAATATGTGTTCGGCGATGGCCTGCTGTCGGCAGCCAAGAACATCTTCAAGGAAAAGGGCATAGAGCATGTGAGCAACAGCTACCACTCGCTGACCGAGAAGGAGTTCAGCGGCTACCTCACCAACGCCGTGGCCGCCAAGCCCGATGTGCTGCTGCTCTTGAACTTTGGCGCCCAGTCGTCCGACACGCTGCGCCAGGCCATCAGCTTCGGCATGCACAAGAACATGACCATCCTCATCGCCTGGGCCTCGGGGCTGGAGCAGTTCGAGTCGCTGGGCGCCGACCTGTGCGACGGCGTGTACTTTGGCGCGCAGTACTGGCACACGGCGGACGCCCCGCAAAACCTGGATCTGGTCAAGCGCTGCCAGGACAAGTTCAAGGCCAACCCCAACTACAGCCTGGCGGGCTCCTACATCTGCACCAAGCTGCTCATCGACGCCATCGTCAAGGCCGGCTCGGTGGAGCAAAAGGCCGTCATCGCCGCACTCGAAGGCATGAAGTACCAGGGCCTGACGGGCGAGGAGGAGGTGCGCAAGGCGGACCACCAGGTGCTCAAAAACTACTACCTGCTCAAGGGCAAGGCCAAGGCGAAGATGAAGAACAAGGATGACTACGTGGATGTGATCAGCTCCGGCAAGTCCTTCCTGCCCGTGGACCAGACCGGCTGCAAGCTGGCCTGACGCCCCGCCGCCATCTTTAAGCAAAAAGGCCATTCAGCGCTTTCCAGCAAAGCGCTGACAGCTATTTTTCTAATAGCCAATCATGAGCATCTACCTGCTACAGACCATCAACGGAATCGGCATTGGCATGCTGTATTTCCTGTTGGCCGTGGGCCTGTCCATCGTCTTCGGTCTGCTGCGCTTCGTGAACTTCGCGCACGGTGCGTTCTACCTGATAGGTGCTTACTTTTGCTACCAGATGACGCGCTGGGGCTGGAGCTTCTGGTGGACGCTGCTGCTCGCCCCCCTGGCCGTGGGGGCGATCGGCTGGCTCACTGAGAAGCTGCTGCTGCGCCATGTCTACGCCAAGCCGCACGAGTTCCACATCCTGGTCACCGTGGGCCTGGCCCTGGTGGTGCAGGAGCTCGTGATCCTGCAGTGGGGGCCGCTGGGCGACAGCGTGGCCGTGCCGGATCTGCTGCAGGGCGTGGTCATGTGGGGCGGCTTTGTCTACCCCAAGTACCGGCTGTTCGTGATCGGCTTCACAGCCGTGCTGGCGCTGCTGCTGTGGTGGCTGCTGGAGGGCACGCGCCTGGGCAGCGCGGTGCGCGCCGGCAGCGAATCCACCGAGATGGTGTCGCTGCTGGGCCTGAACGTGTTCGCCATCTTCAGCCTGGTGTTCGCGCTCGGTGCAGCCACGGCGGCGCTGGCCGGCGTGCTCGCCGCGCCGATACGCGGGGCCGAGCCCTTCATGGGCATAGAGGCGCTCGGCGTGGCCTTCGTCATCGTGGTGGTGGGCGGGCTGGGCAGCTTCAGCGGGGCGCTGGTGGGCGGCATTCTCATCGGCATCGTGCAAAGCGTGATGAGCACGCTGTGGCCCGAAGGCGCACGCCTGATGATTTACGTGGCCATGGCCGCCGTGCTGTTGCTGCGCCCCCATGGCCTGCTGGGCCGCAAAGGATGATCCCCATGACCAGGCATTCCCACCTTTTCCTCGCGCTGGCCATCGTCATCGCCATGCCGCTGTTCATGCAGTCGGGCTCTCTCGCCAGCGAGGTGCTGATCTACGCCCTCGCCGCCATGGGCTGCAACCTGCTGCTGGGCTACACGGGGCTGCTGTCGTTCGGCCAGGGCATCTTCTTCGGCCTGGGCAGCTACACCATCGCCTTGCTGCTCACACGCTGGCCCCTGCCCATGCCGCTGGCGCTGCTGGCGGCCGTGGCCATGGGGGCCATGGGCGCGGCCGTGGTGGGCTGGATCGCGATTCGCCAGCGCGGCACCTACTTCGTCATGCTGACGCTGGCATTCGCGCAGATGTTCTATTTCCTGGCCTATTCGCTGCCCGGCCTGACGGGCGGGGACAACGGTCTGCTCGATATACCGCGCCCGTCGCTCGCCGTCGCCGGCCAGACGCTGTGGCCGCTGGTCTCGCCCTGGCAGTACTACGGCTTCGTGGCCGTGCTGTTCCTGCTGGCGTTCTGGCTGCTGCGCCGCGTCTGCGATTCGATGTTCGGCCGCACGCTGCTGGCCGTGCGCGACAACGAGGAGCGTGCCGCCGCCGTGGGTTACGACCTACGGTTGCTGAAGCTGCAGGCCTTCGTGATCTCGGGCGCCGTCACCGGCCTGGCCGGCGCCCTGCACGCCATGATGACCGGCATCGCGCCGCTGTCCAACGTGGAGTACCACACCAGCGAGATGATCATCGTGATGACCGTCATCGGCGGCACCGGCAATCTGTTGGCCTCGGTGCTGGGCGCGGCCTTCTACGTTCTGCTGGGCGACTGGCTGTCCACGCTGTGGCCGCGCTGGCTGCTGCTGCTAGGCGTGGTGCTGATGGTTGTGAGCCTGGGCCTGCAGCGCGGCCTGTGGGGCCTGGGCGAGAGCCTATGGGCGCTGCTGCGCCGCAAGGGGCCGGAGCCCGCCACACCCGAAGCCGCCGCATCGAACGGAGGCCAGGCATGAGCACCACCGCACCCATCCTGCTCGAAGCCCAGGGCGTGGCCAAGCATTACGGCAAGTTCGTCGCCCTGGGCGGCGTGGACCTGAAGGTGCGCGCCAACACCGTGCATTCGGTGATCGGCCCCAACGGCGCGGGCAAGACCACGCTGTTCCACATGCTCACCGGCACCAAGGCCGTGAGCGGCGGTCGCATCCTGTTCGACGGCCATGACGTGACGCGCGAGCCCGACCACCGGCGCGTGCGCCGCGGCATGGCGCGCTCCTTCCAGGTCACCAGCCTGTTCCTGACCCTGCCGGTGCGCGAGAACCTGCGCCTGGCCGCGCAGGGCGTGGCGCCGGCCAAGGCGCTGGACTGCTGGAACGCGCCCACGGGCGCGCGCTCCTGCGCCGACACCGTGGCCCAGGTACTGGAGCGCGTGGGCCTGGCGCGCCACGCTGGCACGCCGGCCGGCAACCTGTCGCACGGCCAGCAGCGGCGGCTGGAAGTGGGCATGGCCCTGGCCGCGAAACCGAAGGCCATCTTCCTGGACGAGCCCACGTCCGGCATGGGCATTGACGACCTCGACGACATGAAGCGGCTGATACAGGGCCTGAAAGACGAGCACACCGTGGTGCTCATAGAGCACAACATGGGCATCGTCATGGACATCTCCGACACCATCACCGTCATGCAGCTGGGCCGCGTGCTGGCCGAGGGCGTGCCCGCCGAGATCCGCAACGACGAGCGCGTGCGCACGGCCTACCTGGGCAATATGATCACCGGAGGCAAGGCATGAAGACATTGCTGTCGGTGGAGTCCATACACGCCCATTACGGCAAGAGCCATGTGCTGCAGGGCGTGTCGCTGCAGGTGCAGGAGGGCGAGCTCGTCACCCTGTTGGGCCGAAACGGCGCCGGCAAGACCACCACGCTCAAGACCATTGCCGGCGTGATGCAGCCCACGCAGGGCCAGGTGCGCTTTGCCGGCGAAGCCACAAGCCGCCTGGCCACGCACCAGGTAGCGCAGCGCGGCATCTGCCTGGTGCCCGAACACCGCGGCATCTTCAAACTGCTGACGGTGGAGGAAAACCTGCTGCTGGCGCAGCGCAAGAAGTCGCCCTGGCAGCTGGCCGACGTGTACCGCATCTTCCCGCGCCTGCAGGAGCGCCGCACGAACGGCGGCGGCCAGCTCTCGGGCGGCGAGCAGCAAATGCTGGCCATTGGCCGCGCGCTGATGAACGCGCCGCGCCTGCTGATGCTGGACGAGCCCGTCGAAGGTCTGGCCCCGGTGATCGTCGAGGAGATCGTGGCCCAGCTCAAGACAATCAAGGCTGCGGGCGTGACCATTTTGCTGGTGGAGCAGAACCTGGAGGTCTGCACGCAGCTGGCCGATCGCCACTACATCATCGAACAGGGCTGCATCGTGCACGAGGCCGGCAACGCCGAATTTCTGGCCGACGAGGCCGTCAAGGATCGCTACCTGGGCGTAGGCCTGGTGTGAAAGGAGTAGTCACCATGGACAGGCATCTTCCCCCCAATGCGGCCCTGGCCGCTCTGCGCATAGACGGCGCGCGGCTGTGGCAGTCGCTGATGGACCTGGCGCAGATCGGCGCCACACCCAAGGGGGGCGTGTGCCGCATCGCCCTCACCGACCTGGATCGCCAAGGCCGCGACCTGTTCGTGCAATGGGCGCGGGGCGCCGGCTGCAGCATCCGCGTGGACGCGATCGGCAACATCTTCGCGCGCCGCGCGGGCCAGGACGACAACCTGCCACCGGTGATGACCGGCAGCCATATCGACACGCAGCCCACGGGCGGCAAGTTCGACGGCAACTACGGCGTGCTGGCCGGCCTCGAAGTCGTGCGCACGCTCAACGCCGCCAGCGTGCGCACGCGCGCGCCCATCGAGGTGGCGGTGTGGACGAACGAGGAGGGCTCGCGCTTCGTGCCGGTGATGATGGGCTCGGGCGTGTTTGCCGGCGCCTTCACGCTGGAGCATGCGCTGGCGCAGCGCGACGCGCAGGGCGTGAGCGTGGGCGAGGCGCTGGCATCCATAGGCTATGCGGGCCAGCTTGGCCCGGCACCTGCCGTGGGTTCGTATTTCGAGGCTCATATCGAGCAGGGCCCGGTGCTGGAGAACCACGCGCGCGTGATCGGCGTGGTCACCGCCGCGCTGGGCCAGCGCTGGTACGACGTCACCGTCCAGGGCATGGAGGCCCACGCCGGCCCCACGCCCATGGAGCTGCGCCGCGACGCGCTGCTGGCCGCCAGCGAACTGGTGCTGGAGGTGAACCGCATAGCAGTGCAGCGTGCCCCGCATGCGCGCGGCACCGTGGGCACGATGGAGCTGTTCCCGAATTCACGCAACGTGATTCCGGGTCGTGCCAGCCTGAGCGTGGATTTGCGCGCGCCCGACGATGCACAGCTGCTGGATATGGATGCCGCACTGCGCGCCGCCTGCGCGCGCATCGCCACGGAACGCAGCCTGCAGATCACGGTGGAGCAAGTGGTCTACTTCCCGCCCCAGCCGTTCACGCCGCAGCTGGTGCAGGCCGTGCGCGCCAACGCCGACGACCTGGGCTATAGCAGCATGGACGTGGTCAGCGGCGCCGGCCACGACGCCGTGTACCTGGCGCGCGTGGCGCCCGCGGCCATGATCTTCGTGCCCTGCGACGACGGCATCAGCCACAACGAGATCGAGAACGCTGCAGCCGAGCACCTCGAGGCCGGCTGCAACGTCCTGCTGCGCGCCATGCTGGCGGCGGCGGAGGTCGTGGCATGAAGATCCTGATAGCGCGGCTGAACCACGAGACCAACACTTTTTCGCCCGTGCCCACGCCCATCGCGGCGTTTTCTCCCGCCTATGGTGAAGAGGCTTACCACGCCAACAAGGGCATGCGCACCGCCATGGCGGCCTTCATCGACCTGGCCGAGGGCCTGGGCGCGACGCTGGTCACGCCGGTGTCGGCCATGGCCAACCCCAGCGGCCCGGTGCATGCCGCGGCCTACGATGAGCTGACGCGCCGCATCGTGGAAGCCGCGCCGGGCTGCGACGCCATCCTGCTGGATCTGCACGGCGCCATGGTGGCTGAGAACAGCGCCGACGGCGAAGGCGACCTGCTGGCGCGCGTGCGCGCCGCAGCGCCCGGCGTGCCCCTGGGCGTGGCACTGGATCTGCACGGCAACATCACCGAGCAGATGGTGCAGAACGCCGATGTGATGGTGGGCTTCAAGACCTACCCGCATATCGACATGTACGAAACCGGCGAGCACGCCGGCCGTCTGCTGCTGCAGATGCTGCGCGGCGAGGCCAGTTACCGCGTGTGCTGGCACCCGCTGCCGCTGATGAGCCACACGCTGCGCAGCACCACGCTGGAGGGCGCCATGCGCGATGCCGTCGATGCCGCACGCCAGCTGGAACACGGCGGCCTGCCGGCGGTGACCGTGTTCGCCGGCTTCTCTCTGGCCGACATAGAGGCGCCCTGCATGAGCGTGGTCGCCACCTGCCGCGAGGAGGATCTGGACGCAACCCAGGCTGCCGTGGACGACCTGGCACAACAGATCTGGCAGCGCCGCGCCGACTATGTCTACCGCAGCGAAGCGCTGGCCGATTCGCTGCGCCGCGCCGCAAACCTGGCCCAGGGTGCCACGCGCCCCGTGCTGCTGCTGGACCATGGCGACAACTGCATGTCCGGCGGCACCTGCGACACCATGGACGTGCTGCAGGCGGCCCTGGCACAGGGCCTCACGGGCATCGCCGTGGGCCCCATCTGCGACCCCGAGACCGTGGCCACTCTGATCAAGGCCGGGGTGGGCGCCGAGGTGGAGGTCGCCCTGGGCAACAAGGTGCCGTTGGCTCAACTGGGCCTGCACAAAGAGCCGCTGCAACTGCGCGGCCGGGTGCATGCGGCCAGCGATGGCGGCTACACCGTAACCGGCCCGATCTACACCGGCCAACGCTGCCACATGGGCCGCTCGGTATGCCTGGACATAGGCAGCGCGCAGATCGTGGTCACCGAGCAGCCGCACGAGCCCTGGGATCTGGGCGTATTCCATTGCGTGGGCGTGGATCCCACGCGCTTTCGCTACCTGCTGCTCAAGTCGCGCATGTACTGCCGGCCGGTGTTCGTGCCGCTGTCCGCCGGCCTGGTGGAATGCGACAGCCCAGGCGTCACCACCTCGGACTATGCGCGCTTCCCCTTCACGCATGTGCATCGTCCCGTCTATCCGCTCGACTCGCTCTAAACAAGCTGCGCATCTGGACTGGGTTGCGCCACATCAAGGCGGATGTCATCGCTTGACAGCATGCTGGCAGTGGCTATGGTTCGGCCGTCGTGGACACCGGGAGGTCTGCAATGACAGTGACGCGCTACGCCCTGGCTGCACTCGCATGGATCGCAGCCGCCCTGCCCGCACAGGCTCTGGACGTTGATCGTGCCGAGCGCCTTTACACCCGGCATTGCGCGGTATGCCATGGCGCTGATCGAGGTGGCTACATAGGCCCGGCGCTGAACCGGGACGTCACCAAGCTCACGAAGGAGCAGGTGGCCGGCCGCATTGTGGCGGGCAAGCCACCGACACTGATGCCGCAGCATCCCTCATGGCGCGGCGTCTTGCCCGCCAGGGATCAGGCCCTGCTGGCCGAGCTCATCACCACCCAGCCGCAACGCAACCTGTCCTGGGGCATGCAGGACATTCGCGACTCTCTGCAAGTGCTGGTAGCGCAGGAGTCCACCCTGCCGACTGCGCCCACCTATCGCATCACGGCCATGAACGACCTGATGGCCGTCATGTCGCGCAGCCGCCAGGGAGCGGGCAAGGAAGCCAAGGTGCTGTTCTACGACGGGCGCACGCACCGCCAGGTGGGTGCGGTGGCGACGGAATTTGCGCCACACCTGATGGATTTCCATCCCACCGACCCGCGCTGGGCCTATGTTCGCGACGATGCCGGCTGGGTGCACAAGGTGGATCTGTACTCCATGCGCACCGTGCGCAAGGTGCGTGCGGGGTTGAACGGGATTTCACTGGCGGTTTCGCGTGACGGGCGCTATGTGGCAGCAGGCTCCTACGTCCCGCACACCATGGTGATCATGGACGCGAGCACGCTGGAGCCGCTGCACATGATCGAGCTCGCTGGCGTCGATCCGGACGGCAGGCATGTGCCGGCCGATGCCGGCATCATCACCGCCACGCCTTACGCCAACTGGTTCGTCGTGGCGCTGGAGCAGGCGGGGCAGGTGTGGATCGTGGATCTGGATCAGCGCGGCATGCCCATCACCGCCGTCACCAACGTGGGGCGCCATCTGCACGACGGCTTTCTCTCCCCCGATGGCCGGCATTTCGTGGTCTCCTCATACGACGACAACGTCAACACCGTGATCGACCTGGCCCAGGCGCGCATCGTGCGCAAGATCCCGGTCGGCTGCAAGCCGCACCTGGGCTCTGGCGCCCTGGTGCGCTCGGGCGGACACCTGCTGGGCATAGGTACCAACATCGGCGAGGTGGACTGCCCGTCCTACGAGGTGACCGTGTTCGACATGGAGAGCTTCGAAGTGGTCAAGCGCATCCCGGTGGCAGGGCCCACCGAGTCGCCGGCCGCACATCCGAATGCGCCGTGGATCATCGTGGACATCGTGGGCACCGGCCCGAATGCCAACAAGCTCCAGTTCATCGGCAAGGAGTCGCTCGAGGTGGAGCACACGCTGGAGGTGGCCGGCCGGCTTGGTCATTCGCATTTTCCAGAGTACACCGCGCGCGGCGATTTTTTCTACGTCAGCGCGCGCTATCGCGGAGATCGCAGCCAGGGCCTGCCAGGTGGACAGCTGGTGATTTACGACGCGCACACGCTCAAACAGGTCAAGTCCATTGACGTGGACGTTCCTGCGGGCGTGTTCTCGCATGTTCGTTCGCGCTCGGTGACCGTAGGGCTGCAACCGCCTGTACCGCACTGACACTCACTCACGCCCTGACCCATTCACCGCTGCCTCGGCAAAACTGTTTCGCCCTGCAAGCGCCTTGCGCGCATGGGTGCATCAAGAGGGCAGTCGTACAATCGCCGCTCAATGCGCCGCTGACATTCCACCCGGCGGTTCGGATTTGGAATGGCTTGCGCCGGAGAAACAACAATGCCCAACGACCAGACCCCTGACACCGCAGACAAGCGCGCCCTGCTGCGCAAGGCCGCGCTCGAATACCACGAGTTCCCCCAGCCCGGCAAGATCACCGTTGGCGCCACCAAGCAGATGATCAACCAGCATGACCTGGCGCTGGCCTATTCGCCCGGCGTGGCCGCGCCCTGCGAGGAGATCGTCAAGGACCCGAACGCCGCCTTCAAGTACACCGCGCGCGGCAACCTGGTTGGCGTGGTGACCAACGGCACGGCGGTGCTCGGCCTGGGCGACATCGGGCCGCTGGCCGGCAAGCCGGTGATGGAGGGCAAGGGCGTCCTTTTCAAGAAGTTCTCGGGCATCGACGTGTTCGACATCGAGATCAACGAGAAAGACCCCGAGAAGCTGGTCGAGATCATCGCCAGCCTGGAGCCCACCTTCGGCGGCATCAACCTGGAAGACATCAAGGCGCCCGACTGCTTCTACGTCGAGCGCAAGCTGCGCGAGCGCATGAAGATCCCGGTCTTTCACGACGATCAGCACGGCACGGCCATCGTCGTCGGCGCTGCCATCATCAACGGCCTGAAGGTGGCGGGCAAGGACATCAAGACAGCCAGGCTCGTGGCCTCGGGTGCGGGCGCCGCGGCGCTGGCCTGCCTGGGCCTGCTGGTCAAGCTGGGCCTGCCGCGCGAGAACATCTGGGTCACCGACATCGCCGGCGTGGTCTACGAGGGCCGGGCCGAGCTCATGGACGAGGACAAGGCCTTCTTCGCGCAAAAGACCGAGCTGCGCAGCCTGTCCCAGGTGATTGAGGGCGCCGACATCTTCCTGGGCCTGTCCGCCGGCGGCGTGCTGAAGAAGGACATGGTGGCCAGGATGGCGCCGCGCCCATTGATCTTCGCGCTGGCCAACCCGAATCCCGAGATCGCGCCCGAGGACGTGAAGGCCGTGCGTGACGATGCCATCATCGCCACCGGCCGCACCGACTACCCGAACCAGGTCAACAACGTCCTGTGCTTCCCCTACATCTTCCGCGGCGCACTCGATTGCGGCGCCACCACCATCACCACGCAGATGGAGATCGCGGCGGTGCACGCCATCGCCGAGCTGGCCCAGGCCGAGCAGAGCGAGGTGGTGGCCAAGGCCTATGCGGGCGAGGCGCTGGCCTTCGGCCCCGAGTACCTGATCCCCAAGCCGTTCGACCCGCGCCTGATGATGAAGATCGCGCCGGCCGTGGCCCAGGCCGCGTTGGATTCCGGCGTGGCGCTGCGCCCGATCGCGGACATGGATGCCTACCGCGACCACCTGCAGACCTTCGTCTACGCCTCTGGCACGACCATGAAGCCCATCTTCACGGCGGCCAAGATGGGGACGAAGAAGCGCGTTGCCTACTCCGAGGGCGAGGAAGAGCGCGTGCTGCGCGCGGCACAGATCGTGGTGGACGAACATATCGCCCGGCCCACGCTGATCGGCCGCCCGACGGTGATTGCCGAGCGCCTCGAAAAGTTCGGCCTGCGCCTGAAGGAGGGCCAGGACTACGACGTGGTGAACGTGGAGGACGACCACCGCTACCGCGACTTCTGGCAGACCTACCACCGCATGACCGAGCGCAAGGGCGTCACGGTGCCGATCGCCAAGATCGAGCTGCGCCGGCGCCTGACGCTGATCGGCTCCATGCTGCTGCACAAGGGCGAGGTGGACGGCCTGATCTGCGGCACCTGGGGCCACACCGCACACCACCTGCAGTACATCGACCAGGTGATTGGCCGGCGCGCCGGCGTGCACACCTATGCCTGCATGAACGCCCTGCTGCTGCCCAATCGCCAGCTGTTCGTGGTGGACACCCATGTGAACTACGACCCCACGGCCGAGCAGCTGGCCGAGATCACGATCATGGGGGCCGAGGAGATATTGCGCTTTGGCCTCAAGCCCAAGGCGGCGCTGCTGTCGCACTCCAACTTTGGCAACAGCAACCAGCCCAGCGCCGTAAAGATGCGCCAGACGCTGGAGCTGCTGCGCGTGCAGGCCCCCTGGCTGGAGGTGGACGGCGAAATGCATGGCGACATCGCCCTGGACGGCAAGGCGCGCATGGCCCTGATGCCGCACAGCACGCTGGCGGGCGACGCCAATCTGTTGGTGATGCCCAACATCGATGCGGCGAATATTGCCTACAACCTGCTCAAGACCGCCGCCGGCGGCAACATCGCCATCGGCCCGGTGCTGCTGGGCGCGGGCCAGCCCGTGCATATCCTCACCCCCAGCGCTACCGTGCGCCGCATCGTCAACATCACGGCCTTGACGGTCGCCGACGCCAACGCGGCGCGGTAAGCCGCGCTCCCGAATCCTGCGCCCTGCCCCCGTCAGGGCCATGCGCAGCGCGCCTGCTGCGGGATTCAGGATAATTAACCTTTTGCGCCTGCCCATTTTTTGGGTAGGCGCTTGCCTTTTGGTGGCGTTTTTGTCACACTAACCGGTTGAAATTTCGGGTTAACCCGCAATTTCTGAAAGGTGTAGTGGATGTTGAAGGCTGTCGCCAACCGGGCGTACAAGGCAATTGTGGCGTGCGCTCTGGGTGCTGCGGTGGTGCTGGCACCGGCTGGCGTGGGCGCGCGGCAATGGCAGGACACCCCCGTCTCCTCCCCCATCGCGCTGGCCGAGCTGCCCAAGGAGGGGCGTGCCACCTATGCGCTGATCCACGAGGGCGGGCCGTTTCCGCACGACAAGGATGGTTCGGTGTTCGGCAATCGCGAGCGGCAGCTGCCCGCCAAGAAGCGCGGCTACTACCGGGAGTACACGGTGCGCACACCAGGGGTGGCACACCGGGGCGCCAGGCGCATCGTCTGCGGCGGCGCCAAACGCATGCCCGATGCCTGCTATTACACCAGCGACCACTACACGAGCTTTCGAGAAATCAGGCAATGAACCCGATGATGTCTTCAAGCGCAGATTTCATGGTGCGATCCGATGTGGAGCACCATTTCCCTTTTCATTCGCAGGACAGCTCGCTGGCGCTTGCGGACACTGTAATTCGTGAATCTCTAAGAGAAAGAGCAACGGAGATGGAAACGCCACTTCGTCAAGAGCAGGACACGCTGTTGCGCGGCGTGCGCCCGAACATCGTGCAGTCGATACGCGCCTTTCGCGTACACGACCTGCAGGAGACGGCGCGCGTGCTGGGCCAGCATTTCCTGTATGCCAACCTGGCCCATGCCCAGACCAAGCAGGATGTGCTGGAGCTGATCGCCACGCAGTTCACCTTTCCGGCGCATTTCGGCAAGAACTTCGACGCGCTGTACGACTGCATGACCGACCCGCTGCACAAGGCCGGCCCGCAGCCAGGCTTTGTCGTGGTGCTCGAGCAGATCCCGGCCACGGTGAAGTTTGACAAGGAAGCGCGCGAGCAACTGCTGGACATCTTCCGCGATGCCGCCGACTACTGGAGCGACCGCAAGATCGCCTTCCGCTGCTTCTATTCTTTTCTGTAGCCCGTTCTGCAACCGCCGGCCAGGCGGAACGGGCTGAGGAACCGCGCCAAGGCGCTGCCTCCCAGGCCACGCAGATTGAAATCACCCCCACGGGCGAGAAGATGCCCACCGACAAGCTGGTGGATGTGTCCCCGCTGGCCCTGCGCATGAGCAGCCCGTTCAACGTAGGCTACTGGCTGGCAGCGGCATAGTCTGGCTGGGGCGTTGAGCGTTGAGCGCGAACAGCCGCCGAACGCTCAACGCCGAACGCTCAACCTCTTCCCCCCACGCTGCGCGCCAGCGCCACGTAATCCGCCACCGGCACCTCCTCGGCGCGGCGCTGGGTATCGAAGGCTCCGCCATAGGCGCGCGCCTCCAGCCAGCGCCCGAGGGTGTGGCGCAACAGCTTGCGCCGCTGGCTGAAGGCCACCTGCACCAGCTCGGACAGCAACGCCACGTCCACCGCCGCGGGCTGGTCGTAGGGCAGCATGCGCACCACGGCGCTGTCCACGCGCGGGGGCGGGTCAAAGCTCTCCGGCGGCACGAACAGCACATCTTCCATGGCGTAGCGCCACTGCAGCATCACCGACAGCCGGCCATAGGCGGCCGTGGCCGGCTGGGCCACCATGCGGTCTATGACCTCTTTCTGCAGCATGAAGTGCTGATCCTGAACCACGTGGACCTGTTCCAGCAGGTGAAACAGGATGGGGCTGGAGATGTTATAGGGCAGGTTGCCGACAACTCTTATTTTAGGAGCATTCAGCGCTTGCGCCACCTGCGCAAAATCCACTTTTAGCACATCAGATTCAATGACATCGAGCTGGCCGTGCTGGCGCAGGCGCGCGGCCAGGTCGCGGTCCAGCTCGATCACCGTGAGCCGGCCCAGGCGCTCGACCAGCGGCTGGGTCAGCGCCGCCAGGCCGGGGCCGATCTCCACCATGGGATCGCCGGGCCGCGGTGCAATGGCGCGCACGATGGCATCGATGATGCCGCCGTCGGTCAGAAAGTTTTGGCCGAAGCGCTTGCGGGCAATGTGCTTCATTGCGGTGCGTCGCGGTATTCGACGTAGGCGCGGCCGCGCGCCTCCTGGATCCAGGTGGTGAAGGCCTCGTCGAGCTTCTTCTCGCGCACCTGGTCACGCACCATGTCGCGCTGCTCGCGCTGTGTGAGCTTGGCCTCGCGGCGCTCCAGTAGCTCGATCAGGTGCACGCCAAAGCGCGACACCACGGGCTGGCTCACCTCGCCGGGGCGCAGGGCATTGAGCGCCTGCTCGAACTCCGGCACATAGCGGCCCGGCCCGGCCCAGCCCAGGTCGCCACCGCTCTTGGCGCTGCCGTCCTGCGAGTACTCGCGCGCCAGCGCGGCAAAGTCGGCCTGGCCACGCAGCACGCGCTGGCGCAGTTCTTCCAGGCGTTCGGCCGCCTGGCGCTCGGACAGGCCCGCGCCCACGCGCAGCAGGATGTGGCGCGCATGGTTCTGCACGGCCACCGTGGGCACGCCGCCATGGGTCTTGTCCACGACTTTCAGGATGTGGAAGCCCGCGGGCGAGCGCAGCGGCCCGACCACATCACCCACCGCCACCTGCCGCACGGCGTTGACGAACAGCTCGGGATAGCGATCGGCCGGGCGCAGGCCCAGCACGGCACCGTTCGGCCCGTCCGGGGCGTCGGAATATTCACGCGCCAGCGTGGCAAAGTCGCCGCCGGAGCGCAGCTTGTCCAGCGCCTGCTGGGCGCGCGCCTGGCGCTGGGCGACCTCGTCGGGGCTGGCGTTCTCGGCCACCTTGATGAGGATATGGCCCAGGTTCAGCTCTTCCTTGCCCGGCGCCGCGTCCTTTTTCTGCTCCTGCAGGTATTGATCGACCTCCAGGTCGCTCACGCGCACGCGCGCCTCCACCTCGCGTTCGCGCACGCGCAGGGCCAGCAGCTGGTTGCGCAGGTCGTCGCGAAAGCGCTGCGGACTCACGCCGTCCTGGGCCAGGCGGCGGTGCATTTCCTCGACGCTCATGTCGTTTTGCCGCGCCACGTTCTGCTCGGCCTGGTCCACGGCAAAGTCATCGACCTTGATGCCGCTGTCCTTGGCCAGCTGGATCTGGATTTTTTCCAGGATCAGACGCTCCAGCACCTCCCGGGCCAGCTGCTCGTGAGGCGGCACGGCCGCGCCCTGCCCGTTCAGCTGCTGCGCCACGCGCTCGGCACGCTGGCGCACCTCGTTGTTGGTGATGGGCTCGGAGTTGACCACGGCGACGATGTAGTCGGCCTGGCGCACCGCCGCACTGGCGGCGCCGCCCGCGGGAGGCAGCACGCCGGCCGCTGACGGCAGGCGCATGGCCCCACCGCCCGAAGGCCTGAGCCCCTGGGCCTGAACCGTCAGGGCCGTCAGGCAGGCCAGTGCCAGGGGCAGAACGCGGAGTGTCATGGCGTGAGAGAAATTCATGGTGCAAGGCGATCCGCGCTGAGCGCGCGTGCGGTTAATCGTACTGGCTGAAGCGGCTGGGCTGGTGCGTGCTGTCGCCCAGGGTCTGGTAGCCCGGCACATAGCGCTGCAAGGAGGCCAAGGGGTTGGAGCCCAGCGAGAGGCGCGAAAAGCCCCGGAACTCGATCTGGAACAGCAGCCGGGTGTTGGCGCTGATCAGGCTGCTTTGCAGGCGCTCAAGCACCACGCGGCCTATCCAGCAGCAGCTCTCGTATTCCACGCCGACGATGGTGTCCACCAGCTTGCGATCCTGCAGGCTGTAGTTGAGCCGGCCCACGCTGAACCAGCGCCCGCCGGCGCGACCCTTGTCGCCGCCCTCGCCGCCAAGGGCGTTGAGGGGCCATTGCCAGCCCACATCGACCTGCTCGCTGGGCAGGGCGATCAGGTTGGTCACCTTCTGCATGCGGTAGGCCGCGCTCAGGGTGCGAAAGCTGCCCGGCGAGTAGCGCAGCGCCACCGTGGTGCGCTGCGAGTTGCGCGTCTTGGGGTTGTACTGCACGGTGGAGTCGAAACCCCAGTGCGGCGTCCAGTTGATGCCCGCGCCCAGCAGCACGTCGGACACGCGCTCGCTGACTGGCAGCGCGCCGGGCATGGTGACGCGCTGGTCGGAAAAGCGCAGGCGCTGGGCGATGCCAAAGCGCGCCGCCTCGGCGCCGCTGTCGGGGTTCAGCAGGCGCGTGGTCACGCCCAGCGTGAACAGGTTGTTGTCGGCGATGCGGTCGTTGCCGCCAAAGGCGTTCTCGGTATAGACCGAGGCGAAGTTGAAGTCGTTGGGCGCCGTGTCATACACCGGCAGCAGGCTCTGGTCACGGTAGGGCGTGTAGGTGTAGAAGGCGCGCGGCTCCAGCGTCTGCAGGTAGTCGCCGCCAAAGAAGCGCGCATCGCGCTCGAACACCAGGCCGCTGTCCAGGCTGAAGGTGGGCAGGGTGCGGGTGGCGGTGGTCTGGCCGTTTGCCAGCGGATCATCGAACTGGTACTGCGTGGCATGCAGCTGCAGGCGCGGCGTGATGAAGCCGGCCGGCGCCAGAAAGGGCCGGCTGATCTGCGCCATGGCATAGCTGCGCTTGCCGTTGGGCTGGGCGTAATACCTGCGGTCGGCATGGAAGGCGGTGGCATCGGCCTCCACGCTGGCGTCAAAGCCGCCGGCCAGCTGCAGCGGCTGGTAGCGCCAATGCAGTTGCGGCAGGCGGTCATAGGGCGGGGTGATAGGCGAGGTCACGTCCTGCAGGGTCTGCCACTTGAGCGTGTTCAGGCTCAGCGCATGCTCGCCACGCGCCCAGTTCAGCGACGCCTGGCCCGGCAGCAGGCGCTGCACATACTGGGACTGGATGGCGCCGCCGCTGCCATGGCTGAACAGGCGCGGCGTGAAGTCGCGCCAGTAGTCGTCGTCGCTCACGCGGCGCACATCCACGCCCAGGGCCACGTCGCCCGCGGGGGTGTCCAGCGCGGCGCGGTGCTTGACGCCATAGGCCCAGCGGTCGCGCTTGCGCAGCTCGTCCCTGGGCATGATGTCGGCGGTCAGCTCGCCGCTGTAGCGCGGCTCCAGGTAGCGGAACTCGCTGCCCAGGGCCACGCCGCGCCGGCTCATCAGCACGGGGGTGATGGTGGCGTCGCGGTTCGGGGCGATGTTCCAGTAGTAGGGCTGGGCATATTCGACGCCGCTGACGCTGTTCAGGCCTATGGTCGGCGGCAGCAGGCCGGACTTGCGCCTGTCCGACAGCGGAAAGCTGATGCTGCCCACCGGCAGGATGGGCACGCCCTTGAACTCCAGCACGCTGCCCTCGGCATGGCCCACGTCCTCGGCCTGGTCGAGGTGGATGGTCTTGGCGCGGATGATCCAGTCGGGCTGCCAACTGGCCTCGTTGTCACGCTGGCAGGTGGTGTAGGTGCCGTTGTGCACCACCGAACGGTCATGGTCTATGAAGTCCACACGCGTGGCCTCGCCATGGGCCTGGGTGGCCAGAAAGCGGTAGCGCGCATCGCTGAAAAAGCCGTTGAAGGCGTCCACGCGCAGATCCAGCAGCGTGCCGTCGTACAGGTTGCCGGCGCGGTTGATGCGCACCTGGCCGCTGGCCTTGGCGCGATCCTCGGCCACGTCGTAGTCCATATGGTCGGCGTGGATCACTGTGTCGCCGCGGCGCAGCTCGGCATCGCCCTCGATGGTGGCGCGGATGTCGGGCTGGCCCGTGACGCGGTCGCCACGCACGAACACCGGCAGCTGCTGGCGCACCTGGGGCGGCAGGGTTTCCTGCAGCCGCGGACTGGTGCGCAGCGCGGGGGCCGGTTGGACAGGCGCGTCGGGCGTCTCATCGCCGTCGCCCACCTGGGCCAGCACGGCCAGCGGCGCGCCGCACAGCATCAAGGCCAGCAGCCGCGCCAGCGGACGGCGCAACGCGGCCGGCATGGGCGGGCGGGTGGACGGGACGTGGAGCAGGAAGGAACGATCCATGGATTGCAAGAGGCTGGCACATGGCACGCCGGGCGATGTGCCGCCCGGCCAGGGAAGACCGGGTTTGTAAAATCCGATTATCCATGAGCCATCCCCTCCCCCCCCTCCCCAGCGGCGCCAGCGCCGTGCAATGGAACGACCCCGCGCGCCAATCCGCCTTCCTGGCCTGGCTGGCCCCGATAGCCGCCGCGCAGAACCTGCTGCCCGCCAGCCTGCGCCCCGCATCCGCCGACGCCAGCTTTCGCCGTTATCTGCGCCTGGACGCGCAGGACGGCAGCAGTCGCATCGTCATGGACGCCCCGCCCGACAAGGAGGACTGCCGCCCCTTCGTCCATGTGCAGGAGCTGATGCAGGCCGCCGGCCTGCCCGTGCCGCAAATCCACGCCTGGGACGAAGCGCGTGGCTTCATGCTGCTGTCCGACCTGGGAGGGCAGACCGCCATCGAGCGTCTGGACGAGGCCCAGCCCGCCGCCGCCCACGCCTGGTACCTGCAGGCCGTCGATCTGCTGCTTGACTGGCAAAAGGCCAGCCGCCCCGGCGTGCTGCCGGCCTATGACGACGCGCTCTTGCGCCGCGAGCTGCAGCTGTTTCCGGACTGGTACATCGCGCGCCACCGCGCCATCACGCTCACCGACGCCCAGCAGGCGACGCTGGCCAAGGCCTTTGACACCATCGTCGCGCAGAACCTGGCCGCGCCCAGCGTCTATGTGCACCGCGACTTCATGATGCGCAACCTGATGGTGCGCGCCGATGGACGCTTGAGCGTGCTCGACTTCCAGGACGCCGTCTTTGGCCCCGTGACCTACGACATCGCCAGCCTGATGCGCGACGCCTTCATCAGCTGGGAAGAGGATTTCGTCATCGACATTACCGTGCGTTACTGGGAAAAGGCCCGCAAGGCCGGCCTCATCGGCGCCGCAAGCGCCAGCGGCTGGGGTGCGGACTTCGGCGAGTTCTACCGCGCCGTGGACTTCATGGCGCTGCAGCGCCACCTGAAGGTCGCCGGCATCTTCGCCCGCCTGACGCTGCGCGACGGCAAGCCCAAATACCTGGCGGACGCGCCGCGCTTCATCGCCTACATCCGCGCCACCTGCGCACGCTACCGCGAGCTGACGCCGCTGCTGCGCCTGGTCGATGAACTGGAGGGCACGCAGGCGGCCATGGGATACGCCTTTGGGCGGGTCTAACAACGGTGCGGTGCATTGGTTGTCTTCCCCCCTCGCGGGCTTGTGTATGCACACATCTTTTTGATAGCGCTTAACGCATATTTAGCGCAGGTTTTAGCTCCCTCGCCCCCTTGGGGGAGAGGGTTGGGGTGAGGGGGTGAGGGGGTGATGCGGCGCAGCGCCCCGTTTTTACACCCTCACCCCCGCCCTCTCCCGCACGCGGGAGAGGGAGAAACAGGCGCCAACGCAGCGGCCCTGGTTTTCATCATCAAAACAGCCTGCAACACTTATCTACCAAGCGCTAACAGCTACTATTTTTAAACTGAATGCCACGTTTTTACTGCCCCCTGCCCCTGGCCGCCGGCGCGCAAGTCACGCTGCCGCCCCAGGCCGCGCGCCATGTGCAAGTGCTGCGCCTGCAGCCGGGCGGCGTCATCACGCTGTTCAACGGTGAGGGCGGCGAGTGGACGGCCAGCGTCACGCGCATGGGCCGCAGCGATGTCGATGTAGAGATTGGCGCGCACACCGCCGTCGAGCGCGAGGCCGCGCGCGCCGTG
Source organism: Diaphorobacter limosus (assembly GCF_033100095.1). NCBI lineage: Bacteria > Pseudomonadati > Pseudomonadota > Betaproteobacteria > Burkholderiales > Comamonadaceae > Diaphorobacter > Diaphorobacter limosus. The sequence continues at coordinate 2,743,926 of NZ_CP136921.1, read as the reverse complement.
CATCTGGTGGTCGGCATGCCGGCCAACGAGCGCATGGACTGGCTGGTGGAAAAGGCCACCGAACTCGGCGCCGCCAGCATCCAGCCCGTGACCACGGCACGCAGCGTAGTCAAGCTGGCCGGCGAGCGCGCCGCCAAGCGCCAGGCTCACTGGCAGGCGATAGCGGTGGCCGCCTGCGAGCAATGCGGGCGCAACCGCGTGCCCCCCGTGCATGCGCCGCTGGCGCTGGCCGACTGGCTGCGCGGCGGCCAATCTGAGGGCGTGCGCCTGCTGCTGTCGCTGCGCGCCGGCAGCCAGCCTCTGCGCCAGGCCGCCGGCGGCGCCAGTCAGGTCTGGGTGCTGCACGGCCCCGAGGGCGGGCTGACGGCGCAGGAGGAAGACGCGGCGCTGGCCGCAGGCTTTGTCCCCGCCAGCCTGGGCACGCGCGTGCTGCGCGCCGAGACGGCCTCCGTCGCCGCCCTGGCCGTGCTGGGGCTGGAGTGATGGCTGCGGTCCGCGCCGCCGCCGCTTCAGGCGGCAAGCAACCGGGGCGACGCGCCGGCCGGCAGCGCCTCGGGCATGCCGCCGTCGGCCAAGCGGAACTGCGAGATCGCGGCGAGCAGCTCCTGGGCCTGTTTCTTCAGCGCCGCGGCTGCGGCCGCGCTTTCCTCGACCGGCGCCGCGTTCTGCTGCGTCGCCTGATCCATCTGCGTGATCGCCTCGCCGACCTGGGCCACGCCGGTGCTTTGCTCGCCGCTGGCCGCGCTGATCTCGCCCATGATGTCGGTCACGCGCCGTATCGCCGCCACCACCTCGCCCATGGTCGCGCCGGCCTGATCGACCAGGCATGAGCCCTGCTGCACCCGCTCCACGCTGGCCGTGATCAGCTCCTTGATCTGCTTGGCCGCCTCGGCGCTGCGCTGCGCGAGGCTGCGCACTTCGCTGGCCACGACGGCAAAGCCGCGGCCCTGCTCGCCGGCGCGCGCTGCCTCCACGGCCGCGTTCAGCGCCAGGATGTTGGTCTGGAAGGCAATGCCGTCGATCACGCCGATGATGTCCGCGATCTGGCGGCTGCTGTCGTTGATGCCCTTCATGGTGTCCACGACCTGGGACACGACCTCGCCGCCCTGGGCCGCAACATTGGAGGCGTTCAGCGCCAGCTGGTTGGCCGCGCGCGCGTTGTCGGCGTTCTGGCGCACGGTGGCGCTGAGCTGCTCCATGGAGGCCGCGGTTTCTTCCAGCGCAGAGGCCTGGCTTTCGGTGCGCGCCGACAGGTCGGCATTGCCCTGGGCGATTTCGCCGGACGCATGGGTGATTTCGACGGCCGTGCCGTGCACCCGGGTCACCAGGCTGCGCAGGCTGGCACGCATGCGCACCAGCTCGGCCATCAGTCCGCGCGCCAGGCCGGCGTTTCCAGGCTGTTCAGCGCCTGGGCCGCCGCCGCGGGGTCGCTGCGCGCCAGATCACGCACCTGGCCTTGCACGCCCACCTGGGTCACGCGCAGCTGCTTGAGCGGCAGCAGCGCGGCTTCCACCGGCGTGCCGCGGACGACCGCCAGCGTGGCCTCGTAGGCCTCGTCGAAGGCCTGGTGCGAGGCCTTGAGGTTGTCGTAGGCCACTTGATTGGCCGGGTCGAGCACGATGTTGCGCAGCGCCTGGCCCGATTGCAGGCCCTGGGCGTAGAGCTCGGACAGGCCGGCCGCCACGGCCTGCTCGGTGCCCATGTAGCGGCTGAAATCGGATTGGGTGCGCGTCAGCCCCCACAGGCTGATGGCCAGGGCCAGCACGAACAGGCCGGCCGGCACAACGGCGCAAAGAATCAAACGGGAAGTGAATCGCATCGGGATGCCTCTCGCAGCCAACGGGTCATCGCTGGCCGTTAATAAATATAAATTGTTAACAATGTGACCAAAAGATGTGACCTGCGAGACTAGGATAAACACGTGGCCGCCGAGGACTCCGGTGCGTCTTGCTTCAGCGCCGCGGGCCTTGGAAAGGCCCGCAACGGCACAAGGCCGTGCCGCCCGGGAGATTCGGCGGGGTGCGCGCGCGGCCCGGCCATGGCGGCGCAGGCGCTCGCCACCATGCCGGGTTCACATTTTGCTATTAATAATATAGCTGTTTGCGCTTTACCAGTAAGTGTAAAACCCCAATTTCATTCAAACTTCCGCGTGCGCTTGCATGCAGCCGGGCATGGCGGCGATCACCTGCGCCACGGCCGCGGTGAGCCTCTTGGCATAGGGCACATGCAGGAACTCATTGGGGCCATGGGCGTTGCTCTTGGGGCCGAGCACGCCGCAGACCATCATCTGCGCCTTCGGGAAACCCTGGCTCAGCATGTTCATCAGCGGGATCGTGCCGCCCTGGCCGATGTAGCCGCAGGGGGCACCAAACTGCGCCTGGCTGGCGGCGTTCAGGGCCTGCTCAAACCAGGGGGTGATGGGCGGAGCGTTCCAGCCGCTGGCGGCACTGGCGCCCTCCCAGGTAACGCGCGCCTGGTAGGGGGCGTTGTCTTCCAGCAGGGTTTTCAGCTCCTGCACGGCGGTGGCGGCGTCCACCAGCGGCGGCAGGCGCAGGCTGAGCTTGAAGGCGGTGTAGGGGCGCAGCACGTTGCCGGCATCCTTCAGCGCCGGAAAGCCCTCGGCGCCGGTGACGCTCAAGGTGGGCTCCCAGGTGCGCTTGATCAACGCCTGCACCGGGTCGGTGGTGGTGGGCAGTGCAAATACCTGGCTGCCACCGCAGTCGTGGTGCGCCCAGGGGAAGCGCCGGTAGACCTCTTCGCCCAGGATGGCGGCCGTGGCGCGCGCCTGGGCCAGGCGGTCGGCCGGCACCTCGCAGTGAAAGCGCGCGGGCAGCAGGCGGCCGGTGGCCGAGTCCTCCAGGCGGTCCAGCACCTGGCGCATGATGCGAAACGACGAGGGCACCAGGCCGGATGCGTCGCCGGAATGGATGCCCTCGGTCAGGATCTCGACCTTGAGCGTGCCGCTGGCCATGCCGCGCAGGCTGGTGGTGAGCCACAGCTGGTCGTAGTTGCCGGCGCCCGAGTCCAGGCAGATCACCAGGGCCACCTTGCCCAGGCGGGTTCTCAAGGCGTCGATATAGGGCAGCAGGTCGGCGGAGCCGCTTTCCTCGCAGGTCTCGATCAGGCCGACGATGCGCGGGTGCGGCACGCCCTGGCGCTTCAGCTCTTGCACGGCGGCGATGCTGGCGTACACCGCATAGCCGTCGTCGGCGCCGCCACGGCCGTAGAGCCGGCCGTCCTCGTACTTCGGGCTCCACGGCCCCAGGTCTGAGCGCCAGCCTTCGAACTCGGGCTGCTTGTCCAGGTGGCCGTACATCAGCACGGTGTCGCTGCCGCTGTGCTGGTGCGCGGGGATGTCAAAGAACAGCACCGGCGTGCGCCCGGGCAGGCGCACGATCTCCAGCGACAGGCCGCTGACCTTCTGCGCCTCCACCCATTGCGCGGCGTTGCGCAGTACGGTCTCCAGATGGCCCTGCTGCTCCCAGTCGGGCGCAAAGCCCGGCGACTTGGCCGGGATGCGGATGTAGTCGGTGAGCTGCTTCAGGATGTCTTCATCCCAGGCACTGCTGACGCGCTCCAGGGCGAGGGCGGTGTCCAGGGCGGGGGTGGGCAGGCGGGCGGTCATGGCTGTCCTCTGGCAATGCACAAAGCAGGCAGGATACGCCAAGGCCAAGACCCCTTGGGGCCAGTCAGATCACGGGAGTTGCCAGCGGCTGCGCGGCCTCGGGCACAAAGCGGCCGGACACGACCCGGTTGCGCCCGGCGGCCTTGGCGGCATACAGCGCCTGGTCGGCGCAGCGCAGCAGTCGCTCCCAGTCCTCGGTGCCATGCAGCTGGCCGCCACACACGCCAATGCTCACCGTGGCGGTGATGGCGCAGCCCTCGCGCGCACAGGGGCACTGGGCCACGGCGCTGCGCAGGGTTTCGGCCAGCTCGGCGGCGGCCTGCTGCGCGGTGTTGGGCAGCAGCACCAGGAATTCCTCGCCACCGTAGCGCCCCACCATGTCCTGGGCGCGCAGCCTGGCGCTGAGCAGGCCCGCCACATGGCACAGGATCTGGTCGCCCACCTGGTGGCCATGGCCGTCGTTGACGGCCTTGAAATGGTCTATGTCCACCATCATCAGCGCATAGGGTTCATGCGAGCGTGCGGCAACAGCCACGTCACGGCGCGCCGCCAGCAGCAGGGCGCGGCGGTTGAACAGGCCGGTCAGGGCGTCGCGGGTGGCAAAGTAATGGTTGTTGGCGTCGGCCCTGTCCTTGGCCATCAGGATGAAGCCCAGCGACGCCAGGATGACCACGACAAAGGCCGCCATGAAGGTCAGCGACTGCACGCCATCGGTGCGCAGCAGGCCTTGGGTGGGGATGCTGTGCAGGGCGGCCAGCGCACCGCGCACCGCCAGCAGCACGGCCTGCAGGCCCAGCCCCGCGGTCAGCAAGACGGCGCCACGCATTTGCGCCGGCGGCTTGGGCCGCCACAGCGCCCACAGCACCAGGGCCACCTGCAGCGGCGGCACCACGCCGGCGACGATCACGCAGGCGCGGTAGTCGTCCTGGAACCAGGCAAACAGCAGCGCCATGGCCAGCACCGGCACCAGCATGCGGCGCCAGGGCAGCCCATGGCCCTGAAACTGGCGCACGGCCGCCAGCGCCAGCGCAAAGGTGCCGGCCAGCAGGGTATTGGCCAGCACCACACTGGCCCAGGCGGGCACCGCGCCGCGCAGCGTGAACAGCAGATAGGTAATGGTGTGCAGCACCAGCGCCAGTGCCCACAGGCCCATGCCTTCGCGCCGCTCGGGCCGAACGGCGGCCATGGACAGCGCCATGGTGGCGGAGGCTGCCGCCGTCATCAGCAGCATGGTGGGCACATCAAGGGGCAGCATGGGGCAGCAAGAAGATGTGAGACGGCCTTTTTACCCCAAGGCCAGGGTCTGCGCCACGGGGTTTGTCAGTCGTGCTCGAAGCGGAACACCGCCGTGCCCGCCAGTGCATTGGGCAGCCAGCGCACCTCGCGCCCGTCCTGCAGGCCGAAGGCGTCCAGGATGCGCAGCTTGTTCTTGTACGCCAGCACCTCGAAGTCCTTGTAGGTGCCGACGCGGATGTTGGGCGTGTCGTACCACTGGTAGGGCAGGCGCCGCGTGACCGGCATGCGTCCGCGCAGCACCGACAGGCGGTTCGGCCAGTGCGCAAAGTTGGGAAAGGCGACGATGCCGCTTTGGCCCACGCGCGCCGTCTCGCGCAACATGACCTCGGCATTGCGCAGATGCTGCAGGGTGTCGATCTGCAGCACCACGTCGAAGCTGTTGTCGCCAAACATGGCCAGGCCTTCGTCCAGGTTCAGCTGGATGACGTTGACGCCGCGGCGCACGCAGGCCAGCACATTGGCGTCGGCCAGCTCTATGCCGTAGCCGCTGCAGCCGCGTTCGCGCTGCAGCAGATCGAGCAGGGCGCCGTCGCCGCAGCCCAGATCCAGCACGCGCGCCCCCTGGGGTACCAGGCGTGCAATGGCTTGCATGGTGGCGTGGTCGCTCATGGTTGTTCTCCCTGCAGCTCCTTGGCAATACTATCGAAATAAGAGCGTACCACGCTCATATATCGGGCGTCATCCAGCAAAAATGCATCATGACCATGGGGGGCGTCGATCTCGGCGTAGCTCACGTCGCGGCGGTTCTCCAGCAGCGCCTGCACGATTTCTCGGCTGCGCTGGGGCGAAAAGCGCCAGTCGGTGCTGAAGCTCACCAGCAGAAATTTGGCACGCGCCACGGCCAGCGCCTGGGCCAGGTTGCCGCCATGCCGACGCGCGGGGTCGAAGTAGTCCAGCGCGCGCGTGATGAGCAGATAGGTGTTGGCATCGAAATACTCGCTGAACTTGTCGCCCTGGTAGCGCAGGTAGCTCTCGATCTGGAACTCTATGTCCTGGGTGCTGTACTTGAGGTCCATGCCCTCCCTGAGCTGACGGCCGAACTTCTCGTTCATCACATCGTCGCTCAGGTAGGTGATGTGGCCGATCATGCGCGCGATGCGCAGGCCGCGTTGCGGTATCACGCCATGGCGGTAGAAATGGCCGCCGTGAAAGTCCGGGTCGGTGACGATGGCGCGACGCGCCACCTCGTTGAAGGCGATGTTCTCGGCCGTCAGATTGGGCGCGCTGGCCACCACCACGGCGTGGCGCACGCGCTCCGGGTATTGCAGCGTCCACGACAGCGCCTGCATGCCGCCCAGGCTGCCGCCCATCACCGCGGCCAGTTGCGCAACGCCCAGGCGATCGAGCAGCAGCGCCTGGGCGTTGACCCAGTCCTCCACCGTCACCACGGGGAAGTCGGCGCCATAGACCTCGCCGGTATCCGGATGCTTGTGCATCGGCCCGGTGGAGCCAAAGCAGGAGCCCAGGTTGTTGATGCCGATGACGAAGAAACGGTTGGTATCTAGCGGCTTGCCAGGGCCGATCATGTTGTCCCACCAGCCCTCGCTCTTGGGCTGGCCCTCGTACATGCCGGCCACATGGTGCGAGGCGTTGAGCGCGTGGCACACGAGCACGGCGTTGTCACGCGCGGCGTTGAGCTCGCCGTAGGTCTCGTAGGCCAGGGTGTAGTCGCGTATCGAGGCGCCCGACTGCAAGCGCAGGGCCTCGGCAAAGTGCATGGATTGCGGTGTGGCGATGAACGACATGAAAAAACCCGGCTGTCGCTAAAAACGAGGCCGGGTCATGCATCCATCGGTCATGTCTTTAGCTGAATTTATAAAGCGCCCGCAAGCGGTAGCAAATCGGCGCGTCTGGCGGGCATTATGCCAAAGGCGTGGCCTGCGGCACAAACAGCGCCAGCAGACCCAGCACCAGAAAAATCACGGCCGAGATGATGTGCACCAGGCGTATCGGTACCTTCTTGACCAGGCGGTCACCCAGCCAGACCACGGGTGCGTTGGCAATCATCATGCCCAGCGTGGTGCCGGCCACCACCCACAGATAGGCGTTGTACTGCGCCGCCAGCATGACGGTGGCAATCTGCGTCTTGTCACCCATCTCGGCGATGAAGAAGGCCACCACGGTGGTGCCGAACACGCCCAGGCGCACGCCCTTGCCCTCGCCGTCATCGTCGAGCTTGTCGGGGATCAGCATCCACACCGCCATGGCGATGAACGATAGGCCCAGCACCCAGCGCAGCGCCTGCGGCCCCAGTACCGTGGTCACCCACGCGCCGACGGCCCCGGCCAGCGCATGATTGGCCAGCGTGGCCACCAGAATGCCCAGCACGATGGGCCAGGGCTTGCGAAAACGCGCCGCCAGCACCAGGGACAGCAGCTGGGTCTTGTCGCCCATTTCTGCGAGGGCGACGATGGAGGTGGAGATGAGAAAGGCTTCCATAGCGGGACTGGGTCAAGGGATTTCCGGCCGGAAGCATTCGGACAGCATTGACCACGCCCCGACTCCGGCCTGATGGATCGGTGCATGGTCAATGGTCTCGCCCAGTCCGCCATTGCGGCGAACCTCATGCACCATGGCGCGCGGGCGCGCCAAGTCTGTTGATGCATGCCTCCCGTGGCGCCTGCGGCGCGCGTGGGCAGGCTACTCCCCATGGACGGCCGGCATTGTATCCATCCGCGCCGGTGCTGCCCGATGGACAACAAATACCCGGTAAATACCCTCGAAAGTGTTGCTGGAACGCACTTATCACCGTTCTGAGGCCATAGGGATACTTGATAATGGCCGAGCCTTCCTGTCCTGCAGGAAAGCACTTTGCGGTGTCTGGTCAGTTTCGCGTCTTTGAAGTCGTCACAGGTTTGTTGATTGCGTCGGGCTCCATCGCGTTCCATGTTTATTTCTAGGAGTCCCGTCATGGGCAACAAACTTTACGTGGGCAACCTGCCCTATTCCTTCCGCGACCAGGATCTGGAGCAAACCTTCGGCCAGTTCGGCGCCGTGCAAAGCGCCAAGGTCATGATGGAGCGCGACACCGGCCGCTCCAAGGGCTTTGGCTTCGTCGAGATGGGCAGCGATGCCGAGGCACAGGCCGCCATCCAGGGCGTGCATGGCCAGAATTTCGGCGGCCGTGACCTGGTGGTCAACGAAGCGCGCCCCATGGAGCCCCGCCCCCCGCGCAGCGGTGGTTACGGTGGTGGCGGCGGCTACGGCGGTGGCCGCGGCAATGGCGGCGGCTACGGTGGCGACCGCGGCGGCTACGGCGGTGGCCGTTCCAGCTACTGATCTCGATCAGACAAGGGGCCGCAAGGCCCCTTTTTTTGCGGCCAATCGGCGACATGAGCGCACAAACCCCCTTGTATTTGCCCAAGAGTTTTGCAACATAATCTCCGCTGGTGAAGGGCGACCTTCATCGTGGTTGCGGTGATCCGTCAGTTTTCGCGCATAGGGCGTCTTTGTGATCAACTGGCTGCGGGTTCGGGACTCCGTCGCTCATTTCAATTGTTTTTCAGGAGTCCCTTGATGGGCAACAAGCTGTACGTCGGCAACCTGCCGTACTCGGTGCGCGACCAGGATCTGGAGCAGGCCTTTGGCCAGTTCGGAACCGTGACCAGCGCCAAGGTCATGATGGAACGCGACACCGGTCGCTCCAAAGGCTTTGGTTTCGTGGAAATGGGCAGTGATGCAGAGGCCCAGGCCGCCATCAACGGCATGCACGGCCAGCCCCTGGGTGGCCGCGCCATCGTCGTGAACGAGGCGCGCCCCATGGAGCCCCGTCCCCCGCGCAGCGGTGGCGGTGGTTTCGGCGGTGGTTTCGGCGGTGGTGGCGGCGGCGGCTACGGCGGTGGCCGTGGCGCGGGTGGCGGCGGCGGTGGCCGCGGCGAAGGCGGTTTCCGCAGCCCCTATGGCTCCGGCCCGCGCGGCGGTGGTGGCGGCGGCGGTGGCCGTGGCGGCTACGGTGGTGGTGGCGGCGGCTACGGCGGCGATCGCGGCGGTTATTGATCCGCTGACCCCATGCGCAAGGGCTCCCTCGGGAGCCCTTGGTTTTTTTCAGCTCGAAGGCGGCTGCCGGTGCTTGCGTGGCCGTCCCTGCAGCAGGCGGTCGAACCAGGGGTTGGGCAGCAGGCGCAGCAGCTTGGCAGCCACGCCCATCTGCCAGGGGATGACGCGGTAGCTGCTGCCGGTTTCTATGGCCTTGAAGGCGCTCTCGGCAAACGCTTCGGGGGTCATCAGAAACGGCATGCGGTAGCGGTTTTCCCGCGTCAGCGGCGTGTCCACATAGCCGGGGCTAATCGTGACCACGCGCACGCCGCTGCCGCGCAATTCACCGCGCAGGCTCTCGCAGTAGCTGATCACCGCCGCCTTGCTGGCGCAATAGGCGCCATGGCCGGGCAGGCCGCGTATGCCGGCCACGCTGCCAATGCCCACCAGGCGCCCGCTGCCGCGCTGTGTCATGGCGCTAATGAAGGGGTGGAAGGTAGCGGCCAGGCCCAGGTTGTTGGTGGCAAAGACGCGCGCCATGACGTCCAGGTCGGCGCGCTCGGCAGTGTCCATGCCGACGCTGATGCCGGCGTTGGCGATGACCACGTCGGGCAGACCCTGGCGCGCCAGGCAGGCCTGGCCGGCGGCGATGATGCTGTCCATTTGCGCGACATCAGCACCATAAATTTGATAGCTGCTTGCGCTTAATTGGTGCGCGCTAGCCCATGATTTGATCTCAAGTTCGCGGCGCGCCACCAGGGCCAGTCGCCAGCCCGCACGGTGGTAGCACTCGGCCAGCGCCCGGCCTATGCCGCTGGAGGCGCCGGTGATGAAGACCAGGGGGCGCGCGGGCATGGCCAATCTGGGGGTTCAGCGGCGTGCCGCCGGCTGCAGCGTGCCGTGCACGCGCCCGCGCAGGTTCAGGATCTGATCCAGGTTGTCATAGTCCATGCTGTCGGCGGTGAAGGTGTCGGAGCCGCGCTTGAGGGTCACGGGCTGGTTGGAGCGCACGCGCTCATCATTCACCCAGGCATGCAGAAATTCGCCCCGGAACTCCAGGCGCGGCAACGTGGCCTGGCCTTTGCGCACCAGGGGCTCGCGCGTGACGATGGCGTTGCCGAACAGCTGCACCTCGCTGCCATCGGCATTCGTCAGCGCACGGTTGGCGCTGGCCGTGGTCACGCGCCCTTCGGGGCTGACCGAGCGCATGCGCGCCTGGTCGATCTCCAGCTGGTCGCTGTCGGCATAGTGGCGCGCCAGCTGGCCACGGATGTCGCTTTGCAGGCGGCCCGTGTCATCGAAGTTTTTCACGGCGAAGTCGCGCATGAAGTAGTCGGGCTCGTGGCTCACCGGGCGCTCCACCACCGCCGGCTGCGGCTGGGGTGCGTTGCGCACCAGCCACCAGGTGCCCAGCGCCAGCAGCCCCATGAGCAGCACGGGCAGGTAGAGGGACAGGCGCTCCCAGGCCCGGCGCAGGCTGCTCATCATGCGCCGTGCGCGGCCAGCAAGCCGGCATAGCGGCCGCTGGCGACGAGCAGCAGGTCGCACAGCTCGCGCACAGCGCCCGCGCCGCCGGCCGCGGCGGTGACATGGTGGGCCACGGCGCGCACCTCGGCCTGGGCCTGCGGCGGCGCGCAGGCAAAGGCCGCGCGGCGCATCACGGCCAGATCCGGCCAGTCGTCGCCCATGGCGGCGGCCTGGCCCCAGGCCAGGCCCAGCTCGGCCAGGATGGCCTCGGCGGCCGGGCGCTTGTCCTCGGTGCCAAAGCGCGCATGCACCACGCCCAGCGCCGCGAGGCGCAGGCGCAGCGCGGGGGAATCGCGCCCGGTGATCACCGCCGGGGTGATGCCGGCCTGCTGCAGCAGCTTCAGGCCATGGCCGTCCAGGGTGTTGAAGCGCTTGAGGGTCTCGCCGGCTTCGGAGAAATACAGGCCACCGTCGGTGAGAACGCCATCCACGTCGAAAAAGGCCACGCGCACCGGCTGCGCACGCAGCAGTAGCGCTGGGGCGAATTGCAGCACGGGGCGCAGCGGGGGCAGGGGTTGTTGCATCAGATCACCTTGGCGCGCATCAGGTCGCCGATATGCACCACGCCCACCAGCACACCGCCGGGCTCGGTGACCAGCACGCTGGTAATGGAGTGCTGCTCCATCAGCTGCGCAGCGTCGGCCGCCAGCGCGTCGGCGGCAATGGTGCGGGGGTTGGCATGCATGATGTCCTGGGCGCGCATGCCGCGCAGGTCGGCGCCGGCCTCTATGCGCCGGCGCAGGTCGCCGTCGGTGAAGATGCCGATGGGGCGACCCGCCTCGTCCACCACGGCGGCGGCGCCCATGCCCTTGGCACTCATCTCGCGCATCAGGGTGCTGAAGTCCACCTGCGGCAGTACCTGCGGCACCTGCTCGCCGCTGCGCATGACGTCGCGCACATGGGTCAGCAGGCGCCGCCCCAGCGCACCGCCGGGGTGCGAGCGGGCAAAGTCTTCGGGACGAAAGCCACGCGCGTCCAGCAGGGCCACGGCCAGCGCGTCGCCCATGGCCAGCTGCACCGTGGTGCTGGTGGTCGGGGCCAGGTTCAGCGGGCAGGCCTCGCGCTCCACGCTGCAGTCCAGCACCAGGTCGGCATGGCGCGCCAGTGACGACTGCAGCCCACCCGTCATGGCGATCAGGGGCACGCCCTGGCGCTTGAGCATGGGCAGCAGCACGGTGATTTCGCTGCTCTCGCCGCTGTTGGACAGGGCCAGCAACAGGTCGCCGCGCGTGACCATGCCCAGGTCGCCATGGCTGGCCTCGGCCGGGTGCACGAAGAACGCGGGCGTGCCGGTGGATGCCAGCGTGGCGGCGATCTTGCGCCCCACATGGCCGCTCTTGCCCATGCCCATGACGACCACGCGCCCGGGCGTGGCCAGCAGCAGCTGCACCGCCTGCACAAACACCTGGCCCAGGCGCGCGCCCAGGCTCTGCAATGCCTGGGCCTCGATATCGAAGGTCTCGCGCCCCAGGCGCAGGGCCTGCGCGGCATCGAAGGGCGGGGGGGCGGATGGGGCGTTGGGCATGGGCGAATTCTATCGGTCGGCCCGCCCCCGGCTCGGCTAGGATCAGGCATGTCCTCACTCGCCCTGACGCTGCTGTACCTGCTGGCTGCCGTGCTGGGCGTGGTCGCCTGCCGCAGCCTGCGGCTGCCGCCGATGATGGGCTATCTGGCGGCGGGCATCCTCATTGGCCCGCATGCGCTGGCGCTGACGCAGAACTCCGAGGGCGTGCGCCACCTGGGCGAGTTTGGCGTGGTGTTCCTGATGTTCACCATCGGCCTGGAGTTCAACCTGCCCAAGCTGCGCGCCATGCGCCGCCATGTGTTCGGCCTGGGGCTGCTGCAGGTGCTGCTGTCCATGCTGGCCTTCACCGCCTGCCTGCTGCTGCTGGCACGACTGGGCGGCGTGTGGGACATGGGCTGGCAGACCGCCCTGGCCCTGGGCGGCACGCTGGCCATGAGCAGCACGGCCATCGTCGTCAAGCTGATGTCCGAGCGTGGCGAGCTCGAGAGCGAGCATGGCCGGCGCGTGCTGGGCATCCTGCTGTTCCAGGACTTGGCCGTGGTGCCGCTGCTGGTGCTGATACCGGCGCTGGGCTCGTCACCCGACAAGCTGCTGCTGGCGCTGGGCCTGGCCCTGCTCAAGGCCATGGTGTTGGTAAGCGTGCTGCTGGTGGGCGGTCAGGGCGTGATGCGCTGGTGGCTGACCCTGGTGGCCAGGCGCAAGAGCGACGAACTGTTCATGCTGAACCTGTTGCTGGTCACGCTGGGCCTGGCCTGGATGACCGAGCTGGCCGGGCTGTCGCTGGCGCTGGGCGCCTTCATCGCCGGGGTGCTGGTGTCCGAGACGGAGTTCCGCCACCAGGTGGGCACCGACATCCGCCCCTTCCACGACGTGCTGCTGGGCCTGTTCTTCATCACCGTGGGCATGATGCTGGACTGGCATGTGATGGTGGAGCGCTGGGCGCTGGTGCTGCTCTTGCTGGCGGCGCCGCTGCTCATCAAGACCGCCATCATCGTGGCCCTGGCGCGCGGCCTGGGCGCCACCACCGGCGTGTCGCTGCGCACCGCGCTGTACGTGGCGCAGGCGGGCGAATTCGGCTTCGTGCTGCTGTCGCTGATGCAGACGCACGAGCTGCTGGCGCCGGCGCTCATGAACCCGGTGCTGGCGGCCATGGTGCTGTCCATGCTGGCCACGCCCTTCCTGATCCAGTACAGCAACCGCATCGTCATGAAGCTGGTGGCCAGCGACTGGCTGCAGCAGTCGCTGCAGGTGACCAGCATTGCGCGCCAGGCCATCAACACCAGCGGCCATGTGCTGATCTGCGGCTATGGCCGCTGCGGCCAGAACCTGGCGCGCATGCTCGAGCGCGAGGGCATCCCCTACATGGCGCTGGATCTGGACCCGGACCGCGTGCGCCAGGCCGCCGCCGCCGGCGACTCGGTGGTGTTTGGCGATGCCACGCGCGTCCAGGCTCTGAAGGCCGCCGGCCTGGGCCGGGCCGCGGCCCTGGCCATCACCTATCTGGACACGGCCGCCGCCTTGAAAGTGCTGGCCAATGCCCGCGCCCATGCACCACAAGTGCCGGTGGTGGTACGCACCGAGGACGACACCCACCTGGAGAAGCTGCAGGCCGCCGGCGCCACCGAGGTCGTGCCCGAGGCCATCGAGGGCTCGCTGATGCTGGCCGGCCATGCCCTGGCCCTGGTGGGCGTGCCCATGCGCCGCGTGCTGCGCCTGGTGCAGGGCCAGCGCGAACAGCGCTATGGCCTGCTGCGCGGCTACTTCCACGGCGCCGACGACGACACCGTCAGCGAGCGCGACCAGGAGCGCCTGTACTCCATCACCCTGCCCCCGGGCGCCGCCGCCGTGGGCGCCAGCCTGGCCACGCTGACGCTGCACGCCATGGGCGCGCGCCTGATCAACGTGCGCCGGTTCAGCGGGCGCATGTCCGGCCCCGACGATGAGGCGCCACTGGCCGAGGGCGACACCCTGGTGCTGTCGGGTCACCCCACGGCCCTGAGCCTGGCGGAAGAAAAACTGTTGCGCGGCTGATTACACTTTGCGCCGCCCCTGACCCGACCTGCGACAAGCCATGCCCCATCTCAACGTCACCCACTACCTGCGCCAGCACATCCGCACCGTGCCCAACTGGCCGGCGCCGGGTGTGCAGTTTCGCGACATCACGCCGCTGCTGCAGAACCCCAAGGTGTTTCGCGTGCTGATAGACGCCTTCGTGCAGCGCTACATGGACCCGGCCCTGCGCCCGGACGTGGTGGCGGGGCTGGATGCGCGCGGTTTCATCCTGGGTTCGGTCGTGGCCTATGAGCTGGGCCTGGGCTTTGTGCCCATCCGCAAGAAGGGCAAGCTGCCCTTCACCACGGTGGAGGAAACCTACGAGCTGGAATACGGCAGCGCCACCGTGGAGCTGCATGCCGACGCCGTCCAGCCCGGCGACCGGGTGCTGCTGATCGACGACCTGATCGCCACCGGCGGCACCATGATGGCGGGCAAGAAACTGCTGGAAAAGCTGGGCGCCAGCGTCATGGAGGGCGCGGCCATTGTGGATCTGCCCGAGCTGGGCGGCTCGGCGCGCCTGCGCGCCAGCGGACTGCCGCTGTTTACCCTGGTGGACTTCGGCGGCCATTGAGGCCGCCGTTTTCAGCGCAGATCTCCGTACTGCGTGCTGCTCAGGTCGGGGCTGCGCCCCTCCTGGCTGGGCATCACCGTGTCCTCGAAGCCGGTCAGCGCCGGGCTGGGCGGCAGCAGCGGGCCGCTGCGCGTGGCCACGCCGGGCTCCACCGGGGCTTGGGGCGCGCGCCCGGCGGCATTCACCAGCGCCTGCTTGAAGGCCGCGACCTCGTCGGCCTCGATGGGGTCGAAGCGCGTGCTGCCCGGCGCCACTTCCGGCACCGTCGGCGGCACCAATGCGGTCGGGCGTGGGGCGGCCTGGCGCGCTGCCGCGGGCCGCGGAGCGACCACGACCGGCGAGGCCGCAACGGCCCCTGCCGTGAATTCGGGCACGCGGCTCTGCGCTGGCGCACCTGCCACGGCCTGGCGCAGCGCGGCGCCCACCACGATCTGCGCATTAGTGCGCCAATACACGGCCGGCACGCCGATACCAAAGCGCGTCTTGGCGGACTGGGCGATCAGCGTCTCGATCTCGCCCAGGCGATCCATGTCGCCGCCATATTCGGGCGCCAGATCCATCATCACCAGGAACTGCGAGCCCCGCTGATCCAGCGACAGCACCTTGAACTTGTAGCCCGCCGACAGCACGCCGGCACGCACCATGGCGTCGCGCACCGCGGTGTAGAGCAGCTCGCGGCGCTCGGTGCGCTCGCTCCTGCGCACCTGATCCTGCGAGGGCGCCGACGGCGAGGATGGCAACGGCTTGCCATGGGCACCGGGTGCCGCAACGGCTGCGGCCGGTGCCTGGGGCTTGGATTTGCGAGTGAACCAACTGAACAATGACATACCTGCCTTCGCGAAGAAGTGCTAAATTTGTCAGTAAGTGTACTGCGCACCAGCATCAACGCCACGCCGGGCGTGGGACTGTCAGGTGGATGCAACGCGGCGGCGGCGGTTGGCCAGGCGCTTGGCCTGCACGGCGCCTATGGCCATGACCAGCTGCAGGGCCACGGCCGGGTTGCGGTTGGCGAACTCCGCGAAGCGGATCGCCGTCAGGTTCCACAGCCTGGTCGGCGCCCCGGCCTGCACCGTGGCGCTGCGCGGGCGGTGCGAGAAAAACGCGCCCTCGCCCACCACCGAGCCCGGGCCGACGATGGCCAGGCGCACGCGCTGCTGCTCGTCCTCATAGTGCACGGTCAGGCTGCCGCTTTCGACCAGGTACAGGGTGCGTTCGGTCGTGCCCTGGGCAAACAACACCTGGCCGACCGGCAGTTCCATGGGCCGCAGATAGGGCAGGAGCAGATCCCACTGCTCGGAGCTGAGCATATTGCCCATGCTGTCTTCGGTGGCGGCCTGGCTGATGGCCTGCACCAGGCCCATCAGCTGGGCCTTGAGGATGGGAATGGCGGCGATGTTCATCGCGCGCGAAAGTAACGTGGTCGTGCCGTTCACACAAGCACGCATTACTTTTGTTCACAAAAACGTCGCTTCACTTGCCGATGCAGAAGCTGGAAAAAATCACCCCCAGCAGGTCGTCCGCGCCAAATTCGCCGGTGATGCTGTTGAGCGCGTTCTGCGCCAGGCGCAGCTCCTCGGCCAGCAGATCCAGCGCGGGGCCATCGCTCATCAGCTGCGCCGCCGCCTCCATCAGGTGTGCGTCCACGGCGCGCAGGGCCTCGAGGTGGCGCGCGCGCGCGATGTACACACCTTCGGCGCCCTGCTGCCAGCCGGCGACCTGCAGCAGCCGCTGGCGCAAGGTGTCCAGCCCGGCGCCGGTGCGCGCCGACAGCCGCACGGCCTCGTGCCCGGCGACCGCCTGGGGCGGTTGGTGCGTACTGGCATCGAGCTTGTTCCAGACGTCGATCACCGGCACGTTTTCGGGCAGTTTTTGGTCCAGATCGCTTGTGATGGCAGCGTCACCAGCTATGTATTCGGGAGCATTCATGCGCGTCAAGTCGTGCAGGAACAACACGGCGTCGGCGCCCGCGATCTCCTCCCAGGCACGGGCGATGCCTATGCGCTCGACCTCGTCGCTGCTCTCGCGCAGGCCGGCGGTGTCGATGATGTGCAGCGGCACGCCCTCTATCTGTATGGTCTGCTGCACCTTGTCGCGCGTGGTGCCGGCGATCGGGGTGACGATGGCCAGCTCGGCGCCCGCCAGGGCGTTGAGCAGCGAGCTCTTGCCGGCGTTGGGCTGGCCGGCGATGACCACCTTGATGCCCTCGCGCAGCAAGGCGCCCTGCCCCGCGCGCTGCATCACGCCGGCCAGGGTTTGCTGCAAATTTGAGAGCTGTCCGCGCGCGTCCGCCTTGCGCAAGAAGTCGATTTCCTCCTCGGGAAAGTCCAGCGTGGCCTCGACCAGCATGCGCAGGTGGATGAGGGCGTCGCGCAGGCCGTGGATCTCTTTGGAGAACTCGCCCGAGAGCGAGCGCCCGGCGCTGCGCGCTGCAGCCTCGGTGCTGGCGTCTATCAGGTCGGCAATCGCCTCAGCCTGGGCCAGGTCGATCTTGTCGTTCAAGAACGCCCGCTCGGTGAACTCGCCGGGCTCGGCCAGGCGCAGGCGCGGCAGAGCGGTCTGCGCCGCCTCCAGGCAGCGCGCCAGCAGCAGCTGCAGCACCACGGGCCCGCCGTGGGCCTGGAGCTCCAGCACGTCCTCACCGGTGTAGCTGTGCGGCGCGGGGAAGAAAAGCGCCAGCCCTTGGTCGATGGGCTGGCCCTGGGCGTCGGGAAAGGGCAGGTAATGCGCCTGGCGCGGCTGCAGCGCGCGGCCCAGCAGATCCTGCACGAAGGGCGCCAGGCCACGGCCCGACACGCGCACGATGCCCACGGCGCCACGCCCTGGGGCGGTGGCGATGGCGGCGATGGGGTCTTGGTGGCGAGCGAGCATGGGCGGTTCTTTCAACAGAGGGGCAGCGCGCATTATTCACGCTGGGCCGCCCCGCAGCAGCCCGTGCGCACTCACATGGCAGGCCTGTCGCTTTGCGCCGCGAGGTTGTCCCTGAGCTCCTGGCTCATGGGCAGGCCTATGACCTGGTTCTTCGGCGGGATGGGCGCGGTGAACCACTTGGCATACAGCCTTTCAAACTCGCCCGACTTCATCATGCCGCCGATCACGCCGTTGACGAGCTTCTGGAACTGCGGGTCGTCCTTGCGCATCATGCAGGCATAGGGCTCGACCTGCAGCGCATCGCCCACCACGTCCCAGTCGGCCGGATTGCGCGCGTTGTTCTTCAGGCCGAACTGCAGGATGTCGTCCATGGCGAAGGCCTCGGCGCGGCCGGCGTCGACGAGCAGCATGGCGTCGTCATGGTCCTTGCCGAGCACGATGTCGAAGTCCAGGTTGTTGTCCTTGCTGTACTTGCGTATCACCTGGGCGTTGGTGGTGCCGGTGGTGCTGGCGACCTTCTTCTTCGCCAGGTCGGCCCAGTTCTTGATGCCGGCATTCTTCTTCACCAGCAGGCGCGTGCCGGTGTAGAAGTAGTTGATGGCGAATTGCACGTCCTTGCCGCGCACCGTGTTGTTCGTGGTCGATCCGCACTCAATGTCTATGGTGCCGTTTTGCAGCAGCGGTATGCGGTTCTGCGAGGTCACGGCCTGCAGGTCCACCTTCAGGGCCGGCTTGTTCAGCTCCTTCTTCACGGCATCGACGATGGCATTGCTGATCTCCACCGAGAAGCCCACGGGCCCGCCCGAGCCCGCGAGGTAGCTGAACGGCACCGAGGCCTCGCGGTAGGCCACGGTGATCTTGCCCATGTCGGCGACCTTCTTGAGGGTGTCGGCCTGGGCGGCGGTACCGGCCAGTGCGCAGGCAGCCAGTGCTGCGGCGAGGATGGTGGTGGGTTTCATGGTGTCTCCTTTGCTTTATCGAGGTAGTGGTTTGTCACGACAGGTCACGGCGCTACTGTAGGAAGCATGCAGCCACTTGAACAATGCCGTTCATGGCAGGGGGTATGCACAAAAGTCATGCACTGCCGCCGCGAGCCCTGAACCGGGGGCGGGGCCGGGGCATAACTTTCCGTCATGTCCCGCGCCTGGATTGGCATTGTTCAATTGCCGGCGCCCGCCCTACATTGGGGCAATCCGCAATCTGCCAAAGTTCGCAATGCATGTATGTGTCATGGGCGCGGGCATCGTGGGCCTGGCGACGGCCTACGAACTCCAGCGCCGGGGATTTCAGGTCACAGTCGTCGATCAGGCCCATCCCGGCGCGGGGACCAGCGGGGGCAATGGCGCGCAGCTGAGCTACAGCTACGTACAGCCCCTGGCCGACCCCGGCATCTGGGCACAGCTGCCGAAGCTGGTGCTGGCGCCCGACTCGCCGCTCAAGCTGCGGCCGCGGTGGGACCCGCATCAGTGGCGCTGGGGGCTGGATTTCCTGCGCGCCTGCAACCGCCGCACCTCCGAGCACGGCACGGCCACGCTGCTGGCCCTGGCGGCGCGCAGCCGCCAGGGCTTCGAGCAGATGCTGGCCACTGAACAGCTGTCCTGCGACTTTTCGCGTACCGGCAAGCTGGTGCTGTATGCGAGCCAGGCCGCGCTCGACGACGCCAAGCGCCAGCTGGAGCTGCAGCGCGCCTGGGGCTGCGAGCAGGAGGCCGTCACCCCCGCGCGCTGCGCGCAGATCGAGCCCGCGCTCGCGCACTACGCGGCGCGGATCGCGGGTGCCATTCACACGCCCGGCGAATGCGCGGCCGACTGCCTGCAGGTCTGCCAGGGGTTGCATGCCCGGCTGCAGGCGCGCGGCGTGCGCTTCGTGCTGGGCAGCAGGATCACGGCGCTCACGCAGTCGGCGGGCCGCATCGCCGCGGCGCAGACCGACGCGGGCGCCATCGAGGCCAACGCCTTCGTGCTGGCGCTGGGCAGCGGCAGCCACGCGCTGGCGCGCAGCCTGGGGTTGGCGCTGCCGGTCTATCCGCTCAAGGGCTACAGCATCACCTTCGACGCCGCCTCCGAACCCGGCGCGGCGCCCCAGGTGAGCGTGACCGATGCCGCACGCAAGGTGGTGTTCGCGCGCCTGGGAGGGCGCCTGCGCGTGGCCGGCATGGCCGAGCTCGTGGGTTACGGTCTGGACATACCGCAGGCGCGCATAGACAGCCTGTGCGCGGCCACGCGCGCCCTGTTTCCGCACAGCGGCATGCAGCGCCAGCTGCAGCCCTGGGCCGGCCTGCGCCCGGCCACGCCCACCGGCCTGCCCATCGTGGGGCGCCACGCGCGCGGCCCCGCCAACCTGCTGCTCAACACCGGGCATGGCGCGCTGGGCTTCACGCTGGCCTTTGGCACGGCAGCGGCCGTGGCCGATGCTGTGTGAGGCTCAAGTCCCCAGCGACTGCGCCACCACCATGCGCATGCAGCCCAACATGGCGTCGGCCAGCAACGACGCCGGGCGGTGCGCCGGACGCAGCGCCTGCACAGGCACGGCAATGGGTGGCTGCACGGCCAGCACATCGACCTTGTCGCGTTCGGCCGATACGGCCGTGCAGGCATCGACCAGGGCCACGGCCTGGCCGTGGTGGGCCAGCGCCAGCGCGGCGTGGTAGGTCTGCACCGTGTACAAGGCCTGCAGGCTCACCTCGGCCTGCCTGCAGGCATGGTTCACCAGGGTGCCTATGGGGTCGCTGGCCGCCAGGCGCACCAGGGGCAGGGCCGCCAGGTCGGGCAGCGCGAGGCTGCCGCCCGCCACCAGCGCCGCAGGCAGCATGCCGCGCGGCGCCACGCACAGCATGTGCGCATCGGCCAGGTGTTCCTGCACCAGCGAAGGGTGGGCGGCGGCAGTGAAGACGAAGCCCAGGTCCGCCTCCTGGCGCAGCAGCGCGGCAACGATCTGCGGCGAGTGCAGTGCATCGATGGTCACGGCCACGCCCGGATACCGGGCGCGGAAGGCGCGCAACGCGCGCGGCAGCAGCTCGACGCTAAGGGCGAATACGGTGAGGATGCGCAGTTCGTCGCAGCGCTGCGGGTTCTTCAGGCTGGCTGCCAGGCGCTGCACCTCATCGAGCTGGGCGAACAGCTGCTGCACCTGCGGGTACAGGGTCTGCGCCTCCTGGGTGGGCACGAGCCGGCCCTTGACGCGCTGGAACAGCGCGAACCCGAGCTGCAGCTCGGCATGGGCCAGGATGCGGCTGACGGCCGGCTGGGTGACGTTCATCAGGCGCGCCGCCGCGCTCACGCTGCCCGTGAGCATGACGGCGTTGAAGACTTCGATGTGGCGCAGGCGCATGGGGCATCACCATGCCCGCTGCAAGGCCGCGGCGCAAGAGGGGGCACGCGCCATCAGGCGCCGTAGGCGCGGCGCGCCAGCGCCCGCGCCAGGATGTCCGCGGGATCGATCAGCGTCCAGCCCTGCGCCGCGCGCGCCTGCGGCAGGGCCAGCGGGATCTCGGTGCAGGCCATGGCCAGAGCGATGTCGCCATGCTCGGCACGCAGCTGCTCGCCCACGGCGACAAAGCGCTGCTGCGCCAGCACCAGGTCACCGGCCTTGACCCCATCATAGATGCCCTGCATCAGCCAATGCCGCGCCTGCGCGTCGGGCAGCACGCAGCCGATGCCTTCTGCCGCGAAGGCCTGCTCGTACAGACCGATGCGGTAGCTGCCCTCGGTGGCCAGCAGGGCCACGCGCGTGAGACTCCGGGCGCGCAGCGCGGCCGCGGTCTCACGCGGCATGTGCAGCAGCTCGACCTGGGGCACGCGCTGCTGCAGGGCCGCATGCCAGGCATGGGCGGTGTTGCAGGGCATGGCCACGGCGCGCGCGCCCAGGCCGGCCAGTTGCGCCAGGCCCTGCGCCATGGCGTCGAGCGGCTGGGGCGCCGCGCCGTCGGTCAGCGCGCGCGTGCGGTCGGCAATCGGCAGCTGCGCCATCCAGTGCGCGGGATAGGCCTGGTCGCACACGGCCTGGCCGTGGCCGCGCAGCCAGTCCTCGCAGGCGGCGACGAACAGGCGCGCAAAGTCCACGCCCGCGGCCGGGCCCATGCCGGCCAGGATGCCGACGGTGTGAGGAGTAGGTGGAGTGGTAGCGTTCATCGGAGCATGCTGGACATGGCAGAAAGACCGTTGAGCATGCGCACCGCGCTCTCGGTATCCGGTGCGTTGAAGCGCAGCGCGTCGCCCGCCAGGCGCTCCAGCGTGGGCCATTGGCAGAACAGGTCGGCCAGGGCGACGGTCTGCGTCTGCAGATCGACGACTATGGGGCCGGCCATGGTCAGCGGCGCCGCGCCGGGCGCCTGCGCCACGGCCTGGGCCACGCCCGCGCGGATGGCGGCGCAGGCGGCCTCGGGCGACAGGCTCACGCCGCTGTGCGCGCCCTGGGCCTGCTTGACCTGGATGAACCGTGTCGCCGGGAAAAGCGCCTGGTGCTCGGCGATGAACTGGTCGTCGCCCGAGGCGGCGATCACCGGCACGCCGTACTGGCCGGCCAGCAGCCCGTAGATGCCCAGTTCGCCCAGCTCCTGGCCGTTGAAGGCGATGCGCGCAAAGGCAAAGCTGTTGATGGTGTGTGCCAGGATGCCGCGCCCCTGGGCGCGCCCGTGGTAGCCGATGCAGACCATGCCGGCCACGCCCAGCTCCACGCCGCTGGCCATGCTCAGGTAGCGCGGCTTGCCCTGGATGGCCTGGGCGCGCGCATCCAGCAGGTCCGGCGGCAGGTTGCGAAAGCCGCCGTGCGAGTCGTTCACGTAGACCGTGCTGGCGCCGGCGTCGAAGGCGCCGGCGATCGCCGCAGTCGCCTCGGCCGCCATCAGGCGGCGCGCGCGTTCGTACTCGGGGTTGCCGGCACGTGTCTGCTCAGGGTGGTAGACCCCGGCCACGCCCTCGATATCCACGGAAATCAGGATCTTCATGGCATTCCTTGAATTCAAGATCAAAATGGCATGAAACGCTTGCTGTATCTGCGCAAGCAGCTCATTTATTCATAGCTTGCAGCAGCGGGCGCAGCGCCTCGCGGCGATGGCCGTCGCGCCCGGTCACGGCCTCGGCATGCCAGAGCGCATGCACGATGGCCTGTTCCACGCTGTCGGCGCCGGCCTGGAACAGGGGGTCGAGCAGCGCCTCGTGCACCAGGGCCACGGCGGGCATGGGCGCGCCGGGCTGCTGTGGCAGGGTGTAGGCGCTGGAGAACGCCAGCGCAATGTCGCCGCTGCCATGGCCGTAGACCGAGCCGGTGCGCGCCAGGCCCGCCGCGGCGCGCAGCGCCAGGCGCCGCAGCTGGCGCGCGTCCAGCGGCGCATCGGTGGCCAGCACCATGATGATCGAGCCCTTCTCGGCCTCTATCTGCGCCTGCTGCGCCGCCGCCAGGCGCCGGCCCAGGGGGGCGCCGTCCCAGAGCAGATTGGCCTGCACGCCGTAATTGGCCAGCACCAGCGCGCCCACGGTGTACTGCGCACCGCTGGTCAAGGCGGCCCGGCGCGAGGCCGTGCCTATGCCGCCCTTCAATTGAAAGCTCGACATGCCGCGCCCCGCGCCCACTGCGCCCTGCGCCACCTCGGCATCCGCGCCGGCACAGGCGGCGTCGTAATGCGCCGCCGTGACGGCCATGCGCTGGATGTCGTTGAGATAGCCGTCGTTGCACTCCAGCACCAGCGGGTTCACCGTGGACCAGGCGCGCCCGACCTCGGGGTTGGCGGCGATGCAGCGCGCGATCTGCGCCTGGGCCACGGCGGGCACGGAAAAGGTGTTGGTCAGCGCGATCGGCGTCTCCAGCTGGCCCAGCTCTTCCAGCTGCAGCAGGCCCAGGCTCTTGCCGAAGCCGTTGATGACGGCGGCGGCGGCGGGCGCCTTGTGCAGGAACGGATCGCGCGCATGCGGGTGGATCACGGTCACGCCGGTCTGCACCGCGCCGTCTGCCAGCGTGGCATGGCCGACGGTGACCCCGGCCACGTCGGTGATGGCATCGCGCGCGCCGCTTTCAAGGCGGCCGATGCGGGGGGGCTGGTCCATCATGTCTGGCGGTCGATCTTGGGGTCGAGCGCGTCGCGCAGGCCGTCGCCCAGCAGGTTGAAGGCCAGCACGGTGAGGAAGATCGCCAGGCTGGGGAACAGCGCCACATGCGGCGCGTTCACCATGTCGGCACGCGCCTCGTTGAGCATGGCGCCCCATTCGGGCGTGGGCGGCTGCGCGCCCATGCCCAGGAACGACAGGCTGGCGGCGGTGATGATGGAGGTGCCCACGCGCATCGTGAAGTAGACGACGATGGAGGAGATCGTGCCCGGCAGGATGTGGCGCGTGATGATGGTGAAGTCGCTCGCGCCAATGCTCTGCGCCGACTCGATGTAGGTCATGTGCTTGAGCACCAGGGTGTTGCCGCGCACCAGGCGCGCAAACGCCGGCACGCTGAACACCGCCACGGCGACGATGACGTTGGTCATGCTGCTGCCCAGGATGGCCACCACACCCAGCGCCAGCAGGATGCCGGGGAAGGCGAACAGCACGTCGGAGATGCGCATCACGATGCGGTCCCACCAGCCCTCGTAATAGCCCGCCAGCAGACCGAGCGTGGTGCCGATGAGGCAGCCTATGGCCACCGACAGGAAGCCCGCCGCGAGCGAGATGCGCGCGCCCATCAGGATGCGGCTGAAGATGTCGCGCCCCAGCGGATCGACGCCGAACCAGTGCATGGCCGACGGCCCCTCGTTCAGGCGGTCGTAATCGAAGAAGTTCTCGGCGTCGAACGGCGTCAGCCAGGGCGCGAGCACGGCCACGGCCACGAGCAGCAGCACGAACACCAGGGCCACGACGGCCACATGCTGCTTCTTGAACTTACGCCAGAACTCGCGCCAGGGCGTGCGGATGGCGGGTGCATTGTTGGTGGCGACGGCCACGGGTGCGGAAGAGATCGTGCTCATGCGCGGCTCACTTGTAGCGGATGGTGGGGTTGATGAAGCCATAGGCCATGTCCACCAGCAGGTTGATCAGAATGAACTCCAGCGAGAACAGCAGCACCAGCGTCTGGATCACGGGGTAGTCGCGCATGTTCACGGCGTCCACCAGCAGGCGCCCCAGGCCGGGCCAGTTGAACACCGCCTCGACGACGATGGAGCCGCCGAGCAGGAAGCCGAACTGCAGGCCCATCATGGTGATCACCGGGATCAGGGCGTTGCGCAGGCAGTGCTTGAGCACCACCACGCGCTCGTTCAGGCCCTTGGCACGCGCGGTGCGCACGAAGTCCTCCTGCACCACCTCGACGAAGGAGGCGCGCGTGAAGCGCGCCATCACCGCCGCCACGGCCGCGCCCAGAGTCAGCGAGGGCAGCACGTAGTGGCGCCAGGTGTCGGCGCCCACGGTGGGCAGCCAGCCCAGCTGCACCGAGAAAACCTGCATCAGCATCATGCCCAGCGCGAACGCCGGAAACGAGATGCCCGAGACCGCCAGCGTCATGCCCAATCGATCGGGCCACTGGTTGCGGTACACGGCCGAGACGATGCCTATGCCCATGCCGAAGATGACCGACCAGGCCATGCTGGAGAGGGTGAGCAGCAGCGTGGGCATGAAGCGCTCGCCGATCTCGGCCGCCACCGGGCGGCGCGTGCGCATCGAGGTGCCGAAGTCGCCCTGCACCATGCGCGAGAAGAAATGCACGAACTGCTCGGGCAGCGGCCGGTCCAGGCCCAGGTCCTTGCGCACCAGCTGCACCGTGGCCTCGTCGGCATCGGGGCCCGCAGCCAGGCGCGCGGGGTCGCCGGGCAGCATGTGCACGAACAGGAACACCAGGACGGCCACGATGAGCAGCGTGGGCAGCAGGCCCAGCAGGCGTTTGAGGAAGTAGTTCAGCATGGGTTGCGCTGCCCGCGGCAGCCAATCTTGCGATTCAAAAAGGAGTTGCCGCCCGGCCACCGGGGCCGGGCGGCAAGGCGCCGGGGCTTATTTCAGCGCGATCTCGCCACTGTTGATGTTGCCGTCGGGCATGGCGTAGACGCCCGACAGGCGCTTGGCATGCGCATACAGGCCCTCGTCGGTGACCAGCGGAATGCGCGGCAGGTCCTGCATCAGCTGCTCCTGCGCGGTCTTGTACAGGTTGGCGCGCTCGGTGCTGTCGGTGGTCACCAAGGCCTTGGCGATGGCGTCATCCACCACCTTGTTGCTGTAGAAGGACATGTTGTTGAGCTTGGGCGCCTGGGCTTCGGTGGCGAACAGCGGGCGCAGCGCCCAGTCGGCCTCACCCGTGGAAGACGACCAGCCGGTGTAGTACAGACGCACCTTGGAGGTCTTGGGGTCGGGCCAGGCGTCCACCCACTCGGTGCGCTGGCCCACTTCGAGGGCCTGCACCTGCAGCTTGATGCCCACCTGCTGCAGCTGCTGCTGCACCAGCTGCAGCACCTTCTGCGTGGTGGTGTTGTTGTAGGCGCCCCAGAGCGTGGACTCGAAACCGTTGGGGTAGCCGGCCTCCTTCAGCAGCTCGCGCGCCTTCTGCGGGTTGTAGGGGATGGGGTCCATCTTCACCGCGTACTGGATGCCCTGGGGCACGATGCCCTGGGCCGGGAAGGCGTAGCCGCCGAAGGCCACCTTGGCAATGGCTTCCTTGTTCACCGCGTAGGCGATGGCCTGGCGCACCTTGGGGTTGTCATAGGGCTTCTGCAGCACGTTCATGGCCAGGAAGCGCACGATGATCGACGGCGTGCTCACCACCTCGATCTTGTCGTTCTTCTTCAGATTGGCCGCCTGCTCGTAGGGCAGGGGGTAGACGAAGTCGGCCTCGCCGGTCTGCACCATGGCGGCGCGCGTGGCGTTCTCCAGCACCGGCTTCCAGCTCACCTGGTCCACCTTGGGGTAGCCCTTCTTCCAGTAGCCGGCGAACTTCTTGCCGACGATGGCCTCGGTCTGCTTCCACTCGACGAACTCGAATGGGCCCGTGCCCACGGGGTGGAAGGCGATGTCCTTGTTGCCCCATTTCTGCAGCGCGGCGGGCGAGATCATCGCCGCCGAGGCGTGCGCCAGCGAGTTGATGAAGGGCGCGAAGGGCTCCTTCAGCGTGACGCGCAGGGTCTGCGGGTTCACGGCCTCGACCTTGGCGATGCGGTTGAACTGCGTGGCGCGCAGCAGGCGGTTCTCGGGGTTCATGACGCGGTCGAGGTTGGCCTTGGCCGCGGCGGCATTGAAGTCGGTGCCATCGTGGAACTTCACGCCCTGGCGCAGCTTGAAGGTGTAGACCAGGCCGTCCTTGGACATCTCGTAGCTCTCGGCCAGCACGTTTTTGACCTTCAGGTCCTTGTCGAACTCGAACAGGCCTTCGTAAAAGGTCTTGGTCACGGCCGTGGTCAGCGTGGTGTTGGTGTTGTAGGGATCCAGCGTCTCGGGCTGACCGCCAATGGCCAGCACGGCATTGCCGGCAGCCAGCGCGCCCGTGGATGCGGCCGCGATGGCCAGGGCCAGCAGGCTGCGGCGGAAGGTGACAGAGGTCTTTTGCATGGGAGGTCTCCGGGTGGGTGTAAGAACGGTAAATACTATAAAAACAATAGCTTATTGCGCTTATTCATCGTGCGTTACAGCCGGTTTCAACATCAAACCACCGGCGGTGCGACGAAATGCCCCGGGCCGACCTGCTGCAGCGGCGGCACCACGGGCTCGTCGCCCACGGCGCGGATCGGGCTGGGGATCTCGCCCTCCAGCAGCACGCGCTTCAGGTGCCGGCGCGCCGGGTCGGCGATGGGCACGGCGGACATCAGCTTCTTGGTGTAGGAATGCTGGGGGTTTTCGAAAATGGCGCGGCGCGGCCCGATCTCGACGATGCGGCCCAGGTACATCACGGCCACGCGGTGGCTGATGCGCTCGACCACGGCCATGTCGTGCGAGATGAACAAAAAGGCCACGCCCAGCTCGCGCTGCAGGTCCAGCATCAGGTTCACGATCTGCGCCTGGATGGACACGTCGAGCGCCGACACCGATTCGTCGGCGACGACAACCTTGGGGTTCAGTGCCAGCGCGCGCGCAATCGCTATGCGCTGGCGCTGGCCGCCCGAGAACTCATGCGGGTAGCGCTGGCCATGCTCGCGCGGCAGGCCCACCTTCTCCAGCAGCCAGTCGACGCGCGCCTGGGCCTGCTCGCGCGTGCCAACCTTGTGCACCAGCAGCGGCTCCATGATGGAAAAGCCCACTGTCAGGCGCGGGTCCAGCGAGGCGAACGGGTCCTGGAAGATGAACTGGATGTCGCGGCGCAGCGCCTGCACCTGGCTGCGCGGCAGGTCAAGGATGTTGCGCCCGCCAAACTCGATGGCGCCGCTCTGGCTCTCCACCAGGCGCAGCAGCGAGCGGCCGGTGGTCGACTTGCCGCAGCCCGACTCGCCCACCAGCGCCAGGGTCTCGCCCGGGTACAGGTCGAAGCTGACCTGCTCCACGGCATGCACGCGGCGCGTGACGCGGTTCAAGAGGCCCGAGCGCAGGTCGAAGCGCGTGACCAGGTTCTTCACGCGCAGTATGGGCTGGGCATCGGCGGGGCGGGTGTCAACGGGCAAGGACTGGCCGGTGAGCATGCTGCCGTCGGGGCGCAGCAGGTCGAACTGGCGCGGCAGGTCCGTGCCCTGCATGGCGCCGAGCTTGGGCACCGCCGACAGCAGCGCACGCGTGTAGGCATGCTGGGGCGCGGCGAACACCTGGTCCGAGGCGCCCTCCTCCACCTTGTCGCCGCGGTACATGACGAGCACGCGGTCGGCCACCTCGGCGACCACGCCCATGTCATGGGTGATGAAGATCACGCCCATGTGCATCTCGTCCTGCAGCTGGCGGATCAGCTGCAGGATCTGCGCCTGGATGGTCACGTCCAGCGCCGTGGTCGGCTCGTCGGCGATCAAGAGCTGCGGCTTGCACGACAGCGCCATGGCGATCATCACGCGCTGGCGCATGCCACCCGAGAGCTGGTGCGGGAAGCGGTCCAGCACATTCTTCGCCTCGGGGATGCGCACCAGCTCCAGCATGCGCAGCGCCTCGGCGCGCGCGCCGGCGCGGTCCATGCCCTGGTGCACGCGGATGGATTCGGCGATCTGCTCACCGGCCGTGAACACCGGGTTCAGCGAGGTCATGGGCTCCTGGAAGATCATGGCCACGTCGGCGCCGCGCACCTCGCGCATCTGCGCCTGCGTCGCCCGGGCCACGTCCAGCACCTGGCCGCCGCGCCGGCGCAGCAGCGCCGAGCCGCCCACGATCTTGCCGCCGCCATGCTCGACCAGGCGCATCAGCGCCAGCGAGGTGACCGACTTGCCCGAGCCCGACTCGCCGACGATGGCCACGGTCTCGCCACGATCGACGTGGAAGGACAGCTTGCGCACGGCATCGACAATGCGCTCGGAGCTGGTGAAACGCACGCTCAGGTCGTCCACGGCCAGCACACGCTGCTCGGGCAGCGCCAGCGACGTGGCGGCGTTGGGGGATTGGTTCGTCATGGCAGGGCAGCCCCGGTCAGCGGTAGATGAAGGTTTCGGGCGCCTGGCCCACGCGCGCCAGGCCGCGGTACATGCCCTCGGTGTTGAAGGGCAGGCAGACATTGCCCTGGCGGTCCACGGCGATCAACCCGCCGGTGCCGCCGATGGCGGCCAGCGCCTGGTGCACCACGGCCTCGCTCGCCTCGTGCAGCGTGGCGCCGGCGTAGGCCATGCGCGCGCAGACATCGTGCGCCGCGGCCACGCGGATGAAGCTCTCGCCATGGCCGGTGCAGGAGACGGCGGCCGTGCGGTCATCGGCATAGGTGCCGGCGCCGATCAGCGGGCTGTCGCCCACGCGGCCCGGGCGCTTGTTGGTCAGGCCGCCGGTGGAGGTGGCGGCCGCCAGGTGGCCCCGGGCATCGAGCGCCACCGCGCCCACGGTGCCCATCTTGCGGCCCTCGTGCAGCGGCCCCTCCGGGGTGCGCGCGGCCAGGGCCGCGGCGCCGTCATGGTCCAGCACCGCGCCCGCGGCCTTGGCCTGGGCCGCGCGCAGCTGGGCCAGGCGCGCCTCGGTGGAAAAGTAGTCGGGCGCCACCATGGCCAGACCCGCCGATTGCGCCAGGCGCTCGGCAGCCGTGCCTATCATCAGCACATGCTGGCCGTCCTGTTGCACCGCGCGCGCGGCCAGCACCGGGTTGCGCACGCGGCTCACGCCGGCCACGGCACCGGCGGCCAGGGTGGCACCGTCCATCACGGCGGCGTCCAGTTCGTGCGTGGCATCGGCCGTGAACACCGCGCCATGGCCGGCGTTGAACAGCGGGCAGTCCTCGAGCGCCTGCACGGCCACGCACACGGCATCGAGCGCCGAGCCGCCGCGCGCCAGCACGGCCTGGCCGGCGCACAGCACCTCCTGCAGCGCCGCATGGTAGGCACGCTCCTGCTCGGGGCTGATGTGGCTGCGCGTGAGCGTGCCAGCGCCGCCATGGATGGCGATGACGGGCGTGACGGAAGATGCGGTATGGGGCATGGTCTTCATTCGCAAGCGTTGTGGGCGGCGGCGCGGCCCGCGCCGTGCAGCCAGGGCAGGACGGCCTCGGTCATGCGCGCGGCGTTCTGCAGCGTGCCGCGCGTGTGCAGCGCCACGGCGCTGACCAGGGCCTCGATCAGCGCCAGCACCGTGGTTTCGGAATTCGCCGCGTGGTAGCTCTCGGTCTTGGCGAACAGGCAGTGGCGCGCCAGCGGCGCCAGCGGCGCCAGCGGGCCGTCGGTCAGGGCCAGAATGGGCACGCCGCGCTCGTGCGCCGCGCGCGTCAGGGCCACGGTATCGCGCAGGTAGCGCGGAAAGCTGATGGCGATGAGCAGGTCCTGCGCCGCCATGCGCGGCAGCTGGCGCGCGCCGTCGGTGGCGCCGGCGACGGTGGCAAGCAGGTGCACGCTGTCGCAATGCATGTCCAGGCCGCGCGCCAGCATGCCGGCGAGCCAGCCCGAGGCGCCGTAGCCCAGCACATAGATGCGTCGCGCCGCGGCGATGGCCTGCACCGCGGCCTCACAGGCCGCGGGCTCGAGCGCGGCGCGCGTGGCGGCAATGTTGTTCTGGCTCTCGTCAAGCACGGCCAGGAAGGCATCGTGCGCGCTGCCGGGCTTTTCCAGGCGCACGCGCATCTTCTCCACCGGCGCCAGCATGGCCTCGAAGCCCTTGACCAGCTCGGCGCGCAGCATGGGGTAGCCGTCCAGGCCGATGGCGCGCGCGAAGCGGTTCGCCGTGGCCACGGACACGCCCACCGCCGCCGCCAGCTCATCGATGGGCATGGTGGCGGCCTGCAAGGGGTGCTTGAGCACATAGTCCGCAATCTGCTGGTGCGACGGCGTGAGCTGCATCCGCGCCTGTGTGATGCGCGCAGTGATCGAAACCGGCGGCGGGCTGGCGTGCACGGGTTTGGACATGGTGGGCGGACGCAGTAATGATAAAAAATTTGCAGAGTCGGATATTAAAGAAAAATTTCCATCATTCAAGCGGCTGACAACCCGCAAAACCTAGTGAAAACCCTCACTCCCGATTCGACAGCCAAAAAAAAAGCCCGCGGAGCGGGCCTTGGCAGGTGGGACGGATTTACTTGATGGTCGTCCAGATCGGCATAGGCCGGTCATCCGCGCGGTGCACGGTATCCACGTTCTTGCGCATGGCCCAGGGCCGGATCTGGTGGTGCAGCGGCAGGTAGTAGTACTCGTCCTTGGTCAGCTTGAGCGCGTCGTGGATCAGCGCGTCGCGCTTCGGCGTGTCCATCTCCACCTTGATCTGCTGGATCATGGCGTCGAGCTTGGGGTCGCTGAAGCGCCCGCCGTTGTAGACGCCGGCCGCCGTCTTGCCGTCCTTGGTGGACATCAGCGAGTCCAGCGTGTACAGCGCATCAAACGTGGCCACGCCCCAGCCGAACAGGTAAGCGCTGACGTCGTTGTTCATCACGCGCGAGACAAACTGCGCCATCGGCGCGGTCTGCAGATTGGTCTTGACGCCGATGCGCGTCCACATCGCTGTGACGGCCTGGCAGATGGCCTCGTCGTTCACGTAGCGGTCGTTCGGGCAGTCGAGCTTGAGGGTAAAGCCCTGGGGATAGCCGGCGTCGGCCAGCAGCTTCTTGGCGGCCTCGACGTCGTACTTGGCGGCGCGCTCGTCCAGCTGCTTGCTCCAGCCATGCACCATGGGCGCCACCATCACGCCGGCGGGCACCGACAGGTTGCGCATGGTGCGGCTGTGCAGGCCGGCCGAGTCGATCGCCTGGTACAGCGCCTGGCGCACGCGCTTGTCCTTGAGCGGGTTTTTGCCGGCCACGCCCGAGCCGGGCAGCTCGTCGCGGAACTGGTCCAGTCCCAGGTAGATGGTGCGGTTCTCGGCGCCCTCGATGAGCTTCAGGTTGCTGTCGGCCTTCATGCGCGCCAGATCCTGCGGCGGCGGATCGACGACGAAGTCCACCTGGCCCGAGATCAGCGCCGCGGAGCGCGTGGCAGCCGACTTGATGGGCGTGAACACCACCTCGTCGATGTTGCCCTTGGGCTTGTCCCACCAATTCGGATTCTTCTTCAGCGTGAGCTTCTGGTCCGGCTGCCAGGCCACCAGGCTGAAGGGGCCGGTGCCGTTGGCGTTGCGCGAGGCGTAGCTTTCCTCCTTGCCGGCGTAGTCCTGCGACTTGAGCGAGTTGTGCTTCTCGGCCCAGGCCTTGTTCATGATGCGCGCCTCGGTCAGCTCGCGCAGCAGGATGGGGTTCGGGCCCTTGAGGATCAGATCCACGGTGTGGTCATCGACCTTCTTCACCTCCTTGACGCTCTGCACCGAGGACATCATGTTGGACGGCGCCGTGCCCGCGCGCGTGAGCGAGAACACCACGTCGTCGGCCGTGAACGGCGCGCCGTCGTGGAATTTGACGCCCTTGCGCAGCTCGAAGCGCACCTGCGTGGGCGAGATCTGCGTCCACTTGGTGGCCAGGGCCGGCTCGGTCTGGTACTTGCCGTCGTAGCGCACCAGGCTCTCGTAGATCTGCTGCAGGAAGGCGTGCGTGGTCTGGTGGTTCTGCGCGTGTGGGTCTATGGTCAGAATGTCATTGGCGCCGGCCCAGCGCATGCTGGCCGCCTGCGCGCTGCCCATGGCCAGCACCATGGCCGTCGCCACCATGCCGAGTTTGAAGGTTGTTTTCTGCATCATCCGTCTGGCTCCTTGTGTGTTGGTTGACTACCAGATGTAGTGGCTGAGCATGGTACCCAAAAAGACAACGGCCGCTATGGCGGCCGTTGTCATTCATGCGCGGGGGCGGGTCAGCGGAACTTGGGCAGGTTGAACTGCGGCGGCACGCCCATGCGGGTGTTGATGATCCACTGCTGGGCGATGGACAGGATGTTGTTCGTCAGCCAGTACAGCACCAGGCCAGCCGGGAAGAAGAAGAACATCACGCTGAACATCAGCGGCATGAGCCACATCATCTTGGCCTGCATCGGATCCGGCGGCGCGGGGTTGAGCGCCGTCTGCAGCAGCGAGGACAGGGTCATCAGGAGCGGCAGGATGAAGAACGGGTCGGGCGAGGACAGGTCGTGGATCCAGCCTATCCAGGGCGCGTTGCGCATCTCCACGCTGGACAGCAGCACCCAGTACAGCGCAATGAACACCGGAATCTGGATCATGATGGGCAGGCAGCCGCCCATGGGGTTGACCTTCTCCTCGCGGTAGATGCGCATCATCTCCTGCTGCATCTGCTGCGGCTTGTCCTTGAGGCGTTCACGCATTTCCTGGATGCGCGGGTTGATGGCCTTCATCTTGGCCATGCTGGCATAGGCCTTGGCGTTGAGCCAGTAGAAGGCGATCTTCAGCAGCAGCACCAGGGCGACGATGGACCAGCCCCAGTTGGCAATCACCTTGTGCAGCTGGTCGAGCAGCCAGTACAGCGGCTTGGAGAGAATGGTCAGCCAGCCATAGTCCTTGACCAGCTCCAGGCCGGGGGCCAGCTTCTCCAGCAGGGTTTCGATCTGCGGGCCGGCGAACAGGCGCGCGTCCAGGCTCTTGGACTGACCCGGGGCGATTTCGCCCAGCTGGGTGATCATGCCCACGGCAAACAGGTTGTTGTCCACCTTGCGCACGAACAGGTCGCGCGCCACGCCGTCGGCCAGCAGCCAGGCGGTGGCAAAGTAATGCTGCACCATGGCCACGTAGCCGTCGCTGGAGGACTTGTCGATCTCGGCCTTGCCGTTCTCAATGTCCTTGAACTCCACCTTTTGGTACTTCTTGGCCTCGGTATAGACGGCCGGGCCGGTGAAGGTGGAATAGAACGAGGATTCGCCCGCGGGCTTGTTGCCGTCGCGCACCAGCTGCAGGTACAGCTGCGGCGACACGGGGGCCGTGCCGGTGTTGACCACCTCGTGGCGCACGGCGATGTCATAGGCGCCGCGCTTGAGCGTCCAGGTCTTGACCAGCTTCACGCCCCCCAGATCGGGCGACTCGAAGCGCACCACCAGCTCCTGCTCGCCGTCCTTGAGCTCACGCGCGCCCGGCACTACTGCCATGGGCGTCTTGTGCGTGGGGTAGGCGCCGCCAATCAGGCCGGTCTGCGCCACATACACGCGGTTGCCGCTCTCGTCGAGCAGCAAAAAGGGCTTGGCATCGCTGGCTGACTCCGGGTACTTGAGCAGCTCGCCGTGCACCAGGGAAGCACCCTCGGTGTCGAAGGCCAGGCGCAGCACATCGGTGCTCACGCTGATGCGCTCGCGCGTGCTGGCCACCACCGGCGCCGGGCCGCCCGTCGGTGGCTGCGCGGCCACTGCCGGGGTGGCGCTGGGCGCGGGAACACTGGCCGTACCGGCGCCAGTCGCGGTCGCGGCCGGCGCGCTGGCCGTCTGGGCCGGCGGCGCGGGGAAGAAGGTGGCCTTGTTGCCGTTGTGGATCTGCCACTTGTCCCACAGCATCACCAGGGAAAAGCCAAAGATCACCCACAGGATGGTGCGGCGAATATCGTTCATGAATGCTTTGTAGCTGAGGAAGATGGGGGTTCGGTAGGCATGAGCCGCGAGAACAGGCGCATGCCGCGCGGCAGCTCCCGCGGCACGGGATCGATCCCGCCCTCGCACCAGGGATGGCAGCGCGCCAGGCGCCGAACCGTCAGGTAGCTGCCGGCGGCGGCCCCGTATTGCTCCAGTGCCTGCAGCGAGTACGCCGAGCAGGTGGGCTCGAAGCGGCAGGCGGAGCCCAGCCAGGGGCTGAGCAGCAACCGGTAGCCGCGCACCAGGCCCATGAGCAGGCGGCGCATCATGGCGCGGCCTCCACGGCGGGCTTGCGCCGCTCGGCAGCGGCAAACAGCTGCTGCAGCTCGGCGCGCACGGCGTCCTTGAGGGTGTCCGACGTGGCGCTGACGAAATGCTTGCGGTCAAAGGCGGCGCGCAGGCGCACCACATGGGCGGCCGGCTGCATGCGCGCCTCGAAACCGGCGGCCACGGCGTAGATCTGCCGCTTGATGGTGTTGCGCGTCACGGCGCGGCGCGCCCAGCGCTTGGGCACCATGGCGCCCAGCCAGACGGCGGGCGCACCAACGCCAAACAGGGCCTGCGCCTGCCCCGCCTGCGGCGAGGAGTCGGGCCCTGTGGGAGGCATGTCCATGGGGGCAAGCCTGAGTCGGTGCAGCGCAAAATGCGCGGTGCGGGCCGCCGTGCCTGCCGCCAAGGCGGCCTGGAACTGGGGGCGGGTTTTCAGCCGTTGCATGGTGGCAGGGCAGCGTCCCCGCCTAGAACCGGCGGTGCAGACCAGGAAGCGGCCGAAAGCCTGGCAAGCCGACCTTAGACGGCCAGGCGCTTGCGGCCCTTGGCGCGGCGGGCGTTGATGACGGCGCGGCCACCCTTGGTCTTCATGCGCACCAGGAAACCATGGGTGCGGGCGCGGCGGGTCTTGGAAGGCTGGTAAGTACGTTTCATGTTCAATCCTTGAAGATTCAGTTACAGGCGCCGCTTCGATCGGCCGCGCCCGCCGGACCGGCAGCCTCGCCACACATCAGTGCAGAAAAACCGCCGCCCGGGTTTGATCACCCTGAAAGATCCTTCAGGGAAACCGGCGATTATTGCAGGGTATGCAGGAGCTGGCAATGCCTGGGGTTGAAATTGCCTGCCAACCGGCCCGCGGCAAATTGTGGATAAGTCTTTGACAAGCTAAAATCGACGGCCATTTACCGTTCCTCTATCCACAACTACAAGCACCGCAATGAACGAGGGACTGCATTCTCCCAGCCACGATATCGACAACGCCAGCGCCGGCCAGGCCTTGTGGCAGGCCTGCACCGAACAGCTGGCCCAAGACCTGCCCGAGCAGCAGTTCAACACCTGGATCAAACCTCTGACGGCCCAGGTTGCACCCGATTTCTCCAAGGTGACACTACTGGTCGCCAACCGCTTCAAGCTCGACTGGATCCGCGCCCAGTACGCCGGCCGCATCTCTGCCCTGCTGGAGGGTTTGTATGGCCAGCCAGTCACCTTGGAGTTAGCACTCGCTCAGCGCGAATCCGTTGCCAGGAATTATGTTCGACCAGCCGCTTCGCAGGCAACCGAGGCCGCCGGCAACGCCCCCGCGGCCCCTGCGGCGGAGGAGGCACCGAACGGCAGCTTTCGCACGCGCCTGAACCCCGCACTGACCTTCGAGACCCTGGTCGAGGGCACGGCCAACCGCATGGCGCGCTCGGCCGCGATGCATGTGGCGGGCTCGCCCGGCCATTTGTACAACCCGCTGTTCATCTACGGCGGCGTGGGCCTGGGCAAGACCCATCTGGTGCACGCCGTGGGCAACCAGCTGCTCAAGGACAGGCCCGACGCCAAGGTTCTCTACATCCATGCCGAGCAATTCGTCTCGGATGTGGTCAAGTCCTACCAAAGGCGCACCTTTGACGATTTCAAGGAACGCTACCACTCGCTGGATCTGCTGCTGATCGACGACGTGCAGTTCTTCGCCAACAAGGACCGCACGCAGGAAGAATTCTTCAACGCCTTCGAGGCGCTGCTGGCCAAGAAGAGCCACATCGTCATGACCAGCGACACCTACCCAAAGGGCCTGGCCAACATCCACGAGCGCCTGGTCTCGCGCTTCGACTCGGGCCTGACGGTGGCCATAGAGCCGCCCGAGCTGGAGATGCGCGTGGCCATCCTGATCAACAAGGCGCGCGCCGAGCATGCCGAGATGCCCGAGGAGGTCGCCTTCTTCGTCGCCAAGAACGTGCGCTCCAACGTGCGCGAGCTCGAGGGCGCGCTGCGCAAGATCCTGGCCTACAGCCGCTTCAACCAGAAGGAGGTCTCGATCCAGCTGGCGCGCGAGGCGCTGCGCGACCTGCTCAGCATCCAGAACCGTCAGATCAGCGTCGAGAACATCCAGAAGACGGTGGCCGACTACTACAAGATCAAGGTCGCCGACATGTACAGTAAGAAGCGTCCGGCCAGCATTGCCCGGCCGCGCCAGATCGCCATGTACCTGGCCAAGGAGCTGACGCAAAAAAGCCTGCCCGAGATCGGTGAGCTGTTTGGCGGCAGAGACCACACCACGGTACTGCACGCCGTGCGCAAGATGGGCGCCGAGCGCCAGACCAACACCGAGCTCAACCAGCAACTGCATGTGCTGGAGCAGACGCTCAAGGGCTGATGGTCAAGGCGCCCTTGTTCCCAGGCAAAATGCCATGTTTGGCGGCCGAGAGGGGGCCATGCCCATGCCGCCGTTTGCGCACCCATCCCAAAACCACCAAAGGTTGACGACATGATTGTCCTGAAGGCCACACAAGACAAGGTACTCGCCGTTCTGCAATCCGTGTCCGGCATCGTCGAGCGCCGGCATACCCTGCCCATATTGGCCAATGTGCTGATCCGCAAGACGGGCAACGCCCTGCAGCTCACCACCAGCGACCTGGAGATACAGATCCGCACCACGGCCGAGCTCGGCGGCGACACGGGCGACTTCACGACCACCGTGGGCGCACGCAAGCTCATCGACATCCTGAAGACCATGCCCGGCGACCAGACGGTGAGCCTGGAGAACAACCAGTCCAAGCTGATTCTGAAGGGTGGCAAGAGCCGCTTCACGCTGCAAACCCTGCCGGCCGAGGACTTCCCGCTGGTGCAGGAGGCCGCCAACTTCGGCCCCGCCTTCAGCGTGCCGCAAAAGACGCTCAAGACGCTGCTGTCCCAGGTGTCGTTTGCCATGGCGGTGCAGGACATTCGCTACTACCTGAACGGCATCCTGTTCGTGGCCGAGGGCAAAAAGCTCACCCTGGTGGCCACCGACGGTCACCGCCTGGCGTTCTCCAGCGCCGACCTGGAGGTCGAGGTGCCCAAGCAGGAGGTGATCCTGCCGCGCAAGACGGTGCTGGAGCTGCAGCGCCTGCTGTCCGATGCCGACGGCGCCATCGAGATGCAGTTTGCCGGCAACCAGGCCAAGTTCAGCTTTGGCGGCATGGAGTTCGTCACCAAGCTGGTGGAGGGCAAGTTCCCCGACTACAACCGCGTGATTCCGCGCAACCACCACAACATCATCACGCTGGGGCGCGCGCCGCTCCTGGCCAGCCTGCAGCGCACGGCCATCATGACCAGCGAGAAGTTCAAGGGCGTGCGCCTGAACATCGAGCCGGGCAGCCTGCGCGTGGCCTCCAACAACGCCGAGCAGGAAGAGGCCCAGGACGAGCTCGACATCGACTACGGCGGCGACAACATCGAAATCGGCTTCAACGTCACCTATCTTCTGGACGTGCTGGCCAACATGGGCCAGGACATGGTGAAGCTGGAGCTGGCCGACGGCAACAGCTCGGTCGTGTTCGGCATTCCCGACAACCCGCATTTCAAGTATGTCGTGATGCCGATGCGCATCTGATACTACTATTTTTATAGCTATTTGCGCTTGATAGACGGGCGCAAATAGCACTTTTGCTTCAAGTATTGCCCAGCCACCAGCGCTGGGCTGCCGCAGCCCCAAGGCATTCCATGACCGACGCGAACCAGCCCGATCCACAGACCCCCGCTCCCGCAGCCACCGACACCGGCGGCTACGGCGAAGGCGCCATCCAGATCCTGGAGGGCCTGGAGGCCGTGCGCAAGCGCCCGGGCATGTACATCGGCGACACGTCCGATGGCACCGGCCTGCACCACCTGGTTTTTGAAGTGGTGGACAACTCCATCGACGAGGCCCTGGCCGGGCATTGCGACGACATCGTCGTCACCATCCACACCGACAACTCCATCAGCGTGGTGGACAACGGCCGCGGCATTCCCACCGGCGTGAAGATGGACGACAAGCACGAGCCCAAGCGCTCGGCCGCCGAGATCGCGCTGACCGAGCTGCACGCCGGCGGCAAGTTCAACCAGAACAGCTACAAGGTCTCGGGCGGCCTGCACGGTGTGGGCGTGTCCTGCGTCAACGCCCTGTCCAAATGGCTGCGCCTGACGGTGCGCCGCGAGGGCAAGGTGCACCAGATTCTGTTTGCGCGCGGCTTCGTGCAGGACCGACTGATCGAAGTCGTCGATGGCTTCGAGACCTCGCCCATGAAGGTCACGGGCCCCACGGAAAAGCGCGGCACCGAGGTGCGCTTTTTGCCGGATACCGAAATCTTCAAGGAGAACCACGAGTTTCACTACGAGATCCTGGCCAAGCGCCTGCGCGAGTTGTCCTTCCTGAACAACGGCGTGCGCATCCGCCTGATCGACGAGCGCAGCGGCAAGGAAGACGACTTTGCCGGCAGCGGCGGCGTGATGGGCTTCGTCAAGTTCATCAACACCAACAAGAAAGTGCTGCACCCCACGGCCTTCCATGCCAGCGGCACGCGTCCGGCCGAGAGCTACGGCGGCATCCCCGGCACCGAGATCGGCGTCGAAGTGGCCATGCAGTGGAACGACGGCTACAACGAGCAGGTCCTCTGCTTCACCAACAACATCCCGCAGCGTGACGGCGGCACCCACCTGACCGGCCTGCGCGCCGCCATGACGCGCGTGATCGGCAAGTACATCGAGCAAAACGAATTGGCCAAGAAGGCCAAGGTCGAGGTTACCGGCGACGACATGCGCGAGGGCCTGTGCTGCGTCTTGAGCGTGAAGGTGCCCGAGCCCAAGTTCAGCAGCCAGACCAAGGACAAGCTGGTCAGCTCAGAAGTGCGCGCGCCGGTCGAGGACATCGTCGGCAAGCTGCTGACCGAGTACCTGGAGGAAAAGCCCCAGGACGCCAAAATTCTGTGCGGCAAGATCGTCGAGGCCGCGCGCGCCCGCGAGGCCGCGCGCAAGGCGCGCGAGATGACGCGGCGCAAGGGCGTCTTGGACGGCATGGGCCTGCCCGGCAAGCTGGCCGACTGCCAGGAAAAAGACCCGGCGCTGTGCGAGATCTACATCGTCGAGGGCGACTCCGCCGGTGGCAGCGCCAAGCAGGGGCGCGACCGCAAGTTCCAGGCCATCCTGCCGCTGCGCGGCAAGATTTTGAACGTGGAAAAAGCGCGCTACGAAAAGCTCTTGTCCAGCCAGGAAATCATCACTCTGATCACCGCCCTGGGCACCGGTATCGGCAAATCCAGCGAGGACGACTTCAGCGGCAAGGGCAAGAGCGGCGCCGACGACTTCGACGCCGCCAAGCTGCGCTACCACCGCATCATCATCATGACCGACGCCGACGTGGACGGCGCCCACATCCGCACCCTGCTGCTGACCTTCTTCTACCGCCAGATGCCCGAGCTGGTCGAGCGCGGCCATATCTACATCGCCCAGCCGCCGCTGTACAAGGTGAAGAACGGCAAGGAAGAGCTGTACCTGAAGGACGCCGCGGCGCTGGACGGCTTTCTGCTGCGCGTGGCGCTGAACAACGCCAGCGTCAGCACCGGCGGCGAGGCGGCTCGCGTGCTGAGCGGCGAGGAGCTGGCCGCCCTGGCACGCACGCACCAGCATGCCGAGCATGTCATCACCCGCCTGTCCGCCTTCATGGATGCCGAGGCCCTGCGCGCCGCCGCCGACGGCGTGGCCTTCCGCCTCGACACCCTGGAAGATGCCCAGGCCAGCGCCATAGAGCTGCAGGCCAAGCTGCGCGAGCTCAACGTCAACGGCGTGCCCGCCGACGTGACCGGCGAGATCGACCCGCGCAGCGACAAGCCCGTGCTGCGCATCAGCCGCCACCACCACGGCAACATCAAGAGCAGCCTGATCACGCAGGACTTTGTCGCCGGCGACGACTACGCCACCCTGGCCGAGGCCGCCAACAGCTTCCGCGGCCTGATCCAGGAGGGCGCCAAGGTCACGCGCGGCGAGGGCGACAAGGCCAAGGAAGAAAAGGTGAGCGACTTCCGCGAAGCCATGGCCTGGCTGATCAGCGAAGCCGAACGCACCACGGCCCGCCAGCGCTACAAGGGCCTGGGCGAGATGAACCCCGAGCAGCTCTGGGAAACCACCATGGACCCGGCCGTGCGGCGCCTGCTGCGCGTGCAGATCGACGACGCCATCGAGGCCGACCGCGTATTCACCATGCTGATGGGTGACGAGGTGGAGCCGCGGCGCGACTTCATCGAGACGAATGCGCTCAGGGCGGGGAACATCGATGTGTGATGGCGGCCGAGCCCAGCCACCACATCCCCCCCCCTGAGGCCACACGGGCGCAGCCTGCCGCGCTCTCCCTGCCCCAGCAGCGCACCCAACAATACATCCTGGCGCGCCAGCAGCACCCGGCCTGGCTGCTGCTGGCCTCGCGCCGGGCGCCACTCATGCTCAGCTGCCTGGAGTCGCTGCTGGAGCACCAGCCCGGCGGCGTGCCGTTTGACAGCGCCGTGCAGGCCATTGCCGACCTGCTGGTGCAGCACGCCAACCAGCCCGACTATGAGATCGACGCCGCCGACCCACTGGCCCAGGCGCGGCGCGAGCTGCGCGAGTGGATACGCCGCGCCCTGGTCACCGAGCGCGACGGCCTGATCCACGAGACCGATGCGCTCAAGTCGGCGCTGCGCTTCGTCGCCCAGCTGGACCAGCGCATGATGACCTCCACCGCCTCGCGCCTGGCCGTGGTGCAGCGCGAGATCGACAACCTGGCCACCCAGCTCGACCCCGACCCGGCCAGCCGCGCCGCGCAGCTGCAGCGCCGCATTGCTGAGCTGCAGCAGCAGATCGACGCGCTGCAGGCCGGCCATGTCGAGACCCTGAGCGACGCCCAGGCCAGCGAGGGCATACGCGAGGTCTATGCCCTGGCCACCAGCCTGCGCGCCGACTTCAGGCGTGTGGAAGACTCCTGGCGCGAGGCCGACCGTCAGCTGCGCCAGGCCATCCTGAGCGCGCAGCAGCACCGCGGCAGCATCGTCGATCAACTGCTCGACGGCCACGCCAACCTGCTCTCCACCCCCGAGGGGCGGGTCTTCGAGGGCTTTCAGCAGCAGCTGCACCACCAGGCCGAGCTGGCGCGCATGCGCCAGCACCTGCGCACCATATTGGCCCACCCGGCCAGCCGCCAGGCGCTGGACGACCTGCAGCACAGCGCCCTGCGCCTGCTGGTGCCCCAGCTCATCAAGGAAGCCAAGGTGGTGCAGGCCGTGCGCGCGCGCAGCGAACGCGAGGTGGCGCAGTTCATGAAAACCGGCCAGGCGGCCGAAAACCAGCGCGTCGGCCAGCTGCTCAACGACATCCTCAACCAGGCGCTGCAGCTGGACTGGAGCCGCCAGGCCCTGCGCCGCAGCCCGGCGCCGCTACCGCCCGTGAGCGTGGCGCTGACGGGCCTGCCGCTCATCGAGCGCCTGCGCGTCAAGTCGCTGGAGGAGGGCGCCGCGCAAGAACTGCTGCTCACCACGCAATACGCCGACCTGAGCCAGGTGGAGGACGAGTTCTGGCAGGCCTTCGAGGGCCTGGACACCAAGGCGCTGCAGCAGGACACGCTGGCACTGCTGGAGGCCCGCGGCGCCCCCCTGACCATGGCCGACCTGGCCCAGGCCCTGCCGCCGGGCGAGCACGACCTGGAAACCCTGGCCCAGTGGCTGGCCTGGGCCTGCGAGGCGGGCGCGGAGGTGGATGCACAGGCAAAGCAGCAGATCGAACTGCAGCGCGCCAACGGCCAACTGTGCCGGTTTACGGTGCCGAGGGCGGAGCTGACGGCGAGCGCGCTGCGGGGGGTGGAGGGCTGAAATTGGCGGTATGCTTCTCAAGTTACAAAAACATACGGCTGCTTGAAGCCGCTCTTGGCGCCCCCGGTCGATGCACCACAGCCACCCTGAGAAGGTCAGCCCTTGAAACCCTGGATTGCCACCGCCAATAGCGCAAACCGCACTGGGCTGACCCCACCGGCCAGCCAGCGCGGCGCCCTAAAACCCCGCTTGGCCGGCGCCATCGCCCGGCGCGCCATCATCGTGACCTGGCTGTGCGGCTTGGGCGCCCTGTGCACCTTCGTGCCCTACCTGCCGGGCACCATCATGCCGGACAGCTTGCGCTGGCTGGCCGGGCTGGCGTCGCATTGGCAATGGCTCTACGCCGGCCTCGCCTTGACCGGGGCCGTGCTCACCGCCTGCCTGCGGCCGGCACGCCCCTGGCAGGTTCTGGCGCCTGTGGCCATGGTGGCGGCCGCCTGGCTGCACCAGCTACCCCAGGCCGAGGCCCGCACAGCGCACAACCAGTCGTCAGTCACGCTCACCGTGGTCAGCGCCAACCTGAACTTCGAGCGCACCGACCATGCCGCGCTCGCCGCCTGGCTGCTTTCGGCCAACGCGCCGGACGCGATCGCGCTGCAGGAGTTCACCCCCTCCGCCATGGCCATGGTGAACCGCCCCGAAGTGCTGGCCGCCTACCCCCACCGCGTGCTCGAACCCAGCGATGACCAGTTTGGTCTGGGCGTGCTGTCCAAGTACCCGATCGCATCGGCGGAAAAGGTGCCCGCCGCCGACGTACTGGCAACGCTCAAGCTGCGCCTGGTGCTGGACGTGCAAGGCCAAAAACTGGCCTTGACCGCCGTGCATCCCATGCCGCCCATCAGCGCACCCTACGCCCAGGAGCGCGATGCCAGCCTGCGGCTGGAAGCCAGGCTGCTGGCCGACAGCGGTCTGCCCGGCATCCTGCTGGGCGATATGAACGACTCGCCATGGTCCACCGGCCTGCAGGCCACCGCCCCGCTGCGCCGCGCCAGCGGCCTGGCGCCCACCTGGCCGAACCTGGGCGGCTGGCTGTCCGTCCTGCCGCTCGATCATGTGCTCGTGACGCCGGGAGTGCGGGCGGATGGCGCGGGATGGGGGGTGGATTTGGGGAGTGATCATCGGCCGGTGCGGGTGCGTTTGGCGCTGTAGCGCAATCAACGGCCCCTTGCTGTGAACTGGCCGTTCAACTTTTTGATGGCTGCGCCAACTGCGTCGTCCAATGCCCACCGGCTTCCTGCTGCACCTTCAGCAAGTCGTAGGTTTTGAGCATGTCCAGCAAACCTGAATGACCGTAGTTCTTGGGAGAAAAAGAAGGGTCGGCACGCTTGAGATAAGAGCCCAGGCCGCCTACGCTGACCTTTCCATCGGCCGTGTCTCCTGCCATCAGCGCAACCGCCTCTACCACGAAGCGCGGGCGCAGTTTGGGTGCGGGCTTGCCCGGCTCGGGTTTGCTGCTGCCTTTGTCTGCGGGCTCTGCCGCAGCCACCGAGGCCACCGGCTCCGGGACTGGCTTGACCCACTCGAAGAACTGGTCGCTGGCATTGCGCAGCGCATCGGGCGACTTGGCTTCGCCCACGATATGCACCGTGGCCCCACGCTCGCGCAGCTTGCGGCACAGATAGGCAAAGTCGGAATCGCTGGTGACGAGGCAAAACGTTGTCGC
This sequence comes from Diaphorobacter limosus, assembly GCF_033100095.1. Classification (NCBI taxonomy): domain Bacteria; kingdom Pseudomonadati; phylum Pseudomonadota; class Betaproteobacteria; order Burkholderiales; family Comamonadaceae; genus Diaphorobacter; species Diaphorobacter limosus. The sequence goes on along the minus strand of NZ_CP136921.1, from coordinate 2,699,744 downwards.
CCGGCGGTCAAACAATGCTTCCATGGCATCCAGTGCGAGGGCGATGTCCGAGGTATTTTTGCCCGCCGCGTATTGGTATTGCAAGCAAGGCGTGAACGCCAGCCGCACCAGGGCCTCTTGCCACTTGTTGGCCAAGGTGCTGTGGTTGCCATAGCCGCGCCGCAGCACCACACGGCCAAACTGCGCCACCACGCGCAAGGCATATTCCAGGATTTCCGGGCTGGTGTTGTCGCAGTCCACCAGCACCGCCACGCGGTGTTCATGTTCAGGCATCAAGAGGCTCATGCTTGAGGACTCCTTATCGAGAGTCGCATTCATTCATTGCTATAGGTGTACGCCGTGCCTCTGCCCTGCAGCGTCACGTATCCCCCCGGCGCTGCTCGGCCAGAATCTCTTCCACCGTGCGCTGATGGCCCACGGGCACCACTTTCAGGTCGCAGCCGGCGGCCTCCAACAGTCGCACCAGGGCGGAAACACTCATGTCGCCCTTGGAGGGGTTTTCCATGCGCGCCACGGTGGTGCGCGCCACGCCGGCGCGCTCGGCCAGTTCAGCCTGGGTCAGGCGCGCTTGCTTGCGGGCAGTGCGCAGCAGTAGGGCAACGTCAGAGAGGGTGGTCATTGTGGCTTGTGGGCGTCATTATTTTCAGCTGGCACCTCAAATGTGGCTTATGAACATCTTTTGTAAACCCCTGGGTTGCGGGATGAGGGGGCGCGAACCAAAGGGCGGTACCGCAAGTTTGTCGTCACTCTCGCCCTTTCCCTTACCGCTTGCGCAGCGGTTGAAACATGGGCACACTGCATCGCAATTGCAACGCACGGAGCCTTTTCATGAAAACCTCCACCATCCCATCTTTGCGGGTTGACCCGCAGCTGCGTCTGGCCGCGGAAAGTGTTTTGCGCGATGGAGAAAGTCTGTCGGGCTTCGTAGAACAGGCGATTCGGCAAACCATCGCCTGCCGTCTGGCGGATCAAGAGTTCATCACCCGTGGCTTGAAGGCGCGCGACCAGGCGCGGCAGAGCGGGCAGTATGTGGAGGCTGGCGCCGTGCTGGACAGGCTTCAGGAGATGCTTGATCGCGCCAAGTCCGGCCCAACCACCGCATGACCTACCGGGTTCGCTTTACACAGGAAGCCGAGGCCGATCTGGTCAGGCTGTATGAATTCATCCTTGACAGGGATGCCGCAGACTGGGCCTTGGCCGAGCGTGCGCTGGAGACAATTCGCGCGGGCATTGCCACGCTGGAGCGCCTGCCCTTTACCTGCCGCAAGGCCACGGCTGACTCACCTTTTTTGCGGGAGTTGGTCATCCCGTTTGGAGCGGCCGGCTATGTCGCACTGTTTGAAATCGACGACGCCCAAACCGTGACGGTGCTGGCGCTGCGCCATCAGCGAGAGAGCGACTACCACTGATCGCGCTGCGCCTTCGCCACACACTGTGCTGGCAAGGCACACCCCGAGCCGTGAACTCGCAGTCATTTCCAACAGCGACAGCCTTGCGCATATGATGTACAGAATTCCGTACATCAAAACACGCCAAGGAGGCTCCCATGGCCATCTCCGCCGCTGACGTGATCCCGCTCTCCCAAGCCAGAGCCACCCTGTCGGAACTGGCCGACCAGGTGCGGGCTGGCGCCGAGAAGATCATTACCAAGAATGGCGAAAGCTACGTTGCCCTGATCGACGCGGGGCGGCTGGACTACTACCACCAGCTCGAACGCGAGCGCATTCACCTGCTGCTGATCGCCGATGCCAGCCAGGGTTTGGCCGATGTGGCTGCGGGCAAGGTGAAGGACGCACGCGCCACCTTGGCGGCCATGCAGCGCCGCCGCGCGACCCATCGGGGTGGCAAGGCTGTTGACTGACTGACTGCCTTGCACCGTGACCGTCAAGCTCACTGCCAACTTTGAACGCAACCTCGCCGATATCGAAGCCTTCTTGATCGAGGCAGAGGCTCCCCAGGCCTTCGATGCTCTGCTCGATGAGTTGGCGCGTACCACCATCCCGAATCTGGAGCGCTTTCCAGGCATGGGGCGCTTGTTTCTCGAACGGCCGGTGCGCTCGGTCGAGGTGGCCAATGGCATCGCACGCTTGACCCAGCAACTGGGCGCACTCGCCACCGACGGCGAGCTGCGCGAGTACGTGATGGCGCATTACCTGCTGTTGTATGCGCGCATCGGGGGCACGGTGTACCTGCTCTCCATCCGCCACCAGCGGCAGCTCTCGTTTGATTTTCAGGCGCTGTGGCAAAGTCATTGACGCAGCACAACATGTTGCTACCCAAGGGCGAAAACCAGTTGTACCGTGCAACCACTCTGCGCAAACAGCTCTTTATTCAATAGCAAATGCCCACCGCCCCCGACCTCTTCGACCAATGGGCCGCCGCGCCGCAGGCCAGCCCCGCCGTGGATGCGCAGCCAGCCCCCGAGCCGCCGCCCGAACCCGCGCCAGAAGCCGTCCCCGCCACCCCCCAGCCCCTGCGCCGCGCCCTGCAAGAGCTCTTGAAAATGGGCCTGCTGGAGCAAGCCAGCAAGCCGCAGCTGTTTCGCCACATCGCCATCGACACGGCGCGCGTCAACGCGCTCTTGGAGCCGCTGGACCTGCAGGTGCGCGTGGACGACCTGCGCGGCCTGGCCTATGTGACGGTGGCGCCCGGCTGGCAGGCCGGCGAGGCCGAGGACGATGATGAATGGACCCACCCCCTGGTGCGCCGCCAGCGCCTGACGCTGGAGCAGTCGCTGCTGCTGGCGATTCTGCGGCGCGAGTTTTTGCAGCGCGAGCAGGAGGGCGGCATCGGCCGCCCGGTGCAGATCGCCGTGGACAGCCTGCTGCCGCAGCTGGAGATTTACCTGGGCAGCACCGGCAGCGACATGCAGGAGCGCAAGCGCCTGTCCGCGCTGCTGGAGCATTTGCGCGGCCACGGCGTGGTGTCGGACGTGGACGCGCAGGAGCGCATCACCATCCGCCCCATGATCGCCCACCTGGCCAACCCCGAGAACCTGCAGGCCCTGCTGACGCAGCTGCGCGCCCTGAGTGCGGACAGTACAGGCAACGCAACATGAGCAGCGCCAGCTACCGCCTGCACGCCCTGCACCTGTACAACTGGGGCGCCTTTGCCGGGCGCCACCAGGCCAGCATCTCGCCGGACAACAGCGCCATCATCGGCCCCACGGGCAGCGGCAAGACCACGCTGATCGACGCGCTGATGACGCTGCTCTGCCAGCACCCGCGCTACAACCTGGCCTCCACCGGCGGGCACGAGAGCGACCGCGACCTGGTGTCCTACCTGCGCGGCGCCAGCGGCCCGGGCCACGAGGCCGAGGGCAGCGCCCACCTGGCGCGCCAGGGCCGCTGCGTGACCGGCCTGGCGGCGCAGCTGCGCGGTGCGGACGACGACGGCGCGGGCGACATCTGGCTCGGCGCCATCCTGTGGCTGGACGGCAGCAGCAGCGCCCAGGCCGACATGGGGCGGCGCTGGTTCTTTGCCCAGGGCGGCGGCCACAGCCTGGACCTGTGGCTGGAGGAGCACCACAGCGGCGGCGCGCGCGCCCTGAGCCGCCTGGTGAAGAACAGCGACGGCCTGGAGATGTTCAGCAGCAAAAGCGCCTACCTGGCGCGGGTGCAGCGCTTTTTCGAGATCGGGCCCAACGCCTTCACCCTGCTCAACCGCGCGGCCGGGCTGAAGCAGCTCAACAGCATCGACGAGATCTTTCGCGACTTGGTGCTCGACGACCACAGCGCCTTTGACGACGCCCTGCGGGTGGCCGACAGTTTTGACGAGCTGGCCGCCATCCACGCCGAGCTGGAGCTGGCCAACCGCCAATGCCTGGCCCTGCTGCCGCTGCGCGAGCTGGCGCAGCAAGAGGCGCGCCAGCAGCAGGCTCTGCAAGACCAGCGCCTGCTGCACGCCGCCCTGCCGCACTGGTGCGCGCGCCTGGGCCAGCAGCAATGGGCGGCGCGCTGCGCCGATCTGCAGCAACAGCTGAACGCGCAGGCGCAGCGCATCAGCGCCCAGGAGCAGCAACTGGAGCAGGCGCGCCAGCAGGAGCAAACCCTGCTCGAAGCCTATCTGCGCGCCGGCGGCGGCGATATAGAGCTGCTGCGCCGCAGCATCGCCACCCAGCAAGACCAGTGCCGCCAGCGCGCGCAGCACTGGGCGCAGTTCCAGCAGCTGGCCGGGCAGATTGACCTACCCGTCGCCCAGCCCTTTGGCGCTGCGCAACTGGCACAGCTGCAGGCCCAGGCCGCGCCCGCGCTGGCGCAATTGCAAAACCAGGCGGCCGCGCTGCAAGAGGCGCTGGAAGACGCCGTGGCGCAGGAGCGCAACGCCCACGCCGCGCTGGCGCAACTGCAGGACGAAATCACCGCCGTGCGCCAGCGGCCGGGCTCCAACCTGCCGCCGGACTTCACCCAGTTCCGCGCCCAGCTGGCCGAGCAGCTGCGGCTGGCGCCCGACGCCCTGCCCTTCGTCGCCGAACTGGTCGAGGTGCCCGCCGCCCACCAGGCCTGGCGCGGCGCCATAGAACGCGCCCTGGGCGCGCAGCGCCTGCGCCTGCTGGTGCCGCCGCAAGCCATGCAGGCCGCGCTGGCCTGGGTGAATCAGCGCCACAACCGCCTGCATGTGCGCCTGCTGGAGGTGCGCGCCCCGGCCAGCCCGGCCCGCTTCTGGGACGACGGCTTTGCCCAGCTGCTGACCCTGAAGCCCCACGCCCACCAGGGCGCGCTGCGCCAGCTGCTGGCCGAGCAGGATCGCCACTGCGTGGCCAGCACCGAGGCCCTGCAGACCACGCCCCACGCCATGACGCGAGAGGGCCTGATGTCCGGCCGCCCCCAGCATTTCGACAAGCAGGACCAGCGCCGCATAGACCAGGACTGGATGACCGGCTTTGACAACCGCGACCGCCTGGCGCAGCTGCAAGAACGCCTGCAGGCCGAGCAAGGCCATTGGGAAACACTACAAAAACAGAAGCTGCTGGCGCAATCCAGACAAGCGCTAGAGGCCCAAAAGACCCAAAGCTGGCACACCCTGTTGGCCCTGCACTGGAGCGACATCGACCAGGCCGGCGCCCAGGCCGAGCTGCAGCAGCTGCAAACCCGGCTGGCCGCGCTGCTCGATCCGCAGTCCGGCACCGTCCAGGCGCAGGCCGCCTGGCAGGCCGCGCAGCAGCACAGCCAGGCCCAGGCCCAGGCGCTGCTGCGGCTGCAAACCGCCCAGGCCACCTGGCAGGAACGCCAGGCCAGCGCCCAGACGCAAGAGCGCCTGTGCCGCGAGCGCCTGGCCGCCACCCCGGCTCCGCCCGGTCTGGACACGCTGCATGGCCCCCTGGCCGCCCTGTGCCCGCCGGGCACCGCCTGCGAAGAACTCGCCACGCAAGAGCGCCAGGCCCTGGCCAGCGCCAGCGAGCGCCTGGACAGGCTGGGCCACAGGCTGGCCCTGCTGCACAAGGACATCATCCGGCAGATGGCGGCGGCGCAAAGGGAAGACCGCGGCGCACTCACTGATCACCCGCAAGAGGTCGAAGCCTTGGCGCATTACCTGCAGCGCCTGCAGCGGCTGCAGGAGGAAGACCTGCCCGCCAAGCGCGCGCGCTTCCAGGACTATTTGAACCAGGCCTCCGACCAGGGCGTGAGCACGCTGCTGTCCGGCATAGAGGCGCAGGTGGCCGAGATCACCGAGCGCATAGACCAGCTCAACCAGACCCTGGCGCGGGTGGACTTTCACAGCGGCCGCTACCTGCAGCTGGTGCCCCAGCCCGTGCTGCACCCCAGCCTGCAGCAGCTGCACCAGGCGCGCGCCCAGCTGCGCAGCGAACGCCTGCAGTACGACGGCGGCCAGCGCCACTACCAGGCCCTGCGCGCCATGGTCGAGCTGCTGAGCGAGCACGCCAGCAACCGCCGCACCAAGGCCGCCCAGGCCCTGCTGGACGCACGCTACCGCCTGCAGTTCGCCGTCCACGTACTCGACCGCGCCACGGGCCAGGTGCTGGAGCGCCGCACCGGCTCACAGGGCGGCAGCGGCGGCGAGAAGGAAATCATCGCCAGCTACGTGCTCACCGCGTCGCTGAGCTACGCGCTGTGCCCGCCCGGGCGCAGCCAGCCGCTGTTCTGCACCATCGTGCTGGACGAGGCCTTCTCCAAAAGCTCCCAGGCCGTGGCCGCGCGCATCATCCAGGCGCTGCAGGAATTCGGCCTGCACGCCCTCTTCGTCACCCCCAACAAAGAGCTGCGCCTGCTGCGCCAGCACACCCGCAGCGCCGTGCTGGTGCACCGCCGCGGCGCCCAGGCGCTGCTGGCGAACATGGGGTGGGAGGAGATTGCGGCGCGGGCAGCGGGGCGGTGAGTTGGCGGGCGATGCCACATCGGTATCCATTGGGCATGTTCAGGAAATTGGCGTTTGAATCCGTCCCTGAACTTCAGGCGCACCATTCAAGTGACGGTTGAAGACCACGGCACCGAAGCTGTTCATGCAGGTACTACGCTAGTACAGCGACACGGAGGTATCGGAACAAGATGAAAGCGATGGATTCGCGCCCAGGGCAAGGCGCAAACCGCAGCGATAGCCGTAGCTATCGCGAGGATTTGCAACGCCGCCATGGGTGCGAAGGCGCGCTTTCATGTTTCGATATTTCCGTGTTGCTGTACTAGCGCACATGATGTTGCGATTGCTGGATTTGATGGGCTTGGTGGCCTTGCTCGGCTGGGTCTTCATTGCCTGGGTACTGTTCGGGCGCGCAGCGCGCCCTGCGGGTACAGGCCGGCTGCAGCTGTTGGGCGCAGCAGCACTGCTGGGGTGGTTGCTGGGGCGTTGACCAGCAGCACCCCCGTCACCTGCCCCCAGCGCCTCCCAATCCTCCTGCCACTGCCGCCGCTGCGCGCTGCGCTGTGCGTGCAGCCCGGCGGGCTTCTTGATGACCAGTTTGTAGGGCGAGCCCTGCTTGACGGTGTCGCAGCTCAGGGGGGTGCCCGTCTGCCGCAGCATTTCCTGCTCATGGCTGCAGCGGCAGCTGGCCGCCGAGTTTCAATCCGCGCCCGCCATTGCTGGCGGGCGATGCGTGCGGCCGGTGGCGGGGCAGGGGTTCTCTGCGCGGTTTCAATCCGCGCCCGCCATTGCTGGCGGGCGATGCCGACAGCGTGATGCTGGTTGCGTTGAAGCCGGTCGGTTTCAATCCGCGCCCGCCATTGCTGGCGGGCGATGCCACGCGCTCAAGAAGGCAGCGAAGGCCGCAGACGTTTCAATCCGCGCCCGCCATTGCTGGCGGGCGATGCGGCGCAACCGATCGGTGGCGGACGCCTGGGCGAACGTTTCAATCCGCGCCCGCCATTGCTGGCGGGCGATGCTACGACGCGGACAGCGGTCGGCGGCTGATCACGGTTTCAATCCGCGCCCGCCATTGCTGGCGGGCGATGCGCCGCGTGACAGCCCTGCTTCACCCCGCTTGCATCGTTTCAATCCGCGCCCGCCATTGCTGGCGGGCGATGCCGATGGCCCGCCGCTTTTCTTGTAGCGCCGGTTCGGGTTTCAATCCGCGCCCGCCATTGCTGGCGGGCGATGCTCCTGGGATTTTTGGGCTACTGCGTCACCTCCTGAGGTTTCAATCCGCGCCCGCCATTGCTGGCGGGCGATGCCAGAGCGAAGCCGACAACCTGGCCGCGTCCATGAAGTTTCAATCCGCGCCCGCCATTGCTGGCGGGCGATGCACCCGTCGTGGCCTGGATGCACGGTGCACAACGGGTTTCAATCCGCGCCCGCCATTGCTGGCGGGCGATGCCTGCTCCGCGCGAACGGAGTGCCGTTTGAGTCCAAGTTTCAATCCGCGCCCGCCATTGCTGGCGGGCGATGCCCGCCGCATTTCACCTGGGCGAACCGGGGAGGAAGGTTTCAATCCGCGCCCGCCATTGCTGGCGGGCGATGCAAGCGATGCATGCAGGGGCGCGGGTACAGCGTCCTGTTTCAATCCGCGCCCGCCATTGCTGGCGGGCGATGCGCCGGCATCGCGCCAGCACCTAACCCCCGGTGTAGTGGTTTCAATCCGCGCCCGCCATTGCTGGCGGGCGATGCTTAATGCCCACGGTGCCACCGGTGCCGCCGGTCGGGTTTCAATCCGCGCCCGCCATTGCTGGCGGGCGATGCTCGCACCTGCGCCGCCGCCGCCGCCGCCGCCAAAGCCGCCAGTTTCAATCCGCGCCCGCCATTGCTGGCGGGCGATGCTGGGGCCCCGCCGCATGTGGGCTGGTGGAAAACGCGTTTCAATCCGCGCCCGCCATTGCTGGCGGGCGATGCCATGATGGCTGCGCAATGCAGCCAAGACGAATATGTTTCAATCCGCGCCCGCCATTGCTGGCGGGCGATGCCCTGGAAGGCGCGACCCTAGACGGCGCGAACCTGGTTTCAATCCGCGCCCGCCATTGCTGGCGGGCGATGCCCGCCGCATTTCACCTGGGCGAACCGGGGAGGAAGGTTTCAATCCGCGCCCGCCATTGCTGGCGGGCGATGCCAGAGAGCGGCACGCTCCTCCCGCGTGGGAAGTCCGTTTCAATCCGCGCCCGCCATTGCTGGCGGGCGATGCGATGCGCGCAGGCTGTCCACCATGGCGGCGGCGGATTGTTTCAATCCGCGCCCGCCATTGCTGGCGGGCGATGCCTGATGTTTTCTGGTCGCGAGCCCATTGGACAGCAGGTTTCAATCCGCGCCCGCCATTGCTGGCGGGCGATGCAAGGCTGGGCAATAAAACCCACTGTGAAGCCTCGGTTTCAATCCGCGCCCGCCATTGCTGGCGGGCGATGCATGGCCGTAGGACTTACTGTGCGGGCTGGGATCGAGTGTTTCAATCCGCGCCCGCCATAGGTGGCTGGTTTCAATCCGCGCCCGCCATTGCTGGCGGGCGATGCGGGAAGAGGCTCTAAACACAACCTACACCGGGACGTTTCAATCCGCGCCCGCCATTGCTGGCGGGCGATGCCGAGCGCGGGGCCGGCGGCCTTGAACTCACAGACGCCGGTTTCAATCCGCGCCCGCCATTGCTGGCGGGCGATGCTCGCGCGCCAATTCGGCGTGCATGAGCGCACCATCGTTTCAATCCGCGCCCGCCATTGCTGGCGGGCGATGCGGCAGTAGAGCCAATTGAGCGCGTCGCCGGGCTCGTTTCAATCCGCGCCCGCCATTGCTGGCGGGCGATGCGGCGCTACAGCACCGGCATGGCAGCGTACCGCTGCGCCGTTTCAATCCGCGCCCGCCATTGCTGGCGGGCGATGCCCGGCGCTTACCCGTACCTTGAGCCGCTGAGCGATGTTTCAATCCGCGCCCGCCATTGCTGGCGGGCGATGCGCTGTACTTACTTCGCGCTGGCCGCTTTGTGGCGTTTCAATCCGCGCCCGCCATTGCTGGCGGGCGATGCTGAGCCGGGGCAACCGCTGGTGCGTAAAGACGTGCTGTTTCAATCCGCGCCCGCCATTGCTGGCGGGCGATGCAGCTTCGCAAGTGGCTGGAGCAACGTGGGCACAAGTTTCAATCCGCGCCCGCCATTGCTGGCGGGCGATGCAATCAAGCGCGGAAATCGCGGACAAGAGGGGGAATGGTTTCAATCCGCGCCCGCCATTGCTGGCGGGCGATGCGGCATTCAACAACGCCAACGACACGCAGTTCACCGTTTCAATCCGCGCCCGCCATTGCTGGCGGGCGATGCGCCGTGCGCCCGCTCAATCGCGCGCGCGAAGGCCTGTTTCAATCCGCGCCCGCCATTGCTGGCGGGCGATGCCGCCAAAGCGCGTGTCCTCGCGCTCCAGGTCGAGGTTTCAATCCGCGCCCGCCATTGCTGGCGGGCGATGCGTAGTCCCGCAGGCTCATTCCGGCGTTGGTGAGTTGTTTCAATCCGCGCCCGCCATTGCTGGCGGGCGATGCGATCAGCAGCGGCCGATGGCGCTCGAACTCCTGCGTTTCAATCCGCGCCCGCCATTGCTGGCGGGCGATGCCAGCGCCAGCACTGCCCAACTTTTCCAGTCCTGCCGTTTCAATCCGCGCCCGCCATTGCTGGCGGGCGATGCCAGCGCGTACCTTGCAGCAGAGGCGCTGGGCAAATTGTTTCAATCCGCGCCCGCCATTGCTGGCGGGCGATGCAGTATGACCTTCGAGATTCTGACCCTGGCGCAAGGTTTCAATCCGCGCCCGCCATTGCTGGCGGGCGATGCTGCCGCGTTCGTCGTTGAGGGTGCCCTTGATGGGGTTTCAATCCGCGCCCGCCATTGCTGGCGGGCGATGCGTGCTCACCGTGGGCCAGGCCTTCACCCAGCTCAAGTTTCAATCCGCGCCCGCCATTGCTGGCGGGCGATGCCAATACAAGGTGGTGCGCATGGTAGCTGCGCTTAATGTTTCAATCCGCGCCCGCCATTGCTGGCGGGCGATGCCGCTGCGCTGCTGCCATGCGGGCCGGTCAGTCGGAGTTTCAATCCGCGCCCGCCATTGCTGGCGGGCGATGCGGTCGCTCTTGAGGTAGGCGGTCTCGACGCGCGAGTTTCAATCCGCGCCCGCCATTGCTGGCGGGCGATGCTGGGCAAGTTCGGCCGCCTGTCGCTGGCACCCGAGTTTCAATCCGCGCCCGCCATTGCTGGCGGGCGATGCCTGACGTGCGATTGACGCGGGAGGCGTGGCCGGTGTTTCAATCCGCGCCCGCCATTGCTGGCGGGCGATGCGCCAAAACCCATGCATTGACTGCGGCAACCCAACGTTTCAATCCGCGCCCGCCATTGCTGGCGGGCGATGCGGCCGCCGCCTGAACTTGTGCGTTAGACCTCACTGTTTCAATCCGCGCCCGCCATTGCTGGCGGGCGATGCATGGCTCAATCCTTTCCGGGCACTTGCCGGCCAGTTTCAATCCGCGCCCGCCATTGCTGGCGGGCGATGCGCCAGCGTTTCGCCTGTCAGCTTGTCCAACAGCTTGTTTCAATCCGCGCCCGCCATTGCTGGCGGGCGATGCGGCCGATCTGCATGCGCAGGTCAAGGCCACGCGGGTGTTTCAATCCGCGCCCGCCATTGCTGGCGGGCGATGCCGCGACTTTCTCGCCCGCTGGGAGGGCATCGACCTGTTTCAATCCGCGCCCGCCATTGCTGGCGGGCGATGCGGTTAATTGACGGGTTAGGACTGATTTTTAAGAGGTTTCAATCCGCGCCCGCCATTGCTGGCGGGCGATGCCATGCTGGCCTCCTTTGATGCCGATGCTATGCGTGTTTCAATCCGCGCCCGCCATTGCTGGCGGGCGATGCGCTTCACTACCAACGCCTTGCCAGTCCTGTACTTTTTCCTGTTCTCGCGCGAACGTCTGTTCGACCATTCCACTGGTCAAACAGACTTATGCGAGCAAGGAGGAAAAGCATAGAACGACAACGACTTATGAAGCGTGCGAACCTGTTCGACGCAACGCCATCACTCCAGGTTCGCGACGCGCACGATAGCACGGCCCCTTGCCCTACAGCACCAACGGCCCATCAAAATCCACCGCCTTGAAGCTGCCGTGCTCCAGCACCTCGAACCCCCGGGTTTGCGGCATTCGGTACAGGCGCAGGCAGTCTTGATCGGGATTGATTTCCGCCAGCAAGCGCCGCTCCAGAGTCTCAAACTGCGCCACATCCACCTGGCATTCAAAGACCGACTTTTGCACCCGCTGTCCGGTGCTCTCACACACCTTGGCGACGCGGCGCAGGCGGCGGCGGCCGGCGCTGGTTTCGGTATTCACGTCGTAGCAGACCAGTACCAGCATGGCGCCTCCTTTTACTTGGGAACGAAAGGCAGGTAGGGCATGGTGTCGTCGCGCAGGGCGCGTGCCAAGAGCCGCGCTTGCACCAGCGGCACCAGGCCCAGGGGCAGGCTTTGCGCCAGCAGCGGGTGGGTAATTTCGTCTTTCTTGCGCTCTTGGTAGGCCACCACCACCGCCTTACGCGCGTCGCCCTGCAGCGCCACGCCGCCGCCTTCGCGCAGGTCGAAATCATCCGCCTGCACCTGCCCCCGGTTGATGAGGGTGAGCGCCAGGCGGTCGGCCCAGGGGCGAAACTCTTCCATCAAGTCCAGCGCCAGCGCGGCGCGGCCGGGGCGCAGGGCGTGCAAGAAGCCGACTTGCGGATCGAGGCCTGCGGCCTCCAGGGCGCTGCGGCAGTCGTTCATCCACATGGCGTACAAAAACGACAGCAAGGCATTGAATCGATCGCGCGGCGGGCGGCGGGTGCGGCCATCCATGGTGAAGTGCTCGCGCAGGTCGGCACGCACCAAGAGCGGCAGGCCGCTGAAGTACTGGCGCGCGGCCTCGCCTTCGACGCCGCGCACGGCGTCCAGCGCGGCGGCTTCGGGCAGGGCGCGCAGGCTGGCGGCCAGGTCGTCGGCGCGCCGGGTCAGTACGGCGGCTTCTGCTTCGCTCTTGGCCTCGCGCGCACCGCGCTGCAAAACCTGGCGGGTGTTCTTGATCTTGCCGGCGACAAAGCTGCGTGCCATGTCCAGGGTGAAGGCCGCATCCGCGCCGCGCGCAAACTGCGCCTGGCGCAAGAGCACGTTGCCGCTCACAGCGCCTTCGAGCCGCGCCTTGAAGCGGCCGTTGGAGTCCAACAGCACCAGGGCGATGCCCTCGTCAGCCAAGCGGTGCATGAGCGGCGCGGACAGCCCAACATGGCCAAAGCAGACCACGGCGGTGAGGTGGTGCAGCGGCACACGCAGGCGCGTTTCGCGTTCGACCTCGATGCGCAGGGTGTCGTTGTCCAGGCGCAGCCAGGCGTCGGGCAGGGTGACGTAGAGAGTGTTGAGCAGTTGCATGGCGGGCAAAGGGCTTCAGGCCTCGGGGTCGAACAGGCTGCGCCGAGCGGCGGCCAGCAGCGTGGTCGTGGCCTGTGGCTGGCAGCGCTCTTGCAGCGAGCAGCCTTTGCAGCGCTGCTGCGCGGCGTCGCCCGTCAGGGGTGGCGGCAAACGCCCGCTGGTCAGCATCTGGCGCACGGCCTGGGCGGTGCTTGCAACTGCCTGGCGCAGCGCTGCGGTGATGGGCACCACGCGGCGGCGGCGCGAGCTGGCGTAGTACAACGCGCCCTCAGCCACGGGTTTGCCGGTCATGAACTCCAGGCACAACGCCTGCGCGGCCAGTTGCAGGTCGTCGCAGGCGGCGATGGCCGGCGCCTTGTGGCGGCTGCCGTGTTTGTATTCCACGGGGTAGGGTGTGCCATCGGGCAAAAACTCCACCACGTCCGATTTGCCCATCAACCCCAGCGCGTCATGCCACAGCGGCAGGGCCCGCTCCACGCGCACGCCCTTGGCGCTTTGCACGCCGGGCTTGTCCACCCGCGCGTGCTCAGCATGACCGCGCAGGGTGTGCAGGTTGTCATCAAACGCCTGCTCCAGATGGATCAGGCCGCATTGGCGCGGGCAATAGACCCAGTGCTGCAGGGCGGAGAGGGTGATGGGCTCCAATTCGGCTGTATCTGGCGTGGACATTGCGCGAGCAGCTATGGTTTTTTTCGTGGCGTGCGCACCGACTTCGCCTTTGGGGCGGGTAGCTCAGGCATGGCAGTGGGCGCCTGCGGCGGCAGGTAGTTGGCGCCCGTCACCACGGGCTGGCCGGTCTGTGCTTCAAGCTGCTGGCGTGCCTGGCGGGCGATGCGGCCACCGGCGTGCGCCGCGCCCTGGTTCTCTTGCAGGCCGGTGGCGTCTTGCGCAGAGGCGATCTGGCGCGTGGACAGCTCGGCCAGGGCGGTGAAGATGAGCTCGGCCTCGCTCATGTGGTCGCGCAGGTTCTGGCTTTTCAAGCCCTTCTTGGCCTTGTGCTGCGCCACCGACAGGCCCGCCCATTCCTGGTGGATGAGGTTGGTGAGCAGGGCAAATTCCTGCCCCGGTGCGATGCCGTGCTCGGCCCAGTAGTCGGTGAGCTTGTTGCGCGTCTCCTGCCCGGTCATGCGCTGCTGAATCCACTTGTCGCTGCGGCCCAGCTGCTGCCAGGTCTGGCGGGCGCGGTCGAGTGCCTGCGTCGGGTCGGCGATCTCCTGCATGCGCTCGTAACCCACCTTGGCCAGCCACAGCTTGATGGGCTCTGCCTTGGGGCTGGGGATGGATTGCACCAGGCGCAACAGGCTCTCGGCGGTGGCGCAGTCGGTCAGGCGCTGTTTGCCGTCGGCGGCGGGGAGCTTCAACTGGTGACAAGCTGTCACCAGTTCACTGCCCTCCTTGGCAAGGCGGCTTTTGAGCTGGTTCCAGTACTTGCGGGCAATGAGGGCATCGGGTTGCTGCGTCAGCACCTGAACGACATCCATCACGGAAAACCACCAGGTGTCCGTCGCCTCGTCATACAGCCGACGGATGGCGTGGCCGTCGAATTGGGTGGGCAGGATTTTCATCGCAGCCCCCTTCAGCAAATGCGGCGCAGCGTGACCCCCGGCGCAGCCTGCACTTGCGCCCCCACATCCAAACCCTGCCCGTCAAACGCCACGCTGTAAGCGCCAAAGCTGCGCGCCACCTGCCCGGCCTCGCGCGGCGTGACCGTCAGGCGCTCGAACAGCGCGTGCGCTGGGGCGTTGCCCAGTTCGCTGTCGTGCGCAAACACGTACAGCCCGCGGGTGGCCATCTGCCCACGGGCGGCGCTGCGGTCGTGCTCGAACATTTGCGCCAGGGCCTGCCACAGCAGTTCCAGATCGTCCGCACCAAAGCCGGTCTGTTTGGCCAGGAAGGATGAGACAAAGCCGTGCGCCACATACACGCCGTAGGGCACGGTGTGCTTGCGGCCCATGGTGCGGTTGTCGCCCTGCTGTTTTTCGGCCTCGGCCTCGGTGGCCACGGCCATGCGGGTAATGGAATGCTCCAGCGCCACGATGGGCTCGACCGAGCGGGCAAAGGTCAGCTGCACCGGGCCGCGCACCTGGCCACAATTGGGCGCAGATTTCAGAGACATCACCGCGCCAAAAGTACGAATATCAAAAAATCGTTCGCACATCCAATCTCTTCCCAACGCTACTTCTTGCGCCTTGGGTTTTCTTGCCTTCACTCCTTTCAGGCAAGAATCAAGAAAGCTCTTTACTTCTTTAGTTGGATTGGTCTCTTTTAATGCTGATTTAATTGTTTTTACGTCCGCATCGGCCGCAACAATCAGTACCGAATTTTCTTCATCATCCTCCCCTAGCTCTAACCCATCAGGCAGAGCAATATCTTCCAATAACCCAATAAGGTTCGTAGGAATCTTGGTGCGAGACTCTTCGCCCAATTGGATATCTAAGGCAGCAAAAGCCTCCTTGTGCGCAAGCCCCAATATGGCCTTTTCTTTGACGTAAATATCGAATGGACTTTGGTATTTTTTTGCCAAAGCGACAAAATTGCGCACCTTGCGCTTGAGCGCCACATCAGTCACCAGGCCGTGGCCGGTTTCGGCATCCAGGCGCGGCATATTGCCCGCATCGGGGTCGCCGTTGGGGTTGCCGTCTTGCACGTCAAAAATCAGAACGAAGTCGTAGCGTTGCGTGAGGCTCATGCCAAATCTCCTGCGGGGTTGTTGTTAGAGGTGGTGTCGGGGGTGTTGTCTGCGGCGGGTTTCTTGGTGAACAAGTCCTGGCGCTGGTGGTAGTAGCCCAGGGCAAAGCGACCCTGGTCGGGCAGGGCCAGGTGGGCGGGAAAGTCGGCCACGGGGGACAGCACCTCGCCCAACAGTTTTTCAAACCACTGGGCGCGGCCGGGGTTGAGCTTTTTCAGGTGCGCGTTCTTCAAGCGCAGCAGTGTGGTGAACACTGCCACTGGTGTGCTGGAGGCCGCACCGTAATAGCGGTCGCGGATGGTGGCGTTGAGCCCTGGGCTGGCTTCTTCCTGCGCCTTTTCCAGCACGGCAAAGAGCCGCCCCAGCCGGTAGGCGGGATGGGTGTTGTCGGGGTCGAGCATGGGCAAAAACTCCTTTTCTTCACGAGGATGCAAACGAATTTGGCGGTTCAGGCAGGCTTTGATGGCAGCAAGCTGCGCATACATCCGCTGCTGTTGGACATAAGGCTCAATCCCGTGATCGGCACGCAGGCGTCCTACGGCGGCGTTGAGCCACAAACGTGGATAGGGTGCGTTTTCGCCATCCAGCACGGCATCGACGATGGCACCGCCCAAAATCGGAGGCAGTCGCTCTAGATCGCCATATTTTTGGCTGCTGGTTGCCAGGCACACCGCTTGCAGCAAGCGCTTCAAGCTGAGGTATTGCGAGTCATTCGGCCCGCGCACCAGTTCCAGGTCTGTGAAGTGCTGGGCGATGCGCTGACCCAAATCGCGCAGCGGCAGGCAGTGGTAGAAGCGCACGCTGATACGCGCGGCGTTGGGCGCCAGGCCCAGCACATGAAAGCGCGTATCGCCCTCGGGGCCGGCGAGTTTGCCGCTGTGGATGGCACTCAGCAAAGCATGGACGGCTTCAGTTTGATTGGGGTCGTCCTTGAAAACATCACCGAAGATGGTTTCGAACGGGTCTTGTTTCTCTGCCCAAAACACGGTGGACGCATCGCCCACCTGGATGCGCTGGGGCGAGCCTTTGCGCAGCAGATGGTTCAGGGCCGTGGTGTAGGCAAAAGACGCTTGCACGCTGACCGGTGCGTTTTCACCCTGGCGCTCGTGCTTCCCATAGGACTCGAAAGACCGTGCGTTGAACGCGATGATGTTGCATCCTGCCGCCTGCCCGCCCCAGACCTCCTTGATGACGGATTCATTCAAGGCGATGGGGACATTAACCCTGCCTGAAACCAAACAATTTCCACGTACACCGCCGCTTGAAGCCGCTCCCGCAAAAACGGCTTCAAATGCATGGCGAACGGATTGGCGCTCATGCACCCCTTCGATATCGCCTTGCAGTTGGAAGATAAGCACCGGGTCTCTTTTTTCAAAATCTTCCGTACAACCAAAACGCTCAAGCAAAGAGGCAACGGCATTGGGCTGTTGTTGTAACCCAGTGCAAAACTGTTGCACAGCTTGTACCCCGGGGTCTTCGAGTTCGCCCAACCAGGTCTGAATGGTTTCGATGAAGCTGGCGAGCTTGATGTCCCCCTTGTTACCTGTACCAAGAACAAAGCTGGCGTTATCCCAGAGCAGGTTGGCATCTTTGCCGCTGTTGGTGTGTTTCATCGCCTGCTTGCCAATCGCGGTGACCAAGCGCTCGGCGGGAATTAATTTTCCTTTTTGCTTATCGCCAAGCGCATTCAGCGCGACACAATCACCCTGGGTATTGAGCACCAGTGCGTAGTCCACCCCTCGGCGTATCCAGCCTTCACGCGGCAGATCGTCGCAGCGGTCGTAGTACTCATGAAGCGCTTGCAAAATCATCCGCGTGTCTCCGAAAAAGCGGGCACCTGCACTCGGCCTGATTCCAGCTTGGCATCGAAGAAGCGCGGCTGGGGATCTGAGGGGTTGCTGAAATCCAGGTCGTGCAGCATCCAGCCCAAGGAGCGGGTTTCATCAATCGGCGGCGGCTGGGGCGTATCTGACTCGACCAACACAAACTCAGCGGCAAACTCGCGGCAGCCCAGATAGGGCTGGTTCACGCACTGACCTTTGCGGGCGCGGCGGGCGAACATTTCGGCGTATTTGATGAGCGGATCGGTGCTGCGCTCGGTCAGCTCCAAGTCGGCATGGATGCGGTAAGCCACGTCGCGTAGCAGCAGGCTAGTGTAGTGTTCGATTCTTGATTGAACTTAAAAAGTCGGCTGGTATCCCATGCTCAACTGGAGCTTGAAAGGGAGCCAATCCATGCGAGTTGCGCCAAAGATCGAATTGACGGATGAAGAGCGTGCGGCGTTGACGAAGCTTTGGCGCTCGGGCCTGACGAGCGTACGTCTGGCGCAGCGCGCACGCATCATCTTGCTGGCAGACCAGGGCCTGAACAACAAGAATATTGCCGCGCAACTGGGCATCGGTCGCATGCAGCCGGCGCGCTGGCGCGAGCGCTACCTGCAAGGCGGCATCAAGGCTATCGAGCGCGACTTGCCACGCGGCGCGCCGCCGGTAAAGGTGGACGTGGCCCAGCTGGTGCAGTTGACAACCCAGAGCAGCCCCGAAGCGATCACGCACTGGAGCACACGCAAGATGGGCACGCTGCTGGGCGTCAGCGCCAGCACCGTGATGCGCCATTGGCATGCGCACGGGCTCAAGCCGCATCTGGTGCACAGCTTCAAGGTCTCGCGTGACCCCCAGTTTGCCCAGAAGCTCGAAGACATCGTGGGCTTGTACATGTCCCCGCCTGAGCATGCCCTGGTGCTGTGCTGCGACGAGAAGAGCCAGGTGCAGGCGCTCGATCGCACGCAGCCGGGACTGCCCCTGAAGAAGGGGCGTGCGCAGACGATGACGCACGACTACAAGCGCCACGGCACGACCACATTGTTTGCGGCGCTCAACGTGCTCGATGGCCAAGTCATCAGCCAATGCCAGCAGCGCCACACCCATGTGCAGTGGTTGAAGTTCCTCAAGCAGATCGACCGCGAGACACCCAAGGACAAAACGCTGCACCTGATCGCCGACAACTACGCCACGCACAAGCACCCGGTGGTGCAGGACTGGCTGGCCAAGCACCCGCGCTTTCACATGCACTTCACGCCGACCTCGGCGTCGTGGCTGAACATGGTCGAGCGTTTCTTTCGTGACCTGACCACAGAACGGCTGCGCCGCGGCGTATTCACCAGCGTGCCGCAGCTGGTGGCCGCCATTGATGAATACGTGGCACATCACAATACCAACCCCAAACCGTTCATCTGGACCAAGAGCGCCCGCGACATCCTGCAGAAGGTCATTCGGGCCAATAGCCGATTAAGCTCCAAACAGAATGGAACACTACACTAGCTCGTTGTGTATGGTCGTCTTCAATGTCAATGCCAAGTTGCCCACTTCCGGACTGCATGGCTCGAACAACCGAAGGCATCAACACCTTCGACTTGACCTCATTGCGCCGCAAATTCATCCAGCGGATGGGCCGCAACACCTCAATGCACTGCACACGCCAGCGAATTTGCGGCTTCCACAAGATGGACTCGAACACGGCGCGTGCGGCCGACGGCGTCATGACCTCGTAGGACACGCGCTCGACCTTCATCTCCGGGCGGGTGAAGCAGGCCAAGGGGCCTGCGACTTCAAGGCAAAAGCGAGAGGGCATGGAACTCCTTCACAAGGCAAAGCCGCTGGGGTTGTAGAGCCTGTCGTCAGCCACCAGCCCCAGAATATTACTGTACAAATTATCAGTATTTTGCAGCGCGTACAGGCCGGGCATGGCCAGCGTCACGTCGCCACGCGCCAGCATGGCGTTGGCCTCGCGCTGCGGGATGCTGACCGTGTAGCGCTGCAGCTTGCGCATCAGCCAGCGCTGCGGGCCTTCAGTGGCCAAGATGCCCAGCAGCTTTTCGATCTCATCGTGCTGCGCGGCATAGCGCACGACCACGCTGGCGCTGTCCTGGTCGTCAATCAGCCGAAAGGCCTCGGCGGCGCTGCGAAACTGCACGGCCAGCGTGGCAGGGTTGACCTTGAGCTTGTCCACGATGGCGTGCGCATCCAGCGCCTGGGTGTAATAAAACTCGCGGAAATAGCGCTCGAACAGCGGCCGCGCCAAGGGGTCTTCAGCCTGCCCCTGCAACGTGCTCACGCAGGCCTGCGCCGCTTTCAGCAAAGCGCCCTTGGGCGGCGGCTCGGGCGGAACGAAGACCACCACGCGGCCCTTGTCCTCCAGCAGCCCCTCGCGGTTACAGCGGCCTGCCGCCTGGGCGATGGAATCGAGCCCCGCGAGGGC
Source organism: Diaphorobacter limosus (assembly GCF_033100095.1). Classification (NCBI taxonomy): domain Bacteria; kingdom Pseudomonadati; phylum Pseudomonadota; class Betaproteobacteria; order Burkholderiales; family Comamonadaceae; genus Diaphorobacter; species Diaphorobacter limosus. The sequence continues at coordinate 2,680,011 of NZ_CP136921.1, read as the reverse complement.
GCGATAGACCACGGGAAAGTCCATGTCCACCCCGGCCTCGACCAGCTGGGTGCTGACCACGCGCAGCGGCTGCTGGTCGCGGCCTTCGCGCTTGGCCCGCAGCCGCTGCTTGATCTGCGCGATGACGGCTTGGCGGTGCGCGCCGCACATCAGCGCCGACAGGTGCAGCGTGCCCGGTGGCATCAGGCCGTGCAGGGTGCGCGCGGCCTTGCGCGTACTGACGATGGCCAGAACGCAGTCCTCAGCAGTGAGCTGTGCTGCGACATCCTCCCAGGGCGTAGGCGCATTCCAGTCTGGCGGCAGCTGCACGCGCACACGGTTCAGGGCGGCAAAGAGGGCGTCGGGGTCGGCGATGATCTCGCGCACATTCTTCAAGTCGCGCAGGTTCTTGCTGGTATCGAAATACGCGGTGCTGGCCAGGGCCGGTTGCGTGGCGGTGCACAGCAGCACCGTCACGCCATAGTGCGCCACCAGCAGATTGATCACATCCAGAATCGGCTGCAAGAAAGCGGGCGGCAGCTGCTGCGCCTCATCCAAAATGATGACGCTGCCGGCGATGCGGTGCAGCTTGCGGCAGCGCGAGGTTTTGGCGGCAAACAGAGACTCGAACAGCTGCACATTGGTGGTGACGATGAGCGGCGCGTCCCAGTTCTCGCAGGCCAGGCGGCTGCGCGCCGTTTCCTGCTGCGGGTCGGATTCGGCCTGGCTGTGGTGCTCGACCAGCACTTCATCGCCCAGCGCAGCAAACACGCCGCGAAACACGTCTGCCGTCTGCTCGATGATGCTGGTGTAGGGGATGGCGTAGATCACGCGCCGCTGGCCATGCTGCTGGGCGTGCTCCAGCGCAAAGGCCAGGCTGGACAACGTCTTGCCACCGCCCGTGGGCACGGTGAGCGAGAAGAAGCCAGGCGCTAAAGCCGCTCGGGCGCAGCACTGGCGCAGGATGTCGGCGCGCAGGGCGTTGACGGGGGTGGCGCGTACCGGCAGCGCGGCCATCCAGGCATCGAACGCCTGGTGCATTTGGGTGAGCGTGGGAAAGCCGCTGCGCCGCGCGGGCCTGCCCGCGTCGAAATGCGCCTCGGTGTCGAGGAAGTCGGCATCCACCAGGCAAGAGAACAGCATCCGCACCCACAGCGCAAAGCCTTCTTTGCCACCGGGGATGGCTTTCAGGTCTGGCACGAAATCGCCCGCATCCAGGATGGCCTGCGGCGGCTGCGCATCCAACGCATCCTGCAATTCCTGCGCGCTATCGGCATTGCCCAGGCGCACCGCCAGGTCGCCCTCCCAGTCCGCCAGCCCGGCGTGGTGGCCGGCAATCAGGTAGGCCAGCACGCGCGCAGCCAACTTGCCCGGCGCGCCGTGCTGTTGCTCCAGCTGTTGCATCGCCCAAAGCGCCCCGGCTGCGGAATGCGTCTTCTCGCGCCCGGCCACGCGGTGCTCGATATGAGCGTTCTCGCCTTCGCCAGCCTGGCGCACATAGCGCTGAAATCCGGGACGGTACTTGCCCAGGTCGTGCCATTGACCCGCGATTGCTGCCCAGCGGGCAGACCGCCCGTCACCATCCAATGTCTCGGCCAATTCGGCGGCCGCACCAGCCACCGCCTGTAAATGGTCTTCCAGCAAATGCCCACCCGAATGGGCCCAAGGTTCTGCCATTGCGCTCCCTCCCGCACCGTCCCGTCACGGCGAATGTGGTGGAAGCTTAGCCCGCCAGTCGGCTCACCCGCCCCCCAGCGCCTCCCAATCCTCCTGCCACTGCCGCCGCTGCGCGCTGCGCTGTGCGTGCAGCCCGGCGGGCTTCTTGATGACCAGTTTGTAGGGCGAGCCCTGCTTGACGGTGTCGCAGCTCAGGGGGGTGCCCGTGCGCCGCAGCATTTCCTGCACATGGCTGCGGCGGGCCTCGGCCATGGGCAGGGTCAGGCTGTGGCCGTCGGGGGCCTGGGCCCAGGCGATGACGGCCTGGCAGTCCTTGCAGCGGCAGGTCCATTCAAGGCCTTGCAGGCAATGGTCGTCGGCGGGCGGTTGCGGTGTGTGCAGGGCCTGCGCCAGCGCCTGCAGCACCGCGGCGCGCAGGCCTTGCAGGTCGGGCAGGTCGGCCGCCTGGGGCGGGAAGGCCTGCAGCAGCTGGCGCAGCCGCAGCAGGGGGTACAGCCCGGCATGCATGTGCACATGGCCGGCCAGCCGCGCCCAGCGCTTGGCCCGGTCGCTGGCGTGGGCCAGCGCCTGGGCCAGCTCGGCCGTGTACTGGGCGCGCCAGCGCCAGGCGCTGTTGCGCTCGGCCGGGGTCTGGGTGGCCTGCTCGCGGTCGCGTGCGATGCGCAGGGCCAGGCATTGCGCCAGCAGCTGGTCGAGCAGCACGGCGGGCAGGCCGGCGGCCTCACAGGCCTGCACGAACACGGGCAGTTGCCGGGGCCAAGGCGGCCGCTCTTCGGACTGGTACCAGCGCCCGCGGTAGCGGAGCGTGGCCGTCCAGGATTCGTGGATCTCGGCCAGCGCCAGGTGCATGACCAGGCCCAGCTCCTGCGCCGCACTGCGCAGCGCCGCCACGCGCGCACGATCCAGCCCCTTGAGCAGTTGCCAGCGCAGGCCATGCTCGGTGTATTCATGGTCGAGCAGGAACACCCAGGGCTGGGTGCTGGGCTCGCCCTCGGGAAAGCATTGCTCGCGCAGCGCCCGCACCAGGGCCGGCGCGGCCGCTGCCTCGCCTTGCCGCATGCGGGCCGGCACCACCAGGTCGAAGCTCAGCACCACGCGCCAGCCCTCCTGCACCGGCAGCACCTCGTGCTGACAGTCGGCATAAAAGGCGCACCAGCGCAGGCTGTCCACCTGCAGGTGCTGTGACTGCAGCCTGCCCTCGTCGGCACCATGCACCACGCGCAGCGCGCCGCCGATATGCGCCGACGGCCACACCAGCACCAGGGTGGCGACCATGCCGGGGTGCTTTTCGGTGTCCTGGTGCGGCTTGAAGAACTGGCCCGGCCCGTATATCAGCAGGTTGTGCAGGTGGGCTTGCACCTCGTCCAGCCCCAGGGCCAGCGCCACATCAGCCAGCAGGCCTTGCAGGGCGCCCTCGGCCCAGTGCAGCGCGAGCGCGGCGGGGGCGATTTCGCCGGTGTCGCGCACCTGGGTGTCGAGCAGCGTGGCCTCGCGCCGGCCGTGCAGGGCCGGCTGGCTGGCGGCATGCAGCCGCGCGCCCTACTCTGGCAGCACGGGCTGGGACAATGCGCCAACGCCCTGCACCTGCACCGACAGCGCATCCAGCGGCAGCTGGCCCTGGGCCATGAAGCGCGCCTGATCCCCGGCGCCGGCCTGGCCCGACTGTGCCGACGCGCCGTCGGCGGCAAGCCGCGTCAAGGCCTGCAGGATGGGGGACAGGTCTGGGTCGGGCGATGGCATGGGCGTCCTTGTACTGGGTTGCAATGTGCGGCCATTTTGCGTGATCAGCCCGCCCGTTCTTTGCAACAAAATGGCATTTCCGCCATGCACAACAAGCGCCTACAGCTATATTTTTAGTAGTTCCATGAAATCCCCCCAAGACCTGGCCCAGCAGCTCGCCCACCAATGGCAGCGCGCCGATTGGCGCGAGCGCCAGCTGCTGCCCGGCCCCGGCGCCTGGCCCGTGCGGCTGGCCATTGGCGCGCCCAGCGCGGCGCAGTTTGCGCAGGGCGGCGCGGACTTGCGCGCCCACCTGCAGGCCTGGCGCGCCATACAGGCTGAAGGCCCAGGCCAGGTGCAATGGCAGGATCGCCGCTACCAGAGCGCGGCCGCGCCGCTGGCCGTGCCCACGCATTGGCTGCTGGGCCGGCCGTCCGAGGCGATCGCCGCCATGGCCCGGCATGCGGGCGGCGCGGGCCGGGCGGCCCAGGCCGACTACCAGGCGCTGCAAGCCGTGCTGGGTGCGGTCGATGGGCAGTTTCACCCGCTGCTGCTGCGCCGCCTGGCGCTGTGGCGCGCGGGGCCAGTAGATGAGGTGATCACCGCCGCGCGCATGGCGCTGCAGCTCGCGCCCGGCTGCGCCCAGGGCCGGCCGCTGCGCGCCCTGGCCGTAGCGGGCAACGACAGCAAGTTTTTCGAGCGCCACGCGGCCCTGCTCACCGCCCTGCTCGACCTGCGCTTTGACGGCGCCGCCGGCCGCGCGGGCCTTGCCGCCTTTCTGGATGCCAGCGCCGACGACGAGCATTGGCTGCTGGTCGCGCCCCTGGCCCCCGGCCTGCTGCCCTTCGCGCGCCAGCGCGTGCCGGCCAGCGAGCTGCAGGCCACGCCCCTGCCCGCCGCCCACATCCTGCTAGTGGAGAACGAACGCTGTCTGCACCTGCTGCCCCGGCCGCTGGCGGGCACCATCGCCATCCTGGGCGCGGGGCGCAACCTGGCCTGGCTGGCCGCGCCCTGGCTGCAGGCGCGCCGCGTGGCCTATTGGGGCGACATAGACACCTGGGGCCTGGCCATGCTGGCCGGCGCGCGCGGCCATCTGCCGCATCTGCAGGCGCTGCTGATGGACCGGGCCACGCTGGAGGCGCACCCTGACCGCGCCGTGGCCGAGCCGCAGCCGGCACCAGAACCCGGCCCCGGCGCCCTGCTGGCACAGGAGCTGGCGCTGGACGCACGTCTGCGCGGCCTGGCGCGTGGCCGCTTGGAGCAGGAGTTTCTGAACCCCGCCCGCGTGGCGCAGGCGCTGACGGGCTGGGCTGCCTAAAATCACGCCCCTAACGGCCCAGCGGCCCACCGTGCAGCGCTGCGCGCCGCCGCCTTCCTTTCCGCCTCCCATGCCCCCCTTGACCATCCGAGCGGCCACCCCGGCCGACATCCCCGTCATCCTGCACTTCGTGCGCGCGCTGGCCTTGTATGAAAAGGCCGAGCACGAGGTGCTGGCCACGCCCGATCATGTGCAGCGCACGCTGTTCTGCAACCAGCCCAAGGTGTTCGGTTTGATCTGCGAACAGGGTGATACGCCCGTGGGCTTTGCCGTGTATTTCTTCAACTATTCCACCTGGCAGGGCCGCCACGGGTTGTACCTGGAGGATCTGTACGTCGCGCCCGAGCACCGCGGTCAAGGAGCCGGCATGGCGCTGCTGCAGCACCTGGCGCAGATCGCCGTGGCCCAGGACTGCGGCCGCTTTGAATGGAGCGTGCTGGACTGGAACACGCCCTCCATCGCCCTCTACGACAGCCTGGGCGCCCGGCCGCAGAGCGAGTGGATACGCTACCGCCTGACGGGCGCCGAGCTGCAGGCGCTGGCCGATGGCGCCCGGCCCCAAACGCCATGAGATCGCCCATCGCCATCGTTGACGTGGACCGCCCGGACAGCTGGACGCGCTACCGCGCCGGCCTGTGCGCCAGCTGCGCCGCCAACTGCTGCACCATGCCGCTGGAGGTGCAGCTCTCCGACCTGGTGCGCCTGGGCCTGGTGGACGCCTTCGAAGCCGAGCACGAGGACCCCAAGCGCATCGCCAAGCGGCTGCAGAAGGCGCGCCTGATAGACCACTTCAACCACAAGCACCTGCTGTTCACGCTGGCGCGGCGCGCCGATGGCGACTGCCAGTACCTGGACGCCAGGACCCGGCTGTGCACGGTGTACGAGCAGCGCCCAGAGACCTGCCGCCTGCACCCGCAGAAGAAAAGCCCCAAGCCGGGCTGGTGCCCCTACGGCCGCAAGGCATAGCGGCAGGGGCAACCCTGCCGCGGGGGCGGCCGTACCATAGGGCCACCACCTGAACGGGCCCGCCATGTACATCCCAGAACACTTCGCCGAATCACGCCTGGACGAGTTGCACCGCATCATGCGCGCCCATCCGCTGGCCATGCTGTGCACGTCGGGCCCGCAGGGGCTGGACGCCAACCACCTGCCCTTTCTGCTCGACGCCGACAGCGGCCCGCACGGCCGCCTGATAGGCCATGTGGCGCGCGCCAATCCGCTGTGGCAGAGCGTGGCGCCCGACAGCGAGGTGCTGGTGGTGTTTCGCGGCGCCGAGGGCTATGTCTCGCCCAACTGGTACCCGAGCAAACACGAGACGCACCGCGCCGTGCCCACCTGGAATTACGAGGTCGTGCACGCCCACGGCACGCTCACCATCCATGACGACGTGAAGCATGTGCGCTCGGTGGTGGCGCGCCTGACGCATGCGCACGAGGCCGGCGAACCGCATCCCTGGAAGATGGGCGACGCGCCGCCCGATTACCTGGCCGACATGCTGCGCGCCATCGTCGGCATCGAGGTACACATCACGCACCTGGAGGGCAAGCGCAAGCTGAGCCAGAACCGCGGCACGGCGGATCGCAGCGGCGTCATGGCCGCGCTGCACGAACGCGATCACCGGGCGTTGGCCCAGGCCATGCAGCAGACCGGCTAGTACAGCATGCACACAGCACGCAAGGCCCTACCCGCCATAGACCCCGGCCGCTGCACCGGCTGCGGCTGGTGCGTGGCCGTGTGCGCGCCGCATGTGCTGTCGCTGCAGGTGCAGGGCGAATCCGGCTGGGGGCCCAAGCGCTCCACGCTGCACGACGCCGATGGCTGCACCGGCTGCGCGCTGTGCGCGCTGCGCTGCCCGTTCGACGCGATTCGCATGGTGCGCGTGAGCAAGCCCAAGGCGGGCGCTTGATCAGACCGTCTCGCGCCGATGGAACCCGGGCGCGGACTCTTCATCGATGGCCATTTCCTCGACCTGCACCCGCTGCACGCGCGCCGCTGGCGGGCCGTCGTGCGCCCAGGCGATGAGTGCCTGCACGGCCTCTGCCGGCCCGCTGGCCAGGGCCTCCACCGTGCCATCCAGGCGGTTGCGCACCCAGCCCCGCACACCCAGGCGAGAGGCGGCCTCGATCATGGATTGACGGTAATACACCCCCTGCACCTGGCCATGGATGCGCAGCAGGCGGGTGATGGTGAGGGTGGGGGCAGCGGTCATGCACGGACTGTAGCGCCCTGCCCATCGGCTTGCCGGCCACCATGTCGCACACGCCATGTCACTACAACCAAAATGGCTTGCAGCGCTTATGGATAAAGCGCCATCAGCTATCAATATAAAAGCAACAAGAGCGTAATCACGCGCTGCGCTACACTGCGCCCCATGTCATTGCACCTCGCACGCACCAGCACCAGCGCCCATTTGGCGCCGGCCGGCGCGAGCGCACGCATGATTAGCACCATGACCACCGCGGTTGCCTAGCGCACGCGCAGGGTGGCCGCAAAGGCGGCCCCCTGGTGTCTCATTCCCCCTCCGAACGAAACCCAGCCCCGGCCGCTGGGTTTTTTTGTTTTGGCTCTCGCAGCCTTGTTTGGAGATTGACCATGTTTGCAGATTCCCGGCTCAGCCCCTTGCCCCATGTGCCCGCGCGCGCGCCGGCCATGCCCCCTGCCCTGCGCGTGGGCCTGATTGGCATGGGCACCGTGGGCACCGGGGTCTGGCGCGTGTTGCGGCGCAACCAGGCACTGATCGCGGCGCGCTCCGGGCGGGCCGTGGAGATCGTCGCCGTGGCCACGCGCACCCCGGCGCGGGCGGCGGCCGCGCAGGCCGAGGCGCCCGGCCTGCGCCTGCTGGACGACCCGCTGCGGCTGGCCGCCGACCCCGGCGTGGACGTGCTGCTGGAGCTGGCCGGCGGCAGCGCCGCGCGCGACTGGGTGCTGGCCGCGCTGGCCCAAGGCAAGCATGTGGTCACGGCCAACAAGGCCCTGCTGGCCGAGCATGGCGAGCAGCTGGCGCAGGCCGCCGTACGCCATGGCCGGGTGCTGGCCTACGAGGCCGCCGTGGCCGGCGCGGTACCCGTCATCAAGGCGCTGCGCGAGGGCCTGGCGGGCAACCGCATCGACGCCCTGGCCGGCGTGCTCAACGGCACCAGCAACTACATCCTGACGCGCATGCAGGCGGCGGGCCTGGACTTTGCCACCGCCCTGGCCGAGGCCCAGGCCCTGGGCTACGCCGAGGCCGACCCGAGCCTGGACGTGGACGGGACGGACGCCGCACACAAGCTGACCCTGCTGGCGGCGAACGCCTTCGGCCTGCCCCCGGCGCTGGACGCCGTGCATGTCGAAGGCCTGCGCGACCTGCAACCGGGCGACATGGCCGCAGCCGCGCAGCTGGGCTACGTCGTCAAGCTGCTGGCGATCGCCAGGCGCGGCGCGCAGGGCATGGAGCTGCGCGTGCACCCGGCCCTGGTGCCGGCGCAGCATGCCCTGGCCCGGCTGGATGGGGCCAGCAACGGCCTGCTGGTGCGCGCCGACGCCGCGGGCGAGGCCTTCTTCAGTGGCGCCGGCGCAGGCGGCGAGCCCACGGCCTCGGCCGTGCTCGCCGACCTGGTGGATCTGGCACGCCACCCCGGCACCGATGGCCGCTGGGGCGGCCCGACCGCCATACCCACCCTGGGCCTACGCGCGGACGCCCCGGCCGCCCCCCTGCCCATGGCCCAGGTGCGCACGCGCCAGCTGCTGCGCCTGCTGCCGGGCAAGACGTTCAACGAGGCCCAGGTGCTGCGCCAACTGGCGCACGCCGGCGTCAAGGTGGAGCGCCGCGCCTGGGGCCCGGCCGAAGCGGCAGGCGCGTCGCCCAGCCTGCTGCTGCTGACCGCGCCCGTCCCGGACGGCCTGGCCGCGCAGGCGGCCGAGCGTCTGCAGGCGCACACGGGCGCCCGGGTGCGGCGTTTGCGCGTGGAGGATTTCGGCGCCCAGCAGTTTGAATGAAAATGGCCTCCAGCGCCCTATACATAGTCGCTAAACGCTATAATTTTTATAGTATTTGATATCCGGCCTGCATGCCGGGATGGCCAGCACGCAAACGCACGATGAAGTCCTGATCCAGCGCGTTCACATCGGGGCAGCCAAGCAGGCCCAGGTTGCGGTCGATCTCCGTGCCCAGGATGTCGATCACACGCGCCACGCCGGCCTGGCCGGCCACGGCCGCGCCATAAAGCATGGCACGCCCCAGAAACACCATGCGCGCGCCCAGGGCCATGGCCTTGAGGATATCGGTGCCACGGCGAAAGCCCCCGTCGATCAGCACCGGAAAGTCGCGCGGCACGGCGGCCAGCACCCGGCCATGGCGTGCGGCGGCCAGATCCTGCTCACAGCGATGGCGGCACATGGCCGTCACGCCCATGGGGGCGATGCCAAACGGGTGGGCATAACTGCGGCCCCACAGCGTGACCCGTTGCGAGCGCTCGGCCACGCCCACCAGCCCCTTGGGGCGAAACTGCACGGCGCGCAGGGCATCGCGGTTGGCCTGCAAGGTCAGGCCATCCTCGGTGCCGCCATTCAGGTAACCGAGCACGGCGCGCGGCAGCAGGGCTTGTGCGCGGCGTTCAAAGTCGGCAACCGACAGCAAGGTGTGCAGCTTCATGACGCGCGATTGTTGCCCGTTTCGGTGCAATGCCCCTGCGGCCGCGGGCAGGCAACGCAATCGACTACCATAACTGGACGAAATCACAGCATCCGGTGCGCCACGGTTGAAGCGCCCGCCCCCATCCATGTCCGCACAAGAATGGGCCGATCAGGCCCTGCAATCCTTTGAGTCGGTGGTTCAGGCCAGCGCCGGCTTTCGCGTGCGCGAGGGCCAGCACCTGATGGCCCGACAGGTGGCCGAGACCTTCGCCCGGGCGCAGCTGGGCAAGCCCGAGGACGATGTCGATGAACCCGAGCGCGCCATCGCCGTCATCCAGGCCGGCACCGGCGTGGGCAAGTCGCTGGCCTACAGCGTGCCGGCGATTGCCATGGCGCTGGCGCGCGGCACGCGGGTATTGATCTCCACGGCCACGGTGGCGCTGCAGGAGCAGCTGGTGCACAAGGATCTGCCGCAGCTTGCGGCGCGCATGGAGCAGCCCTTTGCCTTTGCGCTCGCCAAGGGGCGCGGACGCTATGTCTGCAAGCTGAAGCTGGAGCGCCTGGCCGGCGGCGGCAGCGGCGGCGGCGATGACGATCTGCCCGACGACGACCTGTTCCCCGACGAGGCCGCGCAAGCACGGCACCCGCGCCACGACGCCGAGGCACGCCTGCGCTTCTACGCCAGTCTGGCCGACGCCCTGGCCCAGGGCGGCTGGGACGGCGACCGCGACAGCCTGGACACCCCACCCGAGCCCGAGGTCTGGAGCCCCGTGGCGGCCGAGGCCAGCTCCTGCACCGGCAGACATTGCCCGCTGTTCAACCAGTGCAGCTACTTCGAACGGCGCAAACAGCTGGTGGCGGCCCAGGTCATCGTCGCCAACCATGACCTGCTGCTGTCCTCGATTGGCGCGCGCCTCTTGCCCGAGCTGGACAACTGCCTGCTGGTCATTGACGAGGCGCACCACCTGCCGGCCACGGCGCTCGATCAGTTCGCCTGCGAGATGGATCTGTCGCGCCTGACCTGGCTGGACAAGCTGGCCAGCCGCGCGCTGCGCATAGGCCAGCTGGTGGAGGTGGAAGAGATAGCCGACATCCCCAACCACACCGCACGCCTGCGCGCCGCGCTGCAGGACCTGGCGCGGCTGGTAATGGATGTGTATGGCGAGCAGCTGCGCGCGCCGCTGCCCGGCCGGCGCTCATTCAACTCATCCATGCCCACGCGCGCCCGCGTGAGCGGCGGCCTGCTGCCCGATGCGCTCGTCGGGCCCCTGGGTCAGGCTGCGCACCATGCGGACGGCTTTCTGCAGGCCCTCAGCGCCATCGCCAAGGCGCTCAAGAGCGAGATGCGCGACAAGCCCGACGAGGCGCGCCGCCTGTCCCAGCTGTATGCCCAGATCGGCAGCCTGGCGCCACGGCTGGAGGGCGTGCACGCTTGTGCCCAGTTGCTGCTGCAGGACGCGCCCGAGGGCGCGGTGCCGGCGGCCAAGTGGTTCACGCTGCAGGTCGAGGGCGACTTCATCGTCGTGCGCGCCCACGCCAGCCCGGTGCTGCCCGGCAACACGCTGAAGAACCACCTGTGGTCGGCCGTGCGCGGCGCGGTGCTGACATCGGCCACGCTGACGAGCTGCGGGCATTTCGACTTCTTTTTGCGCGAGTCGGGCCTGCATGGCGACGCCGCCGTGACCATGCTGGCCGTGGCCAGCCCCTTCGACTATGCGCGCCAGGGCCTGCTGGTGGCCACCGAAACACAGGCCGAGCCACGCGACGCCCAGACCTTCACGGCCGAGATGGTGGACGCGCTGCTGTCCGACCTGGCGCTGGTCGAGGCCGGCGCGCTGGTGCTGTTCACCTCGCGCGAGCAGATGCGCCAGGCGGTAGATGCCATGCCGACCGCCATGCGCCCCGTGGTTCTGGTGCAGAACACCCTGCCGCGCCAGCAGCTGCTGGCGCGCCACCGCGAGCGCGTGGCCCAGGGCCTGCCGTCCATCATCTTCGGCATGCAGTCCTTTGGCGAGGGGCTGGACCTGCCGGGCAGCCTGTGCGAATCGCTGTTCATCACCAAACTGCCCTTTGCCCCGCCCGACGACCCGGTGGGCGAGGCGCGCGCCGAATGGCTGCGCGGCGCCGGGCGCGACCCGTTCAGCGAGCTGGTGGTGCCGGCCACCGCCATCCGCCTGGCGCAATGGGTGGGCCGGGCCATCCGCACCGAGGACGACCAGGCCCATGTCTACTGCTACGACAAGCGCCTGGTGCGCACCGGCTATGGCCAGCGCCTGCTGGCCGGGCTGCCGCCGTTTGCGCTGCAGCGGCGACAATCGGCGGCATGAGCCAGCACAGCATTCCACCCTGCCCGCAATGCGGGCTGACCAACACCTACCCCGACGGTACCAGCTACATCTGCCCCGACTGCGCCTTTGAATGGCCCATGCAGGCCGAGGCGGCGCCGGCCGATGCCGAAGACAGCCGCGTGCGCGACGCCAACGGTAACGATCTGGCCGACGGCGACGCCGTGATCCTGGTGAAGGACCTGAAGGTCAAGGGTTCGTCATCGGTGCTCAAGAAGGGCAGCAAGATCAAGGGCATACGCCTGGTGGACGGCGCCGACGGCCACAACGTGGACTGCAAGACCGAGCTGGGCAGCATGCTGCTCAAGTCCGAGTTCCTGAAAAAGGCCTGAACCCCGTGGCCGCACCCATCGCCGTCATCGACTTCGAGACCACCGGCATGGCGCCGGCCCAGGGCGCCCGTGCCACCGAGGTGGCCATCGTGCTCATGGAAGGCGAGCAGGTCGTCGATCGCTTTGACAGCCTGATGCGTACCGGCGTAACCATCCCGCCGTTCATCGAACAGCTCACCGGCATCAGCAATGCCATGTTGGCCACGGCGCCGCCCGCCGAGGCGGTGATGCGCGAGGCGGCGCGCTTTGTAGGCAGCGCGCCCATGGTGGCGCACAACGCTGCGTTTGACAGCAAGTTCTGGCAGTCCGAACTGCAGCACGCCGGCCTGGCCGCGCCCCAGCCCTTTGCCTGCACCGTACTGCTGTCGCGCCGCGTGTTTCCCGACGCGCCCAGCCACAGCCTGGGCCGCATCACCGACCACCTGGGCCTGCCGCGCACCGGCCGCGCCCACCGCGCGCTGGCCGACGCCGAAATGGCCGCCGCCCTGCTGGCACGCATGCAGCGCGAGCTGTGCCAGCGCTTTGGCGTCCCCTGGCCCGATCACGCCCTGCTGATGCAGCTGCAGCGCTGCGCGCGCCAGTCCATCGGCAAGCTGCTGGACAGGCTGTCAACGGGCGCGGCTCACACCTCATAGCTATTGTTTTAATAGCTATTTGCGCTTACCGTACAAGCGATACAGGCCGTTTTTATCTAATTCTTGGCGCCACTCAAACTACTTCCCTCACTGGAGGAAGGTAGCGGCCGAAAGCATAGACAGCGCACCCGCCGCCTGCGGGACATCAGGACACCGCCCGCAGCGCCGCCGCCAGATCGCGCGCGAGGCGCCCCATGTCGCGCAGGCCCAGGGCCGCCAGGTTGATGCGGATCGCCGGGCCACTGCCCAGGCGCAGCGGCGCGCCCGCCTGCACGGCCCAGCCGTGCGCGGCCATGTGCTGCGCCACGGCGGCCTCGTCGGCCACGGGCAGCCATGCATGCAGGCCCTCGCCACGCTCCCAGTCGCCCGCCACGCCGTGGCGGCGCAGCGCCTGGGCCAGCGCCGCACGGCGCGCGGCGTAGCTGCCGGCCATGTGCTGCCAGGAGCCACGCCCCCTGCCCCGGCTGGCCTGGCGCCACAGCTGCGCCACCAGGCCCTGCAGCCAGCGGCTGACGGCACGCGGGCCCAGCGCCTGGTGCGCGCACATGCCCTGCACCAGCCCTGGCGTGCCGCTGACCACGGCCACGCGGCAGTCCGGCCCCAGGCTGCTGGTGACGGACAGCACATGCAGCCACAGCGGCGGCAGCGTGCCGGCCATGGCCAGCGGCGCGGCGCTCAAGGGGCCCCAGTGGTCGTCCAGGATCAGCAGTGTGTGCGGGCAGGCACGCAAGGCGCGGCGCAGCGCCCTCCAGCGCGCCGCCGTCATGGCCACGCCCGTGGGGTGCTGCGCGCGCGGCGTGAGCACCACGGCGGCGCAGTCCCTCAGCACGCCATCGGCCGGCACGCACATGCCCTGCGCATCGACGGCCAGCGCCACCGGCACCAGGCGCAGGCTGTGCAAGAGCGCCAGCAGCGGCGGCCACAGCGGGTCTTCCACACCCACGCGGTCACCGGGACGCGCATGCTGGCGCAGGGCGCGCTCGATGGCGTCGAGCGCGCCCGAGAAACAACCCAGGTCTTCGCCCGGCAGACCCTGGCCCTGCAGCCAGTGCGCGGCCTGAGCCAGCAGCGGTGCATCGCCAGCCACGCCATCCAGGGGTTGGGCCAGCGCCTGCGTCCAGGCCTGGCCACGTAGGCGCGGCAGCAGGGCGGCGTCGACCTGGTCGCCGGCCAGGTCGCGCAGCCCCTCGGGCGCGGCATAGACCGGGGTGGGGGAGGGCGGCGCGCCGGCCACGCGCGTGCCCTTGCGCCCCGCCGTGAGCACGCGGCCGGCGGCGCGCAGCCGCGCATAGGCGGCCGCGACGGTGTTGGGATTCACGCCCAGCTCAACGGCCAGCTGGCGTACCGGGGGCAGGGCAGAGCCGGGTGGCAGGGCGCCGCTGCGCATGGCATGTTCAAGGCTTGTGGCAATGTCTCTGGCATTGCTTCCTTCGACGAACAAAGATGTCATAGGTACATTGTATTGTTTGTACTAGTACGATTTTTTGTACTGCCATGCGCGCGATATGCCGCCGAATCGGTCAAGAAAACTGGCGCCCGTCACAGCCGGAAACAGAAATAGGGCCATACAACCCGAAATGCCGCTGAAAAAGTAGCTGAAAGCCGGGGCCTTGGCGGCGGCTGCACCAACGGCGGTGGCAGGCTGCTAGGCTTGCAGCCATGCGCAAGCTCGTTCCCCCTGTTTTGCTGCTCGCGGCCGGCCTGTTGCTGGCGGGCTGCGGCACGGCGCCCGCCGCGCGCTCCAGCGCCTATGCCCGGCTGTCTGCCGAGCAATCGAGCGACATCGCCATCCACGCCCTGGGCCTGGTGGGTACGCCCTACCGCTTTGGCGGCAACACACCCGAGGGCGGCTTTGACTGCAGCGGCCTGATCGGCTATGTCTACAACAGCCGCGCCGGTGTGGCCCCGCCGCGCACGGTGGCGCTGCTGAGCGGTTTTGGCGCGTCGGTGCCGGAGGACGAGCTGCGCACCGGCGACCTGGTGTTGTTCGGCGGCGGCCGGCCCACGCATGCCGGCATCTATGTGGGCGAAGGGCGCTTCGTGCACGCACCATCGAGCGGTGGCACGGTGCGGCTGGATCATTTGCGCTCGCGCTACTGGGCGCAGCAGTCCGCCAGCTACCGGCGCCCCTGAACGGGCGCGCCGCGCAGGGGCGACAATCGGGCCACCATGACACTCATCGACCGCCCCATCCCCACGCCCAGCACGCACGACACCACGCGCATCGACGACCTGCGCATCAAGGCCGTGCGCCCCCTGATCACACCCGCCATCCTGGAGGAATGGCTGCCCGCGCCCGACGCCGCGCAGGAGCTGGTGGAGGCCAGCCGCCTGCAGCTGTCGCGCGTGCTGCACGGCCAGGACGACCGGCTGATCGTCGTCGTCGGGCCCTGTTCCATCCACGACCATGACCAGGCCATGGAGTACGCGCGGCTGCTGAAGCAAGAGGCAGACGCGCTGGCGCAGGATCTGCTTGTCGTGATGCGCGTGTACTTCGAGAAGCCGCGCACCACCGTGGGCTGGAAGGGCTATATCAACGACCCGCACCTGGACGGCAGCTTTGCCATCAACGAGGGGCTGGAGCGCGCGCGCCTGCTGCTGCTGGACGTGCTGGCGCTGGGCCTGCCCGTGGGCACCGAGTTCCTGGATCTGCTCAGTCCCCAGTACATCAGCGACCTGGTGAGCTGGGCCGCCATCGGCGCGCGCACCACCGAGAGCCAGAGCCACCGCCAGCTGGCCAGCGGCCTGTCCTGCCCGGTGGGCTTCAAGAACGGCACGGACGGCGGCGTGAAGGTGGCCGTGGATGCCATTCAGGCCGCGCAGGCCGAGCATGCCTTCATGGGCATGACCAAGATGGGCCAGGCCGCCATCTTCGAGACGCGCGGCAACCACGATTGCCATGTGATCCTGCGCGGCGGCAAGGCACCCAACTACAGCGCCGCCGACGTGCAATCGACCTGCGAGCTGCTGCAAAAGTCCGGCCAGCAAGCGCAGGTGATGATCGACCTGTCGCACGCCAACAGCAGCAAGCAGCATGCACGCCAGATCGCCGTGGCCGAGGATGTGGCGGCACAGATCGCGGGCGGCGATGCGCGCATCACCGGCGTGATGATCGAAAGCCACCTCGAGGAAGGCCGCCAGGACATCGTGCCCGGCCAGGCGCTCAGGCATGGCGTCTCGGTGACCGATGCCTGCATCAGCTTTGCGCAGACCGTGCCAGTGCTGCGGCAGCTGGCCGCTGCCGTGCGCGCGCGGCGCGAGCGCAACACCCCATAGCGGAGCGGGCGGGGGCGTGGAAATCCGGGGGCCGTGGCAAGCCTGACCCGATGGATACTTTGCTGCAGCAAGGAGTTGGCATGCCTGCTTGTTACAAACACAAGGCGCCCGCCTCGGCGAAACTGCGGGCACCCCATCCTGCAAATGAGGGTTCAGCCCCATGGTGGATTGGCTGTAACCTCAGGTAAACCATGGTTTCCGCCGTCCCCTCACCATGCCCTGCCACACCATGCCGTTGAGCCCACCTGTCCTGCCACCGTCGGCCGCTTGCGCCGCATTGCCTTGACCTAGGGCATGAGCGCAAACCCCTGCCCACTGCCACCCGCCTGCCGCCCATGCAGGGCGGCCAGGGGCGGGGTTTTGCGGGTGCGGGCATGACGCACAGGCCCGACATGGCTGCGGCGGGCGCGCTGACATTTCGCGCCATGACCTCCGCCTTCTGGGATCGGGATCTGCAGTCCGACACCATGCGCTGGAACGACGGCATGGAAAGGCTCTTTGGCGTGCCCCTGGCCAGCCTGCCGCCGGACGGCAGCTCGTGGACGCTGCGCCTGCACCCCGACGACGCGCCACAGGTGCAGCAAAGTCTGCGGCAAGTCATAGCCGGCACTGCTGAGTTCTGGTGCGCCCAGTACCGCTTTCGCCGCCAGGACGGCAGCTACGCCTGGGTGGACGACCGCGGCTTCGTGCTGCGCGACGCCAGCGGCCGTGGCCTGCGCATGGTCGGCGGCATGATCGACATCAGCCTGCACTGGCAGGCCGGGCAGCAGTACCGCAGCCTGTTCACCGAGCACCCGCAGCCGATGTGGGTCTGTGACCAGGGCAGCCTGCGCCTGCTGGCCGTGAACCCGGCCATGGCGCGCCACTATGGCTATGACGAGCAGGAGCTGCTGGGCATGGACATGCGCCTGCTCTGGCCCCAGGCACAGCGCGCCCAGGCCGACAGCGCCCTGGCCATGTGCAGCGACGCGCGCGCCGCGCACACGCTGGCCACGGCAGCTACCACCTGGCGCCACGCACGCAAGGACGGCACGCTGATGGACATGGAGGTATTCGTCGGCGTCACCGATTTCGACGGTCACCCGGCTTGGCAGATACTGGCCCATGACATCACCGAGCGCAGCCGCATAGACGCCGAACTGGCGCGCCTGAGCCGGGCCCAGCGCATGCGCAGTGCCTGCAGCGAGACCCTGCTGCGCGCCAACACCGAGGCCGAGCTGCTGCACGCCGTGTGCGCGGTGGCGGTGCAGGTAGGCGGTTACCGCATGGGCTGGGTGGGCCTGGCGCGTGATGACGAGCGCAAGCGCATAGAACCCGTGGCCCATGCCGGAGGCTCGCCCGAATACCTGGCGCAGCTGCGCCTGAGCTGGTCGCCCGACGAGCCCGGTGGCCAGGGGCCGGCCAGCATCTGCGTGCGCAGCGGCCGCACCGTCGTCCTGCGCGACATGCGCGCCAACCCCACCTTCGACAAGGTGGCCGGGCTGCTGGACGCGCTGGAGTTTCATTCCGCCATCTACCTGCCGCTGCGCGGCGCAGAGCGCAACCTGGGCCTGCTGTGCCTGTATGCCCCCGAGGTGCTGGAGCCGGGTGCGCAGGAGACGCAGCTGCTCGAAGCCATGGCCGCCGACCTGGCCTTTGGCCTGGAAAACCTGCGCACCCGCGCCGAGCAGCAACGCCTGCAGGCCGCCATCGTGAAGGTGGCCAAGGCGGTATCGGCAGGAACGGGCGTGGCCTTCTTCGACCACCTGGCGCAGCATATGGCAGACGCGCTGTCGGCCCAGGTTGCCTGCGTGGTGCGCCTGCAGCCGCCCGTGGATGGCCAGAGCCTGCAGGCCGTGACGCTGTCGCATATCAGCGATGGCGTGGTGCAGCCCACGCTCGAATACGCGCTGTCGGGCACACCCAGCGCGCAATTGCTCACCCAGCCCCTGGTCGTGATCGAAGACCGCGTGGCCCAGCTGTTTCCGCATGACCCCGTGCTGGCACGGTGCAGGGTGCGCAGCTATGTCGGGCGGCAACTCACGGGCAGCGACGGCACGCCCCTGGGCATGATCCTGGTGATGTACCGCAAGCCGTTGCGGCGAGCGCATCTCGTTGACACCGCACTGCAAATCTTCGCGGCCCGCGCCGCTGCCGAACTGCAGCGCCAGGCGGACGACATGCGCATACGCCAGCAGGCATCGCTCTTGAACAAGGCCAGCGACGCCATCATCGTGCGCGACCTGGAGCATCGCATTACCTTCTGGAACGAGGGCGCAGAACGGCTGTACGGCTGGAGCCGCGCAGAGGCATTGGGGCACAACGCCGCCAGCCTGCTCTACCAGGATGCACAGTGCTTCCACCAAGCCAGCGCCCAGGTGCTGCGCAACGGCGAATGGACGGGTGAGCTGCAGCAATATGCGCGCGATGGCCGCGCCATCGAAGTCGAAGGGCGCTGGACCCTGGTGCGCAGCGAACAGGGCGAGGCCGAGGCCATTCTGGCCATCAACTCCAACATCGGCCAGCGCAAGGCCAGCGAACGGGAGATCCAGCGCCTGGCGCTGTTCGATGCCCTTACCGGCCTGCCCAACCGCGCGCATTTCATGCAACGCATGGGCCAGGCCCTGGCCGCGGCCCAGCGCCAGCGCCAGGGTGGGGCGCTGCTGTTCATCGATCTGGACAACTTCAAGCAGCTGAACGACACCCTGGGCCACGACCAGGGCGACCTGCTGCTCAAGAGCGTGGCCCAGCGCCTCAACACCTGCGTGCGTGCCATGGACACGGTGGCGCGGCTGGGCGGAGACGAGTTCGTGGTGTTGCTCGAACAGATAGGTGCCCAGCCCGCAACCCTAGCCGAACATGCGAACAAGGTGGGCGAGAAGATACTGAACGCGCTCTCCCTTCCCTATGCCCTGGCGGGCCACCAGTACCGCAGCACGCCCAGCATAGGCGTGGCCTTGTTCGATGATCAGTCCACCACCGTGGGAGAGCTGCTCAAGCAGGCCGACCTGGCCATGTACCAGGCCAAGATGGCCGGGCGCAGCACGCTGCGCTTTTTCAACCCGGGCATGCAAAAGGCCGTGGACGAGCATGTGGCGTTCGAGGCCGACCTGCGCTCCGCCCTGGCGCAGCAGGAGTTCTCACTGCACTACCAGCCGCAACTCAACGCGCGCGGCCAGATCCTGGGCGTGGAGGCATTGCTACGCTGGACGCAGCCACGGCGCGGCATGGTGTCACCCGCCGAGTTCATACCCGCGGCAGAAGAGACCGGTCTCATCCTGCCACTGGGGCGCTGGGTGCTGCACACCGCCTGCACGCGTCTGGCGGCGTGGCAAAAACAGCCCGATCTGGCGCCTTTGACCATGGCCGTGAACGTCAGCCCGCGCCAGTTTCGCGATGCCGGCTTCGTGGCCGACGTGCTGCGCGTGCTGGCCGTCACCGGCGCCCCGGCGGCGCAGCTCAAGCTGGAGCTGACGGAAAGCCTGCTGGTCGAAGACATGGCCAAGACCATCGCCACCATGGAGGCGCTGCGCGCGCATGGCGTGAGTTTTTCGCTGGACGACTTTGGCACCGGCTATTCCTCGCTCACCTACCTCAAACGCATGCCGCTGGGCCAGCTCAAGATCGACCAGGGCTTTGTGCACGACCTGTTGTCCGACCCGAACGACGCCGCCATCGTGCGCACCATCGTCGCGCTGGCCGACAGCCTGGGGCTGGAGGTGATTGCCGAGGGCGTGGAAACCGAGGAACAGCGCCACTGGCTGGCCCAGGCCGGCTGCCAGGCCTACCAGGGCTATCTATTCAGCAAGCCCTTGCCCGCGCAGGAGGTCGAGCAGCTGATGCAGTCCCATATCAGCGCAAAAAACGCCGCTGGCACCGGCGCCGATGGCCTCCTGGCTTATTCCATATAGGTATTCATCAATACATAGTGGTAGTAGTAGAGCCCGCCATGCGCTGTGGATAAGCCTGTTTTCTGTAATGCCCACAGATAGTTAGGATGCTGCCAAGGGTGTGGCTTCAGGCCGGTGCAAGCGCGCCGCGAATCTGGAACAACTTGCGCCAAGCGCCGCTGGCTGTGGATAAGCCACCATTTGCCAGCCTTTCATGCACAGCCTTGCCCACAGGAGGCAAGTCAAAAATGCCAGGCGTAGCGCAGCTGCAGGATTTCCAGCCCCGGGTTGGGTTTCTTGATGCCGGCGTTGGAGACATGCTGCAGCCGCAGCAGCAGCTCATGCTGGCGTCGTGCCCCAAAGTTGATGCCGATGCCCAGGTGCGAGGCAAAGTTAAAGCGCGTGCTGAACTCTTCCTGTCCCGCCGGGTGGTAGCGTTGATCGGCCAGCGTGACACCTATGCCGGCCTCCCAGAACCAGGCAGAGCTGCCGCCATCGGGCCGCAGGCGCAGGGTGGGCGTGACGCCCAGCACAAGGGTGCCGCCATGCCTTGCGGCACCCTTGAAGAACCAGCGGCTGAGATACAGATCCCAGTGGCCGCGCAGCTCGCCACCCCACAGCGGCATGCGCCATTCGCGCCAGGGCAGGGTCAGACCCAGGGTCAGGGCCTCGGTGTCGTGCTCCGCTATGGCCCCCTGCAGGTAGATGCTGGGCGCGTGCGACAGATCGGTCATGGCCTGCTGTGCAAAGGCGGGCAGGGCGGCAAGCCAGCCCGCTGCAACCAGGGCATGCCAATGGCGCTGGCTGGCGCCGCGGGCGCCACGAAAAGGGGAGGGGTGCGGCAGACAAGGATGGAACATGACGTTTATTCGTTAGTTTGTGCAGGGCAAATGTAACGAATGTAGACCCCCTCCAACCCTGGGCCTTGTAGGC
The DNA here is from genome assembly GCF_033100095.1 of Diaphorobacter limosus. Classification (NCBI taxonomy): domain Bacteria; kingdom Pseudomonadati; phylum Pseudomonadota; class Betaproteobacteria; order Burkholderiales; family Comamonadaceae; genus Diaphorobacter; species Diaphorobacter limosus. Next base: position 2,659,314 of record NZ_CP136921.1, on the reverse strand, counting down.
CAGGGCCGCAGCATGCAGCCCTGGCTGTCGCCGTCTATTACTGGCCCATGGATGCGCCAGGGCCAAAGCCATGGTGGTGGCCGTGGCGATGCATGCCCCACCCCTGCTTGGCACCGCGCTGGCCAACCATGCGCGCGCCCTGGTCGTCGAAGGTCTTTTGCTGTGCCGGCGTCAGCTGGGCGTAGAAGGCCTTGACCGCCTCGCCGCGGCGTTCCATCTCGGCGCCACGCTGGGCGTGCATGGCGCGCATGCGGTCTATGCGCTCGGGCGTGGTCAGCTTGTCCATGCCCTGCCAGTCAAGGCGGGCATGGCGCGGCTCGGCATTGGGCTGCATGGACTGCACAAAGCCGTTCCAGGCCGGCTCCTGCGCGGGCGTGAGCTGCAGCTTCTGCTTGAAGGCCTCCAGGCGCTGGCCCATGCGTTCCTTCATGAACTGCTGGCGCTGCTCGGGTGTCATGGCGCGCGGGCGCTGGGCCTGCTCGGCCACCGGGCCGGCACCGGGTGCGGGCTGGGCGAAGGAGGGAGCGGCAATGCCGGCCAGGGCGGCCACCAGGGCGGTGGCGGCCAGGCGTTGGGTGATACGGAAACGGGTCATGGTGAATTCCTTTCTTGCGTGACCAAAACCATGGACGCCAGTGTCCGGCGCCCGTGTAACGCCACCATGTGGGAACACTGCGCCTGTGTAAAGTTCTGCCAGGCCGTGCCGCGCATCTGCAGCATTTTTATGAAGAAAATAGCGCTTTTGCGCTTTACCATCAAGCGTTGACAGCTATCAAATCAGGAATAACCCAAGTGTTCAAGAACCTCATCGTGTACCGCATTGCCCCGGGCTGGCAGGCGGATCTGACCCAGCTGGAGGAGGCCCTGGCCAAGACCCCGTTCCAGGAATGTGGCGCCACGCAGGAAAAGGCCGTTGGCTGGGTGCCGCCGCGCGGCGATGCCCACGGCCCGCTGGCCGAGAGCGTGGGCGGGCAATGGATGCTGCGCTTCATGGCCGAATCCAAGATGCTGCCGGCCACGGTGCTGGCACGCAAGGTCAAGGAGAAGGCCGCGCTCATCGAGCAGCAGACCGGCCGCAAGCCCGGCAAGAAGGAGGCCAAGGAGCTCAAGGACGAGGCCAGGCTGGACCTGCTGCCCATGGCCTTCACCAAGCAGGGCTCGACCTGGGTGTGGCTGGACCGCGAAGCCGGCCTGCTGATGCTGGACACCGGCGCCCAGGGCCGCGCTGACGAGATCACCAGCCTGCTGGTGGAGCAGCTGCCCGGCCTGTCGCTGGCGCTGCTGGACACCCAGACCAGCCCCCAGGCCGCCATGGCCCACTGGCTCAAGAGCCAGGAGCCGCCGGCGGGCTTTTCCATAGACCGCGAATGCGAGCTGAAGAGCGCCGGCGAGGACAAGGCCGTGGTCCGCTACGCGCGCCACCCGCTGGACATCGAGGAGGTGCAGGCGCATATCGAGGCCGGCAAGCTGCCCACCAAACTGGCCATGAGCTGGGACGACCGCGTCAGCTTTGTGCTCACCGAGGGCCTGCAGCTGAAGAAAATCGCCTTCCAGGACACCGTTTTCGAGGGTCAGAAGCAGGACGATGCCGGCTTTGACGCCGACGTGGCGATTGCCACGGGCGAACTCTCCAAGCTCATCCCCGACCTGATCCTGGCCCTGGGCGGGGAAGGGCGCGGCGAGATCGGCGGGGCAGCGACGCCCGTAAACGGCGCCCTGCACGCCCCGACCAGCGGCCCGGACGACGACGCGCCGTTCTGAGGCCGCAAATGACAACGGCCCAGGCGAACCTGGGCCGTTGCTTCAAGCGCGAAGGCTTAACCCGCCAGCGTTTCCTTCATCGGGGCCGCGGCTTCGCCGTCCAGCGCCGCATGCAGGCGCTGGTAATCCAGCCCGTTCTCCCAGCGCGAGACGACCACCGTGGCCACGGCGTTGCCAACGAAGTTGGTGAGAGAGCGGCATTCGCTCATGAAGCGGTCCACGCCGAGGATCAGCGCCATGCCGGCCACCGGCACCTCGGGCACCACGGCCAGGGTGGCGGCCAGGGTGATGAAGCCCGCGCCGGTGACGCCGGCCGCACCCTTGGACGACAGCATGGCCACCAGCAACAGGGCCAGTTGCTGGCCCAGGCTCAGGTCGATGTCGGTGGCCTGGGCGATGAACAGCGCGGCCAGCGTCATGTAGATGTTGGTGCCGTCCAGGTTGAAGGAGTAGCCCGTGGGCACCACCAGACCAACCACCGATTTGCTACAACCGGCCTTCTCCATCTTTTCCATCAGCGAGGGCAGGGCGGATTCCGACGACGATGTGCCCAGCACCAGCAGCAGTTCGGCCTTCAGGTAGCGCATCAGCTTGACCACGGAGAAGCCGCACAGCCGCGCCACCGCGCCCAGGATGATGAGCACGAAGACCAGCGAGGTCAGGTAGAAGGTGGCCACCAGCTCGGCCAGATTCACCAGCGAGCCCAGGCCAAACTTGCCGATGGTGAAGGCCATGGCGCCAAACGCACCGATCGGGGCGGCCTTCATGACGATGTTCACCAGCTTGAACACCGGCTTGGTCAGCGCCTCGAAGAAGTTCAGGGCCGGCTTTCCGGCGTCGCCCGCCATGGCCAGGGCCACGCCGAACAGCACGGCCACGAACAGCACCTGCAGGATGTTGTCGCCGACGAAGGGGCTGACCAGGGTCTTGGGGATGATGTCCATGGCAAAGCCGACCAGGCTCAGGTCATGCGACTTGGCGACGAAGCTGTCCACCGCCTTGGTGTCCAGATCCGCCACGCGGATGTGCATGCCGGCGCCGGGCTGCAGCACGTTCGCCACCACCATGCCGACGATCAGCGCCAGGGTGGAGAAGCACAAAAAGTAGGCCATGGCCTTGCCGAACACGCGGCCCACGGTGCGAAGGTGCGTCATGCCGGCGATGCCGGTGACTATGGTCAGGAAGATCACCGGGGCGATGACCATCTTCACCAGCTTGATGAAGGCGTCGCCCAGCGGCTTGAATTGCGCGCCGTACTGCGGCTCGAAATGCCCCAGCAGCACGCCCAGCACAATGGCCAGCACCACCTGGAAATACAGCTGGCGGTAAAAGGGCAGGCGCTCGGGCGCGGCGGTGTCTTGCAGGGGAATGGCGTGCATGGCGGGTCTTTCGTGGGCCAGAAAATGACGCGCTCGCATGGCGCATCGTTGTGGTGAATTGGACATCGCCAGCTTTCTTTTGCCGATAACCTATTGGTATTAGGCGACGCATCCCGCGCCGGCCCAAGCGCGCACACTCCAGGCCCATGAACCAACGCCGCCAACTGCTGTGGACCGTGCTCGTCGTGCTCGCCGGCATGGCGCTGTGCATGCTGCTGGTCGGCCAGATCGTGCAGCGGCGCGCGCTCAATGAGGAAAGCCAGGATGTGCAGCGCCGGCTGTCGCTCTACGCCCAGGCCCTGGTGCAGCGCATAGACCGCTTTCGCACCCTGCCCGAGGTGCTGGCGCTGGACAGCGAGCTGCGCACCGCGCTGGCGCAACCGCTCACGCCGGCGGCGGTGCAGGCGCTGAACCACAAGCTGGAACAGGCCAACGGCGCCAGCCAGTCCTCCACGCTGACCCTGATTGCCCGCGACGGCCTGGCGCTGGCCGCCAGCAACTGGCGCGACGCGCACAGCAACGTCGGCGAGAACTACCACTTCCGCCCCTATGTGCAGCAGGCGCTGCAGCACGGCCAGGGGCGCTTCTACGGCATAGGCCTGACCACGGGGGAGCCGGGCTACTTCCTGTCCACCGCCATCCGCGACGCGCAGGGGCGCGCCCTGGGCCTGGTGGCCGTGAAGATCGTCTTCACCGAGCTGGAGCGTGAGTGGCGCAATGGGCCCGACATCGTGCTCGCCTCGGACACCCATGGCGTGGTCTTCCTGGCCAGCCGCGACGCCTGGCGCTACCGGCTGCTCAACCCGCTCACGGCGCAGGACCGCGGCGAGCTGGCCGCCACGCGCCAATATGCCGACCAGCCTCTGGCGCCCTTGCTGTACCGCAGCGAGCGCCCGGTAGCCGGCGGCGGCGTGGTGGTGCGCCTGCAAGACCCCGCCGAGCACCGGCCGCTGCTGTGGCAGACCCTGGAGCTACCCGGCAGCGACTGGAGGCTGCACCTGCTGCACGACACCCGCGCCGTGGCCAGCGCCGGCCGCTGGGCCGCCGTGGCCGCTGGCGGCCTGTGGCTGGCCCTGGCGCTGCTGGTGCTGATCCTGCGCCAGCGCCGGCGCCTGGCCCTGCTGCGCCAACGCAGCCGCCAGGAGCTGGAGACCGTCCTGCAACAACACGCCCAAGAGCTGCGCACCGCCCAGGGCGCCATCGTGCAGGCCGCACGCCAGGCCGACACCGGCCTGTCACGCAGCCTGCAACACCTGCCGCAGGGCGTGGTGGTGGTGGACAAGGAGCTGAACCTGGTGGCCTGGAACTCGCGCTACGTCGAGCTGTTTCGCTTCCCCGCGGAGCTGGTGCGCGTGGGCGCCCCGATAGAGGCCCTGCTGCGCTACAACGCGCGCCGCGGCCTGCTTGGGCCGCCGCCGGCCGACGACGCCGTGCAGCGGCGCCTGCGCCACCTGCGCGAGGGCACGCCCTACCTGCACGAAAGCTCCAAGAGCGACGGCCAGGTGCTGGAGATTCGCGGCAACCCGCTGCCCGAGGGCGGCTTTGTCACCAGCTATGCCGACATCACCAGCTACAAGAACGCCGCGCGCGAGCTGCGCTCGCTGGCCGACGCGCTGGAGCTGCGCATCGCCGAGCGCACGCGCGACCTGGACGCCGCCCGGCGCGAGGCCGTGGAGGCCAATCGCTACAAGACGCGCTTCGTCGCCGCCGCCGTGCACGACCTGCTGCAGCCGCTGAACGCGGCGCGCATGTTCAGCTCGCTGTTGCGCGGCCATGCGCTGGATGAGGCCGGGCGCCAGGTGGCCGACAGCATTGACGGCGCGCTGGCCGCGCAGGACGGCATCCTGGCCAGCCTGCTGGACATCTCGCGCATGGAGTCGGGCCAGCTGGAGGTGCGCCTGCGCGACTTCGCGCTCGGGCCGCTGCTGCAGGTGGTGCAGCACAACTTCGGCATCATCGCCAAGAGCCGCGGCCTGCGCCTGGACTGCGTGGGCTCGCGCTACACGGTGCGCAGCGACGAGGCGCTCTTGCGCCGCATCTTGCAAAACCTGCTCTCCAATGCCATCCGCTACACGCCCGGCGGCAAGGTGCTGATCGGCTGCCGGCGCCATGGCGATCAGCTGCGCATCGAGGTGCACGACCAGGGCCCAGGCATACCCGAGAGCCTGCAGCGCGAGATCTTCGAGGAGTTCCGCCGCCTGGGCGAGGGCCATGACGATGACCGCGGCGCCGGCCTGGGCCTGGCCATCGTCGAGCGCCTGGGCCGGCTGCTGGGCCATGAGATCGGCCTGCGCTCGGAGCTCGGGCGCGGCAGCATGTTCTGGGTCAGCGTGCCCATCGTGGCCACCGTGGGCGCCGCGCCATCGCTGGCGCCCACCGAGAGCGAGCCCGCACAGGATCAACCCCTGCAAGGCACCACGGCCTGGTATGTGGACGACGACGCCCCCAGCTGCGCCGCCACCGGCGCGCTTTTGCAGCGCTGGGGCTGCGACGTGCCCCTGGCCGGCGGCCCGCAGGCGGCGCTGGATCTGGCGGCGCCCGGCAACGCGCCGCGCCTGGTGCTGCTGGACGTGCGCATGGGCGCCTTCCACGGCCCGGATCTGTACGGCGACCTGTGCGCGCGCTGGCAGCAGCACCCCCTGGTGGTGCTGGTCACGGCCGAGCGCGATACCGCCCTGCGCCGCCAGGCCGCCGAGCGCGGCTGGGGCTTTCTGCTCAAGCCCGTGCGCCCATCGGCGCTGCGCGCACTCATCAGCCAGATGCTGCTGCGCCAAAGCGAGGCCGAACCGAGCGACACAGGAAAACTACAAAATTAGTAGCTGCCAGCGCTTTACCAACATTCGGTAAAGCCATATTTTGTTGGATACTGGCGCGACCAAAGCCAGGGCCGCCGTGCAAGGGCCGCCCCGCCGCACTGAGCAAAGTCCCCCTTCCCGTAGCGCGCAGCGCGTAGAGGGAAGGGGGAAGCGGCGAAGCTGCTCAGGGGGTTGTTCCTTGTTCCGGCTCCAGGCCCTTGACCAGCACCGCCGCCTGCGTGCGGCTGTAGCAGTCGAGCTTTTTCAATATCGCCGTGACATGCACCTTGACGGTGTTCTCGGCCAGGCCCAGCTCGTGCGCTATCTGCTTGTTCAGCAGGCCATCGGCCAGGCACAGCAGCACGCGAAACTGCTGCGGCGTCAGCTGCGCCAGGCGCGCGGCCAGGGCGGCGTCGGCCTCGGAGCGTTCGGCCGCCATGGCCGGGAACCAGCTGCCGCCGTCCAGCACCGTCTGTATCGCCAGCGCCATGTCCTCGGCCGCGGCCGACTTCGGTATGAAGCCGGCGGCGCCAAACTGCTGGGCGCGCCGGATCACGCGCGGGTGGTCATTGGACGAGATCACCACCACCGGCACCTGCGGATACTCGCCGCGCACATGCAGCAGGGCCGAGAAACCATGCGCACCCGGCATGCTCAGGTCCAGCAGCACCAGCTCTACGTCCGGATGCTCGCTCAGGGCCTGGCCCAGCGTGGCGGCGCTGGCCGCCTCCAGCGTCTGGAACGGCGCAAAACGCTCGCGCAGCAGCCCGATGATGGCCGCGCGGAACAGCGGGTGGTCGTCGGCGACCAGCAGGGTGGCTTGGGACATGGGCCGCAGTCTGCCACGGCCGCCTGCCATGACCCTTGCACTACCATCAAGCTCCATGGCATTGAACTGGGTCTGGACGGGTTTCTTCATCGTGGCCTTTGCCACCGCCGTGGTGCGCTGGCTGCTGGGTGAGGTCGGCATCTTCCAGGCGCTGCTGACGGCGATGTTCGACGGTGCGCGCGCCGGCTTCGAGATCTCGCTCGGCCTGGCCGGCATCATGGCCCTGTGGCTGGGCCTGATGCGGGTGGGCGAGCGCGCCGGCATGGTCGAGCTGCTGGCGCGCCTGGCCGGCCCACTATTGCGCCGCCTGTTCCCCGCCGTGCCCGACGGCCACCCGGCCCAGGGCGCGATGACGCTGAACATCAGCGCCAACCTGCTGGGCCTGGACAACGCCGCCACGCCCCTGGGCCTGAAGGCCATGCAGGAGCTGCAGACGCTGAACCGCGAGCCCTCGGGCACTGTCAGCAACGCCCAGATCATGTTCGTGGTCATGAACACCGCCGGGCTCACCTTGATCCCGACCTCGGTCATCGCCATACGCCAGAGCGTGGCGCTGAAGCAGGGCCTGGGCGCGGGCTTCAACGCGGCCGACATCTTTCTGCCCACGCTGCTGGTCACCTTTGCCTCACTGCTGGCCGGCGTGCTGGCCGTGGCCGTGGCCCAGCGCCTGCCGCTGTGGCGCGCACGCCTGTGGCTGCCGCTGCTGGCCGTCGGCGGCCTTCTGGCGGCGGCCGTGGCCGGCTTGGCGCGGCTGCCGGCTGAACGCGCGGCCCAGGTGGCGGGCACCACGGGCGCGGCGGTGATCCTGGGCGTCGTACTTCTGTTCCTGCTGGCCGGCACCTGGCGCCGCGTGAACATGTACGACGCCTTCATCGACGGCGCCAAGGAAGGCTTTGGCGTGGCGGTGCAGATCATTCCCTATCTGATCGCCATCCTGGTGGCCATTGGGGTGTTCCGCGCTGCTGGCTGCATGGACGCGCTGCTCTCGGCCATAGGTGCGGGCGTGGCGGCTTTGGGCTGGAACACCGACTTCCTGCCGGCCCTGCCCGTGGGGCTGATGAAGGTGCTCTCGGGCGCGGGCGCGCGCGGTTTCATGATCGACGTGCTGCAGGCGCATGGCGTGGACTCCTTCGTCGGCCGCCTGGCGGCCATCATCCAGGGCTCCACCGAGACCACCTTCTACGTGCTGGCCGTGTACTTCGGCAGCGTGGGCGTGAAACACCACCGCCACGCCCTGGCCTGCGCCCTGCTGGCCGACGCCGTGGGCTTGGTGGCGGCCATTGGCGTGGGCTACGCCATGTGGCGCTGAGCCCGGCCCCCTCACTTGCCCCAATCAAGCGCCGACGATGGCGGTTTTTTTTACATGGCGGCCTCGGCCGGATTTCGCCCCCTGGTTGTTCATTGATGTTCTTATAAAAAACTAGTGGTAGTAGTAGAGGCCGGCCCTGCCTGTGGACAAGCCGTTTATTCGTTGTCATATCAATGGTTTGGACTGTCCTGAAGCATGGGGACGGGTATGCGCCGACGGCGTACCCGAAATGGGGACAAACCGGGCGTGACGCCTGCCGCTGTGCATAAGCCGGCGCTTGTACCGGAATGCTCCGCAGACTTATCCACAGCGTGGCTGAGGTACGAGTTTCACATTGAAATATGGCTTTTGCGCCCTGTGGGTAAGCGCAAACAGCTATTGTTTTAGTAGTGAATGTGTGCCGGGAGAAAGATGCGGGACAATGCGGCCCCTGTTCTTTTTGCAAGGCCTTGCCGTGACCGATTCCGCCCAGATCCCCCTGCCCGACCACCTGGCCGTTGACCCGCGCAGCCCGCACCATGTGGCGGCGGTGTTCCAGCAGGACGCCGAGATAGGCATACGCTTCAATGGCAAGGAGCGCTTCGACGTCGAGGAGTACTGCGTCAGCGAGGGCTGGATCAAGGTGCCCGCGGGCAAGACACGCGACCGCAAGGGGCGGCCGTTGCTGATCACGCTCAAGGGCGTGGTGGAGGCGTTCTACAAGTAGGCCGGCCGCAGAGCGGCCGTGATTTGTCGGGATTTTTTACAGCGCGTGAGACTCATCGGTGGTACGGGCGGCTCCATCACCAACCCCGGCACGGTACCCGAACCCTCGACCCTGGCCCTGCTTGGCATCGTCGCGCTCGGCTTGGTGGCACGCCGGCGCATGAGGGCCTGAGGGCAGTCATTGGCACGCAAGACGCCGGCATTAGTCGGCGTTTTTTCTGGCGCCGGCCGCCATGTGGTTCGGTAAGCGACAGCAGCGAGCAACGGCACCGATGCTTTTGGGTGAGCCGTGATTCCAACTACGTTTTGTCAGGTTTTCTTACAAGTGAGGATGCCGCTAAACTTAATTTATCGCCACCTTGTTGATTTTAAATAAGTTTATTTTTAGGCATGATGTTTGCTTAATGTTTCATACAAAGCCTCGTGAGTCTCACGAGGCCACCGAAGCCGATCCTTGATCACGTAGACATCAGAAGTTTGCAGCCATGAAAAAGCCCATGTTGAAGATTGCGCTGGCCGTTGCCGTGGTGCTTGGCGCCGGCTCCATCGCGACCGGATCGGTCATCCTGGCGGGCAGATCCGCACCCGACCAGCGGCTTGCGGCGGCGCCTGAGAAGGCGAGCGCTACGCAGCAGGGGTCGTCAAAGACGCCCGACCGCGAGGCAGGCCGTGGCAAGCGGGCAGTGCCCACGTCGAGCGACCCGGGCACGGTTGCGACCATCGTCGGCCTTGCGCCCGCGCCCTCAGCGCCTGTTGGCAGCGGCGGCGCAAGCCGGGGTGAGGCTACAGGCGCGGGTGCTGCCCGTGTTGTCGGCGCTTCGGGGGCGGGCGCTGCCCCGGCAAGCAGTGGCGGCGCATCGGCTGCCTCGGGCCGCCATGCGCAGCAGGCCGCCAGTGCCATGCCATTGCCTGGCATGCAGCGGTCGCCATCGGGTGCGCCGTCGCCGGCAGCGGGCTCTTCGGCCAAGCCACCGGCAATCAGCGGCCCTGGTGCTTCGCCGGCTGACAAGCCGGCAACCCCCGCAACCGGCACTGGCAGCACGCCTTCCGAGGTTGCCAAGGTGGCTCCTTCCGGCCCTGGCGGCAACACCCCTGGCAATACCCCTGCGAGTACCCCTGGCAGCACCCCTGAAAGCGCACCGCAGAACCCCGGCCCCAGCAACCCGCAAGCCGTCCCGCCGGTGCTGGACCTGGATGCTCCCAAGGGCGACCCGGTGATCACCGCCGACGCCATCCCCCCCGGCAGCGCGCCGGACAACTTCGGCCCCAATGATCTTCCGACCACCCCGCCATCGCTGAACCCGGATGACTCCCTGAGTGACCCGGTGATCCCCGTCGGCGCGCAAGACCCCGTCGCCGGCCCGAAGAACACCGTGGCCGAGCCATCGTCCCTGGCCCTGCTTGGCATCGCCGCCCTGGGCCTGGTGCTGCGCCGGCGCAGGCGGGCCTGAGCGCCATCACCCTGATGTCAAAACGCCGGCAATTGCCGGCGTTTTGACTGGTTCTCATTTTCCGCTGAACTGCGGCCTGCGTTTGGCCAGGAAGGCGTTGATGCCTTCGCGCAGGTCGTGGCTGTGGGCGCAGGCATCAAAGGCGTGGGCCTCGGCCTGCAGCTGGGTGGCCAGGTCATGATCCAGCCCGGCGCGCAGCAGGCGGCGCATATGGCCGTAGGCCAGGGTGGGGCCGCCGGCCAGGCGCTCGGCAAAGGCCTGGGCGGCGGCCTCCAGTTCGGCGGCGGGCAGCACGCGGTTGATGAGGCCCAGGCGCAGCGCCTCGTCGGCGCCGAAGGTTTCGCCCAGCATGGCGATCTCCAGTGCCTGGCGCAGGCCCACCAGGCGCGGCAGCGCCCAGGATGCGCCCAGATCGCAGCTGGTGCCCAGGTTGATGTAGGCTAGGTTGAACTTGGTTTCCTCGGCGGCGAGCACGAAGTCGCACATCAGCATCAGCGACAGGCCGGCGCCGGCGGCCGCGCCATGTACCTGGGCGATCACCGGAGCGTCCAGGTCTTGTAACAGCAGCAGCGCCTGGTTCAGCGGTTCCAGCAGATCCCGCGCGCCCCTCACCGGGTCAGCCTGCAACGTGACCAGGTCGCCACCGGCGACGAAGGCGCGGCCCGCACCCTTGAGCACCACGGCACGCACGCTGTCGTCCTGTGCAATGTCCTGCACGGCTGCCAGCAGCGCCTGGGCCGTGGCCAGATCCAGCGCATTCATGGCCTCGGGACGGTTGAACTGCAGGGTGACTATGGCGTCCTGGCGCGAGGTGAGCAAAGGGGATTGGGTCATGGGGTTTAATATAAAATCTATAGCAATCTACGCTTTACAGAAAAGGATTTAAGGCTAATAAGGCTTAAACCCGCTCAAACATGGGCGCAATACCTTGGTCGCATCCCGATGCGCAGTGTCACCAGGGCGTTGCATCCGCCACAACGGCCGCCGCCGCTGCTGCTGCTCACGCTCAAGGGCGCGGTGCAGGCGTTCTACAGGTGGCCGGCGTGGGGCACAGCATGGCGTTGGTGATTTCGCGCACGAAAATCTGTTGCCACATGGCTTGGGTGGCGTCGTCCACCAGCTGTGGCGTAAAGCCGAATGCCAGCGTGCGCTCACCACGCACCATGATGCCTTGGCGCTTGTTCAGCAGGTCGGTGGCCAGCAGGCGAAAGCCGGGGCGCGGGATCATGGCGGCGTAGCCTGTGTACAGTTTGCGCGCCGATCTCAGGCGCAGGATTTGGCCGTCGGCAGTCATGAAGATGCCGCCGCGCGGCTTCCACGTAACGTGCTCGATGCCGAAAACCTCGTGCATCCAGTCGAAGACGGGTTTGCCGTTCTCATCGAACTCACCCAGGCGCATGTCCTGGACGAGCGTGCCGCCGTTCTTCCAGTATGCTGTGAGCTGTTGCTTGACGGATGCGGGCAGCGCGGCCTGGTGCGGCACCACGATGGCGTTCAGGCGCTGCAGCAGCGGGTCGCCCTCTTGCAGGTTTTTTTCACCAATGACGTGCACCTGCATGCCTGGCTGCTTGCTCAGGAGGTTGTAGGCCTCCAGCAGCGCCTCACGGTGCACGTTGACGCCGCCGCTGCGATCGCCGTGCCATACGTAGTAATTGCTGGTGGCGGCAAGGATGCCCACGGTGAGCTTTTGCGCTGTGTTTGCCGTTGCGGGTGCGGGTGGCTGCACGCGCAGGGTCTGGAGCTTTGCCAGATCCAGCGTGCCCGCGAGGTGTGGGTCGAGCTGGCGTTGCAAGCCACCCACCTCGTAGCCGATCACGTTCGGCTGCGCCAGCGAGGTGGACAGGGTGCGGCTGATGACGGGCAGGAGATCGGCGGACTTTTTCACGCGTTCCCATTGCTCGGCATAGGCGCCCACCATGATGTGCTTGTAGCCCACCGAGGCCATGTAGTTGGCCAGCATGGGCAGCACGCGCGCGTCGGGCGACAGGCTGTAGCCGTCGAAAAAGTTGTAGTCGATGACGGCAATGTCCAGGCAGTCGGCGAGTTGTTCGACCACGCTGGTGGCGTAGATGGCATCGTGCGCGGTGAAGAGTTCGCCAAAGTAGCTCATGGCGCGCCCACCCTGGCTGCGGATGGCGTCGGCGTAGAAGCAGGTGGCATCCTTCAGGCGCGCTTCGCGGAATTGCTTGTGCGTGTGCAGCAGCGGCTCCGTCCTGGGCAGGCCCAGGGCAATGTCGTTGGTGTAGTTGATGACGGGTAGCGGCGCCCCCGTTTGCTGGCGGAATGCTGCCTGCGCGGCGTCGGCGTAGTCGCGCCATTGGTAGCCGGTCTGGCCGTATTTGATTTCATGCTCTTCCTGCAGGCCAATGGCGTAGGCCGTGATCTTGCCGGGATAGCGCTGCGAGAGATGGGCCACGGCATTGCGCACGAACCGGGCCGAGTACTGGCGCACCGTGGGGTTCATGAAGTCGGGCTGCGGCGTGAACTGGCCCGAGAAGTTTTTCATGATCCCTTCGGGCACCTGCTTGTACAGCCAGTCGGGCACGGTGGTGCGGCCGGGAAACTGCTTGCCCGTGGCATCGAAGTAGGTACGCCCACCCATGTCGAGTACGACGATGAGCGACAGCCCGCCCTGGGTGAGCTGGTCGAAGTACGGCTCGTAGGCCGAAAAGTCAAACTGGCCCGGCTGGGCCTCGACATCGGCCCAGGTGAAGTACACCGTGGCGTGGTTGATGCCCCGGGCAGCCAAATCGCTGATGATTTGCGGGTTCTGGCGCAGATCCTGCGGCATGACGATGAGCGTGGCCACCTGCAGCTTGGCCATCGCCGTGCTGGCGAAAAACAGGGCGCACAGCAGTGCTGCGGCTGAGCGGAGAAGACGGTTCATGTACGTTCTTGCGTGGCAAAAGCGTGCATTTGAGCATGGCGGGATAAGGCCGTGGCAGAGCCTGGGAGGCCGGCACGAGGCCGACGGGGCGCAAAAGTATCAGTTAATTTTGGCCTTTTCCCTTATGCATCAAGCGTAAACAGCTATTGTTTTTGGCGTTACTTCGCCGCTAGGTCGTCCAGAATCGGGCAATCAGGCCGCTCGTCCCCATGGCAGCAGCCGACCAGCGCCTGCAGGCTGCGCTGCATGGCCTGCATGGCGGCGATGCGCTCGGACAGGTTGGCTATATGCCTTTGCGCGATCTGCTTGACCTGGGCGCTGGCGCGCGCCTTGTCCTGCCACAGGCCCAGCAGCTGGGCGATTTCTTCCATCGAGAAACCCAGGTCGCGCGCGCGGCGGATGAAGCGCAGGGTGTGCACGTCGGCCTCGCTGTACTGGCGGTAGCCGCTGTCGGTGCGCGCCACGCCATTGAGCAGGCCCAGGCCCTCGTAGTGGCGCACCATGCGCGGCGACACGCCCGCGCGTTCGGCCGCCTGGCCTATGGCGACCGGCCAGCGCTGGGTGGCCCGGGCCGGGGCGGCGGTGGTCATGCGGCGACCTGGTAGCCTTCCTCGCGGATGGCGGTGGCGATTACGTCGCGTGCCTTGTCGCTTTCCACCGTCACCTGGCCCGTGGGCAGGTCTACCTTGACGATGGCCTCTTCGTCGATGTTGCGCACGGCGTGCACCACGGCGCGCTCGCAGTGGCCGCAGGTCATTCCGGTGACGTGAAACTGGTATTGCATGGTGATCCTTTCGGGGGTGGCTATGAATGAGGCCTCATCATGAAGCCTGACATGGTGTCAAAGTCAAGCGCCTCATGATGCCCTTGACTTTGTCATGATGTGAGGGTTTAAGGTGGCAAGCATTGTTGATTACCAGGTGTTGCAATGACCACTGCCTCTCTTTTATCGGCCGCATCGGTCGCTACCCCGGACACGCTGGACCTGGGCGTGGGCGGCATGACCTGCGCCAGCTGCGTGGGCCGCGTGGAGCGCGCCCTGCGCAAGGTGCCGGGCGTGCAGGACGCCACGGTGAACCTGGCGACCGAGCGCGCGCACATCGTCTACGATCCGACCACGGCGCCCGGCATGGACGCCGTGCTGCGCCGCGCCGTGCGCAACGCCGGCTACGAGCCGCGCAGCGCCGCCGAACAGGAGGCGGGCGAGGCGCAGGAGCAGTCGCCCTGGGCCGGCTTCATGCCCGTGGCCGTGGGCTTGCTGCTGTCGGCGCCGCTGGTGCTGCCCATGTTCGGCGATCTGTTCGGCCAGCACTGGATGCTGCCGGCCTGGGCGCAGTTTTTGCTGGCCACGCCGGTGCAGTTCTGGCTGGGCGCGCGCTTTTACAAGGCGGGCTGGCATGCGGCCAAGGCGCTGACCGGCAACATGGACCTGCTGGTGGCCCTGGGCACGAGCGCGGGCTATGGCCTGTCGCTGTGGCTGTGGCTGACGGCCCACCCTGGGCATGAGCCGCACCTGTACTTCGAGGCCTCGGCCGTGGTCATCACCCTGGTGCTGCTGGGCAAATGGCTGGAGGCGCGCGCCAAGCGCCAGACCACGGCGGCGATCCGCGCCCTGCATGCGCTGCGCCCCGAGCTGGCGCACCTGCTGGGCCGTGACGGCGAGGTGGACGTGCCGGTGGCCGAGGTCATGGCCGGCGACCGCCTGGTGGTGCGGCCCGGCGAGCGCATCCCCGTGGACGGGCTGGTGGCCGAGGGCCAGACCCAGGTGGACGAGTCCATGCTGACCGGCGAGCCCCTGCCCGTGCCGCGCGAGGCCGGCGGCCAGCTCACGGGCGGCTCCATCAACGGCGATGGCCGCATCGTTATGCAGGTGACGGCCGTGGGCGGCGAGACGGTGCTGGCGCGCATCATCCGCCTGGTGGAGGACGCCCAGGCCGCCAAGGCGCCGATACAGCGCCTGGTGGACCAGGTGTCTGCCGTGTTCGTGCCCACGGTGATCGCCATCGCCCTGGTCACGCTGCTGGGCTGGCTGTGGGCCGGCGTGGGCGTGGAGACGGCATTGATACGGGCCGTGGCGGTGCTGGTCATCGCTTGCCCCTGCGCGCTCGGCCTGGCGACGCCGGCGGCCATCATGGCCGGCACGGGCGTGGCGGCCAAGCACGGCATCCTGATCAAGGACGCCGAGGCGCTGGAGATCGCGCACCGCGTGCGCACCGTGGCCTTCGACAAGACCGGCACGCTGACCGTGGGCCGGCCCCGGCTGACGGCGTTTCACGTGGAACCAGGCTCGGACGAGGCCGGCGTTCTCGCCGCCGTGGCCGCGGTGCAAAGCGGCAGTGAGCACCCGCTGGCCCGCGCGGTTGTCGCCGCGGCGCAGGAGCGCGGCCTGAGCGTTGGGCAGCCCGAGGGCGTGCGCGCCGTGCCCGGCCGTGGCACCGAGGGCGAGGTCGCGGGCCGCAGCTACCTGGTCGGCAGCCTGCGCTGGATGCAGGAGCTGGGCGTGGACCTCGGCCCGCTGGCCGCCGATGCCACCGCGCTGCAGGGGCAGGGCGCCACCGTGTCCGCCGTCGCCGAGCGGGTAACAGTTGGATTGGCCGCGCGCGCTCTGCTGGCCTTTGGCGACGAGCCCAAGCCGGGCGCGCGCGAGGCCCTGGCCCGGCTCAAGGCCCAGGGCGTGCGCTGCGTGATGATCTCGGGCGATAACCGCGGCGCGGCCGAAGCCATGGCGCGCCGCCTGGGTCTGGATCCCGAGGCCGGCGAAGTCATGGCCGAGGTGCTGCCCGGCGACAAGGCGGCCGTCGTCACGGCCTTGAAGAAAGATGGACAGATCGTGGCCATGGTGGGCGACGGCGTGAACGACGCGCCGGCCCTGGCCGCCGCCGACGTGGGCATGGCCATGGGCAACGGCACGGACGTGGCCATGCACGCCGCCGGCGTGACGCTGATGCGCGGCGACCCGGCGCTGGTGGCAGCGGCGCTGGACATCTCGCACCGCACCGTGGCCAAGATCCGGCAGAACCTGTTCTGGGCCTTTGCCTACAACGTGGCCGGCATACCGCTGGCGGCCCTGGGCTATCTGAGCCCGGTGGTGGCCGGCGCGGCCATGGCGCTGAGCTCGGTGAGCGTGATGACGAATGCCTTGTTGCTCAAGCGCTGGTCGCCAGATAAGTAATCGCCACAAGTAATAATTTGTCAATCAACTGTCAATCTGGCCAATAATCTGCAGCAATTTGTTGCAGATAGGCGCCCCGGCACCGCACCCAGTGCCGCTTGAACGACAGGAAGACAGCAATGGATATGTACGCGCTCATGCGCTGGTTCTCGATTCGCATGCGCATGGTGGGCGCCATTGGCGTGGTGCTGCTGCTGCTGGCGCTGCTGGGTGGGGCGGGCATGCTGGGCATGTTCCGCATCCAGGGGGCAAGCCAGGACTTCGTTGCCCAGCCCCATGCCGCCGTGCGCCTGCTGGGCGAGCTGCGCGGCGAGATGGGCCAGATACGCCAGCTCGAGAAGGACATGATCATCCACTACGAAAAGGTGGATGCCGTGCGCGCCGCGCATGCCCAGTGGCTGGCGGCCCTGGGCCGGGCCAAGGACCTGGCGGCCGGCTTTGAAGGCTTGGGGCTGGCCGGGCCGCAAACCCTGGCCCAGGACATCGCCAGGCTGCTGGACGGCTACCGCGCGCAGTTTGCCCATGTGGCGCGCCAGCTGGAGGAGGGCGGTTACGACTCGGCCACCATTGCCAACCGCATGAGCACCAAGGCCGTGGCGCAGTTTGACGAGGCGGCGCAGAAGCTGCAGGCGCTGGACCAGGCCCTGGGTGCCGAGGCCGATGGCGCCATTGCGCGCCAGGCCGGCATTGCCGAGCAGACCCAGTGGCTGTTCGGCCTGGCGGTGCTGATCACCGTGGTGGTGGTGGTGCCGTCGACGATGCTGAACATGGTCTCCATCTGCCGCCCGCTGGAGGCCGCGCGCGCCCTGGCGCAGTCGATCGCCAGCGGCGACCTGTCGCGGCGCATGGCGGTCGAGGGCCGCGACGAGGCCGCCGACCTGCAGCGCGCGCTGCTGGACATGCAGGCTGGCCTGGGCGCCATCGTGGCCCAGGTGCGCGATGCCGGGGGCAACATCTCGGTGGCCAGCCAGGAGATCGCCAGCGGCAACCAGGATCTGTCGGCACGCACCGAGCAGACCGCCAGCAACGCCCAGCAGGCCGTGGCCGCGCTGTCGCAGCTGACCACCACGGTGCAGCAGACGGCGTCTTCCTCGCAGGTGGCGAGCCAGCTGGTGGCATCGGCCTCGGGCCAGGCCACGCGCGGCGGCCAGGTGGTGCAGCAGGCCGTGGCCAGCATGCGCGACATCGCCGCCTCCAGCCACAAGATCGGCGACATCATCGGCCTGATCGACTCCATCGCCTTCCAGACCAACATCCTGGCGCTGAACGCCGCCGTCGAGGCGGCGCGCGCCGGCGAGCAGGGCCGCGGCTTTGCCGTGGTCGCCGGCGAGGTGCGCTCTCTGGCGCAGCGCAGCGCCCAGGCGGCCAGCGAGATCAAGGGCCTGATCCAGTCCAGCGTGCAGGCCGTGGACGGTGGCGTGCGCCATGTGGAGGACGCCGGCGCCGCCATGCAGGAGATCGTCGGCAGCGTGCAGCGCGTGACCGACATCATTGGCGAGATCAACTCCGCCGCCAGCGAGCAGGCCAGCGGCATAGGCGCGGTGAACGCCTCGGTGGCCGAGATCGACCGCATGACGCAGCAGAACGCCGCCCTGGTGGAAGAATCCGCCGCCGCCGCCGATTCGCTGCGCGAACAGGCAGCGCGGCTGTCGCAGGTGGTGCAGCAGTTCCGGCTGGCGGACGGGGCGCGGGGCGCGGCGGCGCAGCAGCCGGGCGCCATCGCGCTGGCCCCGGCCCAGTCCGGGCAGACCGCACGGCCCCGCCTGGGGATGGCCTGACGACGAATCATGGCGCTGGCCCGGGCCAGCGCAGCAGTCCCCTCTTGGCGCACCCTCGGGTGCGCTTTTTTTACTCCGTAATTCATAGCTGTTGGCGCTTGTTGGACGGGCGCTGGAACCACTTTTTTCTTGACAAAAAACATATCTCAGACTGGGCCGCGAGCCCTCACCCCCACCCTCTCCCAGAGGGAGAGGGAGTAAAGCCGCCGCACAGCGTGCCGGCGCCGAAAGTGACCTGCGCCACCGCCACGGCGTGACCTTTGGCACTGTGCGCGGGCGCGCCCCGGGCCTATCGTGCATTCCATGCCTGGTGACCGATCACGGGCATCCCCTCGGGGGCTTGAACAAGGAGTGCACCATGACTACCGCCAAATACCGCCGCACCCTCAGGCACGTCGCCGCCAGCGCCATGGCCCTGGCCCTGGGCGCCACCATGGCCCTGCCCGGCTGGGCTGCCGGGCCGGCCGCGGCCCCGGCAACATCCGGCCAGGCCAAGGCCGGCCAGCCGGTGATCGTGGAGGAAGACGTCACGCTGTTCGAACTGGTGCCGGGCACGCTGTACCTGAACGGCGGCATTGGCAAGGACGAGCAGGCGCGCATGCACCAGGACGCGCACCACTGGCGGCTGCGCATGACGTTCTCGGACCGGTCGGACAACGAATTCGTCGCCGGCGTGCAGCTCAAGGTCTTTGACAAGGCCGGCCAGTTGGTGCTGCGCCTGAAGGACGCCGGCCCCATGACCTATGTGCAGCTGCCCCAGGGCGACTACCGCGTCACCGCCAGCTACAAGGGCAACCGGCTGGAGCGCATGGTGCATGTGGGCCCCAAGGGCCTGGATGCCAACTTCCACTGGGCTATCTGAAACGCCGTGGGAGTGCTTGACATGCCCCGTCGCACACAGACCGGCCCGGCGCCTTTGAGCGCCCTGGTGCTGCAGGGCGGCGGGGCGCTGGGCGCCTACCAGGCCGGCGCGTTTGAGGCGCTGGATCGCTGGTCGCAAGACCTGGACTGGGTGGCGGGCATCTCGATTGGCGCCATCAACGCGGCGCTGATCGCCGGCAACCCACCCGGGCGGCGCGTGCAGCGCCTGCATGCCTTTTGGGAGCGCGTCAGCCTGATGCTGCCGGTGCGCCCCGATGCGCAGCTGCTCTCGTCCGTGCGCAGCTGGTGGGACGATGCCATGGCCCTGTGGGGCGCCAGCCTGGGCGTGCCGGGCTTTTTCACGCCGCGCCCGCTCATCGCCTGGTGGCCGCAGCCGCCGGCCAGCTGGTATGACACCACGCCGCTGCGCGAGACGCTGCTGGAGCTGGTCGATTTTGGCTACCTCAACAGCGGCGCGATGCGCTTTTCGGTGGGCGCGGTGGACGTGCAAAGCGGCAACTTCACCTATTTCGATAACCGGCGCGAGCGCATCGGCCCCGAGCATGTGATGGCCAGCGGCGCGCTGCCGCCGGGCTTTGGCGCCGTGCCCATAGGCCAGCGCTGGTACTGGGACGGCGGCCTGGTCTCCAACACCCCGCTGACCTATGTGATGAACCAGCTGGAAGGCAGCAGCGAGCGGCCGGTGACGGTGTTCCAGATCGACCTGTTCCGCGCCCGCGGCAAGCTGCCGGAGACGCTGGCCGACACCGAGGAGCGCCAGAAGGACATCCGCTTTTCCAGCCGTACGCGCCTGGTCAGCGACCAGGTGCGTGATCGCCACCTGCTGCACCAGCGCCTGCGCGCGCTTGCCGAGCATCTGCCGCCCGAGCAGCGCGCCAGCGCCGAGGTGCAGGCGCTGCTGGCCGGCACCACAGACGCGCCGATCACGCTGGTGCATGTCATCCACCGGCGCAAGAGCTACGAGACGCAGACCAAGGACTATGAGTTTTCGCGCCTGTCCATGGTCGAGCACTGGCAGGCCGGCAGCGCCGACATGGGCGCCTCGCTGCAGCTGCTGGCGCACAGCGGGCCGGCCCGGCCCGGCGAATTTCGCGTCTTCGACCACGAACCCGACGCCAGCGACGCGCGCACCCTGCCGCCGCTGCACCAGGAGGGCAAGCCATGAACATCAGCCAAGTACGCGCCCAGGCCTGGGCCAGGCTGGCGGACGGCGTGCACCCTGCCCACCCGCCTGGGTGACTATCAAAACAATAGCTGTTTGCGCTTGTCAGGAAAGCGCTAGCGCAGGTTTTCGTTCACAAATACAGGAGAGCACCATGAACAACACAGCAGTACATGCCAGCACCACGCTCAGCCTCAAGGGCAAGACGGCGCTGGTCACCGGCTCGGCCAGCGGCATAGGCAAGCGCATCGCCGAGGTGTTTGCCGACGCCGGCGCCAACATCGTCATTGCCGACCTGAAGCTGCAGGAGGCCCAGGCCACGGCCGCGGCGATTGCGCTGCGCGGCGTGAAGACCCTGGCGGTGGCCATGGACGTGACCGACGAGGCGGCGGTGGACGCCGGCTTCGCGCAGGTGCAAAACGCCCTGGGCGCGGTGGACATCCTGGTGAGCAACGCCGGCATCCAGATCGTCGCGCCCATCGAGGACTTCCAGTTTGCCGACTGGAAGAAGCTGATTGCCGTGCATCTGGACGGCGGCTTTCTCACCTCGCGCGCGGCGGTGCGGCAGATGATCGCCTCGGGCCGTGGCGGCAGCATTTTGTTCATGGGCTCGGTGCACTCCAAGGAGGCCTCCAAGCTCAAGAGTCCCTACGTGGCCGCCAAGCATGGCCTGGAGGGCCTGGCCAAGGTCATCGCCAAGGAGGGCGCGACGCACAACATCCGCAGCAACGTGATCTGCCCGGGCTTTGTGCGCACGCCGCTGGTTGAAAAACAGATCCCCGAGCAGGCGCAGGAGCTGGGCATCAGCGAGGACGCGGTGGTCAAGACCGTGATGCTCAAGGACACCGTGGATGGCGAATTCACCACCGTGGACGACGTGGCCCAGGTGGCCCTGACCTTTGCCGCCTTCCCCAGCAATGCGCTCACCGGCCAGTCGCTGGTGGTGAGCCATGGCTGGTTCATGCAGTGATTGCATCCACAGCGACCGGAGACCGTCATGACTTCATCCAACACTGACACCAAGGCCCTGGGCAACCAGATCGTGCTCGGGCTGTTCGGCATGCACGAGGGCGCCGACGCCGCCGTGCGCCAGCTGGCCGCTGCCGGCATCGCGCTGCCGGCCATCTCCATCATCGGCAAGAACTACCACAGCGAGGAGCAGGCCGCCGGCTTTGTCAACGTCGGCGAGCGCGCCTGGTACTTCGGCAGGTACGGCGCCTTCTGGGGCGGCCTGGCGGGGCTGCTGGTGGGCTCGGGCTTTTTCTTCGTTCCCGTGGTCGGGTCGCTGGTGGTGCTGGGGCCGCTGGCCTCGATGCTGGTTGGCGGCATCGAGGGCGCGGTGCTGGCCGGCGGCGCCTCGGCCCTGGTGGGCGCGCTCACCGGCCTGGGCATACCCAGGAACTCGGTGGTGCGCTACGAGGAGGCCCTGAAGGCCGACGCCTTCCTGGTGTCCGTGCATTGCACCGAGGACGAGGCGCCGCGCGTGCAGCAACTGCTGGCCGAGGCCGGCGGCACCGAGGTGCAAAGCCATGGACTGGCCGGCGCCCAGGCTTGACTATTTAGCGCATCGCGGGGGCGCTAGGTCGCTGTGCAGGCCCCGCTGTTTTCATGCATCAAGGAGTTCGCGATGAAAGTCATTCCCACCCTGTCCGCCCTGGCCCTGGTGTTCGGCGCCGGCATGTCCATGGCCCATGCCGCGGCCCCGGCGGCGGCCCAGCCCGTCGTCAAGACCACTTGCCAGGACTATCTGGCACTGGATGAGACGATCAAGCCCAAGTTCATCTACTACGCCGTCGGCCATGGCGCCAAGGGCAAGCGCGACGCGATCCTGGACATCGAGGGCACGGAGACCATACAGCCCGAGCTCGACGAGTTCTGCAAGCTCAACCTGAGCAAGTCGGCCTACGACCATGTGATGCAGAGCAGCATGGCCTCGGAGAAGGGCAAGGCGAAGGCCAAGAAATAAAGGCTCACTCGTGCCGACCGGCCGCCAGCACGGCCAGCTCGGTGCGGTTGCGCGCATGCAGCTTCTCCATGATGCGGCTGACGTAGTTCTTGATGGTGCCCTCGGCCAGGAACATCTGCGCCGCAATCTCGCGGTTGGGCAGGCCCTCGGCGAGCAGCGTCAAGACGCGCTCTTCCTTGTCCGTCAGCGGCTCCTGTGCCAGGTCAGCGGTCGGTGGCGCGGGCTTGTCCGGCGCCGGCCCGGGCGGCGCGGCCACGGCCTGCGCCAGGGCGCGGAACTGGTTCAGCACCTTGCGCGCCACGGTGGGCGACAGGCGCGATTCGCCGCGGTGCACGGCGCGCACGGTCTCCAGCAGCTCGGCCTCGGTCGCGTCCTTGAGCAGATAGGCCTGGGCGCCGGCCAGCACGGCCTCGAACACGCGCTCGTCGTCGTCAAAGGTGGTCAGCACCACCACCCGCGTCTGCGCCAGCGCCTGGGTGATCTGGCGCGTGGCGGCCACGCCGCCCATGTGCGGCATCTGCAGGTCCATCAGCACCACGTCGGGGTGCAGTGCCAGGGCCAGGTCCAGCGCCTCCTGGCCGTCGGCGGCCTGGCCCACCACGCGGATGCCCGGCTCGGCGCCCAGCATCAGCGCCAGGCCGCGGCGGATGATGGGCTGGTCATCGACCACCAGCAGGCGCAGCGGGGTATCGGTGTCTGGGTTCATGGCCATTGCCTCCTGGCGGCGTGGCTGCCGCACAATGCCTCGATCGGATAGACCTTGTCTCGCATGCGCCGCAGCTTAATCCAGCCCACCGACCCCGATGGCGTGCCGCCGCCGCGCGAGCCCTGGTGGCGGCGCCTGAACCCGTGGCGCCACTTTGCCGCGGCGCTGGGCTGGGCCATGTTCTCGTTGGTGGTCGTGGGTGCGCTGCTGGCCGCCGAATGGGCTGCCAGCGAGGCCGAGCGCCAGGTGGCAGCCGCCGCCAGGGTGCGCCTGCAGCAGACCGCCAACCAGGCCGCCGATGCGCTGCTGACTCAGCTGCAGCTGCGCCTGGCGGCCATGCGCGCCACGGCCGCGCAATGGCCGCTGCAGCCCGAGCGTGGTGCCGACTGGCAGGCGCGGCTGGCCGCGCTGCAGATCCAGCAGCCCGAGCTGGGTTGGCTGGGCGCCATCGACGGCCAGGGCCGCTGGCTGGCGGCCACGGCCGCGTTGCAGGACGCCGACCTGCTGCCGGGCCAGGCTTGGCTGGCACGCGCGCGCCTGGCGCCGGTGGTGGTGCTGCACCGCAGCCATGCACAAGGGGCGCTGGACACGCTGGTGCTGGCCGTGCCCATGATGGCGCGCGAGGGCGCCGCCCCGGGCGTGCTGCTGGCGCAGTTGCCCTGGCTGTGGCTGCAGGCCGAGCTGGATGCGCAGCTGCGCGCCATCGGTGATGGCACGCCGGTGGAGCTGCTGCTGACCGGCCCTGGTGGCCAGGTGCTGGCCGGGCCAGCATCGGCGCGCGCGCTGCCCCCGGGCGGTGACCTGAGCGCCGCCGGCCGCTATCTGCTGGGCCATGCCAGCGCGGCGCCTGCGGCCGATGCCGGGGCAGGGCAGGCCAGCCCCGAGGCCGTCTGGCAGCTGTGGGTGCGCGAGGCGGCCGCGCAGGCGCTGGCGCCGGCACGGCAGACGCACCGGGCGGTGCTGATGGGCGTGCTGGTCGTGGGCCTGCTGGCGGCGCTGGCGGCCGTGGTGGTGGCGCGCTGGCTGCTGCGCCGGCTGGACGCGCTGGCGCGCCAGGCGCAGCAGGTAGGCCAGGGCCGGCGCCAGGCCGTGGACATCCCCACCGGGCGCGATGAGGTGCACGTCATCGGCGTGACGCTGGCCCAGCTGATTGGCCATTGGCAGGACGAGAAGGCCGCGCTGACCCGGCTCAACGCCGATCTGGACGCGCGCGTGGCGGCGCGCACCGCGCGCATCGAGCGGCTGGCGCAGGATGCGCGCCATGCGGCCGTGACGCGCGAGCGCCTGCGCCTGGCGCGCGGCCTGCATGACACGCTGGCGCATTCGCTGATGGCGCTGCTGACGCAGATCCGCCTGATGCGCAAGCTGGGCCCAAGCTGGAGCCGCGAACAGCTGGATGCCGAGCTGGCGGACACCGAAACCCTGGCCGCCAGCGGCCTGGCGGAGGCGCGCGCGGCCATAGGCCAGATGCGCGACGCCGGCGTGCACGACAACGGCCTGGGGCCCGAACTGCAGGCCTTGTTGCAGCGCTTTGCCGAGCGCAGCGCAGCGCAGGTGGAGGCGCATATCGATGCCGCCGCCGCCGACCTGGTGGACGAGCGCGCCGCCATGGTGCTGGCCATGGCGCGCGAGGCGCTGCGCAATGTGGAGCGCCATGCCGGGGCGCATCAGGTGAGCTTGTCGCTGGCGCCCCTGGATGCGCCCGATGCCGGTGGCGACGCCCCCGCGCCCTGGCGGCTGGTGCTGCGCGACGATGGCTGCGGCTTTGACCCCGGCGCTATACCGGATGGCCATTTCGGACTCGTCGGCCTGCGCGAACAGGCCCAGCAGCTGGGCGCCACGCTGCATATAGACAGCGCGCCGGGGCAGGGCTGCCGCGTGCAGCTGGACTTTGCCGGCTGAAGCCGCTCCTACGCGCGCGTGGCAACCGTCGCTGCTACCCGAGGGCGGGGTAGTCGATATAGCCCTTGGCGCCGCCGCCGTAGAAGGTGGTTCGATCCCATTCGTTCAGTGGCTCGTCACGGTGCAGGCGCAGCACCAGGTCGGGGTTGGCAATATAGGCCCGGCCAAAGGCCACCATGTCGGCATGGCCGCTGGCCACGGCCTGCAGGGCCAGGGCGCGGTCATAGCCGTTGTTCACCATCCAGGCGCCGCGCCCGCCGGCATTGCGGTAGGCGGCCTTGAAGGCGGCGTAGTCGAAGGGGCGGTCAGCGATCTCGCGCGGGCCGCCGGTCGAGCCCTCGATCACGTGGAGATAGGCCAGGCCCAGGGGCGCCAGCTGTTGCGCCAGGTGTTCGAACAGTGGTTGCGGATGGCTGTCATAAATGTCGTTGGATGGAGTAACCGGCGACAGGCGTATGCCCACGCGGCCGCCACCCACGGCCTCGACCACGGCGCGCACGACTTCCAGCGTCAGGCGTACACGGTTGGCAATGGCGCCGCCGTAGTCGTCGCGGCGCTGGTTGGCCCCGTCCTTGAGGAACTGGTCCAGCAGATAGCCATTGGCGCCGTGCAGCTCCACGCCGTCAAACCCGGCAGTGTGCACGGCATTGCGCGCCGCGGCGGCATAGTGGTGCACGATGTCGGGCAGCTCTTGGGCCTTCAGCGCGCGCGGGGACGATGTGGGCACAAACTGACCCTGGCCGGTGGCGGCATCCACCACATAGGTCTTGGCCTGGGCGCGCAGGGCCGATGGCGCCACGGGTGCGGCGTTGCCCGGCTGCAGGCTGCAGTGCGACACGCGCCCCACATGCCAGAGCTGGGTGACGATTTTGCCGCCCTGGGCATGCACGGCCTGGGTGACTTTCTTCCAGCCCTGCAGCTGCTCGCTGTCGTACAGGCCTGGCACATCGGAATAGCCCTGGCCCTGCTGGCTGATGGCCGTGGCCTCGGTGATCAACAGACCGGCGCTGGCGCGCTGGGCGTAGTAGGTGACCGCCATGTCGCCCGGCACCGCCTGCGGCGAGCGGTTGCGCGTCAGCGGCGCCATGGCGATGCGGTTGGCCAGATGCAGGTCTCCAGCCCGGATGGGATCAAACAAGGTGGTCATGCGTGTGGCGGCAGAGGGGAAAGACAAAGGCCCCTGTTTCACGTGAAACAGGGGCCGGTGGGGCACTTACTTCAGCAGGCCTTCGGCCTTCATTGCCGCCTGCACGGCTGGGCGGGCGGCAATGCGTTCGCGGTAGGCGACGAGGTTTTTCAGCTGTGAAATGTCCAGGCCGACGTACTGCCCCCAGTTGGTTACGGTGAACAGATAGGCATCGGCCACGCTGAACTGCTCGCCCATCAGATAGGGTTTGCCGGCGAGCTCGCTATCCACCCATTGCAGGCGTGCCAGCAGCCGTTGCTTGACCTGGGGTTTGTAATCCTCGGGCGTGCTGGGCACGAAGAGCGGGCTGAAGCTCTTGTGGATCTCGGTGCCTATGAAGGTCAGCCACTCCTGCAGGCGGTAGCGGCCCAGCGTGCCATGGGCTGGTGCCAGGTTTTTGTGCGGCGCCTGGTCGGCCAGGTATTGCACGATGGCCGGGCCTTCGCGCAGGCGGGTGCCGTCGTCCAGCTCCAGCACCGGCACATAGCCCAGGGGGTTGATGGTGTAGAAATCCGTGCCGTCGGCCAGCTGGTGCGTCTTGGTGCTGGCCAGCACCGGCTCGTAGGCCAGGCCGGCTTCGTGCAGCACGATGTGGGGCGAGAGCGAGCAGGCGCCGGGGGAGTAGTACAGCTTCATTCGGTGGTTCTCCTGTGGTTGACGAAACCTGTCGATCCTATGCCTTGTGCGCCGTCCTTGCAGGGGTAGGCGGATCAGCGGGCAGGGTTAACTGCTCCAGCCGCAGAAGATAGGCCTCGGCTTCCTGGCGTGAGTCGCCGCACATCTGTGCATGCGGGTGCAGCGAACGGCAAACCTCTGGGCGCTCGGGCTGGCCGAAGAGGCGGCAGCGCAGCTGTTCGTCGAGCTGTACGCAGGGTACGCCTGCCGGCTTGCCGTCCGGCATGCCCGGAATCGGCGACGAGATGGACGGCGCGGTGCAGCAGGCGCCGCAGCCGGGGCGGCAGTCCATGACCAAGACTCAATCGGTGAGCCGCCGTGCCGCCCACAGCACCTGCTCCACCACGCCGCGCACCTGCTCGCGCTGGGCTGCGTCGGTGAGCTGGCCATGCTCATCGAAGGCGCTGGCCGCGCGCGCCAGTGCGTAGTTGCGCGGCGCCAGCCAGCAGCCCAGGTTGACCAGCATGGGTGCCAGGTGACTTTGCGAGCGCAGGCCGCCCAGTGCGCCGTTGGAGGCGCTCAGCACCCCCACCACCTTGCCGGCGAAGGGGCGCGTCACATCGGTCCACACCGGGTGGCCGGCCACGGGGCTGGAGGCCCAGTCTATGGTGTTCTTCAGCAGGCCGGTGTAGCTGCCGTTGTATTCGGGCGAGCAGATGATCCAGGCAGGGTGCGCGTCCAGAACTTCCTTGAGCCGGATCACGTCGGCAGGGGTTCCGCGTGCCTCCAGATCGGCGTTGTACATGGGGATGTCCAGCTCCGACAACTCCAGCAAGGTGGCCTCGGCGCCGGCCTCGCGGCCCAGATCGGCGGCGATGCGCGCCAGGCGCCGGTTGAACGATTGTTGGCGGGTGCTGCCCGCGAAGACGAGTAGTTTCATGGGGTGGATTGGAGCACAGCCACCGTGCCGGACTGCGGCGAGGGTTTCACGTGAAACATCGCAACCGGGCAGGGCTGTGGCAAAGATGGGAAAATTGCGGGTTTTCCCGTCACCGAGCCCCCTCATGCTGTACCCCCAGGAATTTGATGTCATCGTCGTCGGCGGTGGCCACGCCGGCACCGAGGCCGCGCTGGCCGCCGCGCGCATGGGCTGCGCCACGCTGCTGCTCACGCACAACATCGAGACACTGGGGCAGATGAGCTGCAACCCCAGCATTGGCGGCATTGGCAAGGGCCATCTGGTGAAAGAGGTGGACGCGCTGGGCGGCGCCATGGCGCTGGCCACCGACGAGGCAGGCATCCAGTTCCGCATCTTGAACAGCAGCAAGGGCCCGGCGGTGCGCGCCACGCGGGCGCAGGCCGACCGCATCCTGTACAAGGCGGCGATTCGCCGCATGCTGGAGAACCAGCCGAAGCTGTGGCTGTTCCAGCAGGCGGTGGACGACTTGATGGTGGAGGGTGACCGTGTGGTGGGCGCCGTCACGCAGATTGGCCTGCAGTTCCGCGCCCGCACCGTGGTGCTGACGGCCGGCACCTTCCTGGACGGCAAGATTCATGTCGGCCTGAACAACTATGCGGCCGGGCGGGCAGGGGATCCGCCGGCCGTCTCCCTGTCGGCGCGGCTCAAAGAGCTGCGGCTGCCCCAGGGGCGCCTCAAGACCGGCACGCCGCCGCGCATCGACGGACGCAGCATCGACTTTGCCCAGTGCGAAGAGCAGCCCGGCGACGGCATGCCCGGTGGCGTGAACGAGGGCCAGGTGCCGGTGTTCAGCTTCATGGGCAGCAGGGCCATGCACCCGCGCCAAGTGCCCTGCTGGATCACGCACACCAACGCGCGCACCCACGAGATCATCAAGAGCGGCTTTGACCGCAGCCCCATGTTCACCGGCAAGATCGAGGGCGTGGGCCCGCGCTATTGCCCCAGCGTGGAGGACAAGATCAACCGCTTTGCCGACAAGGAGAGCCACCAGATCTTCCTGGAGCCCGAGGGGCTGACCACGCACGAGTTCTACCCCAACGGCATCTCCACCAGCCTGCCGTTCGACATCCAGCTGGCGCTGGTGCGCAGCATGAAGGGTTTGGAGAACGCCCATATCCTGCGCCCGGGCTACGCCATCGAGTACGACTACTTTGACCCGCGTGCGCTCAAGAGCAGCTTCGAGACGCGGGCGATCCAGGGCCTGTTTTTTGCCGGCCAGATCAACGGCACCACGGGCTACGAGGAGGCCGCCGCCCAAGGCCTGTTTGCCGGCCTGAATGCCGCCCTGCAATGCCGCGGCCAGGCGCCCTGGCTGCCGGCGCGCGATGAGGCCTACCTGGGCGTGCTGGTCGATGACCTGATCACCAAGGGCGTGACCGAGCCCTACCGCATGTTCACCAGCCGTGCCGAGTTCCGCCTGCAGCTGCGCGAGGACAACGCCGACATGCGCCTGACCGAGGCCGGGCGCCGCATGGGCCTGGTGGACGACGCGCGCTGGGATGCATTCAGCCGCAAACGCGATGCGGTTTCACGTGAAACCGAGCGCCTGAAAGCCACCTGGGTGAACCCGCGCATCCTCGCCGCGGCCGAGTCCGAGCGCGTGCTGGGCAAGGCCATAGAGCATGAGTACAACCTGTTCGACCTGCTGCGCCGCCCGGACGTGGGCTACGCCAGCCTCATGAGCCTGGACGGTGGCAAGTACGCCAGCAGTGCTGTTTCACGTGAAACCCTGGGCGATCTGAGCGCGCCGGTGGTTGAGCAGGTGGAGATTGCCGCCAAGTATTCCGGCTACATAGACCGGCAAAAGGACGAGGTGCAGCGCGCCGCGCATTTCGAGAAGCTGTGCCTGCCCGATGATCTGGACTACATGCAGGTGGCGGCCCTGTCCATTGAGGTGCGCCAGGCGCTGCAGAAGTACCGCCCCGAGACGCTGGGCCAGGCCTCGCGCATTGCGGGCGTGACGCCGGCTGCCATCTCGCTGCTCATGGTGCATCTGAAAAAGGGCGGCTTCAAGGGCTTTGCCACAGAGGTTGCGGCATGAGCGCGGAACTGGGGGAGCGGCTGCACGCCGGCTGCCAGGCTCTGGGCCTGGCGCTTGACGAGACGCAGCGCGTCAAGCTGCTGGACTTCATGGGCCTGCTGCAAAAGTGGAACAAGGTCTACAACCTGACAGCCGTGCGCAACACCGAGGAAATGCTGACGCACCACCTGCTCGACAGCCTGGCCGCCGTGGCGCCGCTGCAGCGCCATCTGGCGGCGGGGCAGGGCGGCGCCGCGCCGCGCCTGTTGGATGTGGGCAGCGGCGGCGGCCTGCCGGGGGTGGTGTTTGCCATCTGCGGCCCGGGCCTGGACGTGAGTTGCGTGGATACCGTGGCCAAGAAGGCGGCCTTCATCCAGCACGCGGCAGCGGCGCTGCAACTGTCAAACCTGCACGGCCTGCATGCCCGGGTGGAAAACCTGGATGGCCCGTTCGACGTTGTGAGCTGCCGCGCCTTCGCCGCGCTGGCGGACTTCACCGCCTGGTCGCGCCAGGCGCTGGCGCCACATGGCGTGTGGCTGGCCATGAAGGGGCGGCACCCGCAGGACGAGATCGACGCGCTGCCCGGTGACGTACAGGTGTTTCACGTGGAACAGCTCACAGTTCCGGGTTTGCAGGCAGAGCGCTGCATCGTCTGGCTGCGACCCGTCGCTTAAACTCGAGCGTTTCCTTCTTCGCTCGCAGCGCTCTTCCCATGTTTGGCATTGCTGACTACGGCGCTTTCGTCGCCGCCATCGTGTTGTTTCTGGCGATTCCCGGGCCGGGCAACCTGGCAATCATCACCTCGACGGCCAAGGGTGGGGTGCGCGCCGGCATGGCTGCATGCTTCGGGGTCATTGCGGCAGACCAGGCACTGATGTGGCTGGCCGTGGCCGGCGTGGCTGGCCTGCTGGCGGCCTACCCGGCGGCGTTTGCGGCCGTGCAATGGCTGGGCGCGGCGTACCTGGGCTGGATGGGCTACAAGATGCTTACCGCCAAGCCCGGCCAGGCGCCGGTCGTGAACATCAAGCCGCGACATTATTTTCGCCAGGGGGCGGTGATCACGCTGCTCAACCCCAAGGCCATCGTGTTCTACATGGCCTTCTTCCCCTTGTTCGTGAACCCGGCGACGCACCGTGGGCTGGTGACCTTCGCCGCCATGGCGGCCACCATCGCCGTACTCACTTTTTTGTATTGCCTGGTGGTGGTGCTGCTGACCCAGCACATGGCCGAGCGCATGCGCGCCAACCCCACGGTGGTGCGCACGCTGGAGAAGCTGGCGGGCGTTTTCCTTATCGGCTTTGGCGTCAAGCTGGCCATCTCCAAGTAAACCGGACGGGACTGCATGGCCAAGATCTTCTGCATTGCCAACCAAAAGGGTGGCGTTGGCAAGACCACTACCTCCGTCAACCTCGCCGCCGGGCTGGCCAAAATCGGCCAGCGCGTGCTGCTGGTGGATCTGGATCCGCAGGGCAATGCCACCATGGGCTCGGGCGTGGACAAGCGCGCGTTGGCGCTCAGCGTGTACGACGTGCTGCTCGAATCCGCCTCCATCAGGGAGGCTGCCGTGCTGGCCGAACAATGCGGCTACCACGTGCTGGGCGCCAACCGCGAACTGGCCGGCGCCGAGGTCGAGCTGGTGCCATTGGAGCACCGTGAAAAGCGCCTCAAGGCGGCGCTGGCCGAGGTGGATCAGGACTACGACTTCGTGCTCATCGACTGCCCGCCGTCGCTATCCATGCTGACGCTCAACGGTCTGTGCAGCGCCAACGGTGTCATCGTGCCCATGCAGTGCGAGTACTTCGCGCTCGAAGGCCTGACGGATCTGGTCAACACCATCAAGCAGGTGCACGCCAACCTGAACCGCGACCTGCAGATCATCGGCCTGCTGCGCGTCATGTTCGACCCGCGCATCACGCTGCAAAGCCAGGTCAGCGCCCAGCTCAAGGACCATTTTGGCGACAAGGTGTTCGACACCGTCATCCCGCGCAACGTGCGCCTGGCCGAGGCGCCGAGCTACGGCCTGCCCGGCGTGGTGTTCGACCCTGGGGCCCGCGGCAGCAAGGCCTTTGTGGACTTTGCCCACGAGATGGTCGAGCGCATTCGGCGGATGTAGCGTTTTTCCTACGGGGAATATAAAAGAATTGTCAATTGCGTTTGCGATTGAAATCACCAGCAGGGATGTTTGGTAAGGTTCGGTAACTAATTTGTCGCCGCGCAAATCGGGCGCTTCGTCCATCAACCTTTCGCTGATCCTGCTGATGTCCATCAAACAAAGTTCTACCAATTGGCGTATGCCCCGCAGGTGGGGTGCATGGTTGGCCGCCCCGTTATTGTGTGCTGCGGGCGGGGTGCATGCGGCCGCCGACATGGTGCTGTCGCAACACACCGTGGCCCCGGATCCCGTGCCTGCCGGTGGCACGGCCACGGTGACCGTGGTGTTGAGAAACAATGGGCCAGATGCCGCCCAGGGCGTGAAGTTGACGGACGTGATTCCGCCGGGCTCGACCTTTGTCAGCATGAGCGCCACGGACAGTGGCGTTTGCACTACTTCGGCACCCTATGAATGTACCTGGGCGGCCGATGTGCCCAATGCCGGGCAGCGCACCGTGACTCTGCGGCTGGTTCTGCCCACTGCCGCAGTGTGGCCCAACAATGCATCGGTTTCAACAACGTCCACCGACAGCAACAACGCCAACAACTCGCTGACGCGCAACATCACGGCCGTGGCCGCCGCTGACCTGCAGGTGACTGCAAGCCACAATGCGGGCGGCGGAGCGGTGGCAGGCACGCCTTATGCCTACACCGTCAACGTAAACAACAATGGCCCCGATGGCCTGCCCGCGGGGCAGTCGCCCAAGGTCACGTTCAGCGTGCCATCCGGATCCACGATTACCGCCATACCCACCGGGGCGGGCTGGGCCTGCTCCATCGCACCCGCGGGCGCCTACCCGCGCAGTTCGGGCACCATCACCTGTGACCGCAATGACGCCTTGCCCACGGGCAACAGTTTCCCCGCCATTACCGTTCCTGCCGTTGGAAACCTGGACGGTACGGTGTCGGCCAGTTTTGGCGTGGGCTCCAACTTCCAGGATGCCGACCTGGCAAACAATACCGCCCTGGTGAACGTGCCCTTCTCAAGCGGCACCGACATGGCCCTTACCAAGAGCGCCAACCCATCCGGTACGGTCGCGGTTGGAGCGCCGGTGGCATTCACGCTGCAGGCAACCCGCCGGGGAGGGGTGAACCCCAGCAACATCGTGGTCACCGACACCTTGCCGGCTGGCCTGACCTATGTCAGCCACAGCGCCGCTGCACCCTGGAACTGCGCATTTGCCGCGCCCACGTTGACCTGTACCTACTCAGGTACTTACACCGGCCAACCATTCTCCAATCTGCCGGCAATCACCTTGAACGCCACGGTTGGCCTGGGTGCCAACAATAACGTGGGCACCGTCACGCTGCCGGCAGGCCAGACGGATCCGGTGTCAGGCAACAACAGCAGCAGCACCGTCACCGTCACGGGCAGCAACGATGCCGACCTGTCGATCAACAAAGCCCCCAGCATCGCGCCGGTACTGCCGGGACAAGCCTACAACTGGGTCATCACCGCACGCAACAATGGCCCGGTCTCCGTTGCGGCTGGCCAGACCATGACGGTGACTGAAGTCATTCCCGCAGGCATGCAACTCAATGCATTGCCAAGCGGGTCGGGTTGGGCCTGCAATTCATCTGGTGGCGCCAGCTTTC
This sequence comes from Diaphorobacter limosus, assembly GCF_033100095.1. Taxonomy (NCBI): domain Bacteria; kingdom Pseudomonadati; phylum Pseudomonadota; class Betaproteobacteria; order Burkholderiales; family Comamonadaceae; genus Diaphorobacter; species Diaphorobacter limosus. The sequence goes on along the minus strand of NZ_CP136921.1, from coordinate 2,626,083 downwards.
CGCAGGCAGGGGGGGTCACGGTGACCTGTACGCGTAGCGGTCCATTGGCTTCGGGCAGCACCTCCTCCATCACCGTACCTGTTCAGCACACGGGTACCGGCTCGTTGACCAACAACGTCTGCGTCGCTTTGACGGGCACCGGGCCTGCCGACCCCAACGTCGTCAATGATTGCGCCAACGTCAACAACACCAGCACCGGCACCAGCGCCGATCTGTCCATCACCAAATCGGCCTCTGGCACAGTGGTTGTCGGCCAGCCGCTGACCTATCGCCTGACGGTGAGCAACGCCGGCCCTAATGCCGCAACCAATGTCACCGTCACCGACGCCCTGAGCAATCTGTTGAGCAGTGCAGGTGCGCCAGGTTTGGCATCCATCTCCCCCAGCCAGGGCAGTTGCACACCGTCAGCACCTGCCAATGTGGGGTCCGCCACTGTTTCGTGCAACCTGGGGGCGCTGGCTTCCGGTGGATCAGCCACGGTGGACATCACCGTGCGCCCCGACAACACCGGCTCCACCATCCTCAGCCGCGGCAACATGGCAAGCGTGACCTCTCCAGACGTGGGTGATCCGGACCGAAACAACAATTCGGTCACCATCTCCAGCGACGTCACCCCACTGGTGGATTTGACGGTGGCCAAGACCGTGACGCCCAACCCCGTGAAGGTGGGCGAGCCGCTGGTGTACGTGGTTACCGCACGCAACAACGGCCCTTCGCAGGCGAGCAACGTCAAGATCACCGACGTGCTGCCCGCCAACACGGCGATGCTGGGCACTGCGACGGCGACCAACGGCGGAACCTGCACCGCACCCGCCGACGGCGCCACCACCGGCACCATCGAATGCACCTGGCCGACGATACCCCGGAACACGCAATACACCGCAACCTTCCGGCTGCGCCCGCTCAAGGCAGCGTTGGGCACGACCATCCACAACGTGGTGAATGTGACCAACGACGTCACTGAAACCGATCTGTCGAATAACTCGAACTTTGCCGACGCCACGGTGACGGCCGCGGATCTGGACATCCTGGTTCACAAGACCGACAGCGCTGACCCGGTACCCTTGGGTGGGGTGACGGAGTACACCATCACCACCACCAACGTGGGGCCGTCGATTGCCACCAACCTGGTGGTCACCGACACCTTCCCGGCAGCGGGCAGCACGCCCACGGCGCGCTTCAGCTATCAGGGCGATCTGGCCATCAGCATTGCCGGCACCCCGGTGCCAACGGCGAATGTGACCAACTACTGCACCACGGTGCCGGCGATTGGCGACCTCAGCGGTACGCTGGAATGCAACTTCCCGACGATCGGCGTGGCGGCGGGCAATAGCATTCAGATCAAGTACAAGATGCGCGCCGAAAGCATCACCGTGGCCGGCGCCTATGCCGGTACGCAGCGCAATCACGTCGAAGTCAAGGTCGATGAAACGGAGCGTGAGGCTTCGAACAATCTGGTGGACGAAGACACCACCACGAACCGCACCGCGCCGCCGCTTGGCAGCACTATCGACCTGGGCATCAGCAAGACGACCAGCACAGGCCAGGCACTGCCGGGCACCGAGTTTGACTACACCCTCACGGTGACCAACCACCAGGCAGCCGGCAGTGGCCGGGACGTGGTGCCTGCCCATGGTGCGCAGGTCACCGACACACTCCCTGCAGGCCTGACGTTTGTGTCGGCACCAGGTTGCTCGTATGCCGCAGGCCCGCGCCAGGTGGTGTGCGTCGTCCCCAATCTGGCCGCCGGGGCATCCACCGCCTTCACCCTGCGCGTGCGGGTTGACAGCCCCTACACGGGCGCCGCCACCATCAGCAACACCGCCACGGTGGACATGCCAGGCGACCCGGTGAGCGGCAACAACTCCTCCACGGCGACCAAGAGCGCGGGCAGCCCGCAAACGGCGGCCATCCCCACGCTGTCCGAATGGGGCCTGATCATCCTGTCGATGCTCCTGGGCGCATTTGCCCTGCACCGCATGCCCAAGCAATCACGCCGCCGGATGTAAGCGCCGCAGGCTTGCCGCTCTCTGCATCGCCGCCGCCTCGCCCGTCAGGGCATGGCGGCGGCGATGTGCTTTGTGGAATACGGCAAAATACCGCCGTGAATCTCAATCAAATTGGCCGTTAGCGCGCATTGGTAAAGCGCAAACAGCTACAAATATCATAGTAATGAATCCATCCAGCGTACTGCTCCTGCCCGGCTGGCAGAACTCCGGCCCTGGCCACTGGCAGACTGAATGGGAGCGCCTGCATGGCTACCAGCGCGTGCAGCAGCATGACTGGATGCGCCCGCTGCGCGGCGACTGGACTGCGCGGCTGGAAGAGGTGGTGGCCGACGCGCCCGGCCCGGTGGTGCTGGCGGCGCACAGCCTGGGCTGCATCCTGGTGGCCTGGTGGGCGGCGCACACGCACCACGCACACAAGGTGCGCGGCGCGCTGCTCGTGGCGCCGGGTGATGTGGAGCGGCCCGACCTGGCCACGCAGATCCGCGGCTGGGCGCCCATTGCGCTCCAGGCGTTGCCGTTTCCTGCGGTGCTGGTGGGCAGCCACAACGATCCCTATTGCAGCTTCGAACGCGCCGGCGCCCTGGCGGCAGACTGGGGGGCGCGCCTTGTCGATGGCGGCGCGCTCGGGCATATCAATGCCGAATCGGGCCTGGGCGCCTGGCCCCAGGGGCAGGCGCTGCTGCTGCAGCTGCTGGCGCCAGGCCTGGAGCAAGAGCAGCAGAAGGAGCAGGGCTGATGCTGCGTTTCTTTCTGATCTTCCTGGCCTGGCAGATGTCGCTCTTCGGCCTGAACATGCTTGGCTGGGTACAGCAGCACCTGGTGTTGCCGTGGACGGCCTTGCTGGCGCGCGTTTGTGCCCATCTGGTGCTGTGGTTCGACACCACCGCGGCGGCGGCTGGCAAGGTGCTCTGGAACACGGTCTCCGGCTTTGGCGTCTCGATAGAGCCGGGCTGCAATGGTATTGAGGCCTGCATCGTGCTGTTTGCCGCCATCATGGCCTACCCGGCGTCCTGGCGGCACAAGGTGATAGGCATCGTTGCCGGCTTTGCCGCGGTGCAGGGGGTGAATGTCCTGCGCGTGATCAGCCTGTTTTACCTGGGGCAGTGGCGCACCGACGTTTTCAACTTTGCCCACGAATATCTCTGGCAGGGCCTGATCATGCTCGACGTGCTGGTGGTGTGGCTGCTGTGGGTGCGCGTGGTGGTCAGAAGCCGGCCCGAAGAGTCCGACCCGCCAGAACAGCCACCCGCGCCGCCGGTACTGCCCGTGGCGCCACGCGGCAACCCGGGCAAGGGCGCGGTCAGCAGCTCGCTGGATCTGTCGCCGCGCTGATGGAGAGGCATTTGATGGCGGATGACAACGCACAACACGGCGCGGCGCCGCAAAACCAGCCCCGGCGCAAGGCGGTCACGCGCTTTGCGCTGATCGCCATCGGCGGCTTCATCGTTCTGATGCTGGCGTGGGTCAAGCTGTCGCCCTGGCTGTCGTACCCGGTGGCGGTGCTTTCGCACACGGTGCTGGAGCAATCCACCCCCATGTGGATACGCAGCGTTGACAAGCAGCCTGGCAAGATCGCGGTGGACACCACGGTCGAGATTGTCGTGCCGAACTCGGGTGGTCACCGCGCCGAGGTTCTGCTGGAGGCCAACCCGGGGCGCTATGCGTTCGGTCTGCCGATACTGGGTGCGCTGCTGTTTGCCGCCTGGGCGGTCAGGCGCGCGCCGGGCCGGCTCTGGCGCCTGGGCCTGGGCTATGTGCTGCTGCTGCCATTCCAAAGTTTCAGCCTGGTGATGTATTTGCTGATGGAGTTGGCGAGCGCCAGCCAATTCAATATCCGCACGCTCAGAATAGAGCAGTGGCAGCTGGAGGCCATCGTGTACGGTTACCAGTTTGGCGTGCTGGTCGTGCCAACGCTGGTGCCGGTGCTGGTGTGGTTGTTGCTCGATGGCAAGTTTTTCAGCGCATTTGCGCATGACTGGAAACAGTCCACACGCCGCGCAGTGTGGCCATCGGCCTAGATTTGATAGAAAGCTTCATCACTTATGGTGACAAAAAAACCCAAGGGCCTGGGCCGCGGCCTCGAAGCCCTGCTCGGCCCCAAGGTCGCAGAACCGGCCGAGCAGGCCCAGGCGGCGGCCGCCGGTCTGCCCAGCGCGCTGGCGCTCGATGATCTGGTGCCCGGCATGTACCAGCCGCGCACGCGCATGGACGAGGGCGCGCTGTACGAGCTGGCCGAGAGCATCAAGGCCCAGGGCGTGATGCAGCCCATCCTGGTGCGCCGTCTGCAAGAAGGCGAGCACGCCGGCAAGTACGAAATCATCGCCGGCGAGCGGCGCTTTCGCGCATCCCGCCTCGCCGGCCTGAATGAAGTCCCGGTGCTGGTGCGCGACGTGCCTGACGAATCGGCCGCCGCCATGGCGCTGATCGAGAACATCCAGCGCGAAGACCTGAACCCGCTGGAAGAGGCCCAGGGCCTGCAGCGCCTGGTGAAGGAGTTCGGCCTCACGCACGAGCAGGCGGCGCAGGCCGTGGGACGTTCGCGCAGTGCCGCCAGCAACCTGCTGCGCCTGTTGAACCTGGCCGATCCGGTGCAGACCATGCTCATGGCAGGCGACATCGACATGGGCCACGCGCGCGCGCTGCTGGCGCTGGATCGTGCCACGCAGATCACCGCCGGCACCCAGATCGCGGCCAAGAAGCTGTCGGTGCGCGAGGCCGAGAGCCTGGTGAAGAAGCTGGGTGCCGAGTTCAACCTGACGCCGCAAAAGCCCAAGAAGGACAAGTCGCGCGACCTGAAGCGGGTGGAAGAGGAGCTGTCCGACCTGCTCATGGCAGAGGTCGAGGTGCGCGTGAAAAAGCGCGTCAAGCGGGGTAGCCGCGTCGAGGAAATGGGCGAGCTGGCGATTGCATTCGGCTCGCTGGAGGCGCTCAACGGGTTGATCGAGCGCCTGCGCGGCGACTGAGCCACACTCATGATGCGCCTGCCCTGGCCCCTGCCGGCCTTGGCTGTCTGGGCCGGTGCCTGGCTGGTGTTTGTCGGCCTGCGCGCGGTATTGCCGCCGCTGCCGGCACTGCTGCTGGCCTGCGCCCTGGGGGTGGTGGGCAGCCTGCTGGCGGCCACCTGGTGGCGGCGGGGCTTGATTGCGCTCGGCTTTCCGCTGTCCGCGGCGCTGACGGGCGCGGTGGCGCTGCCGGCCTGGGCCTGGCTGTTGCCGCTGGCATTGCTGCTGCTGGTCTATCCCATCAATGCCTGGCGTGATGCGCCCCTGTTTCCCACGCCGCCGGGGGCCTTGCGCGGGCTGGAGGCGCATGCCGCGCTGGCCGATGGCGCCCCTGTGCTGGACGCCGGCTGTGGCCTGGGCGATGGCTTGAAGGCCCTGCGCGCGGCCTACCCGCGCGCGCAGCTGCATGGGCTGGAATGGAGCTGGCCGCTGGCCCTGCTGTGCCGTCTGCGCTGCCCCTGGGCCAGGGTGCGCCGCGGCGATATCTGGGCCGCGGACTGGAGTGCCTATGCGCTGGTGTATCTGTTCCAGCGCCCGGAAAGCATGGCCCGCGTGGCCGCGAAGGCCAGCGCCGAAATGGCTCCGGGCAACTGGCTGGTCAGCCTGGCGTTCGAGCTGCCCGGCGTACGCCCCAGCATGCGCTTGCAGTCCTTTGCGGGCCATGGGGTGTGGGTGTACCGCCTGCCATTGCAGCCAATGGCTGGAGGCGCGCCGGCTGGCGAGCTGTAGGCGGGCCGATTAATGTTGTTGCAACTCAAGGCAAGGCGTTAATATTTTGTCCCTTGCGCGCGGGTTCAGGCCCCAGCTTCGCAGATCCATGACACAACAACCGAAGGAGTTCCTCCATGCACCTGAAAACCAAGCCCCTGCTGGCGGCCGCCTGCGCCGTGATCGCGCTGACGGGCTGCGAAACCACCAACATGAAGATGGGCAGCGCCGAGTCCAAGACCGTGGCCACGGGCGCGGCCGCGGGTGGCACGGCCGCCAACGCCAGCAGCCAGCTTGAGCATTGCCAGTCGCCATTGGGCACGGTGTCGCTGGTCGAGAACCAGGACGCGGGCTGGTACACCATTTTGCGTAACGAATACAAGCTGCCGCCCACGGCCAACCTGCTGCGCCTCTTGATCCAGCAGTCCAACTGCTTCATCGTGGTCGAGCGTGGCGCGGCAGGCATGGGTGCCATGGCGCGCGAGCGCCAGCTGATGGGCTCGGGCGAGATGCGCGGCGGCAGCAATTTTGGCAAGGGCCAGATGGTGGCCTCTGACTATGGCATGTCGCCCGAGATCATCTTCAGCAACAACGACGCCGGCGGCATTGGCGGCGTGCTTGGCGGCCTGATCGGCGGCGGCAGCGGCCGCGCCGTGGCGGCCATTGGCGGTGGCCTGAAGACGCGCGAGGCCAGCGCCATGCTGACCCTGGTGGACAACCGCTCGGGCGTGCAGGTGGCGGCCTCCGAGGGCAGTGCCTCCAAGAGCGACTTTGCCGGCTTTGGCGGCATCTTCGGCGGTGGCGCCGGCGGCGGCCTGGGCGGCTACCAGAACACGGCCCAGGGCAAGGTGATCACGGCCGCGTTCATGGACGCCTACAACCAGATGGTCGTGGCGCTGCGCAACTACAAGGCGCAAAGCGTGCAAGGCCAGGGCCTGGGCGGCGGTGGCAAGCTGGGCGTTGACGGTGGCGTGGCACCCTCGCAGACCAAGGCCGGCGCCGCCATGTCCATGCGCGAGGCCCAGGAACGCCTGAACGGCCTGGGCTACAACGTCGGCACGCCCGACGGCGCCGCCGGCCCGAAGACGGCCAAGGCGCTGCGCGAATTCCAGCAGGCCCAGGGCCTGCCGGTGACGGGCAAGCTGGACACGGCCACGGCCGGCGCGCTGTCGCGCTGATCGTTTTTTTGCCCTCTGGCATGAGCGCGGCCCCCGGGGCCGCGTTTTTGCTTGAAACGGGCTGTAGCGCCCATTTGACAAGCGCAACAAGCTATAAAAATAATAGTTATTGGGGGTGTGTTTCGGCATCAACAAGAGCCGAGAAACTGCCCCGGCGCCAGCCCCACCGTGCGGCGCACCATTGCGCTGAAGGCGCTGGGGCTGTTGTAGCCCAGTTCGGCGGCAATCTGGTTGATGGGCCGGCGGCCCGCGGCCAGGGTCACGGCGCGCGCCAGGATGACCTGCTGGCGCCATTGGGTAAAGGTGCAGCCCAGCTCCTGGCGGAACAGCCGCGCCACGGTGCGCGGGCTGGCGCCGGTGTCGCGCGCCCAGTCGGCCAGGGTTTCGTGGTGCGTGGGGTCGGCCAGCACGGTCTCGCACAGGTGGCGCAGGCGCTTGTCGCGTGGCAGCTCCACGCCCAGGCGCACGCTGTTGGCGCGGCGCAGCTCGTCGAGGATCAGGGCGCTCAGGTGGCGCTCACGGTGCAGGGCCTCGGGTGCCAGCGGGGCGCCGTCGTCGGGCTCGGCCGGCATCTCGCGCACCAGGGCGCGCAGCAGGTCGGAGACCTCCAGCACGCGGCACTGGCGCCAGGGCTCCTCCTGTGCGCGCGCCACGGCCGGGCCGCAGCGCCCGGGCGGCTGGTGGAAGTACAGCGTGCGCAGGTCGGCGTCCTCGACCATGGTCACGGCATGCTCCACGCCGGGCGGAATCCACAGCGCGCGCGAGGGCGGCACGATGTAGGCGCCATGCGGCACCGTCAGGCGAATCACGCCGGTGGTGGAGATCGCCACCTGCGCCCAGGGGTGGCTGTGCGGGCGCACATGGGTGTCGGCCGTCAGCTCGCGGTGCTTGGCGCGCACCGGCCGCGCGCGGCTGGGCACGAACAGGTGGGGCGTGAGCGCCTCCACATAGGACGGCACGCGCACCGGTCTGGGGGGCGGTGGGGCAGGGGTGGCGTCCGGTGCGGGTTGGTTTGGCATGTTTGCGACAGCAATTGGCCGGCTATCGTATATCGGCCGTCGCCGGCATGACTACCATCATGGCCATGACGACCGCTACCCCCACCCTGCGCCAGGACGCGCGCACCATAGGCCTGATCGGCCTGGCGCATGGCTCCTCGCATTTCTTTCACATGCTGCTGCCGCCGCTGTTTCCGTTCCTGATAGCGGATTTCGGCTTCAGCTATTCCGAGCTGGGCCTGCTGCTGTCGGTGTTCTTCGTGGTCTCGGGCACCGGTCAGGCCATGGCCGGCTTTCTGGTGGACAAGGTGGGCGCGCGCCCGGTGCTGTTCGCCGCCCTGGCGTGCTTTGTCGCCGCCGGCCTGGTGGCGGGGACGGCTGGCGGCTACGCCGGCCTGGTGGTCGCGGCGGTGCTGGCCGGTCTGGGTAATGCGCCGTTTCACCCGGTGGACTTCACCATTCTCAACAAGCGCGTGTCGCCCCAGCGCTTGGGCCATGGCTTCTCGGTGCATGGCATCTCGGGCAACCTGGGCTGGGCCACGGCGCCGGTGTTCATGGCCGGCATTGCCACGGCCAGCGGCTCCTGGCGCGTGGCCTGTCTGGCTGGCGCGGCGCTGGCGCTGCTGGTGCTGGCCATCATGGTGTGGAACCGCGACGCACTCGACGACCGCCAGGGCAGTTGGGCGCACCACGGCGCCAAGGGAGCGGCCGCAGTCCCCGAGCACCCCATGGCCTTCCTGAAGCTGCCGGCTGTGTGGCTGTGCTTCTCGTTCTTCTTCTGGAGCACCTGCTCGCTCAGCGCCATCCAGAGCTTTGCCGCCCCGTCGCTGCAGAACATGTATGGCATTCCCCTGTCGCTCACCACCATGGTGGTCACCGGCTACATGCTGTGCGGCGCCATGGGCATGGTGATCGGCGGCTTCCTGGTGGGCCGCGTGGAGCGGCTGGAGAAGACCATCAGCGTCTGCCTGCTGGCCTCGGCCCTGCTGCTCACGCTGGTGGGCCTGGGCGTGCTGCCCGGCATGCTGGCGTTGGCCGTGGCCGCGCTGGCCGGCATGGGCATAGGCATCGCCGGCCCGTCGCGCGACATGCTCATCAAGCGCGCCGCCCCGCCGGGCGCCACCGGGCGCGTCTACGGCACCGTGTACTCGGGCCTGGATCTGGGCTTTTCCATCGCCGCGCCCATTTTTGGCGCCATGCTGGACGCGCAGATGAATTCCAGCATCTTCTACGGCTCGGCGCTGGCCCTGGTGCTGGGCGTGGTGTCGGCGGGCTTTGTGGGGGCGGATGTGGCGGCGCGGTCGCGGCCCGCGGCGGCCGCAGCTTAGTTTTACTATATAAATAGTAGCTTATTGCGCTTTATGTTAGGGCGATGCGGCCGATTTTAATGCCTTGTTTTGCTGTCGCTGGCGGCGGCTGTGGACGCCCAGCCGCGCAGCAATGCCTTTGACGACCCCTTCGTCCAGGCCACGGCCGCCATGCCCGGTTGCCCCGTGCCCGAGGGACCGCTCTACAGCGCGCAGGAGGTGCGCGAGCTGGCTCATGAACGCGCCCAGCATGGCGGCAGCTGCTATCGCTCGGGTCGTTGCCGGTTGCCCAACTCCTACCTGTACGACGCAGAGATCGTCCCGCGCGTGCGCCAGTTCATACGCGAGGACGGGCGCTTCGATGACACCAGCGTCTGGGTGCTGGGCCAGCGGCGCATAGTCACGCTGACGGGCTGCGTGCGCTCGGTGGAGCAGGGCCGCGCGCTGGAACAAGCCGTGGGGCTGGTGGACGACGTGATCGGCGTGGTCAATCTGTTGCATGTTCCGGGTGAGGGGGTGGCGCCGCGCTACCCGCTGGCGCGCCCCTGAGCGCCCGCGTCTACAGTGAGCAGCATGGGCTCCTCGCGCAGCGCGAGGCGGCTGTGGGCGTTGACCATGCGCATGGCGGCGCGGCGGGTGCAGATGGCGTGAAGCAGGCCTTGCCTACAATCGCCGGGCCTTGTGCCACCGCCGGGCCGGGTGGGCGCAAGATCATCCGGCCCCTCTGCTGCTGACCATGCACTTTTACATTCCCGCGCCGCGCATGCCGGCGCGTTACCTTGCCTGCCTGGGCCTGACCATGCTGGGGGCGGTTGCCACCCCGAGCCATGCCGCCAGCCCCATGGTCACCGACGATGCACGCATCGTCGATGCCAGGGCCTGCCAGGTGGAGAGCTGGGCCACGGGCCGCCGGGGCAGTACCGAGTATTCGATGCAGCCGGCCTGCAATATCACCGGCAATCTGGAGCTGGCCCTGGGCAGCACGCGCACCAATGCCCATGGGCACAGCCAGACCACCGATGTGGTGCTGCAGGGCAAGATGGTATTGCGGCCCCTGCAAGCCAATGGCTGGGGCCTGGCCCTGGCGGCCGGCAGCGTGGGCCATCCACAAGCAGCCGCACGACGCGATTGGTACGCCTATGCGCCGGTCAGCTTCTCACTGCGCGATGACGCCTTGCAGGTGCATGCCAATGTCGGCTGGCTGCGCGATGGGGCGGCTCGGCGTGATCGTCTGACCTGGGGCCTGGGGACGGAGATCCAGCTGAGCGCCAGAGCCTGGCTGCTGGCCGAGACCTTTGGCCAGAACCAGGGCCGCCCCATGCATCAGCTGGGGCTGCGCTATTCGCTGGTGCCCGATCGCGTGCAGCTCGATGCCACCTATGGAAATCGCAATGGCACGCACCTGCGCGAGCGTTGGTTTTCCATCGGCCTGCGCCTTTTGACCCCCGCCTTCCTGCCGTAGCGGGAGTAGGGCAGGCAGGCGTCACAGCGTAAAGATCTTCCCTGGATTGAGGATGTTCTGCGGGTCGAGCGCGCGCTTGATCGCGCGCATCATGTCCACCGCGCCGGCGCCGGCCTCGTCCAGCAAAAAGCCCATCTTGTGGATGCCCACGCCATGCTCGCCCGTGCAGGTGCCGCCCATGGCCAGGGCGCGCGTCACCAGTTGGTGGTTGAGCCGCTCGGCGCGTTCGCGTTCGCCGACGTCGTTGGGGTCGATCAGGTAGCCGAAGTGGAAGTTGCCGTCGCCCACATGGCCGACCAGGAAGTAGGGGATGCCGCTGGCGTCGGCCTCGGCCACGGAGTCGAGCAGGCAGTCGGCCAGGCGGCTGATGGGCACGCAGGTGTCGGTACTGATGGCGCGGCAGCCGGGGCGGCTTTGCACCGCGGCAAAGTAGGCGTTGTGCCGCGCCGTCCACAGGCGCGTGCGCTCCTCGGGCGTGCTGGCCCACTCGAAGGCCTGGCCGCCATGCTCGCTGGCCAGTGCCTGCACCGTCTCGGCCTGCTCGCGCACACCGCTGGGCGAGCCGTGGAACTCCATCAGCAGCATCGGCTCCTCGCGCAGATCCAGCTTGCTGTGGGCGTTGACCATGCGCACGCTGTTGGCGTCGATCAGCTCCACGCGAGCGATGGGCACGCCCAGCTGAATGGTCTGTATCACCGTGCGCACCGCGGCCTCGATGCTGGGGAAGGAGCAGATGGCCGCGCTCACCGCCTCGGGCAGCGGGTACAGGCGCAGCGTGACCTCGGTAAAGATGCCCAGCGTGCCCTCGCTGCCCACCATCAGGCGCGTCAGGTCGTAGCCGGCGCTGCTCTTCTTGGCGCGCGTGCCGGTGCGTATCGCCTCGCCGCTGGCCGTCACCACCTCCAGCGCCAGCACGTTCTCGCGCATCGTGCCGTAGCGCACGGCATTCGTGCCGCTGGCGCGCGTGGCGGCCATGCCGCCCATGCTGGCGTCCGCGCCCGGGTCTATGGGGAAGAACAGGCCCCTGTCCTTGATGGCCTCGTTGAGCTGCTTGCGCGTGATGCCGGGCTGCACGGTGACCGTGAGGTCATCGGCATCGATGCTCAGCACGCGGTTCATGCGGTTCACGTCGATGCTGATGCCGCCCTGCACGGCCAGCAGATGGCCTTCGAGCGAGGAGCCGGCGGCGTAGGCGATCACCGGCACGGCGTGCTGCGCGGCCAGGCGCACGGCATCCTGCACGTCCTGCCGGCTCTCGGCAAAGACCACGGCGGCCGGCGGTGGTGCTTCGATGGAGCCCTCGTCGCGTCCATGCTGTGCGCGCACGGCCAGGGCGCTGGAATATTGCGTGCCAAAGCGCTGGGACAACGCATCCAGCAGGGCCTGAGGCACGGGGCGGGCAAGCAGTTGGGTGGTATGGGCGGGGGCGTTCATGGGGCTGCGACGGGCTGGATGGAAGCGCTCATTCTAAAAGTTGAGCCACCGCCCAAGGCGCAGGCAAAAAAAGCCCGCCAAGGCCCTGGAGTACAGCCTTGGCGGGGGAAGGTGCCTGGCGCCTGGCGCTCAGGCAGGGCGCTTCAACGAGGCTTCTGCGCCGCGGGCGCTGCTCCCGATGATGAGCTTGAGCCCGGTGGGTGCGGGGCTGCGGCTGGCCTGGTGCTTGGACTGCGCTGCCGGCGTGGATGAGGTCTGGGCCTGTGCCAACGCACCGCCCATGGTAAGGGCTGCGAACAGCATCACGCTGCGTGCGTCGAACGGGGAGATGGGGCGTCGCTGCTGTGTTGTCGGCATCGATTCGGTCTCCGGCAAGAGTTGAACAGGGCCGCATTGCACCGCAGCAAAAAAGACCAGGCCAGCAATTTTTCCCGCTGTTGCCCTGCTCAACAATTGGTCGGCAGGTGTAACGCACAATCGCCGTTTCGACCCCGAAACTGAAGGAATGCGCCATGGGAAACAGACTGACACAGATCGCCACACGCACCGGTGACGACGGCACCACCGGCCTGGGCGACAACACGCGCGTATCCAAGGCCAGCGGCCGCCCGCACGCCATGGGGGATGTGGATGAGCTGAATTCGCACATCGGCCTGCTGCTGTGCGAGAGCCTGCCAGCCGACATGCGCGAGCTGCTCATCGACGTGCAGCACCAGCTGTTCAACTTAGGGGGCGAGCTGTCCATGCCCGGCTATGAGCTGCTCAAGGACGACGGCCTGCTGCAGCTGGACAACGCCCTGGCGCGCTACAACGCCGAGCTGCCGCGCCTGCAGGAATTCATCCTGCCCGCCGGTACGCGCGCTGCCTGCCAGGCCCATGTCTGCCGCACGGTGGCGCGCCGCGCCGAGCGCGCCGTGGTGGCGCTGCAGGAGGGCGAGGCCATGCGCGCTGCGCCGCGCCAGTACCTGAACCGCCTCTCAGACCTGCTGTTCGTGCTCTCGCGCGTACTCAACCGGCTCGATGCCGGCAGCGAGGTGTACTGGAAGAGCGAGCGCCTGGCGCGGCAGAATGCTACTGAATAAATAGCTGTTGACGCTTGATTGATAAGCGCTGCAGGCCAATTCGCCTGCCTATGCACATATCGCAGAGGCCCCTCACCCCTCCCTCTCCCCAAAGGGGCGAGCGCGACCGGTTGCGCCGGCTTTACTCCCTCTCCCTCTGGGAGAGGGTTGGGGTGAGGGCTCGCGGCACAGTCTGAGGTATGTGCCTAATCAGACCAATTCGACTTGAACCTGACGCAAGCTAGGCCAGCGGCGCAGCCGCTCAGGGGGTTGTTCTTTATTTCGGCGCCAGCACCGCCATGGTGATGCGCGAGACGCAGGTCAGCTGTCCCTCGTCGTTCACCATGTCGATCTGCCAGACCTGGGTGGTCCTGCCGATGTGCACCGGCCGCGCCGTGCCCGTGACCCAGCCGCTGGTGGCGGCGCGCAGGTGGTTGGCGTTGATGTCCAGGCCCACGGCGCGCTGGCCTGCCGGGCAGGAATAGAAGGCGCCCATCGACCCCAGGGTCTCGGCCAGCACCACGCTCACGCCGCCATGCAGCAGGCCATAGGGCTGGCGCGTGCGCTCGTCCACCGGCACCCGGCCGCGCAGAAAGTCATCACCAATCTCGGTGATCTCTATGCCCAGGTGCGCTATGGCTGTGTTGGCATGGGCACTGTGCAGCAGTTCAAGGGTCAGGGGTTTTTTCCAGATCGGCATGGTGCAAGGCAATGTGGGTTGCAAAGCCTGCATCATGCCCACTGTGGTTCGCCCCTGCAGCGCTTAGGCGACAGCCGCCAGCTCGTCCTCGGTGGCGCGCATGCTGCCGGTCTCCAGGCAGCGCTGGTGCCAGCTAAGCGCCTCGCTGAGCAGGTGCGGCGTGTGCTGCGCGCCCTGGCGGCGCGCGCGGTCGAAGTAGTCCTGCAGCATGGGGCGCCAGTCCGGGTGGGCGCATTTGTCGATGATGACCTGCGCGCGCTGGCGCGGCGACAGGCCGCGCAGGTCGGCCAGGCCCTGCTCGGTGACGATGATCTGCGTGTCGTGCTCGGTGTGGTCCACATGCGAGACCATGGGCACGATGCAGCTCACGTCGCCGCCCTTGGCCACCGAGGGCGTGACAAAGAACGACAGGTAGCCGTTGCGCGCGTAGTCGCCCGAGCCGCCTATGCCGTTCATCATGCCGCTGCCCATGATGTGCGTGCTGTTCACGTTGCCGTAGATGTCGGCCTCGATCATGGCGTTCATGGCGATCACGCCCAGGCGGCGCACCAGCTCCGGGTGGTTGCTGATCTCCTGCGGGCGCAGCACGATGCGCTGGCGGTAAAAGTCAATGTTGTCGGTGAAGTCCTTGAGCGCCTCGCGGCTCAGGGATATGGCGGTGGCCGAGGCGGCCGCCATCTTGCCTCGCTTGATCAGCTCCAGCATGCCGTCCTGCAGCACCTCGGTAAAGCCCAGCAAGTCCTCGAACGGGCCGTCCAGCAGCCCGGCCAGCACGGCATTGGCCACATTGCCCACGCCCGACTGCAGCGGCAGCATGGCCTTGGGCAGGCGGCCCAGCTTCACCTCATGCGCCAGAAAGTCGATGATGTGCGCCGCAATCTGGTTGCTGACCGCGTCGGGCCGGGCAAAGGCCGTGTCGCGGTCGCCGTGGTGCGTCTCGACCACGGCGATCACCTTGTTTGGGTCCACGCGCAGATAGGGCTCGCCGATGCGCTCTATCGGCTGCGTCAGGTGGATGGGCTGGCGCCGCGGCGGAATGGCCGTGCCGTAGTAGATGTCATGCATGCCCTCCATCTCCTTCGGGGGCAGGCTGTTGACCTCCAGGATCACCTTGTCGGCAATATCCAGCCAGGTCTTGTTGTTGCCCACGGCGGCCGAGGGGATCAGGCGCCCGTCGGGCAAGATACCCAGCACCTCCACCACCGCCACATCCATGCGGCCCAGAAAGCCGAACCAGGCCTGCTGCGCCACATGCGACAGGTGGATGTCCAGGTAATGCAGCTCGCCGGCGTTGATCTTGTTGCGGCATAGCGGGTCGGACTGGAAAGGCAGGCGCTGGTGCATGCCGCCCACCTTGGCCAGCGCGCCGTCCAGCTCGGGCGCGGTGGAGGCGCCCGTCCACACATTCACCTGAAAGGGCTTGCCCGCCGCATGCTCGGCCGCTATGCGCTGGGCCAGGGCCTGCGGCACCAGCTTGGGGTGGCCCGAGCCGGTGAAGCCGCTCATGCCGACGGTGGCGCCGGCCGGAATCAGCGCCGCGGCATCCGACGCGCTCATGATTTTCTGGGCCAGGCCCGGGTGCTGGATACGGGAAGACATCGTTGGGGACACACACACTCCAGAGAAACAATCGCGGCGCGCGGCATCTGCGGGCGCCTGCGGCCGCTGGTAAGAAAGACAGCAAATTTTAACAGTCATGCAAGGGTTAACCCTTGTCTCCAGAGTGTGGCGAATGGCTGTACGGCCGCTCATGGCATGGCCGTGCAGGCGCTACCATCCCCCATTCATGCCATCGACCTCACTTTGCCCCTCCTGCCGCCAGCCGGCCGACAAGCGCCGCTTTGCCGCCGCCGACGGCAGCATGCTGGAGCTGGATCTGTGCTTTGCCTGCCAGGGCCTGTGGTTCGACCCGCAGGAGAACACGCGCCTGGCGCCGGCCGCCGTGCTGCAGCTCTTCGCGCTGCTGCATGAACACCATGGCGACGCGCACCACCCCCTGTCCGACCGACTGCGCTGCCCGCATTGCCGCAAAGACCTGGTCAAGGGCTACGACCTGGCCCAGGGCGGGCGCTACGTCACCTACCGCTGCGCGGCACGGCACGGGCGCTTCTCCACCTTTGGCTCCTTCATGGTCGAAAAGGGCTTTGTGCGCCACCTCTCCACGCTCGAGATCGAGGCCCTGGCGCGGCGCGTGGGCAGCATCGCCTGCACCAGCTGCGGGGGCACGGTGGACATACGCAACGACCACGCCTGCCCGTACTGCCGGTCGGCCCTGGCACTGCTCGACCCCCAGGCGGTGGACAAGGCCCTGCAGCGCCACGGCCAGGCCGCCAGTCAAGCAGCCAGCCAGGCGGCCAACGGCCAGTCGCCCGAGGCCCTGGCCGACGCCCTGATCGCCCTGGAACGCAACCGCACGCGCGAGGAACGCGAGCGCCAGCGCGAACGTTTCGAGGGCAGGCGGGAGGATCAGTTCGACCTGGTGGCAGCGGGCATAGAGTTCGTGTGGTCGCTGCTGCGGCGCTGAGGCCGGACTTTCTCCCTCTCCCGCTGGCGGGAGAGGGCAGGGGTGAGGGGCTCAAAAAGGGCTCGGCAGCCAATCACCCCTCACCCCCACCCTCTCCCACAGGGGGCGAGGGAGTGAATACCAGTGACAATATCAGGCTCCAGCGCTTATCCATAAAGCGCAAGCAGCTATCTTTTTAGTTAGCCCCCAGCAGTGCCAGTGCCGCCAGCACGTCGTCCCGCGTGCGCCAGCGGCCGAAGGCGCGTTCGTCCTGCGTGCGCACGATGGGGAAGGTGTCCAGCACGTAGGCCGCGTCGTCCGCGCCCAGGCCGTAAAGCCAGAAGAACACTGCGTCCAGCGCCGCCAGGCGGGCGCGGCGCTGTTCCTCGTCCCACGCGATGGGCGGCAGCACCTGACCGGCGGCGTCCACATAGCCCAGGTCGCGCGCGAACGGCGCCAGGTCGTGCGCGGTGTAGGACAGGGCCAGTACCTGGGGGATGACGAAGTCGGCCACCGTGGGCTGGGGGTGGTGGCCGTTCATCAGCCCGGCGGCGCGCATGGCGGCGGCGAAGGGGGCGGGCAGGGGGGCGTCAAAGCGCTCAGGGGCGATGACGGGGAGTTGTTCGACGATGTACCAGTTCAAGTGCGTGGACTGCGTCTTCTGGCGTGCCACATAGTCAAACGCCAGCGCGTTGAAGTTCGCCAACAACAAAGAGGCTTCGCGCGGCCCCATGGCCGGGTCTATCAGCAGGGGCAGTGTGTTGCCCGCGCAGACGCCGGGCACGATGGCGGCAATCATGGTGCGCACATCGGTGGCGCGTGCAATGTCGCGAAAGCCCAGCGCCCATGCGCGGCGCTGCGGCGCGGGCACGGCGTCTGCGTCAATCCAGTACTGCGGCTGCGGGTAGTAAGAGGGGCTGGCCTTGTCGCTGATAGAGCTGCGATCCGAAAGGCTGGCCACCTTGAGGTTTTCTTCGTTCACCGCGACGCTGGCGGCGCGGTGGTCGTACTGGTGCACCATGCGGCCGGCATACAGCGGATACGCCTGCCGCCCGGCGGCATCCACCCAGCGGTTCAGCTCCGCCCGCCGCCAACCGCGCTTCTCCAACTCGCTTTCCTTGAAGAACAAGCGCGAGTCGTTGGTCATGTCAAACATGCGCGCGTACTTCACCGGCCACACCGCCGCATCGGGCTGGGCGCCCGTGCTGGCGCTGCTGCCGCCGTGGCGTACCAGCACCGGGTGCTGCGCGTACAGGCCCAGGGTGATGTCGGCGTCGCGCCGGGCGCGGAAGATGGGCGCCGCGCCGGTGTTGGGGTTGACGCGCGCGAAGTCCTCGGCGGTGAGCACCAGGGTGCGCGCCGGGTCGGCGTCCAGCTCGTCCAGCGAATGCAGGTAGAAGGCGCAGCGCGTCTGCGCAAAGCGGCGCTCATGGCTGCCGAACAGCAGCACGCAGAACTTGAAGCGTGAATCCACGTCGGGAAACAGGCCCTTGCGGTTCTCGAAGTCGAACAGCGCCCCCAGCCGCCCGCTGGCCGAGATGGAGCGGAAGAACTCCGCCGCCCCCTTGTCGGCCGCGATGCCGCTGGGCGTGACCAGGGCCACCAGGCCCTGCGGGTGGGTCAATGCCTGGGCGCGCTCGACGAACAGGCTGTACAGGTTCACGTCGCCCCCGCCCAGCAGCGGGTAGTCGCCCGCGCCCTGCTTGCCGTTGCCCAGCACCCGGGCGTTGGTCTCGGCGCGCGCCACGGCCTGCTGGTAGCTGGCCCACAGGGGCGATTGCTGCTGCTGCAGGCGGGCGATCAGCGCCTTGCGGTCGGCGGCGCGGGCTTGGGCGGCAATCTTCAGGTCGCGCTCGGCAAACCACTCCACCTCCTGTAGCTTGATGCGATCCCAGGGCGGGTTGCCGATGACGGCGTCAAACCCGCCCGGCCCGCCAGCGCCGAACACCGTAGGGAAGGCCGTCCACCAGTGAAAAAAGCTTTCGCCACGCGCAAGCGCGCGCGCCTGCTGCATCAGGTCGTTGGCGGCCTGCACGGCCGCGCCGCTGCCCGGCAACTGGCCCGCGCCCAGCACGGCCACCAGGTTCACGCCGGGGTTGAGTAGTTGGGCAATGCCTTGCAGCCAGGGGTGGGGCTGGCCGTCCACGTTGGGCAGCAGCTTGGCCAGTTTGGCGGCCTTGTCCACGGGCCAGCCGGGGATCAGCCAGCGCAGCGCGCGCCAAAAGTCCAGCACCGCCTGCAATGGCGCCATGTCGGCGGCGGCGGCCTCGGCCAGCTCTTTGGACAGGCGCGCCTCGGCAATGTCCACGTCGGTCAGGTCGGCCACCTGGGCCAGGTTGCGCGCGGCGCGGCCCAGGCGGTCGAACTCGCTTTGCAGCAGCAGCGCGCCCAGCTGCTGCAGGCCGCGCTGCACCGTGGGCAGGCGCTCGCCGTGCAGGCTGTCGCCCACCTGCAGGTGGTGATCCAGAAAGGACAGCGGCGCGCCCACGGTGAAGGTGTGCAGCCACAGCGCGGTCTTGGCCAACTCCACGGCCATGGGGTTCTTGTCCACGCCGAAGATGGCTTTCTTCAGGATCATGCGGCGCACGATGTGGCGGTCGTCCAGCTGCGCGTCGGTCACGGCCCAGCCGCGCTCGCGTGCCTGCGCCTTGATGGCCGCGCGTATGCCGGCCACGCGCTGCAGCACCGGGCTTTGCCAGGGGCGGCCGGCCTCTTGCAGGTGGGCGGCCCAGGGCGCGGCGTTGACCTGGGCGGTGGCCAGGGCGATGGCTTCCAGCACGCGGTCAGCCAGGTCGTCCACCAGCGCCACCAGAAAGTGGCCGCTGCCCATGGCGGGGTCGCAAATCTTCAGCTCCAGAATGGCGCTGGCCGGGTCCTTGGCATCCAGCGCGTCCCAGTCACCGGGGTTCAGCGCGGTCTTTTTGCCCAGCTTGTGGATATGCGCGTCGAAGGCCTCCAGGCGCTCGCGCGCCAGCAGGCCGACGGACTCGCGCAGCACCAGGCGCACCAGGTCGTCGTGCGTGTAGTAGCTGCCCGAGAGCTTGCGCGCAAAGCTGGCGGGCTGGGCGCTGACGCGGTCGATCTCGGGCTTGTCACGATAATCGTCGCGCGCCTGCACCTCGTGCACCAGGGTGTACTCCAGCAGGCGCTCGTAGATGCCGCCCAGGTGGGCCACGGACAGGTCGCGGTAGTTGATCCAGCCCTTCAAGAGGTCTTCGGTGCGGCGCGACAGGGCGTCGATCAAGGGCGCCATGATCTTGTCGGGCACGGTCACGCGTTCGAGCAGCGGGGCGCGGGCGCGGGCGAACAGGCCGCCGTTGTAGGCGGGCATGCCTATGGTGTCGTCGCCCACGTTGATCAGGGTGAAGGCACCGCGCAGGTCGAGCCAGATGCGCGGCACGGTGGCCGAGAAATGCGCGCCGGCGTCGATCTTGCCCTGCACCTCCTGGCGTATGCGGCGCACGCTGTAGGGGGCGTAGCGCTCGTCATGCACGGGCAGCAGGCGCCTGTCCTCGGCGTAGAACAAAAACAGCAGGCGGTAGAGCAGCACCAGCGTGGCCTCGCGCACTTCGTCGAGGTAGGCGGGGGTGAACTGCGGGCGGGTGTAGTGGCCGTAGCCCACCTTGTGGCTTTGCGCCTGCAGGTCCCAGCGCGTGAGCGCGTCGGCCAACTGCGGAAAGACCTCACCAAACACACGCGCGCCCAGGTCTTGCGAGACCCTTTCCTGGTACAGCCGCGCCTCGGCCAGCGCATAGGCGTGCAGGCTGCGGCCGGCGTCGTCCCAGTCCTGCGGCAAAAAGGCGGCGCGCTGGAACAGAAGGTAAAAGAGGCGCAGCGCATGCGCGGGCGCCACCTCGTCCAGCGTGGGCTGCATGCCGGCCAGGCCCAGGGCACAGGCCACGTCCACCTCAAAAAACTCTTCCGAGCGCGAGCGCGCGTCCTGCCAGTACAGGCGCCAGACGCAGCCGTTGGTCAGCATGCCCCATTTCACGGCGCGGTCGCTGACCACGTCGGCGCGGCTGAGATACCGCAGCATTTGCGACGAGGGCGCATCGGGGTCTTGTGCTTCGGTGATGTCGCCGCGATCCAGCGGGCGCAGCCAGCGCTTGGCCTCCAGCAGGGCGATGCCGTGGCGGTAGCGCTGGTCGTCCTTGAGCGGCAGGGCGGCGGCCTTTTTGTCGGCGCTGGCAAACAGCAGCACGTCGGGCACGTCCTCGCGGCGCTTGCCCGACAGGTTCACCTGGGGCAAGAAATCCTCGCCCCAGCCCAGGGCGGTGAGCACCTTGGTGATCACCAGGGCCTCGGTCTGCGCCTCGTTGATGGTGCTGCTGGCGTCCAGCCCCTGGTAGATGTCGCGCAGGACGGCGCAGAAGCCATCAAACGGGGCGCCGTCGAGCTGCTGGAAGGGCGGCGTTTCCAGAATGCCCCGCGCGAGAAAGTCCTGGGAGAAGAGTTGGCCCTGCATGGGGCGTGAGTGTAGGGCCGGGGCTGTTTCAGTCGCGCCGGTTCAGCAGGGCATACAAGGCAATCGCGCCAAAGGTGGCCGTGCCGATTCCGCCCAGGGCGAAGTCGCCAAACTTCAGCGTGAACTCGCCCGTGCCCAAAATCAGCGTGATGGCGGCGACGATCAGGTTCTTGTTCTGCGAAAAGTCCACCCGGTTGTCCACCCAGATCTTGGCGCCGGCAATGGCGATCAGGCCAAACACGACGATGGACACGCCGCCCATCACCGGCAGCGGAATGGCCTGGATCAGCGCGCCGAACTTGGGCGAAAAGCCCAGCAGCACCGCGATCAGCGCCGCGACCAGAAACACGGCGGTGGAGTAAATGCGCGTGGCCGCCATCACGCCGATGTTCTCGGCGTAGGTCGTCACGCCCGTGCCGCCGGCGGCGCCGCTGACCATGGTGGCGATGCCGTCACCGATGAAGGCGCGGCCCATGTACTGGTCGAGGTTCTTGCCGGTCATGGCCGTCACGGCCTTGATGTGGCCCAGGTTCTCGGCCACCAGGATGATGACCACGGGCACGATGAGCAGCATGGCCGGCGCGCTGAACACCGGCGCGTGGAACTGCGGCACGCCCAGCCAGGGCGCGGCCAGCACGCCCGACAGATCCACCGGCTTGCCCCAGCCCAGGCCGTTGGTGAAGGCGGCGTAGGCGATGCTGGCCAGGATCAGCCCGACCAGAATCAACAGGCGCTGCACCATGCCGCGCGTGAACACCGCCACCAGGGCCACGCTGACAAAGGTCAGCGCCTGCATCCAGGCCTCGAAGTTGTTGGCCGCCATGTTCTTGATGGGGATGGCTGCCAGGTTCAGCCCGATCACCGCCACCACCGCGCCGGTGACCACCGGTGGCATGAAGCGCTCTATCCAGCCGGTGCCGACCAGATGCACCACCACGCCCACGGCGGCATACACCGCGCCGCAGGCAATGATGCCGCCCAGCGCCAGGCCAATGTTGGCGTTCGCCCCCTTGCCGGCGTAGGCCGTGGCGGCGATCACCACGCCGATGAAGGCGAACGACGAGCCCAGGTAGCTGGGCACGCGGCCAGCGGTGATCAAAAAGAAGATCAGCGTGCCTATGCCGCTCATGAACACCGCCAGGTTCGGATCGAACCCCATCAGGATGGGCGCCAGCACCGTCGAGCCGAACATGGCGATGACATGCTGCACGCCCATCAGCCCGGTCTGGCCCCAGGGCAGGCGCTCATCGGGGCCGATCACCCCGCCACCCGCCAGCGCCTGCGCCGGGCGCTCGTTCCAGTCAAAAAAACCCATTTATTCGCTCCTGTTGTTTGGGGTGGGGCGATGGTAGAGGGTTTGGCCAGGTTGTGAATTGTTTGAGCCAAAAATGGCTTTGGCGCTTTACAGTCGTGCGCATACAGCTATCAAAACATGAGTTTCAACAGGCCTCGCTTTGGGTGTATCTTTGCGCGCCATCATCCCTTTATGAACGCCAATCCATTCGACACCCGCACCATGCGCTACTTGCTCGCGGTGGCCGAGCTGGGCAGCATGACTGCCGCCGCGGCGCAACTGGGCGTGGCCCAGCCGGCTTTGAGCCAGGCCTTGCGTCGGCTGGAGTCGCAGCTGGGTGTACGCCTGTTCGAGCGCTCGCGCCGTGGTGCCGAGCTCAGCTGCGCGGGGCGGGCGGTGATCGACGATGTGCGCGCCAGCCTGGCCCTGGCGGCATCGGCCGAGCAGCATGCGCGTGCCATCGCGGATGGCAAGAGCGGACAGCTGCACATCGGCTTTGTCACGCATGCCGTGTATGAGGCGCTGCCCGCAGCGCTGAAGCTGCTGCAGGCCGAGTTTGTTGGTACGCGAGTGGTGCTCTCGGAGATGGGCAATGCCGACCTCATGCAGGCCCTGGCCGAGGGGCGCATCGACCTGGCCATGTTGCACACGCCGGTGGCGTTGCAGGGGCGGGTGCGGCAAAAGCTGGTGCGGCGTGATCCGCTGGTGGCGGTGCTGCCGGCGGGCGAGCCCCTGGGCGTGGACGGGCGTGCCTGGCTGGCCGACGTGGCGCGGCTGGGCCTGGTGTGGTTTCCCCAGGCGCAGCTGCCCGCGCTGCGCGCCGGCATCGCCAGCGCGTTTTCACGCGCGGGGCTGGAGCTGCGCGTGGTGCAGGAGGCCAACCGCTCGCTGACCGTGCTGTCCTGCGTGGCGGCCGGTATTGGTGCCTCGCTGCTGCCCCAGTCCGCGGCCGTGCTGCAGCATCGCGGCGTGCAGTTCGTGCCCCTGGCCGACGGTGAGCGCCTGCCGCACTTCGAGCTCAGCGTACTGTGGCAGGCGTCGGGCCGGCCCACGATTGCCAGCCAGCTCGCGGATCGGCTGTAGGTCAATCCAGCGAGATGTTGGCCTGCTTGCCCAGTGCCGTCCACTGGGTGATCTCGGCGCGGCGGTACTGGTCCAACTCCTTGGGCGTGGAGCCAATGACCTCGGCGCCCAGCGCCATCAGCCGTGCCTTCACCTCGCGGTCGGACAGGGCGGCGGCCACGTCCTTGCTGATCTTGTCCACCAGCGCGGGCGGCACGCCAGCGGGGGCAAACAGGGCGTTCCATTCATAGACATCCACACCGCTCACGCCCGCCTCGGTGAAGGTGGGCGTGTCGGGCAGCACCGGCGAGCGCCGCTGGCCGGCCACGGCCACGGGTTTCAGCTTGCCGCTCTGGATGTAGGGCAGGGCCGAGGCCAGGCTGGCGAAGAACACGGGCACGGTGCCGGCCATCACGTCCACCATGGCGGGGCCGCCACCGCGGTAGGCCACATGGGTCATGGGGGTACCGGTTTTCAGCGCAAACAGCTCGCCCGCCAGGTGCTGGGCCGAGCCGTTGCCCGAGGAGGCGAAGTCCACCTTCCCGGGGTTGGCCTTGGCGTAGGCGATGAGCTCCTTGGGCGTGCTCACGGGGAAGTTCGGGTTCACCACCAGCACGCTGGGCACCTTGAGCACCAGCGATACCGGCGCGAAGGCCTTGAGCGTGTCGAACGGCATGCGCTTCTTGAGGGCAGGGTTCTGCGCGTGGTTGGACGCATCCATCATCAGCGTATAGCCGTCGGCGGGGGCGGACAGCACGGCCTGCGCGCCGATGATGCCGCCGCCGCCGGCACGGTTGTCAACGACCACGGACTGCCCCCAGATCTGCGTGAGCTTGGGGCCCAGGATGCGAGCCACCGCGTCCACGGTGCCGCCCGGCGGGTAGGTCACCACCAGGCGCACCGGCTTGTTGGGAAAGCCTGTTGTGGCGTTGGCCTGGGCATGCACGGCCGGCGCAAGGGCCAGGGCCAGGGCAGCGAGGGCGATGGAACGTCGTTGCATGGGGATCTCCTATGGTTATGACTGCGGAAAAGCGGGAAGGTGGAACAACTCGGCGGCCGTGGCGCCCAGAATGCGGGCGCGTTGTGCCGCGTCCGGCACCCAATCGGTCAGCGCGGCCAGGCTGGTGCCGTAGTCGGCCAGTTGCTCGTGCTGGGTGTGCGGCCAGTCGCTGCCCCAGACCAGGCGCTCCGGCCCGAAGGCCGTGAGCAGCTGGCTGGCACAGGCGCGGGCGGCGTTCGCATCGGGCCCATTGCGATAGGCGGCCGACAGCTTGACCCAGACGCGGCCCGAGGCGGCGCGCTGCAGCAGCGCGGCAAAGCCCGGATCGGCCTGCGCCTGCCCGGCATCGGGGCGCCCGAAGTGATCGACCACGATGCGGCAGCCCGCGCGCAGCGCCGCGTCCAACAGCGGCGGCAGGTCGGCCGCCTGACGGTGCAACTCCAGGTGCCAGTCCAGTGCCTTCAGGCGTGCCAGAAAGCCCTGCCACTGCGGTGCATCAAGGTCGGGCAGCGGCTGGCCCACGAGGTTCAGCCGCACGCCGACCACGCCGGCGGTGTTCAGTGCTGCCAGTTCCACTTCGTCCGTCTGCGGGTCAAGCATGACCACGCCGCGCAGGCGCTGTGGATGGGCGCGCAGCGCGGCCAGCAGGTAGTCGTTGCCGGTACCCAGAAAGCTGGGCTGCACCAGCACGCCATGTGTGACGCGGTGCGCATCCAGCAGACCCAGATAGTCCGCAGGCGTGGCGTCATGGCTGGGCGCATAGCGGCGCGTGCCGGCCAGCGGCATGTCCTTGAGGAAGACATGGGCGTGGCCGTCCACCACCATGGGGGCGGCAGCTGTCGAAAGCGGTGAACTGGGTGGTGAATGGGGCATGGCCGACCGGTGTTGTCAAGGCGATGCCCCCACTGTAGGTGGCCATGAGCCTGCCTGGTAGACGCGCGTCGGCGTCTATCCATAAGCTGCGGTTATGGCTCAGCGTGGCAACGTCGGCCAGGCCGGGCGCCGCCCGGTGAGCTGGCTGACGATCAGGGCCTTGAGCGGCGGCAGCCGGGTGGAGCCGGCCAGCACTGCGCGGCGCAGCAGTTTGGGCAGCGGCCGGGTGTCGGTGTACAGGCCGACGACGGTGTTCGTGCCCTGGTAGATGGGCCAGGCGTGCAGGCGGTGCTGGCGTTCGTAGCGTGCCAGCACCGCGGCATCGCCAATGTCCTGGCCGCGCGCTTGCGCCGCGTGCAGCGTGGCGGTGAGGCTTTCCACGCCGGCCAGGCCCAGGTTGTAGCCATGGGCCGTGACTGGGTGCATGCCCACGGCGGCATCGCCTATCAACGCGCAGCGCCGGCCGACGAAGCGCTGCGCCCACACGGCCACCAGCGGGTAGGCATGGCGCTCGCCCACCAGCTCCATGGCACCCAGCCGGTGCTGGAACTGCGCCTGCACGGCGGCGGCAAAGTCTGCCGGGCTGAGCGCCAGCAGCGCCTGCGCCTGCGCGCTGTCGGCCGTTACCACGGCCGAGCACATGGGGCTGCCGTCCACCACGTCGTCGGGCAGCGGCAGTATGGCCAGCGTGCGCTCGTAGCCAAAGCATTCGTGCGCGGTCTCGTGGTGCGGCAGCTCGTGGCGCATGCGGCAGACGATGACCGTGCGGCCAAAGTCGTTCATGGATGCGCCAATGCCCAGCTGGCGCCGGATGCTGGAAAAGCGGCTGTCGGCGGCCACCAGCAGCGGCGCCTGCAGCTGCTGCGCCGGCGCGTCGGGGCGGTCGGCGCTGGTGTAGCTCAACTGGGCCTGCTCGGGCGTGATGCTGACCTGGCCCACGCGCGCGCCGGTGATCAGCTTGATCCCTGGCGTGCGGCTGGCCACGGCCCAGGCGCTGCGGCGCAGCGCGTGGTTGGGGACGATCCAGCCCAGGTGATCGACGCCGCTGCCGCCGGCGTGCAGCTGCATGGCGCCAGACTGGCCCACCGGGCCGTCATGCACCTGGGCCTCGCGCAGCAGGCCCACCTCGTGCGCGTCCAGCTCTTGCCAGCTGCCCAGGCTCTGCAGCAGCGCCACGCTGGGGTGGGTCAGGGCGATCTCGCGCCCGTCCGGCGCGGGCGCGGCCAGCTGCTGCGCGCCTTGCTGCTCGACCACGGTGACGGCAAAGCCCGCCTGCGCCAGGGAGATGGACAGCGACAGGCCGGCCGGGCCTGCGCCAACGATGAGAACGTCGCTGTGTTGCATGGGCCGTATGGTACGGCCGGCCCGGCGCAGGGTTATTGCGTTTCCAAATCACCCGTGTCGTTGTTGCTTCGCCTTGTCGTGCGACAGCACTGCCTGCGGCTTCGCGCCTAGACACGCATGATTTGGAAACGGAATTTTTGCGCGGCGGCAACTGTCCGGCGCGCGACCGATGGAGGCTGACGCCCCTCGGGCCGCGCTGCTACGCTGGCGCGATGGAGACAAACAACACCCCACCCTATGTGCCGCGCATGCGCCTGTACCAGGACTGGCTGCGCGCCGAGCGCGGCCTGGCGTTTGCCGACTACCCGGCGCTGTGGCGCTGGTCGGTGACCGAGCTGGACGCCTTCTGGCAAAGCATCTGGGACTACCACGCGCTGGCCTCGCCCACGCCGCACCGCGCGGTGCTGGGGCGCTACCGGATGCCGGGGGCCGAGTGGTTTCCGGGCGCGCAGGTCAACTACGCCCGGCAGGTGCTGCGCCATGTGGATGCGGCGCACGGCGCGGGCCTGGCGGCGGTGATCAGCGAGGACGAAAAGGGCCGCGTGCGCGAACTGTCCTGGCCCGAGCTGAAGCGCCAGAGCGCGGCGCTGGCCCTGCACCTGCAGGCCCAGGGCGTGCAGCCGGGCGACCGCGTGGCGGCCTACCTGCCCAACATGCCCGAAACCATGGTGGCCTTTCTGGCCTGCGCCAGCATAGGCGCCGTGTGGAGCGTGTGCGCGCCCGACATGGGCACCAGCGCCGTGCTCGACCGCCTGCGCCAGATAGAGCCCAAGGTGCTGATCGCCGTGGACGGCGTGACCTGGGCCGGCGTGGACATGGATCGCACCCCGGTGCTGGCCGAGCTGCGCGCCGAGCTGCCCAGCCTGCGCCACCTGCTGCTGGTAAACAACCTGGATGCCGCAAAAACCATAGCTGGCAGCGCCCGCTACACGGACGTTGTGGCCCGAAATGATGCCGAAGTGGCGGCCTTCGAGCCGCTATGGCTGCCATTCGACCACCCGCTGTGGATCGTCTATTCCAGCGGCACCACGGGGTTGCCAAAGCCCATCGTGCATTCGCATGGCGGCATCGTGCTCGTCGCCATGGTTACCGGCTTGCACATGGACCTGGGCGCCAGCTACGCCGCCAACAGCCTGGGCGAGCGTTTTTGCTGGTACAGCTCCACCGGCTGGGTGATGTGGAACTGCCAGGTGGCGGGCCTGCTGTCGGGCACCACCTGCGTGATCTTCGACGGCAGCCCCGGCGGGCCGCGCCAGGCGCCCGACTGGGGCACCCTATGGCGCTTTGCGGCGCGCCACCGCGTTACCTTCCTGGGATCGGGCGCGGCCTTCTTTGCCGGCTGCATGAAGGCGGGTGTGGATCTGGCCCGCTGCGGCGACCTGTCGCGCATACGCGCGCTGGGCAGCACCGGCTCGCCGCTCTCGGCCGAGGTGCAGGAGTGGGGCAGCGCGCAGTTCGCAGCCATTGCCGCCACCCCGGCGCAAGAGGACATCTGGTGGCTCAACATCTCGGGCGGCACCGACTTTGCCGGCGGCTTCATCGCCGGCACGCCCGAGCTGCCGCAGCGCGCCGGCCTGATGCAGTGCCGCATGCTGGGCGCGGCCGTCGAGGCCTGGAACGAGGCCGGCGCGCCCGTTACCGGCCAGGTGGGCGAGCTGGTCTGCACGCAGCCGATCCCGTCCATGCCGCTGGCCTTCTGGAACGACCCCGGAAACGCACGCTACCTGGC
Organism: Diaphorobacter limosus; assembly: GCF_033100095.1. NCBI lineage: Bacteria > Pseudomonadati > Pseudomonadota > Betaproteobacteria > Burkholderiales > Comamonadaceae > Diaphorobacter > Diaphorobacter limosus. The sequence continues at coordinate 2,597,954 of NZ_CP136921.1, read as the reverse complement.
CAGCTACTTCGAGATGTACCCACCCGGCCACGGCCGCCGGCCCGGCGGCGGCGACCTGGGCCCCGAGGCCGGCAGCGTCTGGCGCCATGGCGACTGGCTGCGCATAGGCGACGAAGAGGGCCGGGGCGAGTGGTGCGTGATCTATGGCCGATCAGACGCCACCATCAACCGCCATGGCCTGCGCATGGGCACCAGCGAGATCTACAGCGCCGTCGAGGCCCTGCCCGAGGTGCTGGACTCCATGGTCGTCGATCTGGAATACCTGGGCCGCGAGAGCTTCATGCCGCTGTTCGTGGTGCTGCGGGCGGGGGCGGTGCTGGATGACGCCCTGCGCGGGCGCATCAACACCGCCATCCGCCAACGCTTGAGCCCGCGCTTCGTCCCCGATGCCATAGAACAGGTGCCCGAGGTGCCGCGCACCCTGAGCGGCAAGAAGCAGGAGCTGCCCATCAAGAAGCTGTTGCTGGGCCAGCCCCTGGCCAGGGTGGTGAACCAGGAGGCCATGGCCAATCCCGGCTGCCTGGCCTGGTATGTGGACTATGCGGAGCGGCGGAGTGCTTCATAAATAATAGCTGTATGCGCTTGTTGCAACTGTGCTGCAGCCATTTTTCATTGGAGCGCCGGCGCTCCCGTGCTTGCACCGCATTCCAGCGCATGCTCGGTAAAGCGCTGCACCACGCGGCTCGTGTCACCCGCCAGCCGCGCCAGCGCAATGCTGATGTGAAAGCCCGGCGGGTTGTCGGTCAGCGCCAGGCAGACCACGCCGCGCGGCACCGCCTGGCGCGCCACGCCGGCCACCAGGCCCACGCCCAGGCCCGAGGCCACCAGGCTCATGATGGTCTGCACCTGCGAGGCCTCCTGCGCCACGCGCGGCGCAAAGCCCGAGGCCTGGCAGCGCATCATGGCCAGGGCCGCCAGGCCCGGCACCTTGGCGCGCGGGTACATGATGAAGGGCTCCCGCGCGGCCTCGTGCAGGGCAATCGCCCCGCGCGCGGCCAGCGGGCTGCTCTCGGCCACGGCCAGCACGAAATCGTCGCGGTCCAGCGGCGTCAGGTCGAAGCCGCTTGCGTCCAGTACGGGAAAGCGCAGCAGGCCGGCGTCAAAGCGGCGCGCGAGCAGACCTTCCAGGATCTCGGACGAGGTGGCTTCGGTCAGCTCCAGCGCGATCTGCGGGTAGCGCGCGCGCAGCGACGGAATCAGCCGCGGCAGCAGCGCATAGGTGGCCGAGCCGATGATGCCCAGGCGCAGCCGCCCGCCGGTGCCCGCGCGCGCGTGCTGCACTGCCTGGCGGCATTGCTCCGCATGCTGCAGCGCGCGCCGTGCATCCTCCAGCATGGCCTGGCCGGCCGGGGTCAGCAGCACGCCGGTGCTGGTGCGCTCGAACAGCGGGGCGCCCAGCTCGCCCTCCAGCTTGCGGATCGACACCGACAGCGGCGGCTGCGCCATGTGCAGCCGCTCGGCCGCGCGGTGAAAGTTACCCGTCTCGGCCAGCGTGACGAACTGGTGCAGTTGGCGCAGGTTCATTTGATATTCATCGGATATTGCGATCAATATTTTTAATATTAGACAGCATGGCACCAGCGGCCTAAAGTGTCCCGAAAGCGCATTGCCAGGAGACATCACCCATGCCATTGCACCGCAGAAGCACGCTGCGCGCCCTCGTGGCCGCCGGCCTCGTGGCCCTGGGCGCCGCCATGGCGCCCGCCGCCCAGGCGCAGGCCTTCCCGTCCAAGACCATCAAGTTCGTGGTTCCCTTCGGGCCCGGCAGCGGCACCGACACCTCGGCGCGCTACTTCGCCAAAAAGCTGCAGGACCTGACGGGCCAGGCCGTGGTGGTGGAGAACAAGCCCGGCGCCAATGGCTTTCTGGCCGTCAAGCAGGTGCTCACGGCGCCGGCCGATGGCTACACCGTGTTCATAGGCAGCAACTCCACGCTGGCCGTGAACGCAGCGCTGTTCAAGGAGCTGCCCTACGACCCGGCGAAGGACTTTGCGCCGCTGACCATGATGATGCGTGCGCCCGCCATGCTGGTAGTGCCGCCGGGTTCGCCCAATGGCGACCTGAAGAGCCTGATTGCGTATGCCAAGGCGCATCCGGGCAAGGCCAACTTTGGCGCCGGCTCGGCCGGCTACCAGCTGATGGGCGAGCTGCTCAACGACCGCGCCGGCCTGCAGACCGTGCATGTGCCCTTCAAGAGCGCCGGCGAGACCATGACCGCCGTGGCCTCGGGCACGGTGGACTTTGCGTTTGCCGAGGTCACCGCGGTGCTGGAGCTGGCCAAGGGCGGGCGCGTGAAGATCCTGGCCGTGGCCGCCGACCAGCGTGTGCCCAATGCCCTGGACGTGCCCACCATGAGCGAGGCGGGGTTGCCGGGCTTCGAGGCCTATACCTGGGTGGGCGCCATGGTGTCGGCCAAGACCCCGACGGCCGAGACGGCGAAGCTGGCCGCGCTGTTCACCACCATCGCCAAGATGGACGAGACGCGCGCCTTCTACGAGCGCCTGGGCGCCACACCGATGACGGGCGGGCCGGCGCAGATGCATGAGTTCCAGAAGGGCGAGATCGCGCTGTGGAAGCGCATCGTGCAGCAGGCCAAGGTGCCGCTGCAGTAAAGGAGGCGGGGACATGAGCACCCTGGATTCACTCGCGCTCACGCGCATTCCGCCCGCAGACGAGGCGCTGCGCCCCGAGGTGCGCGCCTTTCTAGCCGAGGCCATCCAGGACTTGCCGGCCCATGTGCGCGCCCGCTCCTGGGGCGGCTACAGCGCCGAGCTGAGCCGCAAGCTGGGGGCCAAGGGCTGGATAGGCGTGACCTTGCCGAAGGAGTACGGCGGCGGCGGGCGCAGCGCCTTCACGCGCTATGTGCTGGTGGAGGAGTTTCTGGCCTGCGGCGCGCCCGTGGGCTCGCACTGGATCGCGGATCGGCAGAGCGCGCCGCTGATCCTGAAGTACGGCACCGAGGCGCAAAAGCGCTTCTACATCCCGCGCGTGTGCCGCGGCGAGGCATTCTTTTGCATCGGCATGAGCGAGCCGGGCTCGGGCTCCGACCTGGCCAGCGTTAAGACGCGCGCCACGCCCAATGAAAAAGGCTTTGTGCTGAATGGCCAGAAGATCTGGACCACCAACGCCCACCACTGCCAGTACATGATCGCGCTGGTGCGCACTTCCGGCAGCAGCGAGGACAGGCACAAGGGCCTGTCCCAGGTCATCGTCGATCTGTCTTTGCCGGGCGTCACCGTGCGCCCCATCGAGGATCTGTCGGGTGACAGCCATTTCTGCGAGGTGTTTTTCGACAACGTGCAACTCAGCGCCGACGCGCTGATCGGCGCCGAGGGTCAGGGCTGGGAGCAGGTGACGGCCGAGCTGGCCTTTGAGCGTAGCGGCCCGGAGCGGCTGTTCTCCTCCATCGTGCTGTTCGACCAGTGGCTGGATTACTTGCGCACGCCGCAGGGCCGCAGCGCGTCAAGCGTGCGCCTGGCGGGCAAGGTGTTGACGCAACTAAGCCCCCTGCGCGCCATGTCGGTGGCGATACAGGACAAGCTGGTGCGCGGCGAGAGCCCCATCGTCGAGGCGGCGCTTGTGAAAGAGCTGGGCACGACGCTGGAGCAGATGATTCCTGCGGCCATTGCCGACGACCTGTTCGCGCGCGAGGGCGAGGATGTTCCCGTCGAATTGCTGCTGACGCTGAAATACGTGACCGAGGCCGCGCCCTCGTACTCGCTGCGCGGCGGCACGCGCGACATCCTGCGCGGCATGATCGCGCGCGGCCTCGGACTGCGTTGAAAGGAATGGGCATGGACAACGATTTGTTTGCCGACGCCGCGCGCCAGCTGCTGGTGGGCGAATGCACCCCGGCCGTGGTGCGCGCCATCGAGGCCGGCGGGCTGGGCGCGCCGCAGGCCGAGGCACTCTGGGCCCAGATCGAGGCCGCGGGCCTGGCCGATGCGCTGCTGGATGAGGCAGAGGGCGGCGCCGGCCTGGGCCTGTCCCAGCTGTTCGGCGTGCTGGAGCAGGCCGGCGCCCATGCCCTGCCGCTGCCACTGGGCGACACCCTGCTGGCGCGTGCGCTGCTGGCGCAGGCCGGCATGGCGCGGCCCGCGGGCGCCATCGCGCTGGCCAGTGGTGAGCGCACCCAGGACGGTGGCCTGCGCTGCGCCCTGGTGCGTGGCGGCCGGGTGGCCGCCAGCGTGCTGGTGCAGGCGGGCGATGGCTGGCATCTGCTGGCCGTTCAAGCTGCCCAGACCACGCCCCAGGCGCTGGCGCTGGATGCGGCCTTCGCCTGGTCGCCCAGCCAGATGCTGGCCGCGCCCGTGGTACCCGTCGCCCAGGGGCTGGATGCGCGCACGCTGCAGGCCGCGCTGCTGGCGCCGCAGATGGCCGGCGCGTTGATGCATGTCTTTCAGCGCACGCTGCAATACGCCAACGAGCGCCAGCAGTTCGGCCGGCCCATCGGCAAGTTCCAGGCCATACAGCACCAGCTGGCGGTGATGAGCGAGCATGTCTTCGCCGCGCGCATGGCGGCGCAGCTGGGCTGCAGTGGCGCGGGCCTTGCGGCCGACCGCCTGCCTGATCGTTTGAGGGTCGCCACGGCCAAGGCGCGCTGCAGCGAGGCGGCGCTGGTGGTGTCCGAGCTGGCGCATGCCATCCACGGCGCCATCGGCTTCACGGCCGAATACGACCTGCAGCTCTACACGCGCCGCCTGCACGCCTGGCGCCAGGCGGCCGGCAGCGAGTCCTACTGGCACGACGTGGCCGGCAGCGCCCTGCTGGAGCACCAGGGCCTGACGCTGGACATGGTGCGGCGCATCACCGATGTAGAGACAGCGCATTAAAAACCATAGCTGCTTGCGCTTGTAGTTATTGAGTTTCAACATGAAAATGCTTGAAACCAATGAGAAACAAGCGCTGACGGCTCCTCTTTTTGAAATGGAGTTCCCATGGCCTTTCTGACCATCGAGCGCGACGGCGCCATCCTCACCGTCACCATGAACCAGCCCGAGACGCGCAACGCGCTCACCGGCAACACGGCGGTGGCCGAGTTCGTGCAGCTGTGCGCCGACGTGCGTAAGGACGCCGGCGTCAAGGTCGTCATCCTCACCGGTGCCGGCCCCATCTTCAGCTCGGGCGGCAACGTCAAGGACATGAAGCGCTTCTTCGACGACGCGCTCACGCCCGACCTGATCCGCGAGGAATACCGCCAGGGCATACAGCAGATCCCCTTGGCGCTGTACGAGCTGGACGTGCCCGTGATCTGCGCCGTGAATGGCCCGGCGATCGGGGCCGGGCTGGATCTGACCTGCATGTGCGACATCCGCATCTGCAGTGAGACGGCGACCTTTGCCGAGAGCTTCGTGCGCGTGGGCATCGTCCCCGGCGACGGCGGTGCCTGGTTGCTGCCGCGTGCTGTGGGCATGGCCAAGGCTGCCGAGATGAGCTTCACCGGCGAGGCCATCAGCGCCCAGGAGGCGCTGGCCTGTGGCCTGGTGAGCCGCGTGGTGCCCGCTGATCAACTCTTGCCCACGGCACGCGCCCTGGCCGAAAAAATAGCCGCCAACCCCGGCGCCGTGATGCGCATGACCAAGCGCTTGCTGCGCGAGGGCCAGGGCGCCACGCTGGCCACGCTGCTGGAGCTGTCGGCCGGCTACCAGGCCATCGCCCACAAGACGGCGGACCACCGCGAGGCGGTCACCGCCTTCATCGAGAAACGCGCGCCGCGCTTTCAGTAAGGCGCCCGCGGGCAGGGCGGGCGCGGATAATCGCGCCATGCCTTCTCCGCACAAACGCTTCGCAATGATCCGCGAGTTCCACCTCGCGGACTGGTTCACGCTCGGCAACGCCGTGTGTGGTGTGGGGGCGCTGTTCTCCTGCATGACCTATCTGGAGACGCATGACCTGCGCCACATCTACTTCGCCTGCACGCTGGTGCTGGCGGCCCTGGTGTTCGACGTGCTCGACGGCCGCATCGCGCGCTGGCGGCAGAAAAGCTCGGCCATGGGACGCGAGCTCGACTCGCTGGCGGATGTGATCTCGTTTGGCGTGGCGCCGGCCATCATTGCCTACGCCTGCGGCATGCAGGGGCTGTACGACCGCGTGGTGCTGGCCTTCTTCGTGGCCTGCGGCGTCTCGCGCCTGGCGCGCTTCAACATCACGGCCGAGGCCCTGGCCGAAGGGCCGTCGGGCAAGGTCAAGCACTTCGAGGGCACGCCGATTCCCACCTCCATCGTGCTCGTCGGCCTGCTGGCGCTGGCCGCCTCCATGGGCGCGGTGCGCGAAGAGCTGTGGTTGGGCAAGCTGATGCTGGGTGGCTTCACGCTGCACCCGCTGGTGCTGCTGTTCGCGCTGTCGGGCTCGCTGATGATCAGCCGCATCCGCATTCCCAAGCTTTGACACAGGCTGATGCAGGCCGTTATGGCTGCATTGGTACACTTTGCGGCTTTGAGGCGCCGCCTGTGGCGCCTTTTTTCGATCCCCATCGTTTCATGGCCGTTGACACGGCGGGCCAGGCCCGCACCCCTCTAGACCTCAAGAGCGCGCAGCTGTCCGTGGTGGCCATGGTGCTCAAGACGGTGGACGTCGCCGCCGTTGCGGCCGAGCTGGCCGCCCGCAGCGCCGACGACCCCGAGTTTTTCGACAACGACCCGGTGCTGATCGACCTCTCGGCCGTGCAGGCCGAAGAGCAGCCCATCGACTTCGCCGCGCTGGTGCAGCTGCTGCGCAGCCACCGCATCCAGCCGGTGGCCGTGCGTGGCGGCAATTCCGCGCAGATGCAGGCGGCCCATGCGGCCGGCCTGGTGGCCGCGCCCGACATGCCGGCGGCGCGTGCGCAGCCGCGCGAGGTCATCCGTGAGGTGGTGCGCGAGGTGCAGGTGCCGGTCGAAGTGCCCGTGCCGGCACCGGCGCCCGGCGCGCTGGTGGTGGACAAGCCGCTGCGCTCGGGCCAGCAGGTGTATGCGCGCGGCTCGGACCTGGTGGTGCTGGCCATGGTCAGCTTTGGCGCCGAGGTGATTGCCGACGGCAACATTCACGTTTATGCCCCGCTGCGCGGCCGCGCCATTGCCGGCGCGCGCGGCGACACCAGCGCGCGCATCTTCAGCACCTGCCTGGAGCCGCAGCTGGTCTCCGTGGCCGGCATTTACCGCACCACCGAGACCGAGCTGCCAGCCGACGTGCGCGGCAACCCGGCCCAGGTGCGGCTTGATGGCGAAAAGCTGCTCATCGAGCCGTTGTAAGCCGTTTTCCTCAGATTCATATCCGCAAGACAAGCAACGCAAGGACCCATCAGAACATGGCCAAAATCGTCGTCGTGACCTCCGGCAAGGGGGGAGTGGGCAAGACCACCACCAGTGCCGCCTTCGCATCGGGCCTGGCGCTCGCCGGCCACAAGACCGCCGTCATCGACTTCGACGTCGGCCTGCGCAACCTGGATCTCATCATGGGCTGCGAGCGCCGCGTGGTGTATGACCTGATCAACGTTATCCAGGGCGAGGCCAACCTGAACCAGGCGCTGATCAAGGACAAGCAGTGCGAGAACCTGTTTGTGCTCGCCGCCAGCCAGACGCGTGACAAGGAAGCGCTGACGCAGGACGGCGTGGGCAAGGTGCTCAAGGATCTGGCCGAGATGGGCTTTGACTACATCGTCTGCGACTCGCCCGCCGGCATCGAGAGCGGTGCGCTGATGGCCATGCACTTTGCCGACGAGGCGCTGCTGGTGACCAACCCGGAGGTGTCCTCGGTGCGCGACTCCGACCGCATCCTGGGCATGCTGAGCAGCAAAACCAAGCGCGCCATCGAGGGCAGCGATCCGATCAAGGAGCATCTCCTGATCACGCGCTACAACCCGAACCGCGTGGAAGATGGTCAGATGCTGGGCCTGGAGGACATCCAGGACATTCTGCGCATCAAGCTGATCGGCGTGATCCCCGAGTCCGAAAGTGTGCTGCAGGCCTCCAACCAGGGCCTGCCGGCCATCCACCTGGGGGGCACCGATGTCTCCGAGGCCTACAAGGACGTGGTGGCGCGCTTTCTGGGCGAGGACAAGCCCCTGCGCTTCACCGAGGCCGTCAAGCCCGGCTTCTTCAAGCGCATCTTTGGTGGGAGGTAAGCGGCCATGTCCCTGCTGTCCTTTCTGCTTGGCGAGAAGAAGAAGACCGCCGCGGTCGCCAAGGAGCGCCTGCAGATCATCCTGGCCCACGAGCGCAGCGGCCGCAGCGCAGGCAAACCGGACTATCTGCCCGCGCTGCAGCGCGAGCTGGTGGCGGTGATCTCCAAGTACGTGAAGATCAACCCCGAGGATCTGAAGGTGCACTTCGAGCGCCAGGATGACCTGGAGGTGCTGGAGGTCAAGATCGAGCTGCCCGAGGCGGCCAAGTAGGCGCCTGCGGCCAGTCCATCACCGGTCCATGGGGCCGGTCGCCTTGGGTGACAGGCGGCCCAGCGCGTGCTCGGTATAGAACATGCCGCCGTGGTACAGCAGGGGCGACAGGCCCTGGCGGTGGCCGCAGCGCAGCACCTCGCCGACGAAGATGGTGTGGTCGCCCTCGGCGTACTGGCTGCGCACATGGCATTCGAACACTGCCGCCGCGCCCGCGATCACCGGCACACCCTGCAAGCCCAGCTGATGCTCCACCCCGGCCCAGCGGTCGATGCCGCGCGTGGCAAAGCGCTCGGCCAGCGGGCGCTGCGCGGCCGTCAGCACATGGATGGCGCAATGCCGCGTGAGCGTCAGCGCCTGCAGCAGCGATGAGCGCTGCGCCAGGCTCCACAGCACCAGTGGCGGCTCCAGCGACACCGAGTTGAACGAGTTGATGGTCATGCCCAGCGGCTGGCCATTCTCGCTGCGCGCCGTGACGATGGCCACGCCGGTGGCAAACATGCCCAGCGCGTCACGAAACTCGCGTGGTGAAAACTGGGGCGGGTGGGCGGCGGTGCGGGGCAGGGAGCTGTTCACGAAAGACATGCGGCGCTCGGGGCGCGGCAGCGGATGACAAGGGGGCTATTATCGGCCGGCGGGTTCGCCCACGCCTGCACCCAGCCACAAGCCATGTCGTTGCTACCCACCTTTTCCCTGCTGGGCTCCGGCCCCACGGTGCTGCTGCTGCACGATGCCGATGGCGATCACCTGAGCTTTGCCCCGCAACTGGAAACCCTGGCCGCCGCCGGCTACCGCGCCGTGGCCTGGGACATGCCGGGCTACGGCCGCAGCGCGCCGGTGGAGCCCTACGGCTTCAAAGGTCTGGCCCAACGCTGCCTGCTGCTGCTGGATGCCCTGCAGTGCGACGAGGCGACGCTGGTCGGCCACGGCCTTGGCGCCATGCTGGCGCTGGAGCTGGCCTTGCGCGCCCCGCTGCGCGTGCGGCGCCTGGTGCTGTGCGCGGGTGGGCCGCCTCTTGACGCCGCCGCCATCGCCGCCTGGGTGGCGCCGCGCCTGGAGGCACTGGATGAGGGCCTGTCCATGAGCGAGCTGGCCGCTCGTCTGGTGGTGCATGCGGCAGGCGACGCCGCGCTGCCCGAGGGGCTGCACCTGGCGCGCCACGCCATGGGCCGTGTCCATGCCGCCACCTATCGCCGGGCGTTGCAGGCCCTGGCCAGCTTTGCACGCCGCGCGCCCGAGTTGATGCGCCTGCATCAACCCACGCTGCTCATCGGTGGCGAGCAGGATCGCTGCACCCCTCCCGAGGCGCTGCAGGCCCTGGCCCATGTGCTGCGCGATGCACGCCTGGTGCAGCTGCGCGGCGTGGGCCACTGGCCGCAACTCGAAGACCCCGAGGGTTTTGAGGCGGAGCTGCTGGATTTCTTGGCCGAACCGGGCCAGGCGCCCCATTGAAAGACCGCCCTGCCGATGGGCCGTCGCCAAGCAGGGTTTTTGGGGTTATCGCGCCCTGGCTAACATGGGCCGCATGAACATGCTGTCGCAGCCCAGGCCCTCGTTCAAGGCGCAGATGCACCAGGCACGAGAGGAGGCCATCGTCGAGGCCACCAGCCGCTTGCTGGGCATCAAGGGCTTCGAGACCATGACCGTCGATGAGGTGGCCGCCACGGTGGGCATTGCCAAGGCCAGCCTGTACAAGCATTTTGCCGGCAAGGATGATTTGTGCGCCGCCGCCATGGTGCATGGCGTGGGGCGGCTGCAGCGCTTCCTGGCCGAACTGTCCGCCGAACTGAGCCCCCTGCAGCGCCTGCAGGCCCTGCTGCACTGGCTGCTGGAACTGCAGCTGGGCGACGATACCCCGCTGCTGCCCGAGCGCAACTCGGCCCTGGCCCAGGCGCTGCGCGGCTGCGATGTGTACCACGCGTCCATGCAGGAAGTGAGCGCCTGCATTCTTGGCTGGATAGTCCAGGCCCAGGCGGCCGGGCAGCTGCGGCGCGAGCTGCCACCCGATGTGGTGTTGTGTGCCCTGCTGGCACGCTCGGCCGATCCCATGTTGGCCATGCTGCGCGAGCGTGGCTACGGCAACGCCGAGATTCTGGCCTGGGCCATGGACACCTGCCTGAGCGGCCTGGTGCCGCAGCCCGCTGCCGAGCTGAGAGCGTGAGAGGCAATCTCCCATGCCCGCTTGGCACGCCAGAACACACCCCATCGTCGTTGCAAATACTCGCCATAGCCTGAGCTATGGCTGCGTTTTGCGCCTAAATGGGGCGCGTTTTGACGCACCCCTCGGGCACGGTCAATTTCCTCCCACCCTCTGAGCTGATCAGCGCACCAGCAGCACCGGCACCTGGCAGTTGGCCAGCACCTGGGTGCTGACCGAGCCCATCACCAGCTTGCCCAGCGAGCCATGGCCATGTGTGCCCATGACGATGAGGTCGTACTTGCCGGATTCGGCCACCTTGGCGATGGTCTCGCCGGCCGGGCCGACCTTGGTCACGGTCTTGAGCTGCACGCCGTGGCGGGCGAGGAACTTCACTACCGGCGCCAGCACCTTCTCGCCCTCTTCGGCGTAGTAGCTGTCCACCGTCTCCTTGCCCAGGGCGGCGCGGGCGCGCGGCGGCAGCGCCGCCTGCACGGTAATGGCCGTGTAGCTGTGCGAGGTGCCCAGCATCTCGTCATGCGCGGCCAGATAGGCCAGCATCTTCTTGGTGTAGGGGCTGCCATCGACAGCAAGCAGGATGTTCATGCGAGGTTCTCCGTAAACAGGGTGACAGACTAATCCGCGACGGCGCCTTTGATCTTGACCTGAATCACGCGCTCGGCGCAGGCCGGGCAATCATACGGTGAGCACGCACTGGGGCAGGAAGGCATCCTGCTCCCCCTTGCGCGCATAGCCCAGCGGGTTGGCCACCACGCGGCAATGCCAGGCCCGGCCGTCCCTATGCACGCCCTGGGCCAGGTAGTCGCTGGGTGCATGCAGATGGCCGTGCAGCCAGAGGCGGGCCCGGGGCAGCAGCTCGTCCATGGCGTTGCAAAAACCGGCCGTGCCGGGCGTCAAGCCATACCGTGGGTCGGCACTGCGCAGGCTGGGCGCAAAGTGTGTAATCACTACTGTTGTGCCGTCAAATGGCTGGCTCAGTGCCTGGCGCAACCAGGCCTGGCAGGCCAGGCCCTGCTCGCGCAGCTGCGCCGCCAGAAAGGGCTCGCCGCGCCTGGTGCCACCGGTCTTGGCCAGGTAGAAGTCGGCGGCGCGAAAGGCCTTTTCGCGCCGCTTCAGGCGCTGGCCCAGGTCGGTGATGCCATGGTGGTCGGCCAGGGCGTCAAAGTCGCTCCACAGCGTGGTGCCCACCAGGCGCACGCCGTCCAGTACCAGGCTTTCGCGTTCCAGCCAGATCAGCCCCAGCCGGTCGCAGACGTGGCGCAGGCGCGCGTGGGCGGCATCAAAGTCCTGGCCGTCGTACTCATGGTTGCCCGGAACAAAGACCACCGGGGTGGGCCAGCCGGCGTACTGCGGCAACGGCGAAAAGCGCGCCAGACCGAAGTCATCATCCGCCAGCAGGGAGCCTGGCTGGTAGGAGCCTATGTCGCCGGCCAGCACCAGCAGGTCGGCACCTGGGGCCGGGCTGGGCCGGAAATGGGGGTGAATCTCCAGGTGCAGATCGGACAGCAGTTGCAGCTTCATGGTGTGTGGTGGATGGCGAACCCGCAGGATGGGTCATTACGCATACCGGCAAGGGTGATTCCAACAATGCATTGGACAGAATTCAGGGTTAACCCTAGTATTACTCCAGTCGCCCGGCAAGCTCGCCGTCCGTGACATTCTGCTTTCATCATGACTACATCTGCATCCATCGAGCTTTATACCCAACACCGTGGCCTGGCCCGCATGCGGGGCGCCGCGCGCTATCTGCGCCAGGCCGCCGCCCGTTCCAGCGGTGCGCGTGGTGCCACATCCCTGGCCCTGGCGGCGACCGTGGCAGCGTTGATGGTGGCCGCGAATACGCTCATCGACAGCTGGAGCGACGGCCACCTGCTGGCGGCCTGGCTGGTGCTGTGGGGTATCGCCTTCGCCGGCATGGCCCTGCTGGCCGGACCGGTGCGCAAGCTGGTGTCGCTGGTGCTCTCGGGTACCGAGGCCTGGACCGAGGCCTACCGACGCGCCCAGGAAGATGAAAAGACCTGGAACGCCGCGCTGCACGACGCGCGCATCCTGGCGGACCTGAGCCGCGCCATGAATGGCATCGCGGTCGAGGACATGCGCCGCTATCGCTGACTGCCCCGGCCCGTACCGGGTCAGGCCGCAATCCAGGGGCACCTCAGGGTGCCCTTTTTTGCGCCCGTACTTGCAGTAGCAAACAGCAAGGCCCCGCAGCACGGACATGCTGCGGGGCCTTGGTGGTCAGGCACAGTTTTAGGCGCTCAGGCGCTGCTCCAGATCGGCCTTGGCGTTCAACAGCTCTCGCGGCAGGCCCTGAGCGAGCATGGCGAAATGCTCGTCATGCAGCTTCAGCTCGTCGATCCAGGCGGCCTTGTCGATGCTGGTCACGTTCTGGAACTGCTCGGCGCTGAAGTCCAGTCCACCCCAGTTGATCTCGGCGTACTGAGGGGCAATGCCGAAGGCGGTTTCCTGCCCCTGGGCCTGGCCCTCGATGCGATCGATCATCCACTTGAGCACGCGCATGTTCTCTCCATAGCCGGGCCAGACGAACTTGCCATCGGCGTTCTTGCGGAACCAGTTGGTGGTGTAGATGCGCGGCAGCTGTGCGCCCTGGGCGCTGATCTTGGCGCCCAGGTTCAGCCAGTGCTGGAAGTAGTCGCTCATGTTGTAGCCCATGAAGGGCAGCATGGCGAACGGGTCGCGGCGCACCACGCCCTGGGCGCCAAAGGCGGCGGCGGTGGTCTCGCTGCCCATGGTGGCGGCCATGTACACGCCTTCGGTCCAGTTGCGCGCCTCGGTCACCAGCGGCACGGTGGTGGAGCGGCGGCCACCGAAGATGAAGGCGTCGATCTTCACGCCGGCCGGGTCGTCCCAGGCCTCGTCGAGCGCCGGGTTGTTGGTGGCGGCCACGGTGAAGCGGGCGTTGGCGTGCGCTGCCTTGCGGCCGGCCTTGCCGTCCTCGGGCGTCCAGTCCTTGCCCTGCCAGTCGATCAGGTGCGCGGGCATGACGCCGGTGTCCTTTTCCATGCCCTCCCACCACACGTCGCCGTCATCGGTCAGCGCGACGTTGGTGAAGATCACGTCCTTGTTCAGGCTGGCCATGCAGTTGGGGTTCGTGTGGTAGTTGGTGCCGGGGGCCACGCCGAAGTAGCCGGCCTCGGGGTTGATGGCGCGCAGGCTGCCGTCGGCCTGGGGCTTGATCCAGGCGATGTCGTCGCCGATGGTGGTCACCTTCCAGCCATCGAAGGCCTGGGGCGGCACCAGCATGGAGAAGTTGGTCTTGCCGCAGGCGCTGGGGAAGGCGGCGGCGACGTGGTACTTCTTGCCCTCGGGGTTGCTCACGCCCAGGATCAGCATGTGCTCGGCCAGCCAGCCCTGGTCACGCCCCATGGTGGAGGCGATGCGCAGCGCCAGGCATTTCTTGCCCAACAGGGCGTTGCCACCGTAGCCCGAGCCGTAGCTCCAGATCTCGCGCGTCTCGGGGTAGTGCACGATGTACTTGGTCTTGGCGTTGCAGGGCCAGCTGGTTTCGTCCTTCTGGCCGGCGGCCAGCGGCGCGCCCACGGTGTGCATGCAGGGCACGAATTCGCCATCGGCGCCGATCACGTCGTACACGGCGCGGCCCATGCGCGTCATGATCTTCATGTTCACGGCCACGTAGGCGCTGTCGGACAGCTCCACGCCCACATGGGCGATCGGGCTGCCCAGCGGGCCCATGGAGAAGGGCACCACGTACATGGTGCGGCCGGCCATGCAGCCGTCGAACAGCGGCGCCAGCGTGGCGCGCATCTCGTTGGGCGCCATCCAGTTGTTGGTCGGGCCGGCGTCTTCCTTCTTTTCGGAGCAGATGTAGGTGCGGTCTTCCACACGCGCCACGTCGGACGGGTCGGACCAGGCCAGGTAGCTGCCGGGGCGCTTGGCAGGGTTGAGCTTCTTGAAGGTGCCGGCATCGACCAGCTGCTGGCAAAGCTGGTCGTACTCTTCTTGCGAGCCGTCGCACCAGTGGATCCTGGCGGGCTTGCACAGGGCGGCCATTTCGGCGACCCAGGCGATCAGCTTGGCGTTCTTGACGTAGGCGGGGGCCTGAATGGTCAGGCCTTGCAGGGTGGGAGCGTTCATCGCGGGCTTCTCTACAAGTTGAAAAACAGTTTTTTCAAAGAGAGCGCACCGGGCTTGCTTGGCACAGGCTGGCGCACCATGAGCGCTGCCTTTGAAAAAACGGCTTGGGTTGAAAGTAGGCCGGGCGGCTGCGACAGGCACCAAGGCTGGGCGGGTATGGCGCAGTCAGACCGGAACCCTTGATTCTATGAAGCACCCCGGAATTTGTCTGTGGGCCAGGGGGTAAAACTATGCAAACTGCGCATGACAATATGCACAGAATGTCGGAGAAACAACAAGGCCCCGCATTGCGGGGCCTTGTCAGTGGGGGCGCAGCCGGTCAGCCCATGGACACGGCAATGAAGGCCAGCAGGAAGATCACCAAAGCGCCCGCGGCCGGGATCACGAAGGGAATCACGTCCACTACGGTCTCGATGGGGTCGGTGGCGGTGGCCACCTCCACGTCGGCGGCATTCGGGGCGATGGGGCGGTGGGTCATGTGCCTGGTCTCCTGTGTCTGGTGGCGTGGTTCGGGCCAGTGTAGTCGCGCGCCGGTTTGCGGTTCTGAGGCCTAACCCGTATCAGCCTCTCAGCGCAGCTCGGCTTCCATATGGGCGGCGCGCAGCTGATCCAGCACCTGCTGCACATGGGCCTTGCCGCGCGTCTGCAGCACTAGCTCGATCTCCACGTTCTGCGCCGCCAGCATGGTGAAGGCGCGCTGGTGGTGCACCTCCTCGATGTTGGCGCCGGCCTCGGCCACGGTGGCGGTGATGCGCGCCAGCACGCCGGGAATGTCGCGCGCGCTGACCAGGATGCGCGCCAGGCGCCCGCTGCGCACCATGCCGCGCTCGATGATGGCCGCCAGCAGCAGCGGGTCTATGTTGCCGCCCGAGAGCACCAGCCCCACCTTCTTGCCGCGAAAGCGCTCGGGGTAGCGCAGCAGGGCGGCCAGGCCGGCGGCGCCCGCGCCCTCGACCAGGGTTTTCTCGATCTCCAGCAGCATCAGCACGGCCTGCTCGATGTCGCCCTCCTGCACCAGCAGCAGATCGTCCACCAGGCGGGAGATGACCTCGCGCGTCATCTCCCCGGGCTGGCCCACGGCAATGCCCTCGGCGATCGTGGACTGGCCCTGCGGGTGCTGCGTGCCTTGGATGGCATTCACCATGGACGGAAAGCGCGCCGCCTGCACGCCGACGATGTCCAGGCCGGGTTTCAGCGCCCGCGCGGCCGTGGCAATGCCCGCCAGCAGACCACCGCCGCCGACGGCGATGACCAGCGCGTCCAGATCGGGCTGTTCGGCCAGCATCTCCAGCGCGATCGTGCCCTGGCCGGCGGCGATGGCCTCGTCGTCGTAGGGGTGGACGAAGCACAGCTGCTGCTGCTCGGCCAGCTGGTAGGCATGCTGGCGCGCCTCCTCCAGCGTGTCGCCGTGCAGCACCACCTCGGCGCCAAAGCCGCGCGTGCGCTCCACCTTCACGCCGGGCGTGAAGCGCGGCATGACGATCACCGCGCGCAGGCCCAGGCGCTGCGCGTGGTAGGCCACGCCCTGGGCGTGGTTGCCGGCGCTCATGGCCACCACGCCATGGGCGCGCTCCTCGGCTGTGAGCTGGGCCAGCTTGTTGCAGGCGCCGCGCTCCTTGAACGAGGCCGTGAACTGCAGGTTCTCGAACTTGAGGAACACCTGCGCGCCGACGATCTGCGACAGCGTGCGCGACTCGACGCAGGGCGTGTCCAGCACCTGGCCGCTCAGGCGGGCGGCGGCATCCTGTATGTCTTGGAGGGTGAGCATGGTGAGTACTATCAATAAGTGAGCTATTGGCGCTTTATACGATTGCGCTAAAGCCTGTTTTTACTGTAAGTGTTCTTGTCAGGCGGGAAAGGCCCGCGCCAGGATGGCGGCGACGTCCAGGCCGCGCATGTCCATGGCACCGGCCACGCGGCCCGCGCCGCCATCGGCCAGGCGCGTGGCGATGAAGGCGTCGGCCATGGCGCTGGGCGCATGCCGGCGCAGCAGGCAGGCCTGGGCCAGCAGCACCAGGCGCTGGGCCAGCAGCCGGCCCAGGGCTTGCTGCTGCTCGGGCGGCAGGGCCAGCAGGGCCAGCAGCTCGCGCAGGGCCACGGCCAGTCGTGGTTCGCCCGCGGCTGCCGACTGCAGCTCGGCCAGCAGGGCCTGGGCGGCGTCGCCATCGCGTTGCAGGGCGCGCAGCACATCCAGGCACATGACGTTGCCCGAGCCCTCCCAGATGGAGTTCACCGGCGCCTCGCGGTACAGCCGGGCCAGCACGCCGTCCTCGACATAGCCGTTGCCGCCCAGCACCTCCATGGCTTCGCCGGTCAGCTCCACGGCGCGCTTGCAGACCCAGAACTTGGCGGCCGGCGTCATGATGCGGCGCCAGGCGCGTTCGCCCGGCGAGCTGGTTTCATCCTCGCAGGCCTGGGCCAGACGCATGGCCAGCTGCAGCGCGGCCTCGCTCTCCAGCGCCAGGTCGGTCAGCACGGCGCGCATCAGCGGCTGATCCGCCAGCGCCTTGCCGAAGGCCTGGCGCCGGCGCGCGTAGGCAATGGCCTGCACCGTGGCCTGGCGCAGGATGGCGGCGCTGCCCACCACGCAGTTCAGGCGCGTATAGCCGGCCATCTCGATGATGGTTGGAATGCCCCGGCCCTCCTCGCCGATCAGGATGCCCCAGGCATCCTCAAATTCGACCTCGGCACTGGCGTTGCTGCGGTTGCCCAGCTTGTCCTTCAGGCACTGCACGCGCACGGCGTTGCGGCTGCCGTCGGGGCGCCAGCGCGGCACGTAGAAGCAGGCGAAGGGGCCATCCGCACCGACGCGCGCCGTCACCAGGTGCGCGTCGCACTGCGGCGCGGAGAAGAACCATTTGTGGCCGCGCAGCAGGTATTCGCCGCCGCGCCCCCCGGCGCCCATGGCCGTGGCCACGGTGGTGTTGGCGCGCACGTCCGAGCCGCCCTGCTTCTCCGTCATGCCCATGCCCAGCCAGATGCCGGCCTTGTCCGCAGCCGGCATATCGCGCGCGTCGTAGGTGTCGCTGTACAGCTTGTCCTTGAGCTGCGCCCACAGCGCGTCCTCGCGCTGCAGCAGCGGAATCGCCGCCTGGGTCATGGTGGCCGGGCACAGCGTGCCTTGCTCCACCTGGCCGTGCAGGTAAAAACCGGCGGCCCAGGCAGTCCAGCGGCCCGGCTGCTGCTCTCGAAAAGGGAGCGACACCAGGCCCTGGCCGCGGTACAGCGCCATCAGCTGGTGCCAGGCCGGGTGGAACTCGATGGCGTCGATGCGCCGACCGCGCGTGTCAAAGCGGTGCAGCTCGGGCGCATGGCGGTTGGCCTGTTGCGCCAGGGTGTAGGTGTCGGCCCGGCCCAGCCGCCGCGCATAGCTGTCCAGCGCTGGCCTGGCCCAACCGGCATCGGCGCGCGCCAGCGCCTCGCACAGCGCCGGGTCGCTGGCCAGCGGGTCGTAGTCGCCCAGTTCGGGGAACTGGTTGAAGACCTGGTGGGTGGTCCAATCCATGGGCTTGTCCTCCGTGCGAGGGGGTGAGAAGTGCAGCTTACTGCCAACCCCAGCGGCGTCGGTAAAAACCCTTCATGGCCTGGGTCAGCGCCATATAACCCAGCATGGTGAGGGGCAACAGCGCGAAGTACAGCGGCGGCAGGGCCTGCAGCTTGAAGTAATGCGCCAGCGGCCCCATGGGCAGGAACAGCCCCACGGTGACGATGGCGAGCGTCATCGCCATCAGCGGCAGCGAGGCGCGGCTCTCGATGAAGGGCAGCTTGGGGCTGCGGATCAGGTGCACGATGAGTGCCTGCGTGAGCAGGCTGACGACGAACCAGCCCGACTGGAACAGCGTCTGCTGCGCCGGCGTCTGCGCGCCGAACACCCACCACATCATGGCGAACGTGAGCATGTCGAAGACCGAGCTCAGCGGCCCGAAGAAAACCATGAAACGGCCGATGTCGCCGGGCTGCCAGCGCAGCGGCTGGCGCAGCATTTCTTCGTCCACGTTGTCGAACGGTATGGCGATCTGCGAGATGTCGTACAGCAGGTTGAGCACCAGCAGGTGCATGGGCAGCATCGGCAAAAAGGGCAGCAGCGCGGCCGCGATCAGCACCGAGAACACGTTGCCGAAGTTGGAGCTGGCGGTGATCTTGATGTATTTGAGCATGTTGGCGAAGGTGCGCCGCCCCTCCTGCACGCCTTGTTCGAGCACCATCAGGCTTTTCTCCAGCAAGATGATGTCGGCCGCCTCCTTGGCGATGTCCACCGCGCTGTCCACCGAGATGCCGATGTCGGCCGCGCGCAGCGCCGGTGCGTCGTTGATGCCGTCGCCCATGAAGCCCACCACATGGCCATTGGCCTTGAGCCGGTGCACGATGCGCTCCTTGTGCAGCGGCGTGAGCTTGGCGAACAGGTTGTGGTTCTCCACGGCCTCGCCAAGCTGCTGGTCGTTCATGGCCTCGATGTCGCGCCCCAGCAGCACGCCCTGCTGCGCCAGGCCCACCTCGCGACAGATCTTGGCGGCCACCAGCTCGTTGTCGCCGGTCAGCACCTTCACCGCCACCTGGTGCTCGGCCAGGGCCTTCAGGGCCGCGGCCGTGGAGTCCTTCGGCGGGTCGAGAAAGGCCACATAGCCGATGAGGGTCAGGGCGCTTTCGTCGGCCAGGCCATAGACCTCCTGCGTCGGCGGCCCTTCCCGGGCGGCCACGGCCACCACGCGCAGGCCTTCCTCGTTGAGATCGGCCGTCACCGTGCGAATGCGTTGCAGCAGTTCGGGCGTCAGTGGCTCGACCGCTTCGCCATGGCGCACCTGGGTGCACACGGCCAGGATTTCCTCCACCGCGCCCTTGGTGATGAGCAGATGGTGCGCATCGTGTTCGGCCACCACCACCGACATGCGCCGGCGTGTGAAGTCGAACGGGATTTCATCGACCTTGCGGAAGTTCTTGGCGGGCTCGAGTTCGCGGGACACCTCGGCGTGCTCCAGCACGGCGACGTCCAGCAGGTTCTTCAGGCCGGTCTGGTAATAGCTGTTGAGATAGGCCAGCTCCAGCACATCGCTGGACTCCTCGCCCCAGGCATCGACGTGGCGCGCGAGGAAGATCTTGTCCTGCGTCAGCGTGCCGGTCTTGTCGGTGCACAGGACGTCCATGGCGCCGAAGTTCTGTACTGCGTCCAGCCTTTTCACGATGACCTTCTTGCGCGAAAGAAACACGGCGCCCTTGGCCAGCGTCGAGGTCACGATCATCGGCAGCATCTCGGGCGTCAGGCCCACGGCGATGGCCAGGGCAAACAACAAGGCCTCCATCCAGTCGCCCTTGGTGAAGCCGTTGATGAAGAACACCAGCGGCGCCATCACGAACATGAAGCGGATCAGCAGCCAGCTGACCTGGTTCACGCCAGCGTAGAACGCCGTGGGCGCGCGGTCGGTGGCGACGACGCGGTTGGCCAAGGCGCCGAAATAGGTGTTGTTGCCGGTGTGAAGCACCACGGCCCTGGCCGAGCCCGACACCACATTCGTGCCCATGAAGACCAGGTTCTCCAGATCCAGTGCGTTGATGGTCTGGGGGCCGCTGTGGGCGGCGGACTTTTCCACCGGCATGGATTCGCCCGTCATCGCTGACTGCGACACGAACAAATCCTTGGCGGTGAGCACGCGGCAGTCCGCTGGAATCATGTCGCCGGCCGACAGCCAGATCACATCGCCGGGTACCAACAGCCTGGTAGCCAGCTCCACCTGCTGAGCCACGGTGCCAGCGTCCGCGCCGCGGCGCAGCACCGTGGCCGTATTGCTGACCATGGCCTTGAGCGCGTCGGCGGCCTGGTTGGACTTGCCCTCCTGCCAGAAGCGCAGCACGGTGGACAGCACCACCATCGTGCCGATGACGAGGGTGCCCTTCATGTCATGGGTCAGGTAGGAGACGATGGCCAGCAGCGTGAGCAGCAGGTTGAAGGGGTTGCGGTAGCAATGCCACAGGTGCATCCACCGCGGTAGGGGCTTTTCATGCTCCACCTCGTTGGGGCCCACGCGCTCGCGTATGCCTTCGGCCTGCGCCTCGGACAGCCCGTCTTCGTGGCTACCCAGCTGCTCCAGCAGCGCCTGGGCGTCGGCGATTGCAGCCGCGGCCAGGGGCTGGGTCAGCGCGGCGGGTATTTCCCGGCTGACGCCGGTGCGTGTTAGCGTCTCCAGCAGCGCCCGGCGGCGAAAGTGCCGCACGATGCGGCGCGTGCGCAGAAATCCGGCAAACACTTCTCTCAGGATGGTGGGGCGCATGGGGTACTCCTGACGGCCACTACACCTGAATCAGCGGGGGCCGTCTATAAGCGCGGGCCCATGGCCAGGAGGGCCGGCGTGTGCGGTGTCGCAGGGGAGTGCCGCAGCATGCCGGGCGCGGGCTTAGGCGGGGGCGTGCTGGAACAGTCGGCGCGTGCCCACCGGCGCCACGGCGCGGGCGATGGCGCTTATGTGGTCGGGGGTGGTGCCGCAGCAGCCGCCCAGGATGTTCACCAGGCCCTCGGCGGCGAATTCATGCACCAGGCGGCTGGTGACCTCGGGGGTCTCGTCGAAGCCGGTGTCGCTCATGGGGTTGGGCAGGCCGGCGTTGGGGTAGCAGCTGATGAAGGTGTCGGGCGCGGCCTTGGCCAGCTCCTGGATGTAGGGGCGCATCAGCGCCGCGCCCAGGGCGCAGTTCAGGCCTATGGACAGCGGATTGGCATGGCGTACGCTGTGCCAGAAGGCGGTGACGGTCTGGCCCGACAGGATGCGGCCCGAGGCGTCGGTGACCGTGCCGCTGATCATGATGGGGAGAATCTCGCCGGTCTGCTCGAAGGCTTCATCGACGGCAAACAGCGCGGCCTTGGCGTTCAAGGTGTCGAAGATGGTCTCGACCAGGATCACGTCGGCGCCGCCCTCAATAAGGGCCAGCGTCTGCTCCAGGTAGGCCGCGCGCAGCTGCTCGAAGCTGATGTTGCGCGCGCCGGGGTCGTTCACGTCGGGGCTGATGCTGGCCGTCTTGGGCGTGGGGCCGAGGGCGCCGGCGACGAAGCGCGGCTTGTCTGGCGTACTGAATTTGTCACAGGCGGCGCGCGCCAGCTTCGCGCTCTCCAGGTTCATCTCGTAGGCCAGATCGCCCATGGCGTAGTCGTCCTGGGCGATGGAAGTGGCGCCAAAGGTGTTGGTCTCGATCAGGTCGGCGCCGGCGGCCAGGTAGCCCTCATGGATGTCGCGGATCACGTCGGGGCGGGTGAGCGAGAGCAGCTCGTTGTTGCCCTTCACGTCGCGCGCAAAGTCCGCAAAGCGCTCGCCACGGTACTGCGCCTCGGTCAGCTTGAAGCGCTGGATCATGGTGCCCATGGCGCCGTCGAGGATGGCGATGCGCTGGTGAAGGATGGCGGGCAGCGCCTGGGCGCGGGTGTAGTGGGGCAGGGTCATGCGCCCGATTGTAGGAAGGGCGCCGCGCAATCCAGAAAGATCCGCAGCGCGGGATTGTCGGCCTCCTCATGCCAGGCCAGAACGCCCACCGCCGGGTGGCGCAGCCCGACGATGGGCAGGAAGCGCACGCCCTGCACGCCCGCCTGGGCCAGCGACGCCGGCACCAGGGCCACACCCATGCCCAGCGCCACCAGCGACACCACCGTGAGCCATTGCCGCGCCGCATGGCGCGTGCGTGGGTGGATGCCGGCGCGCTCGAACAGCGCGATCACGTTGTCGTGGTTGGCCGGCGCCACGTCGCGCGCGAACATCACGAAGCCCTCCTGCGCCAGCGCCGGCAGGGCCACGGCTGATTCACGCGCCAGTGGGTGCGCCTCGGGCAGGCAGCAGACGAAATGGTCGGGGATGAGCGGCCGGCATGCCAGGCGCGGGGGCACGGCGGCGGCGTTGATGAAGCCGGCGTGCAGCTGGCGGTGCAGCAGGGCGTCCAGCTGCTCGGCCGACGACAGCTCGCGCAGGTTCACGTCTATGCCCGGCGCACGGGCGCCGAAGGCGCGCACGATGCGCGGCATGTCGCGGTACACCATGGAGCCGGCAAAGCCGATCTCCAGCCGCCCCTGCAGCCCTGCGGCCACCGCGCGCGCTGTCTCGGCGGCGCTGGCCACGCGGTCCAGCACCACGCGCACCTCGGCCAGATACGCCTGGCCGGCGGCCGTGAGCGCCACATGCTTGCTGCTGCGCTCGAACAGGCGCACGCCCAGCTCCTCCTCCAGCGCCTTGATGCCCGAGGACAGCGGCGGCTGCGTGATGGCCAGGCGCTCGGCCGCGCGGCCGAAGTGCAGCTCCTCGGCCAGCACGGCGAAGTAGCGCAGCTGGTGCAGTTTCATGCCGGCATGATGCCCCAACACAGGCTCCCATATGGACGTTTTGCGAGACTCACACCGCTCGCAACTGGCGCGACCCCATGCCAGCGGCAGCCGAGCAAGGGCCGCCCCGCAGCGAGGGCTGCGTCCCCCTTCCCACGCGAAGCGTGAGAGAAGGGGGAAGGCGCGTAGCGCCACAGGGGGTTGTCTCTCAGTACGACTTGGGCAGCCCCAGCACTTTCTCGGCGATGAAGCACAGGATGAGCTGCGGGCTCACCGGCGCCAGGCGCGGGATCCAGGACTCGCGCATGTAGCGCTCGACGTGGTATTCCTTGGCGTAGCCCATGCCGCCATGGGTGAAGATGGCGCGCTCGCAGGCGCGGTAGCCGGCCTCGGCGCCCAGGAATTTGGCGGCGTTGGCCTCGGCGGCGCAATTCTTGCCCTGGTCGTACAGCCAGGCGGCCTTTTGCACCATCAGGTGCGCGGCCTCCAGGTCCATCCAGGCCTCGGCCAGCGGGTGCTGTATGGCTTGGTTCTTGCCGATGGGGCGGCCGAAGACCTCGCGCTCGGCGGCGTAGCCGGCCGCGCGCGCCAGGGCCGCGCGGCCCAGGCCGACGGCCTCGGCGGCGATCAGGATGCGCTCGGGGTTCATGCCGTGCAGGATGTAGGAAAAGCCCTTGCCCTCCTCGCCCACCCGGTCCTCCACGGGGATGCGCAGGCCGTCGATGAAGAGCTGGTTGGTGTCCACGCAGGCGCGGCCCAGCTTGGCGATTTCATGTACCTCGATCTTGCTGCGATCCAGGTCGGTGTAGAACAGCGTCAGGCCCTCGGTGCCGCGCGCCTGCTCCACCGGCGTGGTGCGTGTCAGCAGCAGGATCTTGTTGGCCACCTGGGCGGTGGAGATGTAGACCTTCTGCCCATGCACCACGTAATGGTTGCCTTCGCGCACGGCGCGTGTCTGCAGCTTCAGCGTGTTCAGGCCGGCGTTGGGCTCGGTCACGCCAAAGCAGGCCTTGTCCTTGCCCTCGATCAGCGGCGGCAGCCAGCGTTTTTTCTGCTCCTCGGTGCCGAAGACCACCACCGGGTGCAGGCCGAAGATGTTCATGTGCACGGCCGAGGCGCCCGACAGGCCCGCGCCGGTGGCGGAGATGGTGTGCATCATCAGCGCGGCCTCGCTGATGCCAAGGCCGGCGCCGCCATATTCCTCGGGCATGGCGATGCCCAGCCAGCCCGATGCCGCCAGCGCCTGGTGGAAGTCGTGCGGAAAGCCGCCATCCTGGTCCTTCTTCAGCCAGTAATCGGCGTCAAACGGGGCGCAGACGCGCTCGATGGCGGCCTTGATTTGCTCCTGCTCGGGGGTGGGGGCGAAGTTCATGGTCGGATTACCTTGTCGGGCGATTCGCCATAGGGCGGGCTGTAGATCACCAGCAGCTTGACGGGCGTATCGCTGGTGACGGTAAAGGTGTGCATGCGGTCGGCCGGAAAGAAGCACATGTCGCCCGGCAGCATGTCGAAGGCCTCGCCCTCGACCGAGGCGCGGGCCTGGCCCTCCAGCAGGTAGCAGGCCTGCTCTATGCCCGGGTGGGCGTGGGGCAGGGCGCCGCCGCCCTTGTGCAGCGTGCCCAGTAGCACCTCCATCTGCCGCGCGCCGACGGTCTCGGGGCCGATCAGGCGCTGGTTGAAGGTGTGCTCGTGGTTGGCGGGCTGGTAGCTGGGCACGCCGGCGGCGCGCACCAGGTAGCGGGATGTGGTCATGGGGTGGCCTCACTCGGGTTGTATGCCGGCCTGCTGGATCAGGGTGCGCCAGTGGGTCAGCTGGCCGGCGACGTACTGCGTGAATTCCTCCGGCGTCTTGCTGGGCCAGACCTGAAAGCCGATTTGCGCCAGCTTGTCCTGCAAGTCTTTGTCGGCCAGCACGGCTTGCAGCTCGGTGTTCAGCCGCTGCACCATGGGCTGCGGCAGGCCGGCGGGGCCGAAGATGCCGTTCCAGGATGTCAGGTCAAAGCCCTTCACCGTCTGCCCTATGGGCGGCACGCCCGGCAGCATGGGCGTGGGCTGGGCCGTGGTCACGCCCAGCGCGCGCACCTTGTCGGTCTTGAGCATGCCCATGCCGGAGCCCAGGTCGGCCACGTAGATCTGCACCTGGCCGCCCACCAGGTCGGTCATGGCCTGGGGGCTGGACTTGTAGGGCACGCCCAGCACGTCGATCTTGGCGATGTGCTTGATGCTCTCCATGGCCACCAGCGATGTGCTGTTGGGCGTGGCGTAGCTCAGTTTGCCCGGGTTGGCGCGCGCGTAGTCCAGCAGTTCGGCCAGGGTCTTGGCGGGGACGGCGGGGTTCACGGCCAGCGCGAAGGGCAGCTCGCCCACGCGCGCCACGGGCGTGAAGTCCTTGATCGGGTCGTACTTCAGGCTCTTGTACAGCGCCGGGTTGGCCGAATGCGAGGTGTTGGTGGTCATGAACAGCGTGTAGCCGTCGGGCTTGGCCTTGGCCACATACTGCGCTGCCACCTGGGCGCTGGCGCCGGGCTTGTTGTCCACGATGACCGGCTGCTTGAGCCGCGCCGCCAGGCCCGAGGCCACGGCACGCGCCACCGAGTCCGTGCCGCTGCCGGCTGCAAAGGGCACGACCAGGGTCACGGGCTTGTCGGGATAGGCCTGGGCCAGGGTCGCCGTGGCGCTGAAGGCCAGGGCAGCGGCGAGGGTGCCGCGCAGCAGAGTCTGCATACATGTCTCCTATATGGGTATGGTTGTGCGCGGCATCTTGCGCCGATCAATCATTCATGTCCAATTCAATCGTCGGACTGATCAATAGGCATTGCAAATGATTGACCGGGCGCACAATAGGCGCCCGTTGCCCGTTGTTGCGGAATTTGAGTCAAATAAGCACTTTGCGCTTATCCATCAAGCGCTGATAGCTATTAAAAAGAGAGTTTTCCGGTTTGTCCCCCGCGCATTTCGTCCTGCATGACGTCTTCGGCTACGAGCAGTTCCGTGGCCCGCAGCAGGCCATCATCGAACATGTGATCGCGGGCGGCGACGCACTCGTGCTCATGCCCACGGGCGGCGGCAAGAGCCTGTGCTACCAGGTGCCGGCCATCGTGCGGCGCGATGCGGGCCATGGCGTGACGGTGGTGGTTTCGCCCCTGATCGCCCTCATGCACGACCAGGTGGGCGCGCTGCACGAGGCCGGGGTCGAGGCGGCCTTTCTCAACTCCACGCTGGACTGGCAGCAGACCCTTCACGTCGAGCGGCGCCTCTCGCGCGGCGAGATCACGCTGCTTTACGCCGCGCCCGAGCGGGTGACCACGGAGCGTTTCATCGGCCTGCTGGACGAGCTGCACGCGCGCGGGCAACTGAGCCTGTTCGCCATTGACGAGGCGCATTGCGTGAGCCAGTGGGGCCACGACTTCCGGCCCGAGTATCGCCAGCTGAATCTGCTGCACGACCGTTACCCCGGCGTGCCGCGCATCGCCCTCACCGCCACGGCCGACGGCCTGACGCGCGCCGACATCGTTGCCGGCCTGCAGCTTTCCGACGCGCGCCAGTTCGTCAGCAGCTTCGACCGGCCCAACATCCGCTATCGCATCGAGGAAAAGAAGGAGCCGCTGGCCCAGCTCCTGCGCTTCATCACGCGCGAGCACCTGGGCGACGCCGGCGTCGTCTATTGCCAGTCGCGCAAGCGCGTGGAGGAAATGGCCCAGGCGCTGCAGGACGGCGGCATCAACGCCCTGCCGTACCACGCCGGCCTGCCGGCGGACCTGCGCCAGATGCACCAGGACCGCTTCCTGCGCGAGGACGGCATCGTCATGGTGGCCACAATTGCCTTCGGTATGGGCATAGACAAGCCCGACGTGCGCTTCGTCGCCCATGTGGACATGCCGAAAAACATCGAGGGCTACTACCAGGAGACCGGCCGCGCCGGGCGCGACGGCCTGGCCGCCGACGCCTGGATGGTTTACGGCCTGCAGGACGTGGTGAACCAGCGCCGCATGATCGACGACGGCGACGCGGCCGAGGAGTTCAAGGCCGTGCTGCGCGGCAAGCTCGACGCCCTGCTGGCCCTGGCCGAGGCCACGGACTGCCGGCGCCAGCGGCTGCTGGCCTACTTTGGTGAAGAATCCCAGCCTTGCGGCAACTGCGACAACTGCCTGAACCCGCCCGCGGTATGGGACGGCACGGACGCGGCGAGGAAGCTCCTGTCCACCATCTACCGCGTGCACGAGGTGAGCCGCCTGACCTTTGGCGTCGGCCATTTGATGGACATTGTGCGCGGCAAGGCCACGGACAAGGTGCGGCAGTTTGGCCACGACCAGCTGTCCACCTTCAACCTGGGCGCGCAGTATTCAGAGCAACAGCTGCGTGGCGTGCTGCGCCAGCTGCTGGCGCTGGGGGCGGTAGGCGTGCACCGCGTGGCGACCGAGGGTGGCCACAGCTTCGACACGCTGACGCTCACGCCCGGCTCGCGCGCCGTGCTGCGCGGTGAGCAGCAGGTCCAGCTGCGCGAGGCCCAGGCCAAGGCCGCACCCAAATCCAAACGCCGCGCCGGCCAACCCAGCGCCGCCGCTGCCGAACTGGGGCCGGACGCCCAGGTGCGCTTCATCAACCTCAAGGCCTGGCGCGCCGAGGTGGCGCGCGCGCACAACCTGCCGGCCTACGTGATCTTCCACGACGCCACGCTGGCGGCGATTGCCGAACGCAACCCGGCCAGCCTGGGCGAGCTGGAGGGCATCAGCGGCATGGGGGCGAAGAAGCTGGAGGCCTACGGGGACGAGGTGCTGCGCGTGTGCGGGGCATAGCGCAGCGGTGCCAAGTAGCAGATGCGACTCCATCTCTAAATCACTCGTGTCATTGTTGCTTCGCCTTGTCGTGCGACAGCACTGCCTGCGGCTTCGCGCCTGGACACGAATGTTTTGGAAACGGAATGGCGATGCGCCCGCATACGACAACGGCGCCCAAAGGCGCCGCTGCGTGGTTGGGGTAGGAATCAATCAAGCCGTCTTGCGGCGACGGACAAAGGCCAGGCCAACCATGGAAAGACCCATCAAGGCCAACGAACCAGGTTCGGGCACGTTGGTCGGGGGCGACTTCAAAACCAGCGATGTCGTAATCATCAGGTTCGATTGTGTGGTGTGTCGTTCGGCGAAGAAGAAATCAAAGCTGTAGTCGCCGGAGGTCTTGCCGGCCATCAACGTATCGAGGTTCACCGTTTGACTTTGGGCGGCATGAACACCTCCCAGGTCAATGCCGAGTTTGTGGTCGAAAAACACCCAGACGTCATCATCCCCGGTGAACGTGAAGGTCTGGCCGGTGCCTTGGACATAACTGAATACCGAGGAGATGTTGTACGTAAAGTGGTAGTTGTGCGAGCGGCCCTGGTTGCCCAGCAGTGCACCGTCGATGGGGAAGAAGTTGCTGTTGCTGTACTGATAGATGCCGCTGCCTGGAGATGTCTCGTTCAGCGTCAGCGAATAAGACATGCTGTCGGTGGTCTTGGTGTACCAATTGCTGAATGCCCCGGGGCCGCTGTTGCTGATCTGGCTGCTTCCCAGTGCCGTCAGGGTCGGCGATGAACCGCTCAGGGTAGTGTTGACATAGCCCGTGCCAGAGCCGCCGCTGCCTTCAAAATTCACCCCGTCAGCATTGAAGTCACGCACAGTACCGGTCAGCGTGATGGGGGCGGCAAGCGCAGCCAGACAGGAGAGGCTGGACAGGGTCGCGATGAGCAGAGATTTCATGGTAACCATCCGGGTGAATAAGATCGACCAAGTAAAGCATTTTTTGTGCCATTCATGTAACGCGTTGATTTATAGGGGTGTTTTTAATTTTCCGTGGTCGATGTGTAAAATTTTCCGACGACCCTGGGGGTGCACGGAGCTGCCCGATGGCGCCGATGCGCCGCCCGTGGTGTACGCCTGAATGAAGCTGTGCTGCAATGCGGTACATCGAGGAGCCAATCATGGCCTTGCCTGCAGCCCAGCCGCGCTGTGATGCCCAGACCTTCCTGGATTGGGAAGAGGGTCAGGCCGAGAAGCACCAATATCTGGATGGCGAGGTGTTCGCCGTGGCTGGGGCCTCGGACGCCCGTGTGACCATTGCCCTGAATGTCGCCATGGCCCTGCGCCAGCATCTGCGTGGCGGCCCCTGCAGCGAGTTCATCACTGACATAAAGCTGCGCCGAGGAAAGTAACGCCTTCTTCTACCCCGACGTGTTCGTCACCTGGGCCGCCGCCGACCGCGAGCAGGGTCAATACAAAAGCGCCCCCAGCCTGGTCGTGGAGGTGCTTTCGCCCTTCACCAGCGCCTATGACCGCGGCGCAAAGTTTGCTGCCTACCGCAAGCTGCCCAGTCTGAGTGAGTACCTGCTCATCGACAGCGAGCGCCTGAGCGCGGACCTGTTTCGCCGCGACGAAACCGGGCGCTGGGTGCTCTACCCCTTCGACACCGCGGCGCAGCAGGTGGAACTGGCCAGCGTGGGGCTGCAACTTCCGCTGCAGGTCTTGTACGAGGATGTGCGGCTGGAGAAGAGCGCCAGCGCCCACCCCTGAGCGCGCAGGAGTCCCGGCTAGCCGACGATGGCCTTGAGCCGGTGCCAGTCGGCCGGCTGCAACGATGCCAGGCAGTCATCTGCCAGCGACAGCAGCAGATCGGTGCTGGTCTGGTCGGCCACGTCAAAGTCCAGCTGCTTTTGCTGTGCGCTGCTGGGCGGCATGTTCAGCCGCAGGTAGCGGTGCGTTCCCATGCGGGCGGCGCATTCCTGCACGGCCAGCATCTCCTGGGCGCTGGTGACGAGTTCTATCACCGGGCCGGCCCACATCAGGCCGCGCCCCGGCACGGCCGATGGGTCGCGGCCGTGCAGCGGGTTGGCCGTGCCTATGCTGAGCATGTGCACTTCGGCGCCCGGGTACATCTGCTGCGCGCATTGCAGCGCGTGCAGGTCGGGCGCGTTGGCCGCCAGGCCGCCATCGACGAAGCGGTGGTGCTGGA
Source organism: Diaphorobacter limosus (assembly GCF_033100095.1). Classification (NCBI taxonomy): domain Bacteria; kingdom Pseudomonadati; phylum Pseudomonadota; class Betaproteobacteria; order Burkholderiales; family Comamonadaceae; genus Diaphorobacter; species Diaphorobacter limosus. The sequence goes on along the minus strand of NZ_CP136921.1, from coordinate 2,568,038 downwards.
AGCTGTGCACCGGAAAATGCGCCGGCGCCGCCGAGGTGGCCAGCATGGCGTCCATCAGCGTCAGGCCCAGCTGGTCGCGCTGCCCAAGGGTGGGCCGGCTGCCCAGCAGCTGCAGCTTGGAGGTGGTCCAGTTCACGGTGGTCAGCAGCAGGGCGGGTGCATGTTCGCCCAGCAATTGCTGTTCTGCGTCGGGCAGCAGCTCGCAGATGGCGCTGCGCAGGCGCTGCGGGTCGTAGGGCGCGCGTCCCAGCAGCTTGCGCAGGCCACGCAGGCGCATGGGTGGGAAGATGCTGCTGCCGCGCCGCTGCAGCAGTGCCTGCAGGGCGGCGCCCGTGGCCCTGCAGCTCAGGGCCGTGGCCAGGATGCCGCCTATCGAGGTGCCGGCGATCAAGTCAAAGCGCTGCCCAAAAGGCGTGGGCCGGGCAGGGTCGGGGCCGAGCCTGGCCTCCAGTGCCCGGATCAGCGCCGCCGTGAACAGGCCTCGGTAGCCGCCGCCCGACAGGCTCAGCACGCGCACGCGGCCGGGCGCGGCGCGCGGCAGGCCGGCCGGCAGGGTGAAGGGCTCGTCTTCCGGCGCGCTCACAGTGCCTGCACCCTGACATTGGTGCCGCTGCGCAGCTGCTCCATGTAGAGGTCGTCATACTCGGCATAGACCAGATCCATGACGGCGGCGGTGGTGATCAACAGGCGCACGTCCTGGGCCAGCGGCGCGCGGCCCTTGGGCGTCTTGAAGTCCAGCGGGGCATGGGTGCGGTATTCGTGAAAGCGCTCGAGCACGGTCTCGTTCAGATCGACCAGGGTGGCCCCGCCGGCCTCCATGCGCGAGACGGTGGCGGCCAGCGCCTGGTGCCAGTCCTGGCGCTGCACCTCGGAGCGGGCCCCGCTGTTGATGACCGAGCGGGCGATGGCGATCGCCAGGCGGCTGAGCACGCATTCACCATCCTGCACCGTGGCCGCCCATTGCACGGCGCGGGCCTGCTTGCCGCACAGGCCCAGCAGCAGCTGCGGGCCGAGTAGGTAACGGTTGGGGCGCGCCATGTCATTCCATTTCTAGATCATCCGTGTCGTTGTTGCTTCGCCTTGTCGTGCTACAGCACTGCCTGCGGCTTCGCGCCTAGACACGAATGATTTGGAAGCGGAATCAGGCCCGGGGCAGGGTGAACGGATCGTGCCGCTCGCCGGGCAGCAGGGCGGCGCCGGCATCGAGCGCACCGGACGGCGCCTGCACCGAGGCCAGCGTGTCCGCCAGGCTGCGCTGCTGGCTGCTGGAGCGTTCCATGGCGATGACCTGCGCCTCGCTCAGCACCAGGTAGCGCTCGCCGCCGCGCGAGATCTGTTGCAGCTGGCCGGCCCGGGCATCGCGCAGCAGCCCGCTGTAGTCGGACTTGAACTTGGAAATGGGCATGGGCGTTTCGCTGGCTGCCACGCCCAGCTTGCGCGCCAGGCTCTCCACCGCCTGGGTGAAGATATCGATGCGGGCGCTCTCGGGGGACTTCAGGGCGGTGGACATGGGGCGGCTCCGGGTCTGGTCAATCTGGTCAGGTCAGGCCTTGATATTTAGGCCAAGCTGACCAGATGTCAAGAGAATCCCTACAGGCCGCTCCGCAGCACAAAGCCCGGAAACTGCGCCTGTAACAGGGTCTGTTGCGCGGGTGTCAGCCCCCAGGTCGGTGGGCCGTCCGGTGTACGGCATTCCTGCAGTGCCCAATGCACCACGCCGGCACGCGCCAGCTGCTCGGCCAGCCCCAGCAGGCCCGGGGTGTCGAACAACCCCTCATGCCAGGTGGTGCGGCATTCGTAGTCCACGCCGCTGGCCAGCAGCAGCTGCAGCGACTGCCAGGCGCGCGCGCCGCTGCCCGGCGTGCGCGTGATGGCGTCGTAGCCGGCCTGTGGGCCCTTGATGTCCAGGCCCACCCAGTCGAGCAGTGGCAGAACGGCGGCCAGGCGATCCGGGTACATGCCGCCGGTGTGCAGGGCCGTGGCAAAGCCCATGGCGCGCACCTGGGCCAGGGCTTGGGGCAGGGCGGACTGCGCCAGCGGCTCGCCGCCAGAGAAAACCACGCCGTCGAGCAGGCCGCGGCGGCCGTGCAAAAAGGCCAGCACCGACTCCCAGGCGATGGCGCCGCCCGCACTGGCGTCGAGAAGCTCCGGGTTGTGGCAATAACCGCAGCGCCAGGGGCAGCCCTGGCAGAACACCACGGCCGCCAGGCGGCCGGGGAAGTCGATGGTGGTGAGCCGGGTCAGCCCACCCACGCGCAAGGTCATTGCTCGGCGAAGAACTGGCGCTCGGCGTGCTCGCCCTGCTTGCCGATGTTGAAGCTGGCCACCGGGCGGTGGTAGCCCATGACGCGGGTCCAGACCTCGCAGGGCTGGCGCTCGGCGTTGCTGAGCTGCACGTCGGCGGCGGCCAGGGCGGTGGATTCGATGGCGGAGAAATGGGTCATGGATAGCTCCTTTGGGGGTGGTTGAAATGGGGGTATTTCTCCCTCGCCCCCCTTGGGGGAGAGGGAGAAACGGCGCTCACGCCGCTTGCAGCTGCCGGCGCTTCTCGGCCAGGCGCTCGGCGTCGCAAGTCGGGCAGAAGCGGTGCTCGCCCGCCAGATAGCCGTGCGTCGGGCAGATGGAAAACGTCGGCGTGACGGTGATGTAGGGCAGGCGGAAGTTGGAGAGCGCGCGTTTGACCAGTTCGCGGCAGGCCGCGCCGCTGCTGATGCGCTCGCCCATGTAGAGGTGCAGCACCGTGCCGCCGGTGTACTTGGCCTGCAAAGCCTCTTGCCGCTCTAGCGCCTCAAAGGGATCGTCGGTAAAGCCCACAGGCAGCTGCGAGCTGTTGGTGTAGTAGGGCTGGGCGGGCGTCCCCGCTTGCACGATGCCCGGCCACCGCTTTTTGTCTTCCTTGGCAAAGCGGTAGGTCGTGCCATATAGGTGTCGAAGGACGAAAACGCCTGCGCGCCGGCCCACTCGTTCTGCAGCGTGCCCAGAAAGTTGACGATCTGCCCCACGGCCGAGCTCATGTGCCTGGGCGGGCTCGCCTCCACCTTGCCCGGCACGCCGTTCAAGCCTTCGTGCAACAGCGTGCGCAGCGACCAGCCCGCGCAGTAGCCGCTGAGCATGTCCAGATCGTGGATGTGCAGGTCGCCGCTCCTGTGCGCCTCCCCGATCTCGGGCGCGTAGACATGCGAGAGCCAGTAGTTGGCCGTCACCTTGCCCGCCACGTTCAGGATCAGCCCGCCCAGCGAATAGCCCTGGTTGGCGTTGGCGTTGACGCGCCAGTCGGCGCGCGTGAGGTATTCGTTGATGGAGGAGTCCACATGCACCAGTGTCTGGCGGTCGGCACGCAGGGTGGCGTGCCGATCGCGGTAGGCGATGTAGGCGCGCGCCGTCTGCAGGTGGTTGGCGGCGATCAGTGTTTGCTCGACCACATCCTGGATCTGCTCTATGGCCGGCGCCGCCCCGTGGAAGCGGTGGATCAGCACCTTGGTGACCTGCGCGGTGAGCAACTGCGCCTCGTCAGCACCGAACTCGCCGGTGGCGGCCCCGGCACGCGCGATGGCCGAGGCAATGCGTCCGGCGTCGAACGCAGCGCGCTCGCCGCTTCTCTGGATAACGTCGCGCGGCAGCGTGGCGAGGGAAGGTGAAATGGAAGTCATTGCAAGAACTAAACACTATATGTAGTTTGATGCAACACAAGCTTGCGCTCTCCGTCTGGTTTCCACCAGACCCCACAAACGAAAAAAAGCCGGCTTGAAGCCGGCTGAAAAAGCAAGGCGCCAGAGAACCTTGCTTGCGGAGTAAATCAGGCTGTAGAGCTTGATGGATAAGCGTTAGTAGCTATTAAATTAATTGCAGCCTGGCAATGCGCCGCATGCCTGAGACACGCGGCGCAAGGCAGCTTAGCGCGTGGCGCCGGCCAGCACGCCGCCCCGCGGGGTGGCCGTGGCGCTTGGGCTGAACAGCACGCCGCTGACCACCTGCCAGCTCACGCACAGGGCACCGGTGATGAACACCAGGTCACCAAAGGTGCGCACCCAGCGCAGCGTCTCCATGAAGGGCTGCTGCATGAACTCCTCGCTGCGCGCGTACCACAGGCCCTCGGTCACGCTGGCGTGGAACTGGAACAGGCCGATGGGCAGCAGGCTGGTCGCAATCATCAGCACCAGGCCGGCGTTGAGCCACCAGAAGCCGGTCTTCATCAGGCGCTCGTTGAACTGCAGTTCAGGGCGCACATAGCGCAGCACCAGCAGCGTGAAGCCCAGCGCCAGGAAGCCATAGACACCGAACAGCGCGGCGTGGGCGTGCACCGGCGTGGTGTTCAGGCCCTGGATGTAGTACAGCGAGATGGGCGGGTTGATCATGAAGCCGAAGACGCCCGCGCCCAGCATGTTCCAGAACGCCACGGCGACGAAGCACATCAGCGGCCAGCGCAGCTTCTTCATCCACTCGGTCTTGTGCTGCAGGCGCCAGTGCTCCCAGGCCTCGTGGCCCAGCACCACCAGCGGCACCACTTCGAGTGCGCTGAACGATGCGCCCACGGCCATCACCGGGGTGGTGGTGCCGGCAAAGTACAGGTGGTGGAAGGTGCCGGGCACGCCGCCCAGCATGAAGAGCGACGCCGACGCCAGGCTGGCGGCCGTGGCCATGCGGTAGGAAACCAGGCCCAGGGTCGAGAAGATGAAGGCCAGCGCCGTGGTGGCGAAGACCTCGAAGAAGCCTTCCACCCACAGGTGCACCACCCACCAGCGCCAGTACTCCATCACCGAGATATGCGTGCGCTCGCCGTAGAACAGGCCGGCGCCGTAGAACAGGCCGATACACACGACCGACGAGGTCAGCAGGGCCAGCAGGTTCTTGTCCTGGCCGTTGGGGGCCAGCAGCGCGGGGAAGATGGCGCGCGCCATCAGCACCAGCCAGAAGGCAATGCCGGCAAACTTGCCGATCTGCCACAGGCGGCCCAGGTCAACGTATTCGTAGCCCTGGTGGCCCAGCCAGAAGTTCCACTCCTGCGGCATGACATGGGCGATGGTCAGGTAGTTGCCGATGAACGAGCCCACGCAGACCACCACCAGCGCCCAGAACAGCACGTCCACGCCCAGTTTTTGGTACTTGGGGTCCTTGCCGCCGTTGATCACCGGCGCCAGGAACAGGCCGGCGGCCAGGAAGCCGGTGGCAATCCAGAACAGCGCCGCCTGCAAATGCCAGGTGCGCACCAGGGCGTAGGGGAACCACTTGGAGACATCGATGCCGTAGAACTCCTGACCTTCCACCGTGTAGTGGGCGGTAAAGCCGCCCAGGAAGACCTGGGCGCAGAACAGCGCCACCACCAGGAACAAATACTTGCCCAGGGCGCGCTGCGAGCCGGTAAGGGCGACGCGGGTCAAGGGGTCATGCTTCGGGGGCACCGGATCCTGCTCGTCATGGTCGCGCAGGAAGGCCCAGCCCCAGACCAGAAAGCCCACGCCGGCCATCATGATGATGATGCTCATGATGGACCAGACCATGTTCTCGCCGGTCGGGGTGTTGCCGATCAGCGGCTCATGTGGCCAGTTGTTGGTATAGGTGGCGCCACTGCCCCCCACATCGGCCGGGCGCTCGGTGGCGGCGGCCCAGGCGGTCCAGAAGAAGAAGCCCGCCATCTGCGCACGGCGCTCGGCGCTGGGCAGGGTGTTCTCCTTCATGGCGAAGCTCTCGCGCGACTTCTGCAGCGACGGATCGTCGCTGAATAGCTTGTCGTAGTAGGCTGCGGTCTCGGCGATGGCCTGGGCACGCAGCGGCGTGATGGTCATCGTGTCCGTCGCCTTGTCGAAGGTGTTGGTGCGGTACTCGGTCTTCAGCCGGTCGCGCAGCACCGCCTGCTGGCCCACATCCAGGTCGGCAAAGGCCTTGCCGTGATCCTGTTGCGCGGCAAGATCCAGCCAGGCCACCAGCTCGCGGTGCAGCCAGTCGGCCGTCCAGTCCGGCGCCTGGTAGGCACCGTGGCCCAGGATGGAGCCCAGCTGCATGCCACCCGTGGACTGCCAGGCGGTCTGGCCGTCCAGAATGCTCTCCTCGGTATAGAGCGGCTTGTCGCTGCCCTCAACCAGCACCTTGCCCGGAATCGGCGGTGCGGTGCGATAAACCTCGACACCGTAATAGCCCAACAGGCTGAAGGTGACGATCAACACGCCTATCAGCGTGTACCAATACTTGGCGTACTTACCCATCCAGGGCCTCCGTCGTTGTGATGTGACGCAAGCGGTTACGCAAAAGCCGGGCCAGATGCTGCATTGCCGCGAATCAAGGGTTTATACGAGCATGGGTAAAATAAACCCTGATTAAAACGGGTAAAAAACACCTTTTCATGGTATTTATGACCACAAACGCCCACCCGCTCACCGTCGCGCCCGAGGGCTTGCTGCCCCTGTGCGCCGACATGGCCACCGATCTGCCCCAGGCCGTGCGCCTGCAGCGGCTGGTGGACTTGACGCGCGCCCAGTTCAACTGCGGCGCCGTGGCCCTGCTGCGGCTGGAGGAAGACCGCCTGCGCCCCGTGGCCGTCACCGGCCTGGTCAGCGACGCGCTGGGCCGGCGCTTTGCCGTGGGCCAGCACCCGCGCCTTGCGGCCATCCTGGCGCGGCGCGAGGTCACCTGCTTCGAGCACGACAGCCAGCTGCCCGACCCCTACGACGGCCTGCTCGACACCCTGGTGGGCGAGCCCCTGCCCGTGCACGACTGCATGGGCGTGGCCCTGCATGTGGAGGGCCGCCCCTGGGGCGTGCTGACGCTGGACGCGCTGACCACCGGCACCTTCAGCCCGGCGGCGCGCCAGCGCCTGGCGCGCTGCGTGCCCATGGCCGAGGCCGTGGTGCGCATGGCCCGGCTGGAGCACGAGCTGCGCACCCTGCGCATGGCCGGCACCGCCGCCACTGAGGGAGACGACGTCCTGCGCGCGCAAGACCGCGCCGGCGCCGGCGAGGCCGAGATCGTCGGCGAAAGCCCGGCCCTCAAGCGCCTGCTGCACGAGCTGGCCGTGGTCGCCACATCCGACCTGCCGGTGCTGCTGCTGGGCGAGACCGGCGTCGGCAAAGAGCTGTTCGCGCGCCTGCTGCACCAGCAGTCGGGGCGGCGCAGCCGGCCCATGGTGCATGTCAACTGCGCGGCCCTGCCCGAATCGCTGGCCGAGAGCGAACTCTTCGGCCATGTGCGCGGCGCGTTCTCGGGCGCCGTCAGCGACCGGCCCGGCCGCATCGAAGCCGCCGAGGGCGGCACGCTGTTCCTGGACGAAGTGGGCGAGCTGCCCCTGTCCGTGCAGGCAAAACTGCTGCGCACGCTGCAAAACGGCGAGATCCAGCGCCTGGGCGCCGACCGCCCGCGCCGCGTGCATGTGCGCGTCATAGCCGCCACCAACCGCAACCTGCGCGAAGAGGTCGCCAGCGGCGCCTTCCGCGCCGACCTCTACCACCGTCTGTCGGTCTACCCCGTGCCCATCCCCCCGCTGCGCGAGCGCGGCAACGACGTGCTGCTGCTGGCCGGCCGCTTTCTGGAGCTGAACCGCGCCCGCCTGGGGCTGCGCAGCCTGCGCCTGTCGCCCGACGCCCAGGCCGCCCTGCGCCGCTACGCCTGGCCGGGCAACGTGCGCGAACTGGAGCATGTCATCAGCCGCGCCGCCCTCAAGGCCCTGAGCCGCGGCGCCGACCGCAACGCCATCCTCACGCTGGAGGCCGGCCTGCTGGACCTGGACGCGCTCGAAGCCCCCGCCGCCGACAACACCCCAGCGCCCACCGCGCGCGCTGCCCCTGCTGCCGCACCGGCCACCACCACCACCACCACCCTGCGCGACGCCATTGACGCCTGCCAGCGCCAAGCCATCACCACCGCCCTGGACAGCCACCAGGCCAACTGGGCCCAGGCCGCCCGCGCGCTCGACGTGGACGCCAGCAACCTGCACAAGCTGGCGCGCCGCCTGGGGCTCAAGGGCTGAAGTGGCGGGGGGATTTGCTCCTTCCCCCACTGGGGGAAGGTTGGGCTGGGGGCCAGCGACGCTCGCATCCTCATGCCGGCAAGATGCCGGCGCTCCCGGCCCCCATCCCTGCCTTCCCCAGAGGGCATGAGTACCTACACAAGTCGCAGCTCTGTGCTTTTCTCCCCTCTCCCGCAAGGGAGCAAAACCAGCGCCGCTTTGCTGCTGCTTCTCCCTCTCCCGCTGGCGGGAGAGGGTAGGGGTGAGGGCCGTAAAAGTGGGCGCCGCACTCAATCACCCCCTCACCCCTACCCTCTCCACCAAGGGGGCGAGGGAGTTGAAGCCTGCGTCAAACAAGCGTTCTGCGCTACAAAAAGATGTGTAACTACCCAGTCCCAGAGCGGGAAGGAGTCAAAAATACGATGAAAATCCAGCCCTAGCAATCGTGAATAAAGGGCAAACAGCTATAAATACAATAGTAAAAATCACCGGAGCCGCCGCCCCACCGTTGGCGGCCAAGCTTACACAAGCTCAATGCCATGCTCGGCACACCACGCGCGCAGGCGCGCCTCGGTGGCAGCGCTCTCATAGTCATACCAGGCCTGAATCCGACCCCGGCGCTCCAGAAAATCCTTGAAACGCCGGTACGCGCCGCGCTTGCTGAAAAACCCCCAAACGGTGTCCACGTCGTCGGGCAGCTGCTCCCGCGCAAACTCCATCACCAGCTCGCGCCCCAGCCCAAGCACCGCCTTGTCCGGCAGGGCAAGGTAATCGCCACTGTCCAAATCCTCCGGGGCATCTTCTTCCAGCTCGCTGGAGACAAAATGAACCGTACCCCGCTCCAGGCTGATGAATGCCTGGTTGGTGGGCATGGCCCCGAAGGCGCCAAATTCGAAGCCATCGAGAACCTCGGTGAACTTGGCGACCGTCATGATGGCCTGCTCCGTGTGTCAAAAAAAGGGGGGTTATGGTTCCAGATAGCGTCGAACGCTCTGAGTTCAGCCGCCGCCGTAGGCGGTCGGCTGCGACGAACTGTTAGCCCCTAGTTTGATTTATTTGCACCACTGCTGCTCGCATGGAACGCCATCATTGTTTCCATCCATTTTCGTGCCAGGGCAGTTTTTAAGAAAGAAGGTGGCTTCTTCGCACGAAGTCATCTGAGAGCAATGGGTTCGTCCGTCGCACTGAAATTTTGGAGTGACATCAATACTTCGGTTGCGTCTAGAAGAACCACTTGAAATATCAATTTCTTGAGATATTCCTTGAAATTGTTGTGCCGTACGTTGAGATTGATATTTTTCATAACCCTTCCAGGCGCCAAAGGCGAGTAGGGCAATGAGAAGGATGCGAAACACACTCTCTCCTGTTGATTGGCTAACGAATGAAAGGGACTTCCCCGTCCCAAGCGCAGCGCGTATTTGCGCAGAACGGCATCAAAGTGCCACGATGGGAAGTGCAATCTCTCATCAACACGCTTGTTTCATTGGAAGGGGAAGTCCATGACCATCGTAACCGTAGGAATCGACCTGGCAAAGAACGTCTTTGCCGTACACGGCGTGGATGCGGCAGGCAAGCCAGCCCTCGTGCGCCCGAGCGTAGCGCGCAGCAACCTGCTGGAACTCATCGCCACCTTGCCCCCGTGCCTGATCGGCATGGAGGCATGCTCCGGCGCCCACCACTGGGCCCGGGAATTCGAGAAGCTCGGCCACACCGTGCGGCTGATGGCCCCCAAGTTCGTCGCCCCCTACCGCCTCTCGGGCAAACGCGGCAAGAACGACGCGGCCGATGCCGCAGCGATCTGCGAAGCCGTCACCCGCCCCCAGATGCGTTTCGTGCCCCACAAGAGCATCGAGCAGCAAGGCCAGCTCATGGTGCACCGCACCCGCCAGGGATTCGTGGAACAACGCACCGCCACGCTCAACCGCATTCGGGGTCTGCTCTCGGAGTTGGGGCTGGTGCTGCCCCTCAAAGCCGCCACCGTGCGCCGTGAAGCGCTGGCACGCCTCGAAGAGCTGCCCGGCTGGGCCAACACTGTCATCGGCGATCTCTTGAGTGAAGTCACCCGGCTTGATGAACGCATCGCCGAGTACGACCGCCACATCGCCCTCATGGCCCGCCACAGCACCCAGGCGCAGCAGTTGATGCAACTCGGCGGTATTGGCCAGACCACCGCCATGGCACTCATCAGCACCGTGGGCAATGGCCACGACTTCGCCTGCGGGCGCAGCTTCAGCGCCTGGCTGGGCCTGGTGCCCGGGCAATACAGCTCGGGCGGCAAGCAGAGATTGGGACGCATCACCAAAGCCGGAGACGCCTACCTGCGCAGCCTGCTGGTGATGGGAGCCAGAGCGGTGCTTGCCGCTGCCATGAACACCCGCACGCCCAAGCAAGACCCCATCAGCCGCTGGGCCCGCAGCCTGGCCGAGCGCCGGGGCTACTGGCGCGCCGTGGTGGCCATTGCCGCCAAGAACGCCCGCATGTGCTGGGCCGTGCTGCAGCGCGGGGAGGCCTTCAAGATGCCCGCGTGAGCTGGGCCGGCTACGCAACAGACACCAGAACAAGCTGACAGATCAGAAATCCGCCGCGTGAAGGCAGTCGTTGATGTGCAAAAGGCAGGGCCTGCGCCGGGGAATGCTCGGTTAACTCAAGGGGACTCATGGGAGCCATCCCAAAGCCCGACTAACGAATGGAGCCCCCGGCGCGCGTCTTTCATCAGGGTTTGCTGCCAACCAGAAGGCAGCGTAATGACCGTTTGTAGTCACGCCGTCCGCACCGTTTGCCAAGAAGCATCGACGCGCTGCATGCACAAGGCTGGGAGCTGATCTGAAATTGACGAAAACCATGCCTGGGTTGATCGCTGTGCGATCAACCCAGGGAGAGGTATTGCTTGCAAAGGTGGGGAAGCCCTTGTAGGGCGAGGTAAGCCGACCGCCGAAGGCGGGTCGGCTTGACCGAAATGTTAGAGCCAGAAGCCAAAACGGGTAACCTGAATTTGGCGACGGGCACGAACTGCGAAAAAGCACAGCGCCACCGAGGCGGCACAGCGCTTGCAAAACGATAGCTGCTTGCGCTTGTTACACAAGGGCTAGAGGCCAAAAAGACTGGAAACCTGCGCAGCCCATGCAGGCGAAGCCCGGAAAAACGGCAACCCCAGCGCTGCACAACGCTTGAGAAACTGAATGCCGTTTGAATAAACATGGCCTTGAATAAAGCGGGTTTTCAGTGGTGCTAACGTTTGAATTCAGTGGACCAGCCAGCGAAGCTGGCGCAGGTCGGCTGCAATGACCAGTTAGAGATTCTTCCGCACCGCGCCTTTGCGCACGGGCTCCCAGTATCCGCCGCTGCCGTGATAGGTTTCAGCGTGAAGGCCAAACTCCTCTCCACATTGTTGACACTTGAATCTCCAGGCAACGATGTCATCCCAGGATTGGTTGGCAGCCATTTCCGCGAAGCTAGCTGAGTGGGCTCCCGGCTCCGTAATGTCGACTAGCGTGCCGTCACTGATGTTCTCCCTAGCGATAGACATTGCTTTGCGCAAGTCATTGGGCGATCGAACTTGGTAGCGCACGCACAGGCCATCGCACTTCTCGCAAGACATGACGATCTCTAACGTTTAGCTTGAGGGGCGCGGAAACAGGCGGCGAAGCCGGCTGTTGGAGCGTCCCACTCGAAGCGCAGGTTGGGCGTCATTTCCAGAAGCGCCACCAAGGTTTGGAATCGGCAGACGAAGGGCCCTTGCGGAGAACCTCGAATCCTTCGTAGTCGACGCCAGGAATGTCTTCATCGTGTTTGAAACCGATTACTTCTTTGGCTGCGTTTAGTGGGATTTCGAAGTAGTGGTCGACGCCCGCCTTTTCGCCACCGTCTGCCTCTTGTGCTCTCTTGTGCTCCGCAGCCATGGCTTCGAACCCGCCTGGCAGGGCGCCAGAAGTCTTTAAGTGGATGGGGCCATTTTCACCGACATGTTCCGCACGCCATACCTGATTGCCGTCGGCCCAATACTCAGCGGAGCTAAACATCACGTGCTCCTCGATTGAGCATGCGACAACGGGAAAGTGTTCAGACAACGGCGCCAGAATCTTCGGTTGGCGGAAGCGGCTGTCGCACCCACGTGCAACGATGAGGAACCAATTTGCGGGGAGCTCATAGCTCGATAGCGGTTCCCGCGCGTATTCGCACGATTGACCAGTGCGGAGGTAACCGAGCTGCCGGAGTGCCTCGGCCGCGGCGGAGGTTGGAACTGCAAGTAAGGATAACGAGTAGCCCATGTTATGAGGCCCAACGCCTGAATTAAGCCGCGCCGCGAAGCGGCGTCGGCTTGAATGAATTGTTATACGGCGCTCTGCGCGTCTGCTCCGTGAAGCATTTTTACAAAACTAGGCATTCGAGGGTCCACGAAGCGGTAGTATCCCCGTCCGCACTTTTCCATGATGCTGTCTGCTCTAGCCGCAATTGCTATCAATCGCCGAGAGACAACTTTCTGGTCCACATCAAATTTGACGAAAACCTTGATTTGCTGTTGGATGTCGGAAGCGCGAAATTCCACTCCTTTGCAATGCGCGGCGCCCTGAACGATTATTTTGTACTCATGCGGTTTGTTGAAATTATGGAGGCAGTTAGTGTAGCTGTCCTTTAGCGCATTCTCTGAGTCTTTTACGGACTCATTTAATGCTGCCTTGAGAACATCGGTGCCGACATGCTTGTTTCCACTAATTACGCTTGCTTCTGCGCACTTTAGGCAGATGAGGTGGGTGAAATGAGGAAGTCCGGCGCTAATATCGGTGATTGTTTTGACAACATCTTCGGTTGGGATTTGTCCAATTTTCTTAAAGCCGTTGTGTATGATTTTCCTGACATCGTCGTCGTTCATTCTTTTTAAATGTACCTCTTTGAGGCAACGCTGAATTGAAGGATGTCCTGCAGTTAGATCGGCGCCAGTACTGGCAATACCGACTAAGACGATTTTCAACTGCGACTTGTTGTCGCTCAGCAATTTTACGAGTTCCGCAAGTTTCTTTCGATCTTCTTTATCAGCAACTGCGTCAATCTCATCAATCAGAAAAATCCCGGCTTTGGATTGAATTTGCTCGGCAACCCAAGACGGCGACGAAAGGTTGACCTGATGCAATATCTTGACTGCACTCTGTCGGTGTGAATCTACTTCTGCCCCCACTATCGGAATCTTTACAGAGGCTTTTCCGCCCTCATTTGTTGTTTGCGTCGTTTCACGGTTTTGATGATTGATCTCAAGCGCCTGTAGAACCTTCAAAGCGATCGACTCGAAGGTATCGCTTGAGTCGCATCTTTTCTCTATGTACTTGCCGCCTTTCATTATCCCTTGCAGAAGCACGCGACAAGTCGTGATCGCAAGCGATGTTTTTCCTACGCCGCGGTCGCCATAGACCAAGACATGTAAGCCATCGGTATTAATTACGCTGACAAAACGAGAGGCTTCTTCCTCTCTTCCGAAAAAATGTGAGATATCGTCAACAGGTGCGTGCGGCGTAAAAACCTTTCTTGCGCCGCTACTAATGATCTTCTTCTCGCGCGTGATCCCAAATGTTCCGCTGCTCATGCTTCCCCTAATGTTTAGATGAGTGCCGTATAACGAAAGTAGTTGAGCAATGTGGTGCGAAGCGCCACGTTGCTCGAACGAAGGGTTCTGCGACGTTGGAGCGGGGCACCCAAAAAACCTGAGTTTTGTAAACAGACGATGTGCACCACTGACCCAAACAATGCCTGATGCTCATGCTGCGCTGTAAAGATGCGTCCACATAAGCTCGCTTATGTCGCGCGCTTGAAAGCGCAGCACACGCTATCAGATTTTTCTTGTTTTATAAATACCCGTCGTTTGTGTTATCAGTCGCATATTTCAATTATGCGGCGCAGCTCTAATGTCGAAGAACACCTGAATTAAGCCGCGCCGCGAAGCGGCGTCGGCTTGAATGAGTTGTTAGGCAACACCGCGCTTTCTCTCGAAGGCTTGTCGTGTTTGAACCATGTAAACCGCCGGCCCGTCAGGCGTGGTGATGATCTTCTCCCGCACGAATCCTGCCTTCTCATAGCAGCGTATGGCTCGATGGTTGTTCGGAGTCGGGTCGGTCTGAATCTTCGTCACGGTGGGGTCCGAGAACAGTAGTTCAACGAGAGCGCGGACAAGCCTTGTTCCTAGGCCTTTGTTCAACTGTGTCGGGTCAGCCAGAGACTGGTCTATTCCTCGCACTCCTGGATCAGTTTCATCTTCCCACCAGCCATCACCGCTTCCGAGCGCGACGTACGACTGAGCATAGCCGATCGGTTCCTCGCCCAGCATTGCGATGTACGGTGTTACGGACTCTTCCGCCATCGCTCTGGGCAGGTAGTGTTCCAGCACTTCATCAAGAGTCGGTCGCTCTTCGTCACCACCCCACCACTCAACGATGTGCGGCCGGTTGAGCCAATCATGGAGCATCGGCAGGTCGCGCTCGGTCATGAGGCGAAGAGTTATGGGGGGGGTGCTCGCGGACATGAAATGGTCGCTCTGTGCTGCCTAACGGACTAGGTAAGCCGCCCGCAGTATGCGGGTCGGCTTGAGCGCCGGGTTAGACCCAAAGCGCAAAAACGAAAGTGACCGCACGCGCCACGGACTACGAAAAAAATAGCTACTAGCGCTTACTGGACAAGGGCTATAGGCCAAAAAGGCTTGAAACTGGCGCAACCCATGCAGGCGAAGCCCGAGCAAACGCCAAACACCCAGCGGACGAACGCTTGCGAGGGTAAATGGCGTTTGAATATTCATGGGCTGAAATGGGCAGGAATAAAAGGCGGGCTAACGAAAGTAGTTGAGCAATGTGGTGCGAAGCGCCACGTTGCTCGAACGAAGGGTTCTGCGACGTTGGAGCGGGGCACCCAAAAAACCTGAGTTTTGTAAACAGACGATGTGCACCACTGACCCAAACAATGCCTGATGCTCATGCTGCGCTGTAAAGATGCGTCCACATAAGCTCGCTTATGTCGCGCGCTTGAAAGCGCAGCACACGCTATCAGATTTTTCTTGTTTTATAAATACCCGTCGTTTGTGTTATCAGTCGCATATTTCAATTATGCGGCGCAGCTCTAATGTCGAAGAACGAAAGTAGTTGAGCAATGTGGTGCGAAGCGCCACGTTGCTCGAACGAAGGGTTCTGCGACGTTGGAGCGGGGCACCCAAAAAACCTGAGTTTTGTAAACAGACGATGTGCACCACTGACCCAAACAATGCCTGATGCTCATGCTGCGCTGTAAAGATGCGTCCACATAAGCTCGCTTATGTCGCGCGCTTGAAAGCGCAGCACACGCTATCAGATTTTTCTTGTTTTATAAATACCCGTCGTTTGTGTTATCAGTCGCATATTTCAATTATGCGGCGCAGCTCTAATGTCGAAGAACTAGAATTAGACGAGGGGCATCTTAACTCGGGTAGTCGGAAAGTTCAATATGTTTCGTTACGTCTACAGGCAAACCCCATCACGCAGCCGTTTAGCCAAACCTAAAATTTTGCGGATGACACAGGATGCCGCCGTCCCTCCTGACCTCGTCACCGCCCCCGTGCAACCGCCCAAGTTGCTGGAGCGCATGCGCATTCATCTGCGCACGCGGCACTACAGCATTCGTACCGAGGAGGCGTACATAGACTGGGCGCGGCGCTTCATCCTGTTCCATGACAAGCGCCACCCGCAGGACATGGGCGCGGCCGAGGTCGAGGCTTTCTTGAGCCACCTGGCGGTGGACAGGCAGGTGTCGGCATCCACGCAGAATCAGGCCAAGGCGGCGCTTCTTTATTTGTACAAGCAAGTGCTCGCTATCGATCTGCCCTGGCTGGACGAGGTGATCCAGGCCAGGCGTCCGCGCAGGTTGCCGGTGGTGCTGACGCCATCCGAGGTGCGCCAGTTGCTGATGCACATGGATGGCACGACAGGCTTGATTGCGCAATTGCTGTACGGCACCGGCATGCGGCTGATGGAGGCCTTGCGCCTGCGCGTGAAGGATGTGGAGTTTGAGCGGCGCGAGATTGTGATTCGCGAGGGCAAGGGGAATAAGGACCGTATTACGGTATTGCCAGAAAATCTGATCGCCCCTTTGAAAGATCAATTGCAAAAGGCCCGTGTCTTGCATGAGAAGGATTTGGCCTTGGGCCTGGGTTGCGTATATTTGCCGCATGCGCTGGCGGCCAAATATCCGCAGGCGGATATCAAATGGGCGTGGCAATGGGTTTTTCCGTCGCCCGTGCGCTCCATTGATCCCAGGCCGGATGCGCGCACCGGCCAGAATATCCAGCGCCGCCACCATGTTTACCCCGAATCGGTGCAGCGCGCCGTGCGTGATGCGGCGCGGCTGGCCAATATCCATAAAACGGTGTCGCCCCATGTGCTGCGCCATTCATTTGCCACGCATTTGCTGCAGGCGGGTTATGACATTCGCACGGTGCAAGAGTTGCTGGGCCATGCCGATGTGAGCACGACCATGATTTACACCCATGTGCTCAACAAGGGCGGGCGGGGTATTTTGAGCCCGCTGGATGCGCTGTAGCATTCCCCGACATCAGACAGGAGGTTGGCCATGGCCGTCAGCGTTTTCGACCTTTTCAAGATCGGCATAGGCCCGTCCAGCTCGCACACCGTGGGGCCCATGCGCGCGGCGCGGCTGTTTGTGCAGCGCCTGGCGCGCGGCGGGCGCATGGCGCAGGTGGCGCGCGTGCGCAGCACGCTGTATGGCTCGCTGGGCGCCACGGGTCGGGGGCACGCCAGCGACCGGGCGGTGCTGCTGGGTCTGTGCGGCCATGCGCCGGATACGGTGGATGTGGCCCTCATCGATCCGCTGATCGCGCGCATCCGCGGCCAGCACCGGCTGCCGCTGGAGGGCGGCCCCGAGATTGCCTTCGACTGGAACGCCGACCTGCCGCTGATTGCCGACGAAAGCCTGCCGCTGCACGCCAACGGCATGCGCTTCGAAGCCTTCGATGCGGCCGGCAACCTGCTGGACGCGCAGGTGTATTACTCGGTGGGCGGCGGCTTCATCGTCAGCGAAGAGGCGGCCCAGGACGCGCAGCGCCAGGCGCAGATTGCGCCGGATACCGAGGTGCTGCCGCTGCCGTTTCACAGCGGCGCGCAACTACTGGCGCAGGCGCAGGCCCAGGGCGGAAGCATTGCCCAGGTGATGCGCATCAACGAGCGCCATTGGCGCAGTGACGCCGAGATCGACGCCGGCCTGCTGGCCATCTGGCGCGTGATGCAGGACTGCGTGGCGCGCGGCTGCGGCGCCGAGGGCGAGCTGCCCGGCGGCTTTCGCGTGCGCCGGCGCGCCCCCGCGCTGCACCGGGCGCTGCAGGCGTCGCAAAGCCTGCAGCAAGACCCGCTGCAGGTGATCGATTGGGTGAACCTGTTTGCCCTGGCGGTCAACGAAGAAAACGCCGCCGGCGGGCGCGTGGTGACGGCGCCGACCAACGGCGCGGCGGGGATCGTGCCGGCGGTGCTGCATTACTACTGGCGTTATATCGACGGCGCGACCGAGGCGGGCGTGATCGACTTTCTGCTCACCGCCGGCGCCATCGGCATTCTGTACAAGGAGAACGCCTCCATCTCGGGCGCCGAGGTTGGTTGCCAGGGCGAGGTGGGCGTGGCCTGCTCCATGGCCGCCGCCGGTCTGTGCGCCGTGCTGGGCGGCACGCCCGCGCAGGTGGAGAACGCCGCCGAGATTGGCATGGAGCACCACCTGGGCCTGACCTGCGACCCGGTGGGCGGGCTGGTGCAAATCCCTTGCATAGAGCGCAACGCGCTGGCATCCGTCAAGGCCATCAACGCCGCGCGCATGGCGCTGCACGGCGACGGCACGCACCATGTGAGCCTGGACCAGGTCATCAAGACCATGCGCGAGACGGGCGCCGACATGATGACCAAGTACAAGGAGACTTCGCGCGGCGGGCTGGCGGTGAATATCGTGGAGTGCTGAGGCACGACGCTTATATTTTCATAGCGCGTTGCGCTTTGAGTATGCCGGTTTTGGCTGCTTTTCCCTCCCCATTCGTGGGGGCAGCGACGTTCACCCCCTCATGCCGGCAAGATGCCGGCGCTCCCGGCCCCCATCCCCACCTTCCCCCAGAGGGGGAAGGAGTCTGAGACAGCTTGCTGATCAAGCATATTTCTATAGCGCGCTGTGCTGTCATCGTGCCGCTGTTGGCTGTTTCTCCCTCTCCCGCCAGCGGGAGAGGGCAGGGGTGAGGGGGCATAAAAGAGCACTGATCCCCCCTCACCCCCACCCTCTCCCCCAGGGGGGCGAGGGAGTTGAACCCCGTGCCAAACCAGCGGTGTGCGCTAACAAAAGGTGTGTGCATGCACGCAAGGCACGCGGCAACGTATTCCCGCGGGACTGGCAGCCAGAGCCACAACCGCCCTTTGAGTGCGCCAAAGCCGGGGTTGCCCAATCACGAAACCCATGACACGCTGGCCGCCTTATCGTGACGCCTCCACCGACCGGCAAGACCCATGCACCCCGATATCGAACACCTGCTGTCCCAACCCTTCGGCTCGCTGCCCGAATTGATCGCGCGCCAGGCCGCGCTGCGGCCCGGCCACAAGGCTGTGATTTTTGAAGGGCAAAGCCTGGACTACGCCGCCCTGTGCGCCGGGATGAACCGGGTGGCCGCCAGTCTGCAGCGTGACGGCCTGGGGCCGGGCGATGTGCTGGCGATCTGCGCCGGCGCCAGCATCGAATATGTGCTGGCCTACCTGGGCGCGCTGCGCGCCGGGGTGGCCGTGGCGCCGCTGGCGCCCTCGGCCACGGCCGGGCACCTGAGCGCCATGCTGGACAACTGCGGCGCACACCTGGTGCTGCGCGACCGCGAGGTGGCTGCGCAGTGGCCGCTGCACGAGGGCGCCGCGCTGCACTGCGTGGCGCTGGACGATGTGCCCGAGGCCGGCCAGCCCTGGTCGCAATGGCTGGCCGCGGGCGATGCCGCGCCCGACGCCATCACGCCCCGGCCCGACTGGCCGTTCAACGTGATCTATTCCTCGGGCACCACGGGCGTGCCCAAGGGCATAGTCCAGTCCTGGGCCATGCGCTGGGCCCATGTGCAGCGTGCCGTCGGCAATGGTTATGGGCCCGATGCCGTGTCGCTGTGCGCCACGCCGCTGTACTCCAACACCACGCTGGTGGCGGCCCTGCCCACGCTGGCGCTGGGCGGCACGCTGGTGCTGATGCGCAAGTTCGACGCCGCGCATTACCTGCGGCTGGCCGAGCAGCATGGCGCCACGCACAGCATGCTGGTGCCCGTGCAGTACCAGCGCCTGCTGGCCTGCCCCACGTTCGACACCACGGATCTGAGCCGCCTGCAAAACAAGTTTTGCACCAGCGCGCCGTTCAGCGCCAAGCTCAAGGCCGAGGTGCTGCGCCGCTGGCCGGGCCGGCTCATCGAGTACTACGGCCTGACCGAGGGCGGCGTGCGCTGCGAGCTGCATTGCCATGACTTTCCGAACAAGCTGCACACCGTCGGCCGCCCCGCCGATGGCGCCGACATGCGCTTCATTGACGAACAGGGGCGCGAGCTGCCCGCCGGCGAGCAGGGCGAGATCGTCGGACGCTCGGCCGGCATGATGAGCGGCTACTACCGCCTGCCCGAGAAGACCGCCGAGGTCGAATGGTTCGACGGCGAGGGCAACCGCTTCATCCGCAGCGGCGACGTGGGCCGGCTGGACGAGGACGGCTTCATCGTGCTGGGCGACCGCATGAAGGACATGATCATCAGCGGCGGTTTCAACATCTACCCCAGCGACATCGAGGCCGTGCTGGCGCAGCACCCGCAGGTGGCGGAATGCGCGGTGATAGGCGTGCCCTCCGAGCAATGGGGCGAGACCCCCGTGGCTTACGTGGTGGCGCGCGCGGGGGCGCAGCCTGACGCCGCCGAGCTGCGCGTCTGGCTCAACGAGCGCGTCGGCAAGACCCAGCGCGTGGCCGACCTGCGCATCGCCGCCAGCCTGCCGCGCAGCGAGATCGGCAAGGTGCTCAAGCGCGCCCTGCGTGATCAGTATGTGCAGGCACCGCCTGCAAGCACCTGACGCGCGGGCCAGGAGCGCCGGCGTCCCGCCGGCAGGGCCTGATTTTGCTGCCGCTACCGCCAGCGGGAGAGGCAGCACCGGTGCGCATGCCTTGGTGCCGGCGGGACGCCGGCGCTCCCAGCCTTTGTGCCAGTGAATTTTCAAAATAGGAGACCGCCATGCCGATGTATTTCTCGCGACTGCGCCGCACCTTGGTCGCCAGCCTGCTGCTGCCCGCCGCCGCCCTGCTGGCGCCTGCAGCCCATGCCGCCGACCCCTGGCCCACCAAGCCTATCCAGCTGGTGATTCCCTACCCGCCTGGCGGCAGCGCAGACCTGCTGGGCCGGCCG
Source organism: Diaphorobacter limosus (assembly GCF_033100095.1). Classification (NCBI taxonomy): domain Bacteria; kingdom Pseudomonadati; phylum Pseudomonadota; class Betaproteobacteria; order Burkholderiales; family Comamonadaceae; genus Diaphorobacter; species Diaphorobacter limosus. The sequence continues at coordinate 2,547,705 of NZ_CP136921.1, read as the reverse complement.
CTGGCGGTGCAGCTGCAGCAGCAGCTGGGCCAGCCTGTGGTGCTGGAATACAAGCCCGGCGCGGGTGGAACGCTGGCCACGCAGTACCTGGCGCGCGCCAAGCCCGATGGCTATACCGTGCTGATGGTGCTGGCCGCCCATGCCATCAACGACAGCCTGTACCCCAAGCTGCCCTACGACACACGCAAGGACTTCGCGCCCGTATCCTGGGTGGCCAACCTGCCCATGGTGGTGGCGGGTAGCAGCAAGCTGCCCGCGAAGAATATTCAGGAGCTGATCCAGGCAGCCAAGGCCGCACCGGACAAGCTGACGTTTGGCTCGGCCGGCAACGGCAATACCGGGCACCTGGCGGCCGAATATTTCAGCAGCATCGCCGGCATCAAGATGACCCATGTGCCCTACAAGGGCAGCGCCGGCGTGGTTAATGCCATGCTGGCCGGCGATATTGACCTGACCTTCGACAGCATCTCCACCTCCATGCCGCACATACGCAGCGGGCGCATGCATGCGCTGGCGGTCACCAGCGCGCAGCGTTCGGCACTGGCGCCAGATGTGGCGACGGTGCAGGAGCAGGGCGTGGCCGGTTTTGACGTGACGGGCTGGTATGCGCTGATCGCCCCCGCCGGCACCCCGTCGGAGGTCACCCAGCGCCTGAGCAGCGAGATTGCCAGCGCGCTGCGCCAGCCGCAGCTGCAAACGCAGCTGGCTGCCGGCGGCTACGTGCCCGTGGGCTCCACGCCCGAGGCGCTGCAGGCACATATCGAGCGCGAAATCACGCGCTGGGCCGCCGTGGTCAAGTCCACTGGGGCCAAGGTGGATTGACCGCGCGCTGTGAGGTGACGTCAGTCACCGGGCCTTGCGTGGTGCCGGGTCACGAACTGGTTGAATAATTAAGATACATAGCTAAAATATTTCATCAGAAATATCTAACAACCAGGGTTCGCCATGCAACGCGCCGCCACCACACCCCAACCCGACCCCGCCGCCGTGCTGGCCAAGGCCACGGCCCGGGCCAGTGAGCTGCTGGGGCTGACGGGCGTCGCCCTGGCCCGCACCATTGGTCTGAGCGAGCCCACGGTCTCGCGCATCCTGCGCGGCGAGAAGACCATAGCCCCCACCTCCAAGGAGGGCGAGCTGGCCCTGCTGCTGGTGCGCGTGTACCGTTCGCTGGATGCGCTGGTGGGCACCGACGACGCCAGGCGCCGAGCCTGGATGGACACCTACAACCAGGCCCTGGGCGGGCGGCCGCTGCAACTGGTGCAACGGGCCGACGGTCTGGTGGCCACGCTGAACTACCTGGACGGCATGCGGGCGCCCGCGTGATGACTTTGGCGGCCGACTGGGAGCGCTTCTGGCTGGAGCCTGGCATAGGTGCCCAATCCATGCTGGCCTGGCGCGGGGTAGAGGCGCAGCACGTGGTCTCCACCATGCGTCTGGTGGACAGCGCGGCCGAGCAGGATTTGCTGGAGCAATTGCTTGAAGCCAGCAAGCCCGCGCTGCCTGCAACACGCCAGCCCCGGCACTACCTGCTGCTGACGCCGTTCCGCTACCGCCCTCATCACCCCAGCCGCTTCCGGCCGGCGCACGCGCGCGGGCAGTGGTATGGGGCCGAAGCACTGTACGCGGCCTGTGCCGAGGTGGCGTACTGGCGCCGGCGGTTCATTCTGGACAGCACCGGTTTGCAGGATCAGACGCTACTGACCGAGCACAGTTTTTTTCAAGCGGCCATCGATGGCCAGGCCATGGACCTGATGGCGCCGCCCTGGAACCAGGCGCGCGCGCTGTGGACGCAGGGCGACGACTACGCCGCCACGCAGGCCGTGGCCGCAGGCGCGCAGCAACGCGGCGTGCAGTGGCTGGCCTATGAGTCGGCACGCGCAAGCGGCCAGCGCTGCGCCGTGGTGTTCGACCCGGACTGCCTGGCCGAGACTGCGGGCGGGCTGGATCACACCCTGCAGACCTGGCACTGCAAGGCCACGCGCGCCAGCGTGATGTTCACGCGCGGGCGCGAGCGCCATGAATGGCATTTTTGAATTTTGAACCTACAGGAACCAGAACCATGAGCAGCAACGACATCCCCCTGAGCCCCTTTGCCGGCGAGGCCCCCGGCCTGCTGTTTGGCCTGCCCATGCCCATGTCGCGTGCCATGGCGCTGCGCGGCGAGCGCATAGGCAACGACCGGGCCCAGGTGCGCATGGGCTTCCAGGCCGAGCAGTCCAACAGCCGCGGTGACGTGCATGGCGGCGCCATTGCCTCGCTGCTCGATTGCACGCTGGCCGGCGCCGCGCGCGCCCATGACCCTGCCGCCTATGGTGTGGTCACCATAGACCTGACGCTGCACTTTGTCTCCGCCGCCAGCGGCGACCTGATTGCCACCGCGCATTGCGAGCGGCGCGGGCGCTCCATCAGCTTTGTGCGCGGCGAGGTGCGCGCCGAGGATGGCACCCTGGTGGCCCTGGCCACGGGCACCTTCAAGCTGGTGGCGCGGCAGCCGGCGCGGGGCTGAAACCAGCGGCGCCCGTGCCCCCCATGCCGGCAAGGTGCCCGCGCCGTCGGGTTCAGTTGGGCTGCACGCCGGCGGCCTGCAGCAGGCGGCCCCAGATCGGCCCTTCCTGCGCCCACAGCCTGCCAAAGCTCTCGGGCGTGTCGTCGTCCACCGGCACGAAGCCCGCGGCGATGATGCGCGCCATGCCTTCGCGGCTGGCCACGGCCTGGTTGGCGGCCTGGGCCCATTGGCGCGCCACGTCCGCGCTCATGCCCTTGGGCCCGGCGATGGCCAGCCAGCCGACCAGGGCCAGGGCCTCCTGCTTGAAACCGCCCTCGGCAAATGTGGGCACATCGGGCAGCAACGGTACGCGGCGCGGGCCGGTCACGGCCAGGGCGCGCAGGCGGCCGCTGTCTATATGCGCCTTGATGGACAGCAGGCTGCCCATGCCGATCTTGATCTGCCCACCCAGCAGGTCCTGGATCATGGGCGCTTCGCCCTTGTAGGCCACATGCGCCATGTCGGCGCCGGCAACGTCGCTGAGCGTGGTGCAGGCCAGCTGGCCGTGCGAGCCTATGCCGTAGGAGCCGTAGGACAGCTTGCCCTTGTTGGCGCGGAGCCAGGCCATGAACTCCTGCAGGTTCTGCGCCGGCACATCGTTGGTCACCACCAGCGCAATCGGCGCCAGGCATACGCGCACCAGCGGGGTGAGGTCGGCCAGCGGGTCGTAGGGCGGCTTCTTGTAGAGATATTTGTTGGTCAGCATGGACGAGGTCGTGCCCAGCAGCACCGTCATGCCATCAGGCGGCGACTTGACCACCATCTCACCGGCGATCAGGCCGGCGCCGCCGGGCTTGTTGTCCACCACCACCGGCTGGCCAAAGCGTTTGCCCATGTGCTCGCCCAGCACGCGCGTGATGACGTCGGTGGCGCCGCCGGCGGCAAAGGGCACGACCACTTTGACCGGGCGCGTGGCAAAGCCGGTTTGCGCCCGCGCGGCGAGCGGGCCGGCGGCTGCGGCGCCGGCGGCAAGCGCCAGCAGCTGGCGGCGGTTGCATGTGGGGGGCTGCATCGGCTTGTTCATGGTTTGTCTCCTCGTGTTGTCGTGTCGTGACCGTTCAGGTGGGGCGCGCTGTGGTCTGTAGGAGCGGCTTTAGCCGCGAATGACGCCGTTCGCGGCTAAAGCCGCTCTACAAGAACCAGGCGGTCAATCCATGGAGATTTTTGCACCCTCGGCCACGGCCTTCCAGTGGGCGGCGTCTTTTTCTACCTGGGTCTTGAAGTCGTCGGGCAGCGAGCCCACGGCGATCAGGCCCATGTCGGTCAGGCGCTTGTTCAGTTCGGGCGACTTGACGATCGCAGCCACCTCGGCGCCCAGCTTGTCCACGATGGGCTTGGGCGTGCTGGCCGGCAGGAACACGCCAAACCAGCCATTGGCCTCCAGCCCGGGGTAGCCGGATTCGGCCATGGTGGGCACGTTCGGCAGCGAGGGGAAGCGCTGTGAGCCGGTTACGGCCAGGATGTTCAGCTTGTCCGACTTGATGTGCGGGTAGGCGGCCGTGGCGTCCACGAAGGCCAGCGTGAGCTGCCCGCCCAGCAGGGCCGCCATCTCGGGGCCCGAGCCCTGGTAGGGGATGTGGGTCAGGTCTATGCCGGCCTGCTGCTTGAAGCGCTCGCCGTTCATGTGCGACGAGGTGGCGTTGCCGTAGGTGCCGTAGTTCATGGTGCCGGGCGCGGCCTTGGCCTTGTCCACGAACTGCGCCAGCGTGGTCACGCCCGAGCTGCGCGGCACCATCAGCAGGTCGGCCGACTTGGCGATCTGTGACACCGGCGCCAGGTCGGCCAGCTTGTACGGCACCTTCTTGTACAGCGCCGGTATCTGCACCACGGCGGTGATGCCCATGAGCACGGTGTAGCCGTCGCCGGGCGCCTTGGCCACGATGTCGTTGCCCAGGATGCCGCTGGCGCCGGGCTTGTTCTCCACCACCACCGGCTGGCCCCAGCGCTGGGTCAGCTGCGTGCCTATCAGGCGGGCGATGGTGTCGGTGCCGCCGCCGGCCGGGTAGGGCACGATGAAGCGCAGGGGCTTCGCTGGATAGTCGCCCTGTGCCTGGGCGCTGCTGGTGCCGAGGGTGGCGCAGGCGGCGGCCAGGGCCATCAGGGCCAGGGTGGTGCGTCGGTTGCGTGTCATGTCTCTCTCCTTGTACTTGGGGGCTCACAAAGTGCGGGCGATGATCTCTTTCATGATCTCGTCGCTGCCGCCGTAGATGCGGCCTATGCGCGCGTCGGTCCAGGCGCGGCCCACCTGGTATTCGGTCATGTAGCCGTAGCCGCCGTGCAGCTGCAAGAACTCGTCGAGCAGCCGGTTCTGCAGCACCGTGGCGTTGAGCTTGACCATGGCGGCGCGTTCGGGCGTCAGTTCGCGGCGCAGGTGCAGGGCGATGCAGTCGTCCACAAAGACGCGCAGCATGGTGGCCTGGGCCTTGGCCTCGGCCAGCTTGAAGCGGGTGTTCTGGAACTCGAACACCGTCTGGCCAAAGGCCTTGCGTTCGCGCGTGTAGTCCACGGTTTTTTGCAAAAAGGTCTCGACCGAGGCGGCGGCGCGCACGGCGACCACCAGGCGCTCCTGGGCCAGTTCCTTCATCAGGTACCTGAAGCCCAGGTTCTCCTCGCCCAGCAGGTTGCCTGCGGGCACGCGCACGTTGTCGAAGAACAGCTCGGAGGTGTCCTGCGCCATCAGGCCTATTTTTTCCAGCTTGCGGCCCTTGCTGAAGCCCGGCGTGCCGTCCTCGACCACGATCAGCGACACGCCCTTGGCCCCCAGCTCGGGCGCGGTCTTGGCGACGACGATGACGATCTCGCTGTTGATGCCGTTGGTGATGAAGGTCTTGCTGCCGTTCAGGACGTAGTGGTCGCCATCGCGCACGGCCGTGGTGCGCACGGACTTGAGGTCGCTGCCCGCGCCGGGCTCGGTCATGGCGATCGCGCCGATCAGCTCGCCCGCCGCCATGCGCGGCAGCCAGCGGTCCTTCTGCTCCTTGTTGCCGTAGGCGAACATGTACGGCGCGACGATGTCCGAGTGCAGCGGAAACCCGAGGCCGCTGGCGCCGGCGCGGGCGATTTCTTCGAGCAGCACGGCGGCATGGCCAAAGTCGCCGCCGCCGCCGTAGGGCTCGGGCAGCATGGGGTTCAAGAGGCCCTCGCGCCCGGCCTTGCGCCAGACCTCCTTGGGCACGATGCCGTCGCGCTCCCACTGGGCATGGTGCGGCACGACTTCGCGCTCGAAGAAGCGCCGCGCCTGCTCGCGGAACTGCTCGTGGTCTTCGCGGTAGATGCTGCGGGTGGTCAGGTCTTGCATGATGGAACTCGCTGATGGGTTGGGTGAAATTGCCTGGCTTTGCACATGTCGCTGAGGCCCCTCACCCCTCCCGGGGGCACAGCGAGACGCTGTGCTCTTCAGGCTGTCCAGTTCCGCGCATGCGGAACTGGAGCCGCAGCCTTCAGCCCCAAAGGGGGGAGGGCGACCGGTTGCGCCGGTATGACTCCCTCTCCCTCTGGGAGAGGGTGGGGGTGAGGGCTTACGGCCGGTCTGAGACATATCGCTAATCAAGTGAAATTTGCTTGAATCGCTTGATGGATGGGCGCAGACAGCTATTGTTTTAAGAGTCGCGCAGGCCAAACCCGGCCTGCGTCTCGTCGCGGTAGCGCTCCTTGAGCTTGCGCCGCAGCAGCTTGCCCGTCTCCAGGCGCGGCAGGCTCTCGACAAACACCATGCGCTGCGGCAGCTTCAGGCGCGCCAGCACCCCGGCGGCCTGGCCGGCGATGGCGCGCGCCGTGGCCGGCGAGGGCTCTGCCCCTGGGCGCAGCACCACGGCGGCCAGCGGCACCTCGCCAAAGTCGGGGTGCGGCACGCCGACCACGGCCAGCTCCTGCACATCGGGGTGGCGCGCCAGGGCGTTTTCTATCTCCTGTGGGTACAAGTTCACGCCGCCCGAGAGGATCAGGTCGGCGCGTCGGTCGCTCAAGAACAGATAGCCATCGGCATCCACATGGCCGATGTCGCCATAGGTGAACCAGCCTTGCTCATTCAGCGCCTGGCGCGTCTTCTCCGGGTCGTTCAGGTAGCTGAAAGTCCCGCCGCCAGAGAAGAACACCTGGCCGATCTCGCCCGCGGGTAGCTCGCGGCCCTGGTCGTCCACGATGTGCAGCTGGCCCGTGGTCGCGCGGCCCACCGAGCCGGGGCGCAACCGCCATTCGGCGGAATTGATCATGGTCGTGCCGCAGCCCTCGGAGCCGGCGTAGTACTCGATCAGGATGTCGCCCCACCAGTCGAGCATGGCGCGCTTGACCTCCACCGGGCAGGGCGCCGCGGCATGGATGGCCACGCGGTGGCTGGACAGGTCATGGCGCCGGCGCAGCTCTTCGGGCAGCCGGAGCATGCGGGTGAACATGGTCGGCACCCACTGGCTGTGCGTGACGCGGTGGCGCTCTATCAGCTCCAGCGCGCTTTGCGCGTCGAAGCGTTCCATGATCACCGCACTGCCGCCCAGCTCCAGCACGCGCAGCGTGTAGCGCAGCGGCGCGGCGTGGTACAGCGGCGCGGGCGAGAGGTAGACCGTGCGCTCGTCCACTTGCATCAGGCGCGCCGTGCCCAGGGCCTCTGGGTCGCACTGGCCGCGCAGGCTGGCGGGCCACAGGGGTTTGAGCACCCCCTTGGGCCGGCCCGTGGTGCCGGACGAATACAGCAGGTCGCGCCCCAGGGGGCGGTCGCTCAGGTTGATGGCCGGGCCTGGCAGCGCCGCCAGCGCGGCGGGCAGCGATGCGGCCTGTGGCTGGGCTTCGTCCACCGTCCAGCAGGGCAGGGCCAGGGTGCGGGGCAGGTCGGCCAGCTGCGGCAGGGTCTGGCTGGACGCCACGATCAGGCGCGCGTCGCAGTCCTGCACGATGTAGGCCACCTCGTCGGCCGTCAGATGCGTGCTGAGCACGGCGGCGTACACCCCGGCCTCGCGCGCGGCCAGCACCAGGGCCAGGATTTCGGCACGGTTTTCCAGCAGCACGGCAAAGCGCTTGCCCGGCTGCAGGCCCTGGGCCGCCAGCCACTGCGCCATTTGCAGCGCCTGCTGCGCCAGCGCGCCGGCGGTGCAGCTGCGGCCCTGTTCGGCCAAAACTACCACCACCCGGTCGGGGGCCGCCTTGGCGCGGCCAAAGAAGTCCTGCATGCCTGTCACCCTTGGTTCTGCAGGCGCATGGCCGGGATGGCCCTGCGCCAGGAATTGCGAAATATGTGTCTCACAAATCACATCTTGAGCCGGATTCTTTCAGCCATTACATCGACAAAGCATGGGGAAAACACCGCGTTAAGCAGATACTAACGGCGTGATTATTGGTTTTAATGGATCATTTGTTTCATTAACCGCATGGAGTGCACATGAAAAATCCCGTCATCGTCGATGCCATCCGCAGTCCCATGGCCCGGGCCAAGCCCGATGGCGCGCTGGCCCAGCTGCACCCCGTGGATCTGCTGTCGCAGGTGCTGCAGCAGCTGGTGGAGCGCAACAAGATCGACCCCGGCCAGGTCGATGACGTGATCTGCGGCTGCGTCAGCCAGGCCGGCGAGCAGGCCGGCACGCCCGGGCGCCTGGCCTGGCTGGCCGCGGGCCTGCCCACGCATGTGCCGTCGACCACCATCGATCGCAAATGCGGCTCCAGCCAGCAGGCGGTGCATTTCGCGGCCCAGGCCATCATGGCCGGGGTGCAGGACATGGTCATTGCCTGCGGCGTCGAGTCGATGAGCCGCGTGCCCATGGGCAGCTCGCGCATGGGCCAGAACATCAACGGCGCACGCCTGGACGCGCGCTACGCCCCGGGGCTGGTGGGCCAGGGCGTGTCGGCCGACCTGGTGGCCGCCAAGTGGGGGCTGTCCCGCACCGAGCTCGACGCCTACGCCGCCCGCTCGCACCAGCGCGCCGCTGCCGCGCAGTCGGCGGGCCGGTTCGAGCGCGAGATCGTAGCCATCGATACGCCCGCCGGCCGCGTGCTGGCGGACGAGACCATACGCGCCGGCACCACGGTGGAAAAGCTCGCCGGCCTGAAGGCCGTGTTCGAGAGCGAGGAGCTCTCCAAGCGCTTTCCGCAAATCCAGTGGAGCACCACCGCCGGCAATGCCTCGCAAATGACCGACGGCGCCAGCGCCATGCTGATCATGAGCGAGGAGCGGGCGCTGCAGCTGGGCCTCAAGCCCCGCGCGCGCTTCGTGGCCTTCGACGTGGTGGGCGACGACCCGCTCTACATGCTGACCGCCCCCATCCCCGCCACCCAGCGCGTGCTGGCCAAGGCGAAGATGAAGCTGGAAGACATACACCACTACGAGATCAATGAGGCCTTCGCCAGCGTGCCCATGGCTTGGCAGAAGGAGTTGCAAGCCGACGGCGAGCGCTTGAACCCGCGCGGCGGCGCCATCGCCCTGGGCCACCCGCTGGGCGCCTCGGGCATCCGCCTGATGACCACCATGCTGCACGCGCTGGAAGACAGCGGCCAGCGCTACGGCCTGCAGTCCATGTGCGAGGCCGGCGGCATGGCCAACGCCACCATCATCGAACGCTTGTAATTTCCCCCGTCTTCTCCCTCGCCCCCTTGGGGGAGAGGGCAGGGGTGAGGGGGTAGTTCAGGCATGACGGCTGATGTTGCCATCCACCCTCACCCCTGCCCTCTCCCGCCAGCGGGAGAGAGAGTAACCGCCAAAAAATGGAGTCAACATGAAACTGCAACCAGGAATGACCGCCCTCGTCACCGGCGCCGTCTCCGGCCTGGGCGAGGCATCTGCCATCGCCCTGCTGGAGCGCGGCCTGAATGTCGTCGCCGTCGATCTGAACGACGAGCGTGGCGCCGCCATGGAGGCGAAATACCCCGGCCGCCTGCGCTACGTGAAGGCCGACGTCTCCGACGAGGCGCAGATGCAGGCCGCGGTCGCCGCAGCCGAGGCCTTTGGCAACTTCCGCGCCCTGGTGCATTGCGCCGGCATAGGCGGGCCGCTGCGCCTGATCGAGAAGGACGGCAGCGCCGGATCCTTGGAGAAGTACACCAACATCATCCGTGTCAACCAGATCGGCACCTTCAACACCCTGCGCCTGGCGGCCGTCGCCATGGCGAAAAATGAACCGGTGGACGGCGAGCGCGGCGCCTGCGTGCTCACCGCGTCGATAGCGGGCTATGAGGGGCAGATCGGCCAGATCCCCTACGCCTCGTCCAAGGCCGGCGTGATCGGCATGACCATCGTCGCCGCGCGCGACCTGGCGACCAAGCTGATCCGCGTCTGCACCATCGCCCCGGGCCTGTTCGACACCCCCATCCTGGCCAAGCTGCCCGAGAACGTGCGCCAGTCGCTGGGCGCCTCCGTGCCCCACCCGGCGCGCCTGGGCCACCCCAGCGAGTACGCCATGACGGCGCTGCACATCCTGGAGAACCCCATGCTCAACGGCGAGACCATCCGCCTGGACGGCGCCATCCGGATGCAGCCACGCTAAGCAAAAAACCCTGATTAGGCACATACCTCAGACTGTGCCGCGAGCCCTCACCCCAACCCTCTCCCAGAGGGAGAGGGAGTAAAGCCGGCGCAACCGGTCGCCCTCGCACCTTTGGGGAGAGGGAGGGGTGAGGGGCCTTTGCGATATGTGCATAGTCAGGCAAAAAACGGATCTAGCGCTTAACTATCAAGCGCAATAGGCTATCGTTTTTATAGTTCTACCGACAGCAAGCGGCGCGGAAAGAAGCTACCCATGTCTGCATCTCCTTACTTCAGCGGCCGCCATGTCTTCGTTGCCGGCGGCACCAGCGGCATCAACTTGGGGTTGGCCCAGGCGTTTGCGCGCGCCGGTGCCCATGTCACGGTCATCAGCCGCTCGCCGGACAAGGTACAGGCGGCTGCCGATGGCCTGCGTGCCCTGGGCGCCCAGGCGCTCGGCATCAGCGCCGACGTGCGCGACCCGGCGGCGGTGGAGGCCGCGCTGCGCCAGGCCCATGCGCGTTTTGGCGATATCGATGTGCTGATCTCCGGCGCGGCCGGCAACTTCATCGCGCCCGCGGCCGAGCTGTCGCCCAATGGCTTCAAGACGGTGGTGGACATCGACCTCAACGGCACCTTCCATGTGCTGCGCCTGGCCTATCCGCTGCTGAAAAAACCGGGCGCCAGCATCATCAACATCTCGGCCCCTCAGGGCGTGAACCCCACCATGTACCAGGTGCACGCCTGCGCCGCCAAGGCCGGCATCGACATGATGACGCGGGTGCTGGCCATGGAATGGGGCGGGGCGGGCGTGCGCGTGAATGCCATCGCGCCCGGCCCGATCGCCGATACCGAGGGCATGCGCCGGCTTGCCCCATCGCCCGAGGCGCTGGCGAAGGCGGTGGCCAGCGTGCCGCTGCAGCGCATGGGCACGCTGCAGGATGTTGCCCACATGGCGCTGTTCCTGGCCTCGCCCCAGGCCGGCTATGTGACCGGCGCCGTGATTCCGGTCGATGGCGGCGCCGCGCTGGGCGGCGGGCGCGACATGCGCGCGTCTTACCAGCCGCGCGGCGCGTAGGCGAGAATCCCCGACTTTTCCCAAGACCCCCCATGAACATGGAAGCAGATGCCAAACTGGTCAGCGCCCTGGTGCGTGGCGTCTCCATACTGCGCTGCTTTTCCAGCAAGCGCCAGGAGCTCAGCGCCCGGGAGCTGATGGAGCTGACCGGCCTGCCCAAGCCCACCCTGTTCCGCCTGACCGAGACCCTGTGTGAATTGGGTTTGCTGCGTTTTTCGGAGCGCCTGTCCAAGTACGTGCCTGCGCTGGGCCTGCTGCAGCTGTCGTCGCCGGTGCTGGCGCGCATGGCCCTGCGCCAGTTTGCGCGCCCGCACATGCAGGCCCTGGCCGACCTGACCGAGGGCCAGGTGCAGCTGGCCGTGGGCCACCGGCGAGAGCTGTGCCTGGTGGAGCTGGCCAATGGCATGGGCAACACCGTGTTCCGCCCCGAGGTCGGAGTGCGGATGTCGCTGTCGCGCACGGCCACTGGCCGTGCCTACCTGCTGGCCATGGCCGAGGACGAGCGCCGCGCCTACGTGCGCGATCTGCAGGCCAGCGACCCACAGCGCGCTAGCGCGCTGGAGCAGCGCCTGGCGGACGCGCGCGACGACCTGGCGCGCCACGGCTTCTGCCGCAGCCATGGTGACCTGCACAGCGAGATCGAATCCATCGCCGTGCCCATGAGCGCGCCGCAGGACGGCGAGCTGTGGGTGTTTGCCGTGTCGGTGCCGGTGTACAGCCCGCTCTACGCCAAACTGGAAGCCGACCTGGGGCCGCGCCTGCGCACCCTGGTGCGGTCGGTGGAAAGCGTACTTGGTGTTTAGACACGAGACCTTATGAAGGTATTGGACAGCGTTCGCGTGCTCGAGATCGGTGGCCTGGGGCCGGGGCCGTTTTGCGCCATGCATCTGGCGGACCTGGGCGCCGACGTGATCTCGGTGGTGCGCGAGGCGCCCAACGCAGGCCCCACCGGCAACCTGCTCAACCGCGGCAAGCGCTCGGTGTTTGCCGATTTGAAGACCGACGACAGCCGCCGCCTGGTGCTGGATCTGGTCAAGGACGCCGACGCGCTGATCGAAGGCATGCGTCCCGGCGTCATGGAGCGCCTGGGCCTGGGGCCCGCCGACTGCCACGCCGTCAACCCGCGCTTGGTCTATGGCCGCATGACGGGCTGGGGCCAGAGCGGCCCGCTGGCGCCGCGCGCCGGGCATGACAACAACTACGCGGCCGTCAGCGGTGCGCTGTGGGGCAGCAGCCCGGCGGGCGCGCGGCCGGTGTCGCCGTTTGCGGTGCTGGGCGACATAGGCGGCGGCGCGCTCTACCTGATGACGGGGCTGCTCGCGGGCATCGTGCAGGCGCGCGCCACGGGGCGCGGCACGGTGGTGGACGCCGCCATCGTTGATGGCGCGGCGCACATGCTGAACCTGAACCTGAGCGCGCGCGAGAAGGGCCTGGTGGCCGACCAGCGCGGCCACAGCATCCACGACAGCGCGCCGTTCTACGAGACCTATGTCTGCGCCGACGGCGAGCACATCACCATAGGCTCCCTGGAGCCGCAGTTCTACGCGCTGCTGCTGCAGACGCTGGGCCTGGCCGAGGACGCCGACTTTTCCGGCGCGCAATGGGACAAGGCCGCCTGGCCGCAGCGCCGCGCGCGCCTGGCCGCGCTGTTCCTGCGCCAGCCGCGCGCGCACTGGCAGGCATTGCTGGAGCCCACGGACGTGTGCTTTGGCTCCGTGCTCAGCCCCCTGGAGGCCGCGCAGCACCCGCACCTGCGCGCACGCGGCGTGTACGGCGAGCAGGGCGGCGTGCTGCAGGCGGCGCCGGCGCCACGCTTTGATGGCGCGGCCTACGCGCCGGGCGAGATATGCGCCAGCGGCGCGCACACCCGGGCGGTGCTGGAGGGCTTGAACGCCGACGGCGCTTGGCGTGCGCGCTCAGCGCCGCAATAGCGGCGACGCCGGCAGAAGCCTGGACGCCGCTGTGGTCAGCGGCTCCAGTTCAGCACAGCAACCGGCGATCCTTACCGCATCATGAACGCAGTGTGCGGCGCGTCTTGGATGGGTTACTGAACGGCGCCCCGGCGGCGGCGGTTGTGTGAGGCTTGTCTGAAGCCGAATGCTGCCAGTGCCAACCCAACCAACGCCAGCGTCGAAGGCTCAGGCACTTCTGTGGTGATTGGAGTCATCGTGCCAGTGAAGCGTCCGTCTCCGACGAACGACAACCCCGTAATGAAAGCGGTTGTTGACAAAGGGTTGATGCCGGCACTGGTTTCTATGCCCAAGATGCGGAACCGGTCAACACCATTTCCGCCAAAAAAGTGCTGAATGCCGTCTTGCAGAACCGTGGAGAACAGCCAATCCGTTCCGTCCCAAAGATACAGATCAAAAAGACCATCCCCAATATTTGGTAGGGTTACGCTCGCAAAATTTGGATCGCCAGCGCCTATTTGATAGTCGTAACCGATGGCGATGAGAGGGTCAATTAGAACGGTTTCTCCTGCTTTGACCTCGAGGTTGAATTTGAATTCTCCACTCGGCCCAACACTAGGTAGAAACACAGCCACATTACCAGTGGAGTTGGGAAGCGGCATGAATTCAAAAAACGTTCTGGCTCTGCCGGTTAATTCACCGCCAGAGGTGCGGCTTTCAAGAATTACGGCAATCTCATATCTAGAACCCTCTTCCAGTCCAGAAGGGAAGCCAGGGAGTGCATTATTGCTAAACGGGGCACCAAACGTATAGCTGGTGCTACTCAATGGGATATTTTCATTGTGCACCAATCTTGCGGCAGTGATGCGTGAACCGTCGGCAGACTCCGCATCGATGATGCGAACCTGCAACCTCACATTTGTTGGTGCTGTGCCTCCTGCCGGCACCTCCCAGCTGATGGTTGGGGTCAGGCCACCGCCGATTACTTTGACGTCTGTAAGAAACGATGGAAGTGCGTTCTTGTCGTAATCTGGGCCAGAAAATACCAGGGTCTGGGCTGCCGGTGAACTTGGATTTGTTGCCGTTATGGAAAATGGGGTTGCATCGAGTTGATCAAGCCGACTTGCAATCGAAGGATTTGCCCGATTGAAAATGGTGGTGTACTCGTTTTGTCCGCCGCCGCCAGCGGATGTCACGCCAACAAATGTCATGGGTTGACTAAACGAACCAAATGATGAATGAGTGACCGATACGGCCGTCTGCAGCCCATTGGTGGAATAGCATGTATCTGCGCTATTTCCAAGGCATGGCAAACCAATTACATTTGAATCTGGTGAGGGTCGAAGGAATGTTGAGACTCTTATGCTATCAGTGTTCGGATCATTAAAAAACCGACTGTTTCCAATGCGGTCGTTGTAAATCTCCGTGCGCAGATGGGTTAAATTGTAGTTTGTATATACAACATCGGCGCTTGCTGTCAGTGCGCCAATGAGCAAAGCGGCCCCACCAAGAAGGTGGATGCCTATTGGTTTGGTTTTCTTCATAACGCGCTCCTATTGGGTGCATGGCCTGAAGAGCGTGAAACGCAGTTGACAAACCACGCCGAGTTTTTGGGTGCATAAAACGTGCCATATTTTTCATCACAGTCAATTCAATGGGTTATGCATCGACTCCGCGCGGTTGGCCGCAGATGTGTAAATTTATCCGACAGAATGAACGCCACATTCTGTGCGGCATGCGCGTTTGGCGCGGCGTAGCCTGCCCCTCAAGGTCGCCGCAATAGCGGCGACGCCGGCAGAAAGCGAAACGCCAGCGAAGCCAGCGCCAGCCAGCCGGCAATCGCCAGCAGCACGGCGCGGTAGGGCTCCAGGCCCTGCGCACCGGCCCAGGCGGCCACGGCTCCGGTGGCCGACTGCATCAACCCCACGCCCAGGAACATGGACATGGTGTAGAGCGACAGGGCGCGCCCGGTCAGCTCGCTGGGGTAGGAGGAGCGCACGTCGGTGTACTGCAGCACGCTGTAGCCCCACAGCAGCCCCAGTGCAATCATCAGCGCCACCGTAGCGCCGCCATGGCGCAGCACGGCCAGGGCGGCGAACATGGCCGCCATCAGCAGCGAGGCGTTGGCGATCCAGGCGCGGCGCCGGATGGGGCCGGGGTCCATGCGGCCGAAGCTGCCGGGCGCGAACAGCGAGATCAGCGACAGCACCAGGGCCACGTTGCCGGTGTCCACCAGCGAATAACCGAAGCGGTTGATGAGCAGCGGCCCCAGCCACAACCCGCGCAGCGACAGAAAGGCCGCATAGCCCGACATGCCCAGAGCCAGGATGCCCCAGGTATGCGGCAGTGTGAACAGCCCGGCCAGGCTGCGCAGGGACTGGCCCCAGCTCTCCTGGGGACGCGGCGGGGCGTCGGGCCGTTCGGGCTCGTGCACCAGGGCCAGAATCAGCAGCCAGGACAGCACGCTCAACAGCGCCAGGATGACAAAACCCGAGCGCCAGCCCCAGTGCTGCACCACCCAGGCCAGCGGCGTGCCGGTGAGCATCAGGCCCAGGCCCCCCAGGCCCAGGCTCAGGCCCGAGAAGAAGGCAAAGCGCTCGCTGGGGAAATGGCGCGCGATGAAGATGGTGCAGGCCAGAAAGGCCGGCGAGCAGCCCACGCCGATCATGATCTGCCCCAGCATCAGCCAGCCATGGCTGGGCGCCAGGGCCGACAACGCGGCCCCGGCGATGGACACCGGGGCCGAGGCGAGCACCGTGGGGCGCAGGCCGTAGCGGTCCATGGTGATGCCCATGAGCAGCTGCGCCACACCGAAGGACAGGCCGAACAGCCCGGCAAACGCGCCCAGCGCCTGGGCCGACAGGCCAAAGTCCTGCTGCAGGCCCTGGGCCACGATGGCGGTGATGGTGCGGTAGGACTGGCTGAGCGCAAAACCCGACAGCAGGGCCATCAGCATGAGCCAGAGTGGGCGGGGAGGGTGGGGTGTGGTGGCGGCAGTCACATCAAGTTTTATAGCGCATTGCGCTTATAGGTTGGGCGCTGCGCCCATTTTTGGTTGACTGAGCACATATCTCGGACTGCTGTCCTTGCTCCCTCCCCTTTCGGGGGAGGGTGGGGGTGAGGGGGTGTTTGGGTGCAGCGCCCGCTTTTATGACCCTCACCCCCATCCTCTCCCGCCAGCGGGAGAGGGAGAAACAGCCGCAACGCTTTGCTGATATTGCGTGAAACGCTATAAAAATAGATGTGTACATACGGTAGCCCCCTCTGGGGGCCGGCGGCGTTGGCGCCGTCATGCCGGCGAGACGCCGGCGCTCCCAGTCAGCGGCGGTCGCGCTGCTGCGCCCTTGCGTGGCGCGCCAGGGTTTGCTCGGCCTGCAGCAGCACCGGCGCGTCGACCATGCGGCCGTCGAGCACGCAGACGCCGCCGCCCGCATCCCGCAGCGCCTGCTGCACGCGCAGCGCCTGGGCCACGGCGGCATCGTCCGGGTCGAAGGCGGCGTGCAGCGGCGCCACCTGGGCCGGGTGTATGCACAGCTTGGCGCCAAAGCCCATGCGGCGCGCGCGATTGGCGTCGTGCCGCATACGCTCGGGGTCGCGCGTGTCCACGGTCACGCCGTCGACCGGTGCGGCCAGGCCGGCGCGGCGCGAGGCCAGCACCAGGGCCATGCGCACGGGCAGCAGCTCGGCCTCGTCCGCGCCGCAGGCCATGCCGGCGTCCACCTGGAAGTCCAGGTGGCCAAAGGCCAGGCGCGCCACCTGCGGCGCCGTGGCCAGCGTGTCCACGGCATGCAGGCCGGCCACGCTTTCGACCAGCGGCAGCAGCGCGCCCCGCGCGCCCGCCGCTTGGGCCACGGCCTGCAGCGTGGCCGCGCTCTCGGCCTTGGGCACCACGGCGCCGGCGTAGCCCTGGGCCGCCAACGTGGCCAGCGCCTGCAGGTCGTCGGCAAACCAGGGCGTGCCCTCGGCGTTGATGCGCACCAGCAGGCGCGCGCGCTGTGCGGCATCCATTGCGGCCGCGGCCTGCAGCAGGGCGGCGCGGGCGCCGGCCTTGTCGGCCGGTGCCACGGCGTCCTCCCAGTCGGCGATCGCCATGTCGGCGCCGCTGGCCAGGGCCTTCTGAAAACGCTCGGGATGCGTGGCGGGCACGAACAAAAAGGAGCAGGCCTGGGCCACCGGGTTCGACATGGCGGCCTGCCTCATTGCTCGGCCGACACGCCGGCCGCCTTGATGACCTTGGCCCAGCGCGCCGTCTCGCTCTCCAGCTGCTTGCGCAGGCTCTCGGGCGTGGCCTTGTCGGGCGAGACCAGGTCGGAGCTGAGCTCGGCGATGCGCTTCCTGACGTTGTCGTCCTTCAGCGCCATGTTCAGCGCCTTGTTCAGCTGGTCGATGACCTCCTTGGGCGTGCCCTTGGGTGCGTACATGCCGTGCCACACCTTGAGGTCGAAGCCCTTCAGGCCCTGCTCGTCCAGCGTGGGGATATTGGGCATGGACGCCAGGCGCTGCGCCGTGGTCACGCCGAACACCTTGGCGCGCTTGCCGTCCGCAATCACGGGCGCGGTCTGCGTGGTCTGGTCGCACAGCAGATCGACCTGGCCGCCCATCAGGTCGTTCATGGCCGGGCCGGCGCCCTTGTAGGGCACGGTGGTCAGCTTGACGCCGATACGGTCCATGAACAGCATGCCGCACAGCTGCGACACGGCACCTATGCCGGCGTTGGCCAGGCTCACCTTGTCCTGGT
The DNA here is from genome assembly GCF_033100095.1 of Diaphorobacter limosus. Lineage (NCBI taxonomy): Bacteria > Pseudomonadati > Pseudomonadota > Betaproteobacteria > Burkholderiales > Comamonadaceae > Diaphorobacter > Diaphorobacter limosus. Next base: position 2,529,993 of record NZ_CP136921.1, on the reverse strand, counting down.
TCTTCTTCACATACTCCAGCAGCTCGGAGAAGTTGTTGGCCGGAAAGTCCTTGCGCGACAGCAGGGTCATCGGCACATCCAGCACCTGGCCTATGTACTCAAAGTCGGTCAGCGGGTTGTAGGGCAGCTTCTTGTACAGCGCCGGGGCCGTGGCCATGCCCATGTGGTGAATGAGGATGGTGTAGCCGTCGTTCCTGGCCTTGGCCACGCGCGCCGGCGCGATGGTGCCGCCCGCGCCCACGGTGTTCTCCACCACCACCGTCTGGCCCAGCGACTGGCCCATGGGCACGGCCAGCACGCGCGCCACCACGTCGGTGGGGCCGCCGGCGCTGTAGGGCACGACCAGGGTGACGGGCTTGTCGGGCCAGGCGGCCTGGGCCGTGGTGGCCAGGCCCAGGGCCAGCAGGGCGGCGATGCGGCTGGGCGAGAAGGTAAACGTCTTCATGGCTTTGTCTCCGATGTTGTGGATGTGAGAAATGGCACCACTGTAAGCGTCATGCGTCCGTGGGCAGTAGCTGGCCCACGCGCGGCCATTGCGCCACCTGCCACAGAGAGGCGACGGCGGCCTCGGCCTGGGCCGCGCTCACCGCGCCGCCATAGGCCGCCAGGCGCAGCGCCTTGGCGGTGATCTCGCCGCGCGAGAGCGTGTTGCCGGGGTCGCCCTTGGGTTCGTCCACGCGGCCGTGCAGTGCGCGCCCATCGGTGGTGGCGACCGTGACCTTGCCTATCCAGCGCTGCGGGTAGGCGGCGTCCACCTCCGCGTCCAGCACCATGCTCACCTTGTCGCGCAGGGCCACGGTAGCGGGGGCCAGGTAGTCGGCATCGAATTCGCTCAGGCCCGCATGGCCAAAGCGCGCGGCCAGCGCCAGCACCGTGCCCATCGAGAATTTGCTCTGGTGCACCGTGGCCGGCGAGACCACCGGGCCCAGCACGTCGATGGCGCCCTGGTGCACATGGCAGGTGACCTGGGCGATATCAGCGGTTTGCAGGCCATGCTGGCGCATCACCTGCAACAGCGCGTCGGCCGCGGGGTGAGTGTGGCGGCAGGAGGCATGCCACTTGAAGCTGGTCTCCGCCGTGGCCCAGCGCTGGCCCAGGCCGTCGGTGAGCTTGGCGGGATTGGCATCCGTGGACATGCCGGCGGCCAGGCCTTGCGGCCCGGTGAAGATGTCCTGCGCGCCGGTAAAGCCGTCCTGGGCCAGGTAGGCCGCCATCAGCCCCGCGCTGGCGGCGTGCGCCGTGTGCAGCTGCTTGCTGTCGGCGGCGGTGCGCAAGAACTCCCACAGGCCTGCCGACTGCGTGCCGGCCGAGCCAAAGGCGTGCTGCATCTGCGCCGGCGTCAGTTTGAGCAGCCGCCCCACGGCGGCCGCCGCCGCCAGCGTGCCGGCCGTGGCCGTGGTGTGGAAGATTTTGTAATGACTGCGGCCCAGGAACTCGCCCACGCGTATGCCGACCTCGTAGCCCGCCACGCAGGCGGCCATCAGCTCAGCGCCGCTGGCGCCAATGCTTTGCGCCACGGCCAACGCTGGCGGGAAGACCACCGCCGCCGGGTGGAACACCGAGCCGTTGTGCACGTCGTCCTGCTCGGCAAAGTGGCTGGCGGCGGCATTGGCCAGGGCGGCCATCATGGGCGAGCTGGTGGCGCCATGGGCGATGACCTCGCTGGGGCCTTGTGCCGGGCCTTGCGACAGCGCAAAGCGCGTGATGCTGGCGACGGGACGCGCCTTGCAGCCGGCGAGCACCGAGCCGAACCAATCGACCCACAGGTCTTCGGCGCGGCGCTGTACGGGCTCGGGTACGTCGCTCCACTGCAAGGTGGCGGCGAACTGGGCCAGGGGGTGGATGGTGGCTTGGGTTTTTTGCTTCATTTTGGACTCCAGGACAGGCGGGTCAAGCGCCGGTAGCTATCTTTTTGAAAATGGTTGCCTTGTGCGAGTGGCCCCTCACCCCTCCCTCTCCCCAGAGGGGCGAGGGCGATAGCTTGGCTGTGGCTTTCACTCCCTCTCCCTCTGGGAGAGGGTAGGGGTGAGGGCCGGCTACGGTGTTCATCGGTCAAATCGCCTGCGGAGCCTGCAGCGCGTCGATCTGCTCCGCCGACCATCCCAGCTCGGCCAGGATGGCGGCGTTGTGCTGGCCCACGGCGGGCACGGCCTCCATGCGGTAGTCGAAGGCGCTGTTCACGCCCGGCGGCAACAGGGCCGGCACCGCGCCGGCGGGCGTGCCCACGCTGCGCCAGCGCCCGCGCGCTTTGAGCTGCGGGTGCGCCCACAGATCCGCCATGTCGTTCACGCGGGCGTTGGCTATTGACGCGGCGTCCAGGCGCTCCACCACCTGGGCGGCGGTGAGCGGCGCAAAGGTTTCCAGGATCAGTGCCTGCAGCTCGGCGCGGTGCTGGTTGCGCAGGGCGTTGGAGCAGAAGCGTGGGTCGGCTGCGACCTCGGGGCGTTGGAGGACGCCGTCGCAGAACGCCTGCCATTCGCGCTCGTTCTGCAGGCCCAGCATCACCGTGCCACCGTCTCCGGCCTTGAACGGCCCATAAGGGTAGATGCTGGCGTGCGATGCGCCGGTGCGCGGCGGCGGCGGCGCGCCTTCAAACGCGTAGTACAGCGGGTAGCCCATCCACTCGCCCATGGCTTCCAGCATGGAGACGTCGATCTGGCTGCCCTCCCCCGTCTTGCCGCGCAGCAGCAGGGCCGAGAGGATGTTGCTGTAGGCGTACATGCCGGCGGCGATGTCGGCCACCGAGATGCCGGACTTGGCTGGCGTATCCGGCGTGCCGGTGACGGACAGGAAGCCCGCCTCGCTCTGGATCAGCAGGTCGTAGGCCTTCTTGTCGCGGTACGGGCCGTCGGCGCCATAGCCGCTGATGTCGCAGACGATCAGCTTCGGGTTGTGTTCTTTCAGGGCCTCGTAGGACAGCCCCATGCGCGCCGCGGCGCCGGGCGCCAGGTTCTGCACCAGCACGTCGGCCGTCTTCAATAGCTGCAACAGCGCCTCTTTTGCCTGGGGTTGTTTCACGTCCAGCGCCAGGCTTTCCTTGTTGCGGTTGAGCCAGGTGAAGTGCGACGACTGGCCGTGCACACGCTGGTCGTAGCCGCGCGCGAAGTCGCCGCTGCCGGGGCGCTCGACCTTGATCACGCGCGCGCCCAGGTCGGCGAGCTGGCGCGTGGCAAAGGGCGCGGCGACGGCGTGTTCGAGGGAGATGACGGTGATGCCGTCGAGGGGGCGGGTCATGAAGGGCTCCCGTGCAATATCAAAACAGGGCGGGCTGTTTCTCCCTCTCCCGCCAGCGGGAGAGGGAGTGAAAGCCGTCAGAACGATCGCGGCAGGCCCAGGATGTGCTCGGCCACGTAGGAATAGATCAGGTTGGTGGAGATCGGCGCCACCTGGTACAGCCGCGTCTCGCGGAACTTGCGCTCCACGTCGTATTCGCAGGCAAAGCCGAAGCCACCGTGGAACTGCAGGCAGGCGTTGGCCGCCTCCCAGCTGGCCTTGGCCGCCAGGTACTTCGCCATGTTGGCCTGTGCGCCCATGGGTTCATGCTTGTCGAACAGCTCGCAGGCCTTCCAGCGCATCAGATTCGCGGCCTCGACCTCGATGAAGGCGTCGGCGATCGGGAACTGCACGCCCTGGTTCTGGCCGATCGGGCGGCCAAACACCTGGCGGTCGCGCACATAGTTGGTCACGCGATCCAGGAACCAGTAGCCGTCGCCAATGCACTCGGCGGCGATCAGCGTGCGCTCGGCGTTCAGGCCGTCCAGGATGTACTTGAAGCCCTTGCCCTCCTGGCCGATCAGGTTCTCCTCGGGGATCTCCAGGTTTTCGAAGAACAGCTCGTTGGTCTCGTGGTTGACCATGTTGAGAATCGGGCGCACCGTCATGCCGCTCTTCTCGGCTTCGCGCAGATCCACCATGAAGATCGACATGCCCTCGCTCTTCTTCGTCACCTCGGCCAGCGGCGTGGTGCGCGCCAGCAGAATCATCCAGTCGCTGTGCTGGATGCGGCTGATCCAGACCTTTTGCCCGTTGATGACGTAGCGGCCGTCTTTTTTCACCGCCGTGGTCTTGATCTTGGTGGTGTCGGTGCCGGTGCTGGGCTCGGTCACGCCCATCGATTGCAGGCGCCATTCGCCGGATGCAATCTTCGGCAGGTACTTTTCCTTCTGCGCCGTCGAACCATGGCGCAGCAGCGTGCCCATGTTGTACATCTGGCCGTGGCAGGCGCCCGAGTTGCCGCCACAGCGGTTGATCTCCTCCATGATCACGCTGGCCTCGGTCAGCCCCAGGCCGGAGCCGCCGTATTCGTGCGGGATCAGCGCCGCCATCCAGCCGGCCTTGGTGAGCGCATCGACGAACTCGGCCGGGTAGGCCCTGCTCTCGTCCACCTTGCGGAAGTACTCGTCGGGGAACTCGGCGCACAGCGCGCGGATCGCGTCGCGGATCTCGTGGTGGTTGTTGGAGCCGGTGTGTTGGATCATGGTGGTCTTTCTATGGTTTTGGCCTCTAGCGCCCGTCCATCAAGCGCAAATAGCTATTGATTCAATAGTGTTTCAGGCCAGCGTGGCCTGGCCCTGCATGGTCAGCCAGCCCTCGTGATCCTGGGCCCACAGCTCCACGGTCTTGCCGTCGGCCGAGGGCTTGCCGTGTACGCTGAAGGGCTGCAGGTCGAAGGTCGGCCGCACGGCGCGAAATTCAAAGCGCGCCACCTGGGCATCGGGCAGCTGGCGGCGCAGCAGGTCCAGCAGCAGCGTGGCAATCAGCGGGCCGTGCACGATCAGGCCGGGGTAGCCCTCGACCTCGGTGACGTACTTGCGGTCGTAGTGGATACGGTGGCCGTTGAAGGTCAGGGCCGAGTAGCGAAACAGCAGCACGTCATCGGGCACGATGGTGCGCGACCAGGCAGCCTGGCCGGCCAACGGCGGCTTTTGCGGCGCGGGCGCCGCCTCACCCGGCTGGGCCGCACTGCGATAGACGATGTCGTGCTCCTCTGTCAGCGCCAGGCCATGGGCGTTGAGATACTTATGCTCCACCAGCACGAACAGCAGCTCGCCGGAACGCCCGGCCTTGTGCGAGACGGACTGTATGGTCGAGCGGCGCTGCACCTGCTGGCCCACGCACAGCGGGTTGGCCGGCTCCCAGGACAGGCGTCCACCGGCCCACATGCGCCGCGGCAGCGGCACGGGCGGCAGAAAACCGCCGCGCTTCGGATGGCCATCGGGCCCGATCTCGCTGGCGCGCGCATGGGGCAGGAAGTACAGCCAATGCCACAGCGGCGGCACGGCTGTGCCCAGGGCCGGTTCGGGGTCGTCCCGGTCCAGCGTGGCCGACAGGGCCGCCACGGGCATGGCGGTGAAGCTGTCGCTCAGGGTTTCGCTCTTGCCATGCCAGGTCTGCAGGTGGGCGAGGGCGGCGGGGTCTATGGTGGTGTGGGTCATGTTTCGCCTGGTCAGTTGATGGTGGCGCCGGAGGCCTTGACGATCTGCGCCCATTTGGCAATGTCCTGCTTGAGCAGGGCGGCAAACTCGTCCGGCGTCACGGGCTTGGCTGGGGTGCCTGCCAGTTCCACGCCCTGGGCTTCGAGCTTGTCGCGCATGTCCTTGTCGGCCATGGCCTGGCGCATGCCGTCCTGCAGGCGCGCGACGATGTCCTTGGACACGCCTGCAGGCGCAAACAGGCCAATCCACAGCGTGCCGCTGTAGCCGGGCACGAACTCGGCCAGGGCTGGCACGTCGGACAGCACGGGCGAGCGCTGGGGGCTGCTCACGGCCAGCGCGCGCAGCCGGCCGGCCTTGATGTGCGACAGCGTGGACGGCAGGCTGCCAAACAGCAGCGGCAGCTGCCCGCCCAGCACGTCGTTGAGTGCCGGCGCCACGCCCTTGTAGGGCACATGCTGCAGCTCTATGCCGGCCATCTGGTTCAGCATTTCGCCCAGCAGGTGGTTCAGCGTGCCATTGCCGGCCGAGGCGTATTGCAGCTTGCCGGGCTGGGACTTGGCCAGGGCCAGCAGCTCGGGCACGGTCTTGGCGGGAAACGAGGGGTGGGCCAGCAGCACGTTGGGCACGGCGCCTATCAGGCTGATGGGCTGGAAGTCGGCCACGGGGTCGAAGCCCGGTGCTTTGTACAGCGCCGGGTTGATGGCCTGGCTGCTGCTGATGGTCATCAGCAGGGTGTAGCCGTCCTTGGGCGCCCTGGCCACGGCCTGGGTGCCGATGTTGCCGCCCGCGCCCGGCTTGTTCTCCACCACGGCGCTGCCACCCAGCTTTTCGGCCAGCTTCTGCGCCACCACGCGACCCACGATGTCGTTGGTGCCGCCAGCGGCCTGGGGTACGACCATCACGATGGGGTGGCCCGGATAGGCGGCCTGGGCGAGGGCAGAGGGCGTGGCGCTCAGGGCCCAGCCCAGCGCGGCACCGGCGCACAGGCTGCGGCGGGTGAGGGCGAATAGGAACGGATGGCTCATGCGGGGTTTCTCCGGGTGCCTGGATGGCAATGGGCCCGATGCTCGCCGCTGCCGCGCCGGCGCGCAATCCGCGTTTGTGAAAGCGGCCCTTCCGCGCTCATGAAGGCCAGGGCCTGCTTTCATGCAGCCAAAGCCCGACCTAGCCATTGCCGAATGGCGCCGGCGCGGCTTTGCCGGCATGCTTGGCGCCCATTGATCTACTTACAACGCAAGGATGACGGACATGGCGCAAAAGATGGTGCAGGACAAGGTGGTGGTGGTCACGGGCGCTGGCGGCGGCATTGGGCGCGACATGGCGCTGGCGCTGGCCGCGGCGGGGGCCAAGGTGGTGGTCAACGACATTGGCACCTCCACCAGCGGCGAGGGCCAGGACGCCGGCCCGGCGCAGAAGGTGGTGGAAGAAATCAAGGCCGCCGGTGGCCAGGCCGTGGCCAATACCGACAGCGTGGCCGAGGCCGTGGCCGCCGGGCGCATCGTGCAATGCGCGCTCGACAGCTTTGGCCGCATCGACGGCGTGGTGAACAACGCCGGCATCCTGCGCGACCGCTTCTTCCACAAGATGAGCCTGGACGAGTGGGACGCGGTGCTCAAGGTGCACCTGTACGGCAGCTACTACATGAGCCGCGCTGCGGCCAACCATTTCAAGGAGCAGGAGAGCGGCACCTTCGTGCACATGACCTCCACCTCGGGCCTGATCGGCAACTTCGGCCAGGCCAACTACAGCGCGGCCAAGCTGGCACTGGTGGCGCTGTCCAAGAGCATTGCGCTGGACATGGCCAAGTTCAACGTGCGCTCCAACTGCATCGCGCCCTTTGCCTGGAGCCGCATGATCGGCTCCATCCCCACCGACACGCCCGAGCAGCAGGCGCGCGTGGCCAAGATCCAGCAGATGACGCCCAACAAGATCGCGCCGCTGGCGGTCTACCTGCTGTCGGATGCGGCCAAGGACGTGAACGCCCAGGTGTTCGCCGTGCGCAACAACGAGATCTTTTTGATGAGCCAGCCGCGCCCCGTGCGCTCGGTGCACCGCAGCGAGGGCTGGACGGCGGAGAGCATCGCCGAGCATGGCATGCCGGCTCTGACCCGATCCTTCGTGCCGATGGAGCGTTCCGGCGACGTGTTCTCCTGGGATCCAGTCTGAGGGCGCGCGCATGGCCATCGACTACCACCATCTGAAAAACCGCCCGTTCGCCCCCGTGCACCAGCACTACCAGGCGCGCGACAGCATGCTGTACGCGCTCAGCCTGGGGCTGGGCAACGACCCGCTCGATGCCGCCGCCCTGCCCTTCGTCTACGAGGGCATGGAAGGCGGCCTGCGCGCCCTGCCCACGCTGGCCGTGGTGCTGGGCTACCCCGGCTTCTGGGCGCGCGAGAGCGACACGGGCATTGACTGGGTCAAGCTCTTGCACGGCGAGCAGCGCGTGCGCTGGCACCAGCCGCTGCCGGCCGACTGCGAGGTGGTCGGCAAGAGCCGCGTCACCCACCTGACCGACAAGGGCGAGGGCAAGGGCGCCATCATGATCACCGAGCGCCGTGTGGAAACCGCCGCAGGCGCGCTGCTGGCCACCATGCAGCAGGTGACATTTCTGCGCGGCGACGGCGGCTATAGCCAGCGCGCGGGGCAGGCGAGCGACGAGCCGCTGCCACCGCTCAAGCACACGCCCGAGGATCGCGCGCCCGACTTCACCGACACGCAGGTCATACGCCCCGAGGCGGCGCTCTTGTACCGCCTGATGGGCGACTACAACCCGCTGCACGCCGAGCCGGCGGTGGCCGCCAAGGCCGGCTTCGAGCGCCCCATATTGCACGGCCTGGCCAGCTACGGCCTGGTGGCCTGGGCGCTGCTGCGCCAGTGCGCGGGCTTTGAGCCGGCACGTTTGAGGGCGCTGGACATCCGCTTTGCCGCGCCGGTCTATCCGGGCGAGACCCTCATCACCGAAATCTGGCGCGTGCCGGGCGATGGCAAGCAGTACCAGCTGCGCGCCCGCGTCGCGGAACGCGACAAGGTGGTGTTGAGCCACGGCTTCGCCGAGCTGGCTTGAATTCACTCCCTCTCCCGCGAGCGGGAGAGGGCAGGGGTGAGGGCGACAAAAATGGGCGCTGGACTCAACACCCCCTCACCCCCGCCCTCTCCCCCCCCTCGGGGGGAGAGGGAGTAACAACCAGGAGACTCGATGAGCACACCCCCCGTATTGACCGCCATAGCCGACGGCATAGGCACCATCACCCTGAACCGCCCCGAGGCGCGCAACGCGCTCAGCAAGGACATGCGCCCGGCCCTGGCCGCGGCCGTCACGCAGATGCGCGACGACCCGCAGGTCTACGCCGTGATCCTCACCGGCGCGGGCGGCGCCTTCTGCTCGGGCGGCGACATCTCCGGCATGCTCGACAGCACGCGCACCGGCCTGGTCTTTCGGAACAATATGCGCGAGCTGCACCAGTGGCTGCCCGAGCTGGTGAACATGGAAAAGCCGGTCATCGCCGCCGTCGATGGCCCGGCCTTCGGCGCCGGCCTGAGCCTGGCGCTGGCGGCCGACTTCGTGCTGGCCACGCGCCGCGCCAAGTTTTGTGCGGTGTTCGGCCGCATCGGCCTGGTACCGGATCTGGGCATGCTGCACCAGCTGCCGCGCATCGTGGGCCTGCAAAAGGCCAAGGAGCTGGTCTTCACCGCGCGCACGGTGGAGGCAGAGGAGGCAAAACAGCTCGGCATGGTGTTCGACATCGTGGATGATGGCGCCGCCCTCACCGTGGCCGCGCAGGCGCTGGCCAAGCGCTTTGGCGATGCCTCCACCGCCGCCATCGGCATGGCCAAGACCATCATGAACCAGTCGTTCGAGAGCGACGCGCGCACCCTGGCCGAGATGGAGGCCTACGCCCAGTCCATGTGCCGCGGCTCGCCCTACCACCAGGAAGCGATACGCCGTTTCAAGGCGAAAGAACCGCTGCGCTTCGATTGGGATCGCGCACCATGAGCGCAGACCTGGCCCGGCACCTGCAGCAGCTGATCCGCCCCGGTGACACGCTGTGGTGGGGCCAGGCCACGGCCGAGCCCCTGACGCTGACGCGCGCGCTGGTCGAACACCGGCACGCCATTGCGCAGGGCGGGCGCCTCGGCGTATTCGTGGGCATGGCCGCGTCCGACACGCTCCGGCCCGAGCAGGCCGACGTGCTCGACTTCTTCGGCTACGCCGCCGGTGGCGCGCACCGCCAGCTGGCCGACGCGGGCAGGCTCGACATCCTGCCCAGCCACTACTCGCATCTGCCGGGCCTGATACAGGGTGGCGTGCTGCCGGCCGACGTGCTGCTGCTGCAGGTATCAAAGCCCGACGCCGAGGGCCGGCACAGCCTGGGCCTGGTGCGCGAATACCTGCCCGCCGTGCTCGCCAAGGCGCGCGTGGTGATAGCCGAGGTGAATCCCGCCATCCCCTGGACGCATGGCGGCCCGTATTTGCAGGCCGGCGACTTCGCCCTGCTGGTGGACGCCGAGCATCTGCCGCTGGATCAGCCGCGCGGCGCCATAGGCGCCACCGAGCAGCAGATCGCGCGCCACATCGCCGGCCTGATCGAAGACGGCGCCACGCTGCAGCTGGGCGTGGGCAACCTGCCCGAAGCCGTGCTGGCCGCGTTGCACGGCCACCGTGATCTGGGTCTGCACACGGGCGCGGTGACGGACGGCATTGCCCAGCTGGCCCAGGCGGGCGTGCTGACCAACGCCCAGAAAAGCATCGACCGGGGCGTGGGCGTGGGCGGCATCCTGATGGGCAGCGACATCCTGCGCCGCTGGGCCGAGTGCAATCCGCAGCTGGAGCTGCGCGCCACCGACTACACGCACGACCCCGTGGTGCTGGCGAAGAGCCACAAACTGGCCGCCATCAACGCCGCCATCGAGGTGGACCTGACCGGCCAGATCAACGCCGAGGTGGCGGCCGGCTGCTATGTGGGTGCCGTGGGCGGCGCGGTGGATTTTTTGCGCGGCGCGGCCAGGAGCCGTGGCGGCCTGCCCATCGTCGCGCTGCCGGCCACGGCCAAGGGCGCGAGCCGCATCGTCGCGCAGCTCTCGGGCCCGGTGAGCACGCCGCGCAGCGATGCCGGCCTCATCGTCACCGAGCATGGCGTGGCCGACCTGCGCGGCCAGCCGCTGTCGCGCCGCGTGCGCCGGCTGATAGCCATCGCCGCACCCGAACATCGCGAGAGCCTGGAACGCCAGGCCCATGAACTGCTGCGCCGCTGCGGCGCAGTGCTTTAAAAAAGATAGCTGTTTGCGCTTGTGGGATAAGCGCTAGCGGCCTATTTCATTCAAATCCCAAGGAGAAACACCATGCGCCGAGCCGCCATCGTCACCCCCCTTCGCACCCCCGTCGGCACCTTTGGCGGCAGCCTGCGCCCGGTGTCTGTCGAGGAGCTGGCCGCCACCACGGTGCGCGCCGTGGTGCAAAAAAGCGGCATAGACCCCACGCGCATCGACGATGTGGTGTTTGCCCAGTCCTACGCCAGCAGTGAGACGCCCTGCGTCGGCCGCTGGGCCGCGCTGCAGGCGGGGCTGCCCGTCAGCGTTCCCGGCATGCAGCTCGACAGGCGCTGCGGCGGCGGCCTGCAGGCCATCGTCACGGCGGCCATGATGGTGCAGAGCGGCGCCGCCGACGTGGTGATTGCCGGCGGCGTGGAGAGCATGAGCAACATCGAGTACTACAGCACCGACATGCGCTGGGGCGCACGCTCGGGCAACGTGCGCTTCTACGACCGGCTGGACCGCGGGCGCGAGCGCTCGCAGCCCGTGGAGCGCTTCGGCAAGATCTCCGGGATGATAGAGACGGCCGAGAACCTGGCGCGTGACTACCAGATCACGCGCGAGCAGGCCGACGCCTTTGCGCTGTGCAGCCACCAGAAGGCGGCCGCCGCCTGGGCGGCGGGGCGCTTTGCCGACGAAATCGTCCCGGTGCAGGTGCCGCAGCGCAAGGGCGATCCCATCCTGTTCAGCCAGGACGAGGGTTTCCGCGCCGACGCCACGCCTGAGAGCCTGGGCAAGCTGCGCGCGTTGATGCCGAACGGCACGGTGACGGCCGGCAACGCCAGCCAGCAAAACGATGCCAGCGCCGCCTGCCTGATCGTCGCCGAGGACAAGCTGGCCGAGCTGGGCCTGACCCCCATGGCCACCCTGGTTGGCTGGGCAGCGGCCGGTTGCGAGCCATCCCACATGGGCATAGGCCCGGTGCCGGCGGTGCAGAAACTGCTGGCGCGGCTGAACCTGAAGATCGACGACATGGACCTGGTCGAACTCAACGAGGCCTTCGCCTGCCAGGTGCTGGCCGTGCTCAAGGGCTGGGGCTGGCAGGACCAGGACGCCATCGCACACAAGCTCAACGTCAACGGCTCGGGCATCTCCCTGGGCCACCCCATCGGCGCCACCGGCGTGCGCATCCTGGCCACGCTGCTGCACGAGCTGCAGCGCCGCAAGGGCCGCTACGGCCTGGAGACCATGTGCATCGGCGGCGGCCAGGGCATCGCCGCGGTGTTCGAGCGGGTGTGACGCCTGCCAACGGGTAAACCCCGGCTTTGGCAAAAGCAGATTCCCACGGCGCGGCTTGCGGGCCACCATCGCCGCATTCCATTCCATACCTATAGGAGACACACCATGCCATCTTGCCGCCGCCTCGCCATCGCCGCACTGGCCCTGGCGCCCCTGGCCCTCGCCAGTACGCCGGCCGCTGCCCAGGACGGCCAGCCCGTGCGCCTCATCGTCGGCTATGCCGCGGGCGGCCCGGTGGATCAGGCCGCGCGCCTGTTTGCGCCCCTGCTGGGCAAGGAACTGGGCCAGTCCGTCATCGTGGAGAACAAGACCGGCGCCAACGCCACCATTGCCGGATCCGAGGTGGTGCGCGCCAAGCCCGATGGCCTGACGCTGTGGTACGCCGCCAGCCCCACCATCACCATCAGCCCCAACGTGATGAGCAAGATGCCGTTCGATCCGGCCAAGGACCTGACGCCCGTGGCGCCCATCCTGAGCTACTACAACGTGCTGGTGGTGAACAACAACGAGCCCTACAAGAGCGTGCGCGAGTTGGTGGCCACCGCCAAGTCCAATCCGGGCAAGCTGGCCTACGGCTCGGCCGGTGTGGGCGGCTCCAACCATCTGGGCGCGCTGCTGTTCGCCAAGCGCAGCGGCATCGAGATGAACCACATCCCCTACAAGGGCAACGCCCCGGCGATGACGGACGTGATCGGCGGGCAGCTCAACATGATGCTGGACATCATCAGCACCGCCAGCGCCTACATCCACAGCGGCAAGGTGCGCGCCATTGCCGTCACCTCGCCGCAGCGCAATGCCTCGCTGCCGGACGTGCCCACGTTCGCCGAGTCGGGCATCGACGGCCTCAAGGGCTTCGACGTGGGTGGTTGGTACGGCGTCTATGGCCCCAAGGGCATGTCGCCCGAGCTGGTGGCCAAGCTCAACAAGGCCGTCAATGCCGCGCTGCAGCAACCCGAGCTGAATAAGCGCTACAAGGAACTGGGCTACGACGAGTGGACGGGCGATGCGCACAAGCTGGCCGAGCGCGCCGCCAAGGAGCGCGCCATGTGGGCCACGGTGACGCAGGGCATCACCGTCGATTGACATGGCAGCGCGCATTCATCAACTGCTGGATCGCTGGCTGGCTCAGGCGCCCGATCGGCCCTTCATACACCTGCCGGATGGCCGCAGCCTGAGCTTTGCCGACCTGGGCGCGCTGACCGACGCGGCCGAGGCCGAGCTGCGCCAGCTCGGCGTGCGCGCCGGCGACCGCGTGCTGGTGGTGGCCGAGAACTGCCCCGAGCATGCCGCGCTGATCCTGGCCGCGAGCCGCGTCGGCGCCTGGTCCTGCGGCGTGAATGCGCGCATGGCGCCGGGCGAGGTCGATGCCTTTGCCGCCAAGGCCGATGCGCGCCTGCTGTACTTCACGGCCAGCGGCTCGCGCGCCGCCGCCGGGCATGCGCGCCGCCATGCGGGCGTGGCCAGCGTGTTACCCGGCATGCAGCACGCCGCCGTGCGCGAGCAGGCCACGGTGGAGCCGCCGCCGCTACAGGACGACGTGGCGGCGCTGATCTTCACCTCGGGCACCACCGGGGATCCGAAGGGCGTGATGGTCACGCATGAGGGCTTGATCCACTTCGCCCGCATCTCGGCGCAATCGCGCGCGCTGGGCCCGCGGGACCGCAGCTACGCCTTCGTGCCCATGACGCATATCTTCGGCCTGGCCACGGTGCTGCTGGCCTCGCTCTGGGCCGGCGCGCAGCTGGTGCTGCGCCCGCAGTTCGACCCGGCCGAGCTGCTGGACGCGCTGGCGCACCACGGCGTGACGCAGCTGCAGGGCCCGCCGGCGCTGTTCTCGCGCCTGCTGGGGTACTTGCACGAGCAGGGCATGGAGCACCCCGAGGCGCCGGCGCTGCGCTACGTCTACACCGGCGCCGGGCCGCTGGATCTGACGCTGAAACACCGCGTCGAAGCCACCTTCGGCCAGGCGCTGCACCATGGCTACGGCCTGTCGGAATACGCCGGCTCGGTGCATCTGACGCGCATGGGCGAGCAGCGCTCTGACACCAGCGTGGGCTATGTGGTCGAGGATGCCGAGGTGCAGGTCACCGACCCGGCCACGGGCCAGGCGCTACCAACGGGCGAGCGCGGCGAGCTGTGGATACGCGGGCGCGGCCTGATGCGCGGCTACTTTCGTGACCCGGCCGCCACCGCCGCGGTGATGAAGGCGGGCGGCTGGTACGCCAGCGGCGACCTGGGCGAGCTGCATGCCGATGGCGCGCTGTTCGTCGTCGGGCGCCTGAAGGAGATGATCATCCGCTCGGGCTTCAACGTCTATCCGGCCGAGGTCGAGCTGGCGCTGAACCAGCTGCCCGGCGTGCAGCGCAGCGCCGTCGTCGGCCGGGCGGAGAAGGACGGCAACGAGGAGATCATCGCCTTCATCGAGCTCAGCCCCGGCGCCAGTTTTGACGAGACCGCCGCCCGCGCCCGGCTGCGCGAGCAGCTGGCGCCCTACAAGCTGCCCAGCCACATCGTGACCGTGGCCGAGCTGCCCACCAGTACCAACGGCAAGGTGCTCAAGCGCCAGTTGCAAGAGCAGGCCGCCACCCTTTAGCGTCTACCCCGTCATTCCCGCGCAGGCGGGAATCCAGGAACGCCTCGTCACGGGCATGGATCCCCGCCTGCGCGGGGATGACGCTGTTCATACCTCGGAGACCCATATGACCATGCACCCCATCACCCGCCGCCAACTCGTTGCCGCCGGCCTGCTGGCCGCCGCCACACAACCCTTCGCCGCCCTGGCGAATGACGCCTGGCCCACCAAGCCGGTGCGCTTCATCGTGCCCTTCCCGCCCGGCGGCCCGGTGGACACCACGGCCCGCGCCGCCAGCCTGAAGCTGTCCGAGATCTGGAAGACCCCCACGGTGATCGACAACCGTGCCGGCGCCGGCGGCGTGGTCGGCGCCCAGGCCGCGGCGCGCGAGGCACCGGACGGCTACACCCTGTTCATGGGAGCCATCCACCATTCGGTCAACCCCACGCTGATGGGCAACCTGCCGTATGACATCGAAAAGGACTTCGCCCCCGTCAGCTTCGGCGCCATGTTCCCGGTGTTCGTCGTGGTGCACCCCTCGGTACCGGCCAATACCCTGCAGGAGCTGATCGCCCTGGCGAAGAAGCCTGGCAGCAACCTCAGCTACGCCTCATCGGGCAACGGCGGCGGCACGCACCTGGCGGGCGAGCTGTTCAACATGGAGGCGGGTACCAAACTGCAACATGTGCCCTACAAGGGCAGCGCCCCGGCCATGAACGACCTGCTGGGCGGCCAGGTGCAGATCATGTTCAGTGACGCGCCCACGGCGCTGCCGCACATCAAGAGCGGCCGCGTCAAGGTGCTGGCCGTGGCCAGCCGCAAGCGCTCGGCCATGCTGCCCGATGTGCCGGCCGCCGCCGAGGCCGGCCTGCCCAACTACGAGGCTTATTCCTGGACGGCGCTGTTCGCCCCGGCCAAGACACCGCAGGCCGTGCTGGACAAGATCAACGCCGACTTCAACACTGCCTTCAAGGATCCGGCCGTGCGCCAGCGACTGCTGGACGGCGGCGCCGAGACGGCCCCCGGCACGCAGCAGGAGATGCGCGACTTTCTGCGCGCCGAGATCGCCAAATGGGCCAAGGTGATCAAGACGGCGGGGATCACCACGGGGTAGGGATATGATTGAAAGTAGCTGCTAGCGCTTGTGTGACAAACGCTAGCAGCTACTTTATTTGTAGTAATGGATTGTCGGCGCGTCAATCCTCGCTGATCAGCTTGATGCTGCAATATTCCTGCAGCCCCTCGATGCCGCATTCCGAACCCCAGCCGCTTTCCTTGACGCCGCCAAACGGCGCCTCGGGCATGGAGACATGCAGGCTGTTGATGCCCAGCATGCCGGTCTGCAGACCGCGTGCCAGATGCATGCGCGTGGCGCTGTCGTGGGTGAAGGCGTAGGCGGCCAGGCCATAGGGCAGACGGTTGGCGCGCTCCAGGGCTTCATCCACGCTGTGCGCGCGGTTGATCAGCGCCAGTGGGCCGAAGGGCTCTTCGTTCATCACGCGCGCGTCCTCGGGTACGTCGGTGAGCACCGTGGGTTGCCAGAAATAACCCGGCCCGGCCATGGCATCGCCACCGCATTGCAACTGTGCGCCGCGCTCCAGGGCGTCGGCAATCAGGCTGCGCATGGCCTGCACGCGGCGCGGGTTGGCCAGCGGGCCCATGCTGCTGCCGTCCAGCAGGCCGTTGCCGGGTGTCAGCTGGCGTGCGCGCTCCAGGAAGGCGTGCACGAAGGCCTCGTAGACCGGCTCCAGCACATAGATGCGTGTGGGGGCGATGCACACCTGGCCGGCATTGCGGAACTTGCCGGCGATGAGCATGTCGGCGGCGCGCTCCACCTCGGCGTCGGCGCAGACGATGGCCGGGGCGTGGCCGCCCAGCTCCATGGTGGCGCGCTTGAGGCTGCGGGCGGCCTGCTGCGCCAGCTGCTTGCCCACGGCCGTGGAGCCGGTGAAGGAGAACTTGGCGACGATGGGGCTGTCCAGCAGGTAGGTAGACACCTCGGCGGGCACGCCGAACACGGCGTTCAGCACGCCCGCAGGCAGGCCCGCGTCGTGCAGCGCGCGCACCAGGGCCAGGCCGGTGGCCGGGGTTTCCTCGGCCAGCTTGATGATCAGCGTGCAGCCGGCGGCCAGGGCGCCGGCCATCTTGCGCGCGGGGGTGATGGCCGGGAAGTTCCAGGGCGTGAACGCCGCGCACACGCCCACCGGCTCGTGCAACACGGTGATGCGCTGGTGCAGGTGGCGCCCCGGTACCACGCGGCCGTAGTTGCGCCGGCCCTCTTCGGCATGCCAATCGAAGGTGTCGGCGCTGGCCAGCAGCTCCAGGCGCGCCTCGCGCAGCGGCTTGCCCTGCTCCAGCGTCATGCCGTGGGCGATGGCGTCGGCGCGCTCGCGCAGCAACGCAGCGGCGGCGCGAAGGATGCGCGAGCGCTCCAGCGGCGCTACCGCGCGCCAGCCGCAAAAGGCCCGCTGCGCGGCGGTCAGGGCGGCATCCAGGTCGGCCGGCGTGGCGTGCGGCAGGCGTGCCAGCACCGCGCCGGTGGCGGGGTTGATCACGTCTTCGGCCTGGCGCCCATCAATGCCCAGCCATTGCCCGTTGATATAGAGCTGGGGCTGGGTGTAGGCCAGCTGATCGGCCGATGGGCGTTGCATGGTGGGTTCCCCCCAAAGTTGGACTGTCAGCCCTCAAGTTTGCTTGATGAACTTGCAGGTGCTCTTGGACAGGGGCTTGAAGGCCTGGTCGCCGGGGATGGTGGCCAGCACCTTGTAGTAGTCCCAGGGGTACTGGGACTCGGCCGGCTTCTTCACCTCGACGAGGAACATGTCGTGCACCATGCGCCCATCCTCGCGCAGCTTGCCATTTTGCGCAAACATGTCCTTCAGCGGCATGGCGCGCAGCTGCCTGACCACGGTCTGGGCATCGTCGCTACCGGCGGCCTGCACCGCTTTCAGGTATTGCGTCACGGCGGAATAGTCGCCGGCATGCACCATGGAGGGCATTTTTTCATCTTGCCGAAAAAACGCCGCGCCCAGGCGCGTGTGTCGTCGTTGCGGTCCCAGTAGAAGCCGGTGGTGAACACCATGCCCTGGCCGTGCTTCAGGCCCAGCGCATGGATGTCGTTGATGAACATGATGCTGGGCACGATGGTCTGGCCCTTGGTGATGCCGAATTCGTTCGCCGCCTTGATGGTGTTCACGGTGTCCGAGGTCGCGTTGGCCAGCACGATCACCGGCGCCTTGGAGCCCTGGGCCTGCAGCAGGAACGACGAGAAGTCGCTGGCGTTCAGCGGGTGGTGGCTGCTGCCCACCACCTTGCCGCCGCCGGCCTGCACGAACTCGGTGATGTTGGCCGACATGGCCTTGCCGAAGGCGTAGTCCACGCCCAGGATGAACCATTCCTTCTTTCCCTGCGCCAGCATGCCACGCACCGCACCATTGGCCAGCGCATAGCTATCGTATGTGTAGTGAATGGCGGTGGGTGCGCAATGCTCGTTGGTCAGGATGTCAGAGGCGCCGCCGGTGTTCATCACCAGCTTGTTTTTCTCGCGCGCCAGGTTGTTCACGGCGATGGCGACGGCGGTGTTGTTCAGGTTGACGATCAGGTCCACGCCATCGCGGTCGAACCAGGTGCGCGCATGGGTGGCGCCCACGTCGGCCTTGTTCTGGTGGTCGGCCCAGACGATCTCCACCTTCTTTCCCAATACCTGGCCGCCAAAGTCTTCCAGGGCCCGCTTGGCGGCCTCGACCGAGCCGCGACCCGCCGTGTCGGCGTACAGGCCCGACATGTCCGACAGCACGCCTATGCGCACCACGTCGTCCGAAATCTTCTGGGCCTGGGCGCCCAGGCTCCATGTCAGGCCGCAGGCCAGCAGGCAGGCGAGGGTGCGGGGGGAGGGGCGGCGCAGCATGTTGTCTCCTTGGGTTGTTGCTTGCGGTGCTACCAGCGGCGCATGCTATGGAGGCGCGGACGGGCGCCTCTACGCCATTGCGAAAGCCCGGGTTGACCCCTGCCAAAGCCGGGTTTCCCCGAGGGCTGGCCGGGCGCAAAAGCCGCCCTTTCAAATTGCCGAATTGAAGCCGGTCGCCGCTGCGGGCATGCTGGCGTGCAACAGGCTTATCAACCCCATTCGTGACCATGCACCTGAGCGCACAAACCCATTACCAGGCCGAGCTGGACGCCGGCCGCTTCTGCATACAGCACTGCCCGCAGTGCCAACACCATGTGTTCACCCCGCGCGAGCTGTGTCCGCATTGCGGCGCCGGCGGTCTGCGTTGGGTGCGACCCAGCGGCCTGGGCACGGTCTATTCCACGAGCACCATCGCGCGCAAGGCGGACGCCGGCGGCAGCTACAACGTGGCCCTGATCGACCTTCATGAAGGCGTGCGCATGATGAGCCGCGTCGAGGGCCTGGCGCCCGAAGATGTACGCATCGGCCAGCGTGTGCAGGCCCATGTGGCGCAGAAGGACGGGCGCGGCCTGGTGCTGTTCACCCCGGTGCAGGCGCAAGGAGGTGCCGCATGAGCCGCATTCCCCAATCCCTCTTTGACGCCGCCGCCGTGAACCGCCCGCTGCGCGGGCGCGTGGCCATCGCCGGCGCCGCCACCTATGGCTGCGGCGAGGCGCCCGGCATGGACGACATGACGCTCTTGGTGCGCGCCGCGCAGGCGGCCGTGCAGGACGCGGGATTGAGCATGCAGGACATCGACGGCCTGGCCACCTGCAGCGTCAACGCCAGCATGTGGACCATGCCGGTGATCGAGCATCTGGGCATCAACCCGACCTATGTGGACGGCACCATGATCGGCGGCTCCAGCTTCAAGGGGGCGTTTTGTGAAGGTGCTCAAGCTGTCGGCACAGGGCTTGCCGCAATCGTGGATCACGCTGGAGCAGGCAGTGATCCACTACGCGTCAGAAGATGTGCGCTGGGAGGCGGGCCAGCAGGTGGCGGTGTTTCGCGGCGGGCACAACGCCGTCACCGGCCAGCAGTCGGTCATCACCATCAACAGCATCATCGGCACGCGCGGTGTGCCGGGCATCAACCCGTTTGATCTGCGCCCGAGCCTCACCAACAGCAAGCTTTTCGCGCGCGACCGCAACGTGTGCGCGTACTGCGGCAACCACTTTCACGAGAGCGATTTGACGCGCGAGCACATCATCCCGCAGGCGCTTGGCGCGCCTCGGCCCCTGATGGGCGCAGCGTAACCGCCACCGACCACAATCCGCACCATGTTGCAGAGCGTTACCTGCTGATGGGATCACGATCCGGGCAGTCGCTGCCGGCGCCTGTGCGGGTCACTTCGATCATAGATGCTACCGGGGGTTTGGTCATCGGCCTTTTCTTGCCCAACCAGTGCAGCTTGGCGGCCCGCCGAGAACACCGCATCCAGAAGAAGAACCAGCCGGGCGGCGCCGGGCATACTGCGCGCCATGCCCCGCCTCATCTTCTTCTGCGGCCACGCTTCCCCTGGGCCGCCTCCGGCCGTGCCATTGCCAACGGGCGCGACGAAGGCTTCACCAAGCTGCTGTTCGACGACAGCCCCGAAGCAGGATCAGGAGACGGCCATGCTGGCCGGGGCCACGGCAAGATCTTGGGCGGTGGCATGGTCGGCACCCACGCGGGCGACATGATCGGAGAGATCGCGCTGGCTATCGAGATGGGTGCCGACGCAGTGGACATCGGCAAGACCATCCACCCGCATCCAACCCTTGGCGAATCCATTGGCATGGCGGCGGAAGTGGCGCATGGCAGCTGCACGGATGTGCCGCCTGCGCGCAAGTAAGTCCGCAGCCAAGCTACCCTGACAAGGCCCGAACTGGCGACGGTTCGGGCCTTGTGCTTTGCGTACCCAAACAATCGCCGCAGAATACTGTGCAGTTGTACAGTATTCATGTCAGCCACTTCCAAGCCCAAGCTCTACAACCCACGCCACCCCGAACGCACGCTGCTCTACCAAACGGTAGCCGAGCACTACGAGACCTGGCTAGAGTTGGCCAGCGCGGGTCAGTTCGACGGCCAGGGCGACCACCACACCCCCAAGCCCTTCGTGCGCAAAGCGTTTGCCAAGTATCTTGAGTGCGGCATCTTTGCCCATGGCTTTGCCCGCGCTCGCTGCGGCGACTGTGGGCACGACTACTTTGTAGCCTTCTCCTGCAAAGGCCGGGGAGTCTGCCCCTCGTGCACCACCCGGCGCATGGTGGAGACAGCAGCGCACCTGAACGATCACGTATTCCCCCGCCTGCCGGTGCGCCAGTGGGTGCTCTCCGTGCCCAAGAGGTTGCGGTACTTCATGCAACGCGACGGAGCGGTGCTGAGCATGGTGCTGCGCATCTTTCTGCGGGTGATCGCACAAACTCTGCAGACCCACAGCCCCGGTGCGGCCCATATGGACAAGGCAGGCCTGCACATCGGTGCCATCGCCTTCATTCACCGATTCGGCTCCAGCCTCAATGAACACGTCCACTTCCACGTTTGTGTGGTGGACGGGGTGTTTGAGGAAGTGGAGGGCGAGGGCGATGCTGATGCGACCCCTCGAATCTCATCGCCGGGTGTCATCTTTCACGCGGCCACCGGCATCGATGCGGCTACCGTGGCCCCAGTGCAGACCACACTGCAAAAACGCATCCTGCGCGCCTTCGTTGCTCGGGGCCTGCTGGAGAACTGTGACGCCAAAGACATGCTGGGCTACAAACACAGCGGCTTCTCGGTGGACGCCGGTGTCTGCATCGAAGCCCACGACCGCGCTGCGCTGGAGCGGCTGCTGCGCTATTGCGCGCGTCCACCGTTTTCCATGGAGCGCCTACGCAAAGAGGGAAGCAAACTGGTGTACCGCTGTGCCAAACAGCGCAGCGAGCCCACCAGTGACAAGCGTGGTGCCAAGGCAGATGAGCTGCACCTCACACCGCTGGAACTGATCGACCGCATCGCCGCGCTGGTGCCACCGCCACGCACCCACCGGCACCGCTACTTTGGTGTGCTGGCACCAAACTCGCCGCTGAGAGCGGCGGTAACGGCGCTGGCTCAGCCTGCTGCGTCGCAACCAGCCACGGTGGAGACTGCACAACCTGGCGCGGGCGTACCTGGGGTGGCGGCGCCGGGCAACGCGGCCACACCCACACCCGAACCTGAAGCACGCCCGAAGCGAGCGGCGCATTACTTGTGGGCGGTGCTGATTGCCCGCATCTACGAGGCATTTCCGCTGCTGTGCCCCATGTGCGGTGGGCAGATGCGCATCATTGCCTTCATCACCCACAGCGCCGAAATCCGCCACATCCTGAACCACATCGGGGTGGAGTCTGCCCCCCCGCACATCACCCCGGCACGCGGGCCACCGCTGTGGGAGGGCTGCGACGCGCCGGTGGATGATGGTGCGCAAGGCGAGCCGGATTGGGATCTGGCAGCTCAACCCGACGAGGTAGACCAGCGCGTCAATTGGTGACCCAGTGAAGCGGCGGTATCCATCGCTGCGGGGAAGCAGCTGCGCGCGCGCCAGGCCCAAATGCATACTGCCTCCCAAGCTCTTGCCATTGAGCGGCAAGCGAGCGCTCAACCTTCCTTGGCCGAACGTGTTTCGAGGCCCAAAACTCGTGCCATACTTGGCCTCATGCGGTTGAATTTCCTATCCGTGGTGGCCCTGGAACTGGTGCGCAGCCTGCGCCGGCACGGGCAGGCGCTGCCGGTGGTGGTGCTCGGGCCGCACAGCGCCTTCCGCACGGCGGTGGACGTGGCGCGCCTGGACGGCACCGACTTCCTGGAGCGTCCGGTCAGCGCGCAACGCCTGCGCGCCGCGCTGCACAAGGTGACGGCGGTGGCCGAGGACAGCGCGAAGCGCTGAATGAGGAGACGGGCATGAACGACAACATCCACCCATCGCTGCAGGCGATGGCCGCGGTGGAACGGGTGCAGCGGCTGTTCGCGGCGCAGCGCGCCGCCTGCCTGGCGCAGCCTTGCCCCAGTGCCGACGAGCGGCTCGAGCGGCTGCGCGCGCTGAAGCGCCAGACACAGCGCTACCAGGGCCTGTTGTCCGAGGCGATGAGCACCGACTTCGGTTTCCGCCCCGCGGCCGAATCGAAGATGCTCGACCTGCTGGGCTCGGTGCTCGAAGCCAACCATGCGATCGCGCACGTCAAACGCTGGATGAAGCCCAGCAAGCGCTCGACCGAGCTGCTGTTCCTGGGCAACCGCCTGACGGTGACCTACCAGCCCAAGGGCGTGGTCGGCGTGATCGTGCCGTGGAACTTCCCGATCTATCTGGCGCTGGGCCCGCTGGTCACCGCGCTGGCGGCCGGCAACCGCGTGATGATCAAGATGAGCGAAGTCACTCCCGCCACCAACGCGGTGTTCAAGCGGCTGCTGGCCGAGGTCTACCCCGAGGACCTGGTGGCGGTGGTCGGCGAGGAACTGGCCGACCCCAACGTCTTCACTTCGCTGCCCTTCGACCACATCGTCTTCACCGGCTCGCCCGCGGTGGGCAGGATCGTCATGCGCACCGCGGCGCAGAACCTGACCCCGGTGACCTTGGAACTTGGCGGCAAGTCGCCGGCCGTGGTGTCGCGCCACTATCCGCTGGCCGATGCAGCGCGGCGCATCACGCACGGCAAGTCGGTCAACGGCGGCCAGATCTGCATCGCACCCGACTACGCGCTGGTGCCGCGCGAGAGCGTCGATGCGTTCGTGGCCGCGGTGAGGACCGGTTTCGAAGCCATGTACGGCGGCCACACCGAAGGCAACCCGCACTTCACCAGTGTGGTCAGCGACCGCCAGTTGCATCGGCTGCAGGCCGCACTGGACGACGCACGCGCCAAGGGCGCGACGGTCACCGCCTGCGCGCCGCTGCCGGCGGCCGGCAACCGCCAGCTGCCCTTGCACATCGTCACCGGTGCAACGCCGGACATGACCGTGCTGCAGGAAGAGCTGTTCGGGCCGGTGCTGCCGGTAGTGCCCTACGACCAGCTCGACGACGCCATCGCCTTCATCCACGCGCGGCCCCGGCCGCTGGCGCTGTACTGCTTCAGCCACGACGCGGCCGAGCGCGACGAGCTGCTGCGGCGCACGCATTCCGGCGGCGTCACGCTCAACGACTGGGGCTGGCACGCCATCAACCATGACGCGCCTTTTGGCGGCATCGGCAATTCGGGCATCGGCAACTACCACGGCGAAGAGGGCTTTCGCGAGCTGTCGCACGCCCGCACCGTGTTCGAGCGCCGGCGCTGGTTTCCGACGCAGCTGTTCCATCCGCCGTACGGCAGCTTCGTGCAGAAGCTGGCGCTGAAGTTCTTCCTCGGCCATGGCGACCCGGACCTGCGCTGAGCCGCCCGACCGCTCCACATCGACCCGCCCGACAAACCCCAAAGAAGGAGACCGACCATGAACCCTGCGACCCACCCCCTGGCCGCGCTGATCGGCGCGGCGCTGCTCGTCGGCGGCTGCGCGTCCGCGCCGAACGCGGCCGACATGACACCGAAGCCGGCCACGCCGACCACGGTCAATGCCAACCAGGCCATGCGCCAGGCGGTCGCCGCCTTCGACAAGCGCGATTTCGACGACGCCACGCGCGGCAAGCTGGCCGAGCTGAACGACCCGCTGGTCAAGGCCGCCGACGGCCGCATCGTCTGGGACACGCGCAAGTTCGACTTCCTCAAGAGCGATGCGCCGGCCACGGCCAACCCGAGCCTGTGGCGCAACCAGCAGCTGCAGCATGCGCAGGGCCTGTTCAAGGTGGCCGACGGCATCTACCAGATCCGCGGCTACGACATCGCCAACATGACGCTGGTCGAAGGCAACACCGGCTGGATCGTCATCGACACCCTGCTCACCGCGCCGGTGGCGCGCGCGGGCCTGAAGCTGGCGATGGACACGCTGAAGAGCAGCAAGCCGGTGGTGGCGGTGATCTACACCCACAGCCATGCCGACCACTTCGGCGGCGTGCGCGGCGTGGTCGACGAGGCCGACGTGCGCTCGGGCAAGGTCAAGATCATCGCGCCCGATGCGTTCATGGAACACGCCATCGCCGAGAACGTGCTCGCCGGCAACGCCATGTCGCGCCGCGCCCAGTACATGTACGGCGTGGGCCTGCCGGCCAGCGGCCAGGGCACGCTCGGCACGGGCCTGGGGCTGGCCCTGAGCAGCAGCGTGCCGGGGCTGATTCCGCCCACGCAATACATCAAGAAGACCGGCGAGGAGATGACCATCGACGGCGTGCGCATCCAGTTCCAGATGGCCAAGGGCTCGGAGGCGCCGTCGGAGTTCATGTTCTATTTCCCCGACAAGAAGGCGCTGTGCCTGTCGGAGGTGGCGACCAAGCTGATGCACAACGTCTACACCATCCGCGGCGCGCAGGTGCGCGACGCGCTGCTGTGGAGCAAGTACATCAACGAGACGATGGACCTGTTCCCCGACGCCGAGGTGGCCTTCGCCAGCCACCACTGGCCGACCTGGGGCAAGGAAAACATCCGCGGCTTCCTGGCCAACCAGCGCGACACCTACCGCTTCCTGCATGATCGGGCGCTGAACCTGGCCAACCAGGGCAAGGTGATGGACGAGCTGGGCAGCGAGACCTTCATGCCCAAGGCGCTGGCGGCCGATGCCGCGTCGCGCGGCTACTACGGCACGCTCAGCCACAACCTGCGCGCGGTCTACAACTTCTACCTCGGCTACTACGACGGCAACCCTGCCACCTTGCATCGGCTGCCGCCGGTGGATAGTGCCAAGCGCTATGTCGCCGCGATGGGCGGCGAGGCGGCGGCGCTGGCCGCCGGCCGCAAGGCCTTTGCCGACGGCGACTACCGCTGGGTGGCCGAGATGGTCAACCACGTGGTTTTCGCCAACCCCGCCAATGCCGAAGCGCGCGCGCTGCAGGCCGACGCGCTGGAGCAGTTGGGCTACCAGGCCGAATCGGCGCCGTGGCGCAATGCCTACCTGCTGGGTGCGATGGAGTTGCGCAAGGGCCCGCAGACCGCCAACGTCAGTTCCAGCGGGCCGGACACGGTGCGCGGCATGAGCAACGAGCTGCTCTTCGACTACATCGCGCTGCGCCTGGACCACACCAAGACTGACGGGCTGAAGGCGGCGGTGCAGATGGTCTTCACCGATGTCAACGAGACTTGGGCGCTGGAGCTGTCGAACTCGGTGCTCAACAACACCCAGGGCCGTGTGCTGAAGAACCCCGACGTGACCATCACGTTGACGCGCCCGGCCTTCCTGGCGATGCTGCTGCAGGGCAAGAAGCTGCACGAACTGGTGCAGGCCGGGATGGTCAAGGTCGAGGGCAACCCGCAGGGCTTCGGCACGGTGGTGGCCAACATCGTCGAGTTCCCGCCGTTGTTCAACATCGTCACGCCCTGAAGGCGAGGACGCTGCGATGACCAACTCGGCTCCAATCAACGATCCGCTGTCCATACCTGGCCTGGCGCGGCGCGATTTCCTCAAGGTCGGCGCCGGTTTTTCGCTGGCGCTGGTACTGGCCGGCACGGTCGGCTGCAGTGGCAGTGCCAAGGCGCCGGTGGCCGGCTACGCCTTCCTGCAACCGGGCGATGTCGAGCTGTTCACGGCGCTGGCGCCGGCCGTGGTCACCGAACTGGGCAGCTTTGACGCCGCCAAACGCAAGACCCTGGTCGAGGCGGTACTGCGCAACGTCGACGGTGCCTGTGCCGCGCTCGACCTGGGCTCACGGCAGGAGCTGCGCAAGCTGCTGGACCTGCTGGCCATCGCACCGCTGCGTTACGCGCTGACGGGAGTCGGTGCCTGGAACGACGCCGGCATTGACAAGATGCACGCCTTCCTGGCGCGCTGGCGCGGCAGCCGCTTCGCAACGCTGAACGTTGGCGGCAACGTGCTGGTCAGGCTCACGTCGAGCAGCTTCTACCTGCTGCCCGAGAGCTGGCCGTCCACCGGCTACCCCGGGCCGCTGGAGTACGTGTTCAAGGCCGTCAATTCCTGAGGACGAGAGACCATGGCTCTACCCGACATCTACAGCGAAGGCATCGCCTCGGGCTGGAAGGTCATCGACGGTGCCAAGCTGACGGCGCCGCAGACGATGGAAGCCGACGTGGCCATCATCGGCAGCGGTGCCGGCGGCGGCGTGGCCGCCGAGGTGCTGGCGCTCGCTGGCCTGAAGGTGCTGCTGCTGGAAGAAGGCGCGCTGCGCACCTCGGCCAGCTTCAAGGACATGGACGAGGGCCGCGCGATGCGCGAGCTGTACCAGGAAGGCGGCGCACGCGCTACCTCGGACGGTGCCATCGCGGTGCTGCAGGGCCGCTCGGTCGGCGGCTCGACCACGGTCAACTGGACCTCGAGCTTCCGCACGCCGGCGCCCACGCTGAAGTTCTGGGCCTCGGAGTGCGAGGTGGTCGGCCACAGCGTCGACGAGATGAAGCCCTGGTTCGAGATGATGGAAAAGCGCCTGGACGTGATGCTGTGGGAGGCGCACAACCCCAACAACAGCGTGCTGATGCGCGGCTGCCAGAAGCTGGGCTGGGAGGCGCACGCCATTCCGCGCAACGTGCGCGGCTGCTGGAACTCGGGTTACTGCGGCCTGGGCTGCCCGGTCAACGCCAAGCAGTCGACGCTGGTGTCCACCATCCCCGGGGCGTTGAAACAGGGCGCGACGCTGGTGCACCGCGTGCGCGTGCGCCAGCTGCAGCATGTCGACGGCAAGATCAGCGGCGCGGTCGGCGAAGCCCTGCGCGAAGACGGCCGCACGCCCAGCGGCACGCTGCTGACGATCAAGGCGCGGCACTACATCGCTGCCGGCGGCGCCATCAACACGCCGGCACTGCTGCTGCGGTCGAAAGCGCCCGACCCGCATCAGATCCTCGGCAAACGCAGCTTCATCCACCCGGTGGTGCTGTCGCTGGCGCAGATGCCCGAGCGCATCGACCCGTTCTTCGGCGCGCCGCAGTCCATTGCCTCCGACCACTTCCAGTGGAAGGACGGCGCCACCGGGCCGATGGGCTACAAGCTCGAGGTGCCGCCAATCTTTCCCGGCATCGGTGCGGGCGTGCTCAATGCGTTCGGTGACGATCTGAAGCGCGAGATGGCGGCACTGGCGCACAGCAACGCCGTGCTGGCGCTGCTGCGCGACGGCTTCGTCGAACAAAGCCCCGGCGGCAGCGTGCGCCTGGCCGACGACGGCAGCCCGATGCTGGACTATGACCTGAGCGACTATGTGTGGGAGGGCGCACGCCGCGCCTGGCTGAGCATGGCTGAACTGCAGTTTGCGGCCGGTGCCGAGAAGGTGCGTTCGGCGCACATCGACGCGCGCTACGCGACCAGCTGGAGCGACGCGAAGAGGGCCATCGCCGAACTGCCGCTGAAGAAGTTTCGCGCCACGCTGTTCACCGCGCACCTGATGGGCGGCTGCGCGATGAGCCAGAACCCGAAGCGCGGCGTGGTCGACAGCCGCGGCCGGCATCACCAGCTGGCCAACCTGTCGGTGATGGATGGGTCGGTGTTCCCCACCAGCATCGGCGCCAACCCGCAGCTGTCGATCTTCGGCTTGACCGCGCAGAACGCCACGGCGCTGGCCCAGGACCTGAAGTGAACGAAGACCCGCCGTCGCTGAGCGCCGTGCCGCGCGCGGCGGCCGTGGCCGGTGTCGCCTTCGCGCTGCTGTTCGGCGCGGCCTTGCTGATGGTGCGGCTGTCGATTCCGGGATCGATCGTCGAGCGTGGCGGCTGGCTCGCCGACCCGGCCGGCAACCTGCGCCTGGCCACGCACCTGCTGGCCTGGGGCGGCATCGCCTTCCTGTGGTTCATCGGCGTGGTGCGCACGCACATCGGCGCACGAGAGGACCGCTTCCTGGCGTCGGTGTACTTCGGCAGCGGTGTGCTCTTCCTGGCCATGTGCTTTGTCGCCGCGGCGGGAACGCAGGCGCTGCTGGCGGCGCACGCGCAGTACGGCGAACGCTTCTTCGACAGCGGCACCTACACCTTCGGCAGCCGCTTGACCTACGAGCTGACCAACACCTACGCGCTGCGCATGGCCGGTGTGTTCATGTTCTCGCTGGCCACGCTGTGCCATCGCACCGGCGCTATGCCGCGAGCCATTGTCTGGGGCACCTGGTTGCTCCTGGCCGAGCTGCAGCGCGGGACGCCCGGTGTGCTGAGCGCCACTCTGGCCAGTGCCGATGGGCTGACCGTGGCCTCCACGCTGTCGAACAACCATGAAGCCGACAAGCTCTCGGCCATGTCCGGCTCGCTCAGTGCGCTGGCGGGTGCCATGACGCGCGAGGCCGGGCACGGCGTGCCCGAGCGGCTCATTCTTGAATCCAGCACCGGCCACCCCGCATCTCCCCGGCGCGCGGGCCACCGCTGTGGGATGACTGTAGTGATGCGCAGATGGATGACGGGGCGCAAACCGAGCCAGCAGACTGGGACCTAGCGGCGCAACCGGCACCGGACTTTGAGGTCGATCAGCGCATCAGTTGGTGAATGAACAAAGCGGCGATTTTGACTTGCCGCGAACTGGCTCTGCGCCCGGTACACGCCGAGCGCCGCAAATCACTCTCCTGAACGCCAAACCCTGGTGGTGAACCTGACACCTGGGCGGGAAAATCGAGTGTCTCAGCCGGCTTGATGGCGCTTCCGCGGTGCGATACTTGGCCTCATGCGGTTAAAACGCCTATCCGTCTTGTGCTTTTCATGAAAGGGGATCTGGTGCTTTTGCATCAGCGCCAGAAAGTCGCGCGGCGTGAAGCGGGCCAGCGCCGACTTTGCAAAGCGCGGGTTCTCGCTCAGGAAATTGGCGGCGCTGACGTCGGTGTTGGTGAAGTTGGCCCGGCCGCCGCCCGAGATGCGGATTTTCTCGGCGACTTTTTCGCTGTGGTCCAGCAGCAAAACCTTCAGACCGCGTTGCCCGGCCTGGCCCGCGCAAAACAGGCCGGCCGCCCCGGCGCCCACGATCACGACATCAAAACTGTGCATGGCCTGCAGTGTAGACTGGCCGCTAACGATGACAGCACCCGACAAGAGGTGTTGCACTACGAGAGAGACAAGCCCATGAACCCGATTCTCTTTGCCATTCCCGTATTCCTGCTGACCATTGTTCTGGAGGCCTGGTGGGCCCGGCGCAGGGGACTGGCGGTGTACGACATTCCCGACGCTGTCACCAGCCTGCACCATGGCGTGTTGAGCCAGTTGACCGGCGCGTTCACCAAGGTCGCCACCCTGGGCATCTACATTGCGGTGTACGACACCTACCGGCTCACCGAGTGGTCGATGGGCAATGCCTGGCTGTGGGTGCTGGCGCTGATCCTGTACGACCTGTGCTACTACTGGGCGCACCGCATGGGTCACGAGGTCAACATCCTGTGGGCCTCGCATGTGGTGCACCATTCGTCGGAGTACTACAACCTGTCCACCGCACTGCGCCAGACATCGACCGGCGCGCTGCTGGGCTGGGCCTTCTACCTGCCGCTGGCGGTGCTCGGTATTCCGTGGCAGATGCTGGTGATCGTCGGATTGATTGACCTGCTGTACCAGTACTGGGTGCATACCGAACTGATCGGTCGCCTGGGCGTGCTGGACCGCATCCTGGTGACGCCCAGCAACCACCGCGTCCACCATGGCCAGAACGACTACTGCATCGACAAAAACTACGGCGGCATTCTGATTCTGTGGGACCGTCTGTTTGGCACGTTCGAAGACGAGCGCGACGGTGAGAAGATCGTCTACGGCATCCGCAAACCCTTGAAGAGCTACAGCCCGATCTGGGGCAACCTGCATTACTACGCCGACCTGTGGCGCGAATCCGTCGCGGCCCAAGGTTGGCGCGCCAAGGTCGGTGTGTGGGTCGCGCCGCCCGGTGGCTGGACCGATGAACCCATAGCCCATTTCGAGCCCGCCACATTTCAGCGCTACACGCGCCAGACGCCGGCTGCGATGCGCTGGTATGTGGCGCTGCAGTACGCGCTGTTGGTGCCGCTGGTGGTGCATTTCCTGGGCATCGTCAAAGACATCCCGACAGCCGATGCACTGGTATACGCCGGGGTGATTGCCTTCACCGCTGTGGCCTTGGGCGCGCTGCTCGAAGGATTGCCCTGGGGGCGCTGGCTGGAGATGTTGCGGCTGCTGGCGGTCGGTGCCGTGTTTGCGTTGCTGCCCGACTGGTTTGGCTTTCAGGCCCCGGTCGCGCTGCGCGCTGCGGTGCTGGTTTTTGCCGTCGCCAGTGTGGTCTGGCTGCTGCGCCGCCGTACCGCGTTGGGGCAGGTGGCCGCATGAACCCGGACGCTCTGTCGGATCTGGTGCTCCTGCTGGTGTGCGCCACGGTGGCCTGGCGTGATCTGCGCACACGCCCGGCCATTGCGGTGGGGGCGGGCCTGATTGGCTTGGCCGCGCTCTTGGGCGTACTGCGCTTTTCCGGCGTTGCGATGGTCTATGGGCCGCATCGCTTCTTCAGCTTGCTGGCAGCCTGTGTGGCGTTCACCTTGTTGGCCGCCGGATTGCGCTGGCCCGATGCAGCAATCGCCAGGCGTGCGGCCGCAGTGGGCCGATGTGTGGTGGTCGTCGGCGGTGTCGGTGTCGCGTTGACCGTGATGGGCGTCGGGTTGTGGAGCCAGATCGTGCCGGGCCTGTCGGCGCTGGTGATCGTCTGGACTGCACTGCAGCAACGCCGCGCGCTGGCCATCGTCGGCGCGCTGTTGCTGGTCGGCAGCTTCGCGGTGGCGGCGACCGGCAAGCCGGGCACCCTGTACCTCGACTACTTCAACAGCACCCAGGCGCTGCACTACCTGCTGGCTGCGGGCATCGCCTTGCTGGCCTTGCCCAGGCTGAGCGCGCAGGCAGACGCATCAGCCCCTCCGGCCTAGCCCATGCAAAACACGTTGAGCTTATTGCCGTCCAGATCGCGGAAGTAGCCGGCGTAGAACTGTTCGCCACGCGGGCCATTGGGCCCCTCGTCCTTGGCGCCAAGTGCGATGGCCTTTTGGTAGACGCGGTCCACCATGTCCTTGGACTTCACCACCAACGCCACCATCATGCCGTTGCCCACGGAGGCAGATTGGCCATCGAACGGTTGGGTCAGCACCACGGCGGGCTTGTCCATGGCCGTTTCGACAACGTGATGCTGAATACCAAGACCGTGGCCGCCGAGGCCACGCCCGAGGGCATCAAGGGGTCTCCTCGTTTTCAGTGCAATAAGTGACGGTACGCAAAGCTAGGGATGGTCTGCAAAACCTCCGCATGCAGCCCTGAATGTGAGACAGTGACAGCATGAAGCAGATGAGCCTGAGCACCACTGGATTTGAACGCAAGACCAAGAGAACGCGCAAGCGCGAGTTCCTCGACGAGATGAACCTGGTCGTGCCCTGGGCTGAGCTTGTGGGCTTGATTGCGCCACACGCGCCGGCGCGTGGCGCCAAAGGTGGTCGTCCACCGTTTGCTGTGGAAACGATGCTGCGCATTCACTTTTTGCAGCAGTGGTTCAACTTGTCTGACCCGGCCATGGAAGAAGCCCTTTATGACACGCCGATGTTCCGTGAGTTTGCCCGGCTGGACATGGGAGAGGACCATCTTCCCGACGAAAGCACCATCTTGCGTTTTCGCCATTTGCTCGAAGCTCACGATCTGAGCTTGCAAATCTTGGCAACCGTCAACGCCACGCTCACCGCCAAGGGTTTGCTGCTCAAGCAAGGCACAGTCGTGGATGCGACGTTGATTGCGGCGCCGAGTTCGACCAAGAACAGCACAGGCGCGCGCGACCCCGAGATGCACCAGACCAAAAAGGGCAACCAGTGGCACCACGGCATGAAGGCGCACATCGGCTCGGATGCCGATTTGGGGCTGGTGCACAGCGTGACCACCACGGCGGCCAACGCGCACGACATCACCCAGGCACACGCGCTGTTGCACGGCCAAGAAACGGACGTCTTTGCCGATTCGGGCTACCGGGGTATTGAAAAGCGCGAAGAAATTCAAGCCAAGCACCCGGATGTGAAATGGCACATCGCCATGATGCCTGGCAAGCGAAAGGCCATGGACAAGAGCACGCCCATGGGCAGCATCCTGGAGCGGTTGGAAAAGACCAAAGCCAGCATCCGTGCCAAGGTGGAACATCCGTTTCGTGTCATCAAGCGGCAGTTCGGCTACGTCAAGGTCAAGTACCGTGGGCTGGCCAAGAATACGGCCAATCTGATGACGCTGTTTGCACTGTCCAACCTGTGGATGGTGCGCAAACGACTCTTGAATATGGGGGCGCAGGGATGAGTGCGCCCAAAAACGGCCAAGGGGCCACGACTGGGGCTCAATACGCCCCGTATCTGCCCTTTGAACGCAAAAAAGTGTCGTCATCTGAAATAACAGCCCCAAGCCGCCGCGTCAGCGGTGGTTGTGCAGACCTTCCCTAGCACTGGCGCGGGGGTGGTCTGGGTAGACCGTTGATTTCATTGACTTTCCTGTTCGCTTTGTAAACGGGTATGGTGGCCTCCCACTTTTGAGGTTCACGATGCAGGGTTGGCACACAACGTTTTTGGGGATGCGTGGGCTCCCCCGCGATATCAGCGACTTCGAGATGAAGGCATTTTTCACCTTCGATGGTGCCGAGCGCGACGCAATCAATGCACGCCGAGGTGATTCCCACAAGCTTGGTCTGGCGCTCCATATTGGTTTCCTGCGCATGAGTGGGCGTTTGCTCGGTGCCTTTCGGGTAATTCCAGTAGCCTTGTGGCGCCACCTTGGCAACGAGCTTGGCATTGCAGCACCAGAAGTCGCCTCGCTGAGAGCCATGTATGAACGCGGGCGCACGCTATTCGATCACCAACAAGTAGCCTGCACGGTGTGGATTCCAGTGGATGAGCGAGCACCAGCGCCGCTCACTGGTACGTGAACTGCGCGACGAAGTGGCGCGCTGCGCCGACCGCGATCAGCTACTCGTGCGGGCGCGTCAATGGCTGTACAAGAACAAGCTGGTGATCGTGCACGAGCGGGCAATTCGGACACTGATTGCGGCGGCACTTGCCCAGCTTGAAGTTGAAACAGGCACCGCCATCGCCGCCAGCGTTGATCCAGCAACACTTGATCGCTGGCGAGCCTCAGTTTCAGAGCTGCGCCCAGATGGACAAACCCAGCAGAGTTGGCTATGGGCTGCACCGGCGAAACACTCAACCCGCCAAATCAGCGAGGTACTGGAGCGCATCGACCTGCTTTACACGCTGGACGTTCATAAGCACCTGGCAGACATCCCCGATCTCATCTTGCGCCGCTACGCGCGCCGACTTGTCTCCAGGCCGCCCTCAGCCGGAGCCAAGATCAAAGAGCCAGCGCGCACCGTGGAGGTCGCATGCTTTCTTCGGTATTGCCTGTTCACCACCACAGACCAGTTGATCCTTATGGTGCAGCGCCGGATCGCCGATCTGTGGCGTCAGGCTGCCGCCGATGTCCCCGCTACCGTCAATTGGGCCGCAATGTACAAAACGCTGCTCGGCGAACTTGTTGCCTTGAGCGCGCAAGGTGCGGTGCCAGATGCTGAGTTGCGTGCCCGTCTTGAAGCCTTGATCACCGAAACCCAGAAACGCAAACCACCGAGCAGGGCCTCCCTGGTCCGCGAGGGATTGATTGATGGAATTCGCCCCGTGCGGTCGTTGCTCGTCGCCATTGCAAAGCTGCCCTGGCAGGCCACCGGCGAGCATCCTGCCATCGAGTACCTTGCCAAGCTGCAAGCTTTATATCTCAAAGGATCCAGAAAGCTGCCAGTTGAAGTGGTGGCACCAAGTCTGGGAATGATCTGGCAGGTTTCGATCTCCAGCCCAGACCGGGAACGGGCGTTTCAGGCGTTGGAGGTGGCCACCCTGTTTGCCCTGCGCCGCGCGGTGCGCAATGGCTCGGTCTGGATTGAGCACAGCCTGAGCTTTCGGGGTCGTGCGCGCTTGTTCTTCACGGACGAGCGTTGGCAGGCAGAGTCCAAGAAACACTATGCCCGTCTATCGTTACCCAGCAAGGCTGCCACTTTCTTGAAGCCTTTGCTGGCCAGAGTAACTGCCGGTGTCGATGCGGTGGCCGCTGCAGCCCGCAGTGGCGTACTGCGCGTGGATGATGAACTCCATTTGTCGCCATTGCCCGCAGAGGACGAAGACCCAGAAGTGACCAAGCTGCGCGCGGCTTTGGATCACCGCATCGGTGAGGTTCAATTGCCGGAAGTGATTCTGGCCGTTGACGCCCAGGTGCGCTTTAGCTGGATCATGCTCGGACGTGAGCCGCGCTCTACCGACGAGCTGCTGATGGTCTATGCCGGCATCATGGCCCACGGCACCAGTCTGACTGCGGTCGAATGCGCGCGCATGATTCCGCAATTGTCTGCCACCAGCATTCGCCAGGCCATGCGCTGGGCGCGGGACGAACGGCGTCTGAGCCAGGCCTGCCAGGCTGTGCTGGAATTCATGCAGCGACACCCGATTGCCGCCACCTGGGGGCGGTGATTTGGCATCTTCTGACATGATGAGCATGGAGACCACCAAACGGGTGTGGCAAGCCCGGCTTGATCCTCGGCGCAACACACCTTCCATTGGAATCTACTCCCATGTAAAAGACCGGTGGGGCATCTTCCATGCGCAGCCCTTTGTGCTCAATGAGCGCCAGGCGGGCGTGGCCATTGAAGGTGTCATCCGCCAAGAAAAGCTGGAGACCAGCCAGCTTGCTGTGGATACCCATGGCTACACCGACTTTGCCATGTCACATGCCCGTTTGCTTGGTTTTGATCTTTGCCCGCGGTTGAAGGAACTCAAACAGCGCCACCTCTTTGTGCCACGCGGCACCAAAGTGCCCGCAGAAATCGCTGCGGTGTGCGAAGCCAATGTCGACGTCGCTTTGATCGAAAAGCATTGGGATAGTCTGGTGCACCTGGCAGCCTCGGTCATGAGCGGACATGCCAGTGCGGTGGCAGCTCTTGCGCGGTTCGGTTCTGCCGCCCAGGGCGATCCAATCTATGAGGCTGGCGTGCAATTGGGGCGGTTGCTGCGTACGGCGTTTTTGGCTGACTACTTTGTCAAGGACGCTTTCAGGAACGAGTTGCGCCGGGTGCTCAATCGGGGCGAGGCTGTTAACGCCCTCAAGCGCGCCATTTATACCGGCCGGATCAGCCCGGCGCAGGCCAAACGTGTCGATGAAATGCAGGCTGTGGCCGATGCGTTGAGCCTGATGGCCAACATCGTGATGGCGTGGAATACCTCACAGATGCAGGCGGTCCTGGATCGCTGGTCGAACCGCCGCCAGGTCATTCCACCGGAACTGATCGGGAAGATTGCGCCCACCAGGCTGGAGAGCATCAACTTGCGGGGTGTGTTTCGCTTCCCGGTTGACCGCTATGCTGACCAAATCCTGCCTTCGCGGCCAAATGCATCGATAACTGGCACCAATGGATGAAACCGACCACGGTTTGACGCCACGAATCGCAGATTTGAAAGTGAACAGGAAAGTCAATGAAATCAACGATCTACCAACACCACCTCCGCGCCAGTGCTAGCTTTTCGTACCGTCACTTATTGCACTGAAAACGAGGAGACCCCCTGTCGCGTTCGCACAAGCCCAGGTGAGCAGTCAGGATGCGCACATGGGCGACCCTGCGCACGACTTGCGCCGGAATCTGCGACGGTTCGACTATGTGTTGAGCAAATTCGGCATCACCGTCCGGGACTTGGGCGTCACCGGCCATGGCCTGCGGCACGAAGTGCTGATCGGGCACTATGAAACCTTCGCCGGTTGCCCGCCCCCTGTGCGCGGTGGCGGCGTGGTGCCGCCCGAAGTGGACCGTGCCGCGCGGCGGTCGGTGGCCCAGCTGGCAGGCCATGCACGCACACGCGCGGCAGGTGCGTACCTTGGTGCGGTCCGCGTTCATCGACCAGCACCGCCAGCAGATGGTGATGTGAAAGATGGCCGCGATTGACCTCTGCTTGATCAAGAAAGCAAAGGGGCGCAGGACTCTTGCCCTTGCGCCCCTTGCCAGCGATCACGGTTGCATGACTAGGCCGTCATTTCTGCAACATCCTCTTCGACATCAGCCCCATTCGGTGCAGCCTCGCCGCCTTCCTCGCGCTGCACATTGTTGACGGCGAGCGTGCGCAAGCACCTGGGCAACCAGCCAGATTCGGCGATGGCCTGCTCAGCCCCCGCGACTGCAGCATCCTTCTTGAGCGCGGCCAAAGGTGCAGCGGCATTGATGTCCACCGCCTCGGTCACCACTGTGATCACTTGGTTCTTGGACACATGATTCAGGTAGGACGAACCGCTGGCGGTCCACCACCGGCGCATGTCCAGATCCAAGGCCAAAGCCAAGGCATCGGTGCTTTGCGACCTGGGCTCAATGCCGTAAATGCCGGTGACGGTCGAGGCCACCAGGAAGGTCAGCAGTTGCAGCACGATGGCTTGTTCCTGCACCAGCAACCAGCCCAACACCGCATCGGGCTCCTGTGGCAATTGATCGGCCCAAGCCTTGCGTTCACTGTCCATCTGCAACCATGCCGCACTGGCCTCCATGTCCTCGGCAGCGGACAGCAAGGCGGACTGGCTGTCCGTGACGGAAATCGCCAGGACTTGATCCTCTTGGTGGTAGCGGTAGTCGTGGTTGAGCAAGAGCTTTTGAGCCAGTTGCGCGGTGATGGCGACCAGAGCCACATCGGGGCGTGCCAGCAGTTCGGCCTGCACCGCCGCCACGCGGTGAGCGGTCAGGCGGCGCATCAGCTTGTCGGAATGGACAGGCCGGGTCTTGGGCGATGGCAGAGACACGATATCTGCCTGACCAGCCTCGCCTGCCTGACGTGCAGCCTGCGCCATGTCGTTGCGGTCCTCGGGGCGGATGAGGCCGTACTTCACGGCGACCGCGCCGTTTTGGCCCACATGGACCACGCATCCTGCTTTGTCCATCAGATCGGCGGGCCAGACACTGAGTTCATCCTCGATGGCCTTGGCCTGCATCTGCACGGCAGTCATTTCACGCTCCAGGTCCTCATAGAGGCCTTTCGCCTTCATCAGATCGGGGGTTCATGCGTGGGTTTTCGACATCGCGGGGCCACGCAGCGGCTCAGTGCGTAGCCATTTCTCACCGAATCCCGGCACAGGGCCGAGCGCAGCCCTGCGGGGTCGTGGCCGCATCGGATCGGATTCTGGCTTGGCTGCCGGCTGTGTGGCCGGCACCTCGTCACGCGGCCGGCGGCGGCGCGCGCGCTGCGGGCCGGTAGTGCGCTTGCTCCAGCGCGCCGTGCTTCTCGAAGTGGGCGAGGATGGCGCGGATGGCGGTGGGTTCCTCGATGCTGGCGACGATCCGTACCGCGCCGCCGCAGTGGGCGCAGGTGGTGATGTCGATGGAAAAGACCCGCTTGAGCCGTTGCGCCCAGCTCATCGCACGGCGCTTCTGCTCGGGGCTGCGCGGCTCGTCGTGGGCGCTGACGTCCACCGGCGCCGCATCGCCCGCAGGCCGCTTGCCGCGCCCCGAGGGCGTCAGCTGCGCGCGCAGGTTTGCATTCGGGGCGAATACGCCGTGGAAGCGGGTCAGGTGGGCGCGAGATGGCGGGACCAGTGCGGCCAGTTTCGCGATGAAATCGACCGCATCCCATTCGACATGCGTGGTCCCATTGCGCCACGGCGTCTTGAGCTGATACCGCACCCTACCCTGCGGTGAGATCGATAGCCGCTGCTCGCTGATCGCCGGGCGCGTGATGTAGCGGCACAGCTTTTCGAGCTTGTGGCTTTCGTGTGCTTCCGCGGCCACGCCGGCATGCAGCGAGAAGCCGCCGACCTTGCCGGCATCGCCCTCCAGCGAGCCTGCGTCACCGGGCAATGTTTGCAGCGTGACGACCTTGCGGCCAGCGTCGCGACCGGTGGCGATGCGGTAGGTCATCGAACTCATCCGCAGCCCATCCATGCCGTCGTCGCTACCCGCGCTGTCGGACAGGAACACGGATTCGTCTTCGCCTTCGAGCCAGCCGCGGCGCGACAGGTGCCGGCACACGCGATGCGCGATGGTGTTGGCGAGCTGCGTCAGTTGCGCAGAGGTGGGGGCACGGGCGCGGCGCAGGCGCGGCTTGCGCCGCGGGGGCTCGACGTTCGCGTCGTACACGCCGTCGAGCCACAGCATGTGGAAGTGAACATTCAGGTTCAGCGCGCTGCCGAAGCGCTGGATCAGGGTCACCGCACCGCATTGCGCCGTATCCCGCGGCACGCCGGCCTGATCGGCAAGCCAACCGGCGATCAGCTGGCATTGACCCTGCTGACCGGTAATGCCGGCAGCCTGTCTACGGCCTTTGCCACCGTGGTCCAGCGCGGCTATTCCCGGCAGGCGGAAACGCTCGCCGACGGACATGCCATCGCCGCAGTGAAGAAACTTTATGGTCACGCCGGCGGCGGCGCTTCGGTATTCGAGACTTTTGCGGCTTATCACACCGAACACGGCGGTGAAGCACCGTCCCTGCTCTCGACGCATCCGCTGGACGCCGAGCGCATCGAGCGGCTGCGGCAGGCCGCCGCGGATTGGGACCCTGTCCGTCAACCCCTGCGGCCACTGGCCCTGCCCATGCCGCCCCCTCAGTAAGGCTCAACCGGCCGCCGCCTGTCGCGTACGTGCCGGCGCGTGCCCGGTCCAGCGCTTGTAGGCACGCGCAAAGGCGCTCTGCTCGGAATACCCCAGCAGAAAAGCGATGTCCGTGAGACTCAGCGAGGCATCTTCCAGATAGCGTTCAGCCATTTCCTTGCGCACGCCATCGACCAGCTGGGTAAAACTTTCACCATGCTCCTGGAGCTTGCGCTGGAAGGTCCGTGGCGAGACGTGCAGCGCCGAGGCGACATGACTCAGCTCCAGTTCGCCATCTCCCAGCCGCTGCGCGATCAGGCGGCGGGCGCGGACCAGCGGATCGTCCGTGCGCGTGAGCGTCAGCAATTGCTGCTGGGCCAGGCGATCCATCAACTGGCGCATGGCGGGGTCCGGCTGGATCAGGCCCAGTCCCTGCCACGACTTCGGCACGATCATGCGGTAACTGTCCTGCCGGAAGCGTATCGGGCAGGCGAACACACGGCGCTGCTCGTCCAGGCGCTGCGGCGCCTCGTATGTGAAATCGACGCCCAGCGGAGAGATCGCCTGTCCGGTGATCCAGCGCACAAAAGTCAGCATGCCGGCGAGATTGAACTCCGCAAGCTGGCGGTAGCGGAGATCGGTCGAACGGTTCCAGCTCAACACGATCGCTTCGGCGTCGATCCGCACGTCCACCGGCGCAACGGTGATCACCAGCCCCTGATAGCGCTGCTGGGCGAGCATGGCCTCGCCCAGGGTCGTACAGGCCATGGCGACATAGCCGAGAACGCCGTAATGCCCTGGCCGGATGTGCTCGGCAACATGCACGCCGAGATCAGGATCCTGGGCCAGCACGGCGGCGCGATTGAACAATTCAGCCGCCTCCAGCTCGCTGACGCGCGCATCGCGGTCGTTGAGATCCACGTTCAGGCTCCGCTGCAGTTCGGTCGCATCGATCTGCCGCAGGCGCAAATAGTCGAACAAGGCCAGCAGATAGCTGACCGCGGTGCTGGGCGCGAGGGCCGCAGGGTCGTCGACTCCGGTCTTGGCGCGTGCTGTCATACAGATTGTCGTGCGGGGTCAAGCGGCAAGTGATACACAATGGAGAGAATGCTAACAGTCAATACATCGTGCGAATCGAGGAGCTTATGGAAACGCTGGACTGGTGGGCCAAATACATCTTCTACATCGCCATGCCCTATTTTCTGGTCCTGATGGCCTGGGAGTGGTTCGCCCTGCGCCGCGCCAAGAGCAAGGGCAAAAGGGGCTACGAGATCAAGGACAGCAGCGTCAGCATCTCGCTGGGCCTGATCAAGCTCGGCATGCGGGCCCTGTGCGCAGGCTATACCGGCTGGCTGTTTGCTTTCGTCTATGAACATCGCCTGTTCACGCTCTCGCCCCTCGTCTGGTGGACCTGGGTGCTGCTGTTCTTCGCCGACGACTTTACCTATTACTGGTATCACCGCAGCGCGCACCGTTGCCGCCTGTTCTGGATGGAGCACGTCAATCATCATTCCAGCGAGCACTACAACCTCAGTACTGCGCTGCGCCAGTCGACCCTGGGCCCGGCGTATACCTTCGTGTTCTACCTGCCGCTGGCCTTCGTCGGCTTTCACCCGCTGGCGATTGCGGTGCAATTCGGCATCAGCCTGATCTACCAGTACTGGATCCACACCGAGGCCATCGACCGCCTGGGCTTCCTCGAAAAGTTCATGAACACGCCCTCGCATCACCGCGCCCACCACGGCAGCAACGGCATCTACATCGACAAGAACTACGCTGGCATCCTCATTATCTGGGACAAGCTGTTCGGCACCTTCCAGGAAGAGCGCCGCGACGTCCCGGTGAAATACGGCCTGGTGCACGACCTCAAGACCTTCAGCCTGCCCACCGTGATTTTCCACGAGACCGCCTTCATGCTGCGCCAGGTCTGGAACGCCAAGGGCTGGCGCAACAAGCTGGGCTGGATTTTCGGCCCGCCGGAGTGGTCGCCGGACGGTCCGCAATATCCGCCGGATCACCCCTACTGGCAGACGCAAGCGGCCACCAAGGCAAGCTGAAATCGCCGGCATGCGGGCTCACACGATTGCAGGATTCGCCCGCACATTGCCGTCTGCTTCAATAAACCAGATTCCTCATACGGAAACGCCATGCGCTTCGACAATCAGGTGGTGATGATTACCGGCGCGGCCGGCTCTCTCGGCAAGGCGGTTGCCGCAGGCTTTGCTGCTGGTGGCGCCAGGCTGGCGCTGGCCGACGTCAGCGAGGCCGTGCTGCAACAAGCGTATCCCGGCACCGCCGACACACGCCTGCTGCTGCCGGCCAACCTGCTCGACTCTGCCTCGGCGCAGAATGCGGTTAACGCCGCGATGCAGAAGTTCGGCCGTCTCGACGCCCTCTGCAACATCGCCGGCGGTTTCGCCATGGGCACCCCGGTGCATGCCACTGCGGCAGCCGACTGGCAAAAGATGCAGGACATCAACGTCGGCACCCTGCTCAATGCCGTGCGCGCCGCGGTACCGGCGATGCTGGCGGGCGGCGGCGGGAAGATTGTCAACGTCGGCGCTGGCGCCGGCCAGAAAGGCGTGGCGCAGATGGGGGCCTACAGCGCCTCGAAGAGCGCGGTGATCCGCATCACCGAAGCCATGGCCGGCGAACTGCGCGAGCAGAACATCAACGTCAACTGCGTGCTGCCCAGCATCATCGACACGCCACCGAATCGCGCCGCGATGCCAGACGCCGATCCGAAGAAATGGGTCGCGCCGGGCGATCTGGCGGCAGTCATCACCTTCCTCTGCTCCGAGCAGGCGCGCGCGGTGCACGGCGTCGCGCTGCCGGTCGTGGGATTGAGCTGATGAGCGGCAAGACGCGCGAACAGCAGCTCGACGAACTGCTCGACAAGCAGGCGATTTACGAGCTGATCATGGCCTACTGCAACGCTGCCGACCGCCACGATCACGTCAAGATGCGTACGCTCTATCACGAGGATGCGATTGACGATCACGGCCACTTCGCCAAGGGCCTGGCGATGGAATTCATCGACAAGCTGCCGGAAATCCAGAAGGCCATGGAAATCCTGCATCACAACGTGACGACCGTGAACCTCAAGCTAGCCGGCGACCGCGCCGAGGGCGAGGTCGGGTATAGGAAGTTCAACCGCCCTTTTTTGCGAGTCTGGCAGGTAGGAAGCGGCCGCGCAAGCGCCGCTTTGGGCACAGATCGGGCACAGATCGGGGGTTCATGCGTGGGTTTTCGACATCGCGGGGCCACGCAGCGGCTCAGTGCGTAGCCATTTCTCACCGAATCCCGGCACAGGGCCGAGCGCAGCCCTGCGGGGTCGTGGCCGCATCGGATCGGACTCTGGCTTGGCTGCCGGCTGCGTGGCCGGCACCTCGTCACGCGGCCGGCGGCGGGGCGCGCGCTGCGGGCCGGTAGTGCGCTTGCTCCAGCGCGCCGTGTTTCTCGAAGTGGGCGAGGATGGCGCGAATGGCCTTGGGGTCTTCGATGCTGGCGACGATCCGCACCGCGCCGCCGCAGTGGGCGCAGGTGGTGACGTCGATGGAAAAGACCCGCTTGAGCCGTTGCGCCCAGCTCATCGCACGGCGCTTCTGCTCGGGGCTGCGCGGTTCGTCGTGGGCGCTGACGTCCACCGGCACTGCATCGCTCGCAGGCCGCTTGCCGCGCCCCGATGGCGTCAGCTGCGCGCGCAGGTTTGCATTCGGGGCGAATACGCCGTGGAAGCGGGTGAGATGCGCGCGAGGTGGCGGGACCAGTGCCGCCAGCTTGGCGATGAAGTCCACCGCATCCCATTCGACATGCGTGGTCCCATTGCGCCACGGCGTCTTGAGCTGGTAACGCACCCTACCCTGCGGTGAGATCGACAGCCGCTGCTCGCTGATCGCCGGGCGCGTGATGTAGCGGCACAGCTTTTCGAGCTTGTGGCTCTCGTGTGCTTCCGCGGCCACGCCGGCATGCAGCGAGAAGCCGCCGACCTTGCCGGCATCGCCCTCCAGCGAGCCTGCGTCACCGGGCAATGTTTGCAGCGTGAC
Organism: Diaphorobacter limosus; assembly: GCF_033100095.1. Lineage (NCBI taxonomy): Bacteria > Pseudomonadati > Pseudomonadota > Betaproteobacteria > Burkholderiales > Comamonadaceae > Diaphorobacter > Diaphorobacter limosus. The sequence goes on along the minus strand of NZ_CP136921.1, from coordinate 2,486,901 downwards.
GACCTTGCGGCCAGCGTCGCGACCGGTGGCGATGCGGTAGGTCATCGAACTCATCCGCAGCCCATCCATGCCGTCGTCGCTACCCGCGCTGTCGGACAGAAACACGGATTCGTCCTCGCCTTCCAGCCAGCCTTTGCGCGTCAGGTGCCGGCACACGCGATGCGCGATGGTGTTGGCCAGTTCCGTCAGTTGCGCCGATGTGGGCGCACGGGTGCGGTGCAGGCGCGGCTTGCGCTGCGGACGCTCGGTGGTGTCCTCGTACACGCCGTCGAGCCACAGCATGTGGAAGTGGATGTTGAGATTCAGCGCGCTGCCGAAGCGCTGGATCAGGGTCACCACGCCGCATTGCGCCGTATCCCGCGGCACGCCGGCCTGATCGGCAAGCCAACCGGCGATCACACGATGCACGATGCCCAGCACCGGGCCGATCGCCTCAGGCTTGCTGGCGAACAGGAAGCGCAACGGGTACGGGAAACTCAGCACCCATTGCCGCACCGGCCGCGGGCCGAACACCTCGTCCACCAGATGCCGCGCCGACTCGGCCATGCGCCGTGCGCCGCAGCTCGGGCACAGCCCGCGCTTCTTGCAGGAATACGCCACCAGCCTCTCGGCACGACAGTGCTCGCAGACCACGCGCAGGAAGCCGTGCTCGAGCACGCCGCAGCGCAGGTAGGTCTCGAACTCCTCGCGCACATACTCGGGCAGCGGGCGGTCTTCGGCCTCAAGACGCGCGATGAAGTCCGGGTAGTGCGCCTGCACTAGCGCGTACAGCAGCGTGCGCTCGGGACGGTGAGGCGCATAGCGAGCCGTGGGCAGATGCGCTGCCGGCGACGTTGCGTGCGCCACGGCATCCTGCAGCTGCGACACGGTCGCGGCGAGGCGCGGCACGAAACACTCCGGTGCAGGGAATGGCTGCTCAGGCTTGCGCCCGCCCCGGCCGGTTCATATCGGCCTTTATGAGCTGCACCTCACACCGCTGGAGCTGATCGACCGCATTGCCGCGCTGGTTCCCCCGCCACGCACCCACCGGCACCGCTATTTTGGCGTGTTGGCACCCAACTCGCCGCTCAGGGCTGCGGTGACGGCGCTGGCGACACCGGCGCAAGCCGCTCCCGTGCTGGGCGCGTCGATCAGCACGGGGGAGTGCGCGCCTGGTGTGGTACCGATGAGCAGCGCGCTGCCATCCCAGAGCGAGCCGGTGCTGCCCAAGCGTGCAGCGCACTACCTGTGGGCGGTGCTGATCGCCCGCATCTACGAGGTGTTCCCCCTCTTGTGTCCGCTGTGTGGCGGGCATATGCGCATCATCGCGTTCATTACGCACAGCGCTGACATCCGGCACATCCTGGACCACATCGGGGCAGATTCAGAGCCACCCCGCATCTCCCCGGCGCGCGGGCCACCGCTGTGGGATGACTGTAGTGATGCGCAGATGGATGACGGGGCGCAAACCGAGCCAGCAGACTGGGACCTAGCGGCGCAACCGGCACCGGACTTTGAGGTCGATCAGCGCATCAGTTGGTGAATGAACAAAGCGGCGATTTTGACTTGCCGCGAACTGGCTCTGCGCCCGGTACACGCCGAGCGCCGCAAATCACTCTCCTGAACGCCAAACCCTGGTGGTGAACCTGACACCTGGGCGGGAAAATCGAGTGTCTCAGCCGGCTTGATGGCGCTTCCGCGGTGCGATACTTGGCCTCATGCGGTTAAAACGCCTATCCGTACGCGCACCGGTCGGCCCTCAAACTGGTCATTGTAAAAATCCACCAGCGCGGCGTACGGCGGGCGTGCCGGAATGGAGCCGCGCCAGACGGGCAGTGCGGCGTAGCCCGATATCAGATCGCCGCGCAAGTTCGAGATGCGGTAGAACATGTGGCTCTGGTTGTCGGCCTCGAAGGCTTCCAGGGCGGAATAGGGCACCGTTGCGCGCAGCTCGGCGGCGTCGTCGTAACCGCTCACGTCCAGCTGCTCGCTGATGCTTTTGGCCGATGCGAGCAGCGTGCGGTCGTAGGCGGTGTGCAGTGAACTGAGCGTTTGCCGGTAGAGGCTGAAGGTGTTGAAGCCGACAAAGAGCAGCACCGGCAACAAGATGCCCAGCAGCAACTCCCCGCGCAGCGACAGCGCGCGCCGCGCCACGGGGTGGCCAGCGACGGGCGTGCGCGGCGTGGTGGGGTTCATTGGCTAACCTCCGTGCTGCGCACTGCGGTGCGAGCCCCCTTCGGAGCGGCCGGGCGGGGGGTCATGCGCCCTCGGCTTTGATCAGGTAGCCCAGGCCGCGCAAGGTCATGAGGGTCAGGCCCGTGTCGGTGAGTTTTTTGCGCAAGCGGTACACCACCACTTCGATGGCTTCGTACTGCACGTCCAGCTGGCCCGGAAACACCAGCTCATACAGCCGCTCCTTGGTGACGGCGTGGCCGGGCCGCGCCAGCAGCGCGTGCACCAGGGCCAGTTCGCGCGGCGTGAGCTCCAGGGCCGTGTCGCCCAGGTACAGTGCTCCACTCTCTTTTTCGTAGCGCACAGCGCCTATCTGTATTGAGTTTGAGCCCGATTTGGCTTGAGTTACATCACTGCGGCGCACCAGGGCGTGCAGCCGCGCTTCCAGTTCGTCCAGGTCGAAGGGCTTGGGCAGGTAGTCGTCGGCGCCGGCGTTCAGGCCCACCACGCGGTCGCCCACCGTGCCGCGTGCGGTGAGGATCAGCACGGGGGTGCGCAAGCCGCGCGCGCGCGCCTGCTCGAGCACCTGCAGGCCGTCGAGCCCGGGCAGGGTGAGGTCAAGCACCACGGCGTCGGGTGGGTGGCTGCTCCAGCGGGCCAGTGCGCCGTGGCCCTCGCCCAGGGCGGTGACCCGTATGCCACGGCGCTCCAGCGCGCGCGTCAGCGTGGTCTGCATGGTGGGGTCGTCTTCAACGAGAAGCAATTGCATGCGCGGCACGATAGCACTGCCGCGCACAGGTGTTTTCCCTGGGTCCGTGGACAGCCAATTGAAAGCTGTGCTTCTTAGCATGAACACCGCAGAAATTTTTCTGCAGTCCCGAAAAATTACCAAAACCCCCAAGGAGATACTCCATGAAGCTTTCCCCTATCGCCATCGGCCTGGCTCTGGCCAGCGTTGGCGTGGCAGCCCAGGCGCAGTCCAGCGTGACTATCTTCGGCCTCATCGATACAAACGTATCGCATTTCTCTGCCAGCGGCAGCGGCTCGGTGAACCAGTTGGGCACCGATGGCAACCTATCCAGCCGCATCGGCTTTCGCGGCACGGAAGACCTGGGGGGCGGCCTGAAGGCTGGCTTCCACCTGGAAGCCGCCATCAACCCTGACGTGGGCACCGGTGGCTCCACCAGCGCCGACAACCTGAAGAACCAAAGCGGCGGCCTGACCTTCGGCCGTCGCTCGACCGTGAGCCTGATGGGCAACTGGGGTGAGGTACGCCTGGGCCGTGACTACACGCCCGGTTTCTGGAACCTGTCCAAGTACAGCGCCTTCGGCACCAACGGCGTGGGCTCTGCCGCCGGCATCTTCTATCCCTTGAAGGCCCGTATCACCCACGTGCGCGCTTCCAACTCCATCGGCTACCACCTGCCCAAGATGGGCGGCCTGTTCGGCCAGGTGATGGTCGCCCGTGGCGAGCAGACCGGCAACAACGACGGTAACGTGGCGGGCGCTCGCGTGGGCTACGCAGCGGGCCCCTTCAGCGTGGCCATTGGCACCACCACCACCAAGATTGCGGCGCTGGGCGACTTCCGCCAGACCAATATCGGCGGCAGCTACGACTTCGGCGTGGTCGAAGTGATGGCGCTGTGGGGTGAGAACAAGATCGGCGACAGCAAGACGCGCTCGCAGTCCATCGGCGTGCAGGCGCCCGTGGGCAAGGCCGGCGAAATCCGCGCGACCATCGGCACGGTGAACGCCACCAACATCGGCAACGATGCGAGCCACTTCGCGGTGGGCTACGTGCACAAGCTGTCCAAACGCACGGTGTTGTACACCACCTATGGCCGCGTGAAGAACAAGGGCAACGGTACGGCCTTCGCCGTGGCGGACGGCATCGGCGCGACCAGCCCAGGCGGCTCCAGCTCCGGTATCCAGTTCGGTATTCGCCACAATTTCTGATCTGGCTCGCCACTATGGCGAAAGCGGGGATGGTCTAAACGCCATCCTGAGCGGTGCAGCCTTTCTGGTGGGGGCGCTGCACCGTTTTTTTTTGCTGCCGGTGCACCACGATCTCAATGGTTTCGTGCTGCACGTACGGCGGAATGCTCTACTTTTAATAGCGCATGGCGCCCATCTATATGGGCTGGATCCCGATTTTTCTTGAACTGCGGCGCACCAGGCCATGGTGTATCCACTCCGTGCGCTGGGGGCGCGTCTGCCTCCGGAGGACGGCGCGCAGCGACGCATACCCCATTGCGTTCAGCATCGGCGCAACACCCGATAAACCGGTCTCGCCGGGCATTACCTCCGGCGCCCAGAGGCCTGCCCTGGGCTTGTCGGTACTACCCAGCGATCCTCGGTTTTCGGTTTCCCCCGCCTGCCGGTGCGCCAGTGGGTGCTCTCCGTGCCCAAGAGGTTGCGGTACTTCATGCAACGCGACGGAGCGGTGCTGAGCATGGTGCTGCGCATCTTTCTGCGGGTGATCGCACAAACTCTGCAGACCCACAGCCCCGGTGCGGCCCATATGGACAAGGCAGGCCTGCACATCGGTGCCATCGCCTTCATTCACCGATTCGGCTCCAGCCTGAACGAACACGTCCACTTCCACGTCTGTGTGGTGGACGGGGTGTTTGAGGAGGTGGCAGGCGAGGGCAGCGCTGATGCCGCAATGCAAGTCTCTGCGTCAGGCGTCGTATTCCACCCTGCCACCGGCATCGATGCGACACCCGTGGCACAAGTGCAGACCACACTGCAAAAACGCATCCTGCGCGCCTTCGTTGCTCGGGGCCTGCTGGAGAACTGTGACGCCAAAGACATGCTGGGCTACAAACACAGCGGCTTCTCGGTGGACGCCGGTGTCTGCATCGAAGCCCACGACCGCGCTGCGCTGGAGCGGCTGCTGCGCTATTGCGCGCGTCCACCGTTTTCCATGGAGCGCCTACGCAAAGAGGGAAGCAAACTGGTGTACCGCTGTGCCAAACAGCGCAGCGAGCCCACCAGTGACCAGCGTGGTGCCAAGGCAGATGAGCTGCACCTCACACCGCTGGAACTGATCGACCGCATCGCCGCCCTGGTACCCCCACCACGCACCCACCGGCACCGCTACTTTGGTGTGCTGGCACCAAACTCGCCGCTGAGAGCGGCGGTAACGGCGCTGGCTCAGCCTGCTGCGTCGCAACCAGCCACGGTGGAGACTGCACAACCTGGCGCGGGCGTACCTGGGGTGGCGGCGCCGGGCAACGCGGCCACACCCACACCCGAACCTGAAGCACGCCCGAAGCGAGCGGCGCATTACTTGTGGGCGGTGCTGATTGCCCGCATCTACGAGGCATTTCCGCTGCTGTGCCCCATGTGCGGTGGGCAGATGCGCATCATTGCCTTCATCACCCACAGCGCCGAAATCCGCCACATCCTGAACCACATCGGGGTGGAGTCTGCCCCCCACACATCACCCCGGCACGCGGGCCACCGCTGTGGGAGGGCTGCGACGCGCCGGTGGATGATGGTGCGCAAGGCGAGCCGGATTGGGATCTGGCAGCTCAACCCGACGAGGTAGACCAGCGCGTCAATTGGTGACCCAGTGAAGCGGCGGTATCCATCGCTGCGGGGAAGCAGCTGCGCGCGCGCCAGGCCCAAATGCATACTGCCTCCCAAGCTCTTGCCATTGAGCGGCAAGCGAGCGCTCAACCTTCCTTGGCCGAACGTGTTTCGAGGCCCAAAACTCGCGCCATACTTGGCCTCATGCGGTTGAATTTCCTATCCGTGATACGCCGCGACCACATTGCCCCAAGAGCCGTCGGTCAGGGCGCCCTCAGGGAAGATCGCCATCAAGAACGCCGGCTTGCCCCCCTGCTTCAGCTGGAAGGCAGTGGTAAAGAACCCCTCCGCGCCGGCTAGCTCTCCGTCCCAGTAGGCGGTTGCTGTTGCGCTCTCAATTGCTGCCATTCCTCCACGGTAATGTATGAAGCCGGATCGTGAAGCTCCTTTATCTCCTCCGGCGAGAGCTTGGAATAGCTCATCCTCACGATATCCTCGTCCGTCAGCGACTCGTCGTCGAAGGTCTCCATAGAAGTTTCCCGCTGCATCCTTGCTTCCTTTCACATCGGCCGTGGTATCGGCCCGTGGGTCAATGGTACCGCGCGCCGCCTGGCGCACATTCGCCCGCGCAATCGCCGCAATGTCGGCAGCGCCCAAGTCGCTCGCCTTCACCAGCACGCCCTTGCCAAACAGCCAGCCGCGCACCGCCGCCAGGAAGTCCGTCACCCAGCGTTTGACGCTGGCCGGGGCATTCACCCGGTCGCGCTCGTACTCCTCGGCGATGTAGGCAGCAGCCTCCTCGTTGCTTGTCTCGCCGGCATCTCGCATGCGCTGGTTCACCCGGTCAAAGAACACATTGCCCCGTCCCAGCTCAAGCAGCTGGCCCGCCCGCTCCACGATCTTGTCGAACGCCGCCTTGCCCTTGTCGCTGCTGGTGTCGGCCGCCATGTGAATGCCAACCTCATGCACCAGCACGCCGGGCGCTGCCTCGTTCGTCAGGCCATCGGCAATCATGAAAGACTGGCCGGATTGCGGGTCGTAGAAGCCTTGGATGGCGCCGTCTGCGCTGCGCTTAATGTCCAGATTCCGTCGCTTCTTGATGGTCACTGTTGGTTGCGGCTTAGCACCTTCGGCGTTAAGATCAAACCTCTCGGATTGAACCTCTAGCCCGGTGCGGCCTTGGCGCAGCTCATTTGCCTTGGTGTCGGTGGTGGAGGGCGGCGCAGCTGCAGCGTCGCGGGTTGGGAAGGTCAGGCGCCCAGCCCATTCCGGGTTCCCCCACAAAGCCACTGAATCACCTTGATACGGGCGCACGGACACTACGGAATAGTGATCCCCGCGCCACTGCGCGATGGCTGCCTGTCTCGCGACAAGATTCACAAATACATAGGCGTTGCCGTCGTTGTGAATGCGGGTCGCCCCGCGCAGCACGGCAACCGCTTGGCGCATCAAGTCCTCGGCAGCATCACCTGTTTCCGCAACAGGTGCGCGTCTTGCATCGCGCTGCATGTTGTCATGCATGTGCTCCATGCCAAAACCGCGATGCGGCCCGAACGCCTGGCCCACGGCCACACGAATGGGGCCGACAGGAACCTTTGCGCCAGCTGGCACGCTCGCCAGGTTTCCCGTCTTGCTGCCGGCATATTCCGTCGTCTCTGGAACCAGCGCATCATTGACTGTGCGCGAACCAACCCACAACCGCATAGCCGAACTCTTGCTGACCGACGCCAGCAGTTCCTCGAGCACCACCTCCAGCGGCTGCCCCGTCTTGTCCGCCCGTGCCTTGGCCGCCGCCTCAATCGCATCATCCTGTGACTGCACCAGCGTCACCAAGCCCTTGGCTTGCAGCTTGTCCAGCACGTTGCCGTAGGCTTTGCGGATGGCGTCGGTGATGGTGGCGACAGTGGCGCCAGTGGTGCTGGGTTGCGGCGCTGAAGAACGCTGCGGATCGTTGGCGCGCCGGTAGCCGGCCAGGTGCTTTTGCGTTAGAATCTTCCCGCGCCGTTTGTTTCCGGGCAAGCCAGTCAATCGCGGCTGGAACGTCCCGGAGATAGAGGGCGCTTTTTGTTGGTCGAAGTAGCGTAGCAACCCTTCGCGCTCCCAGCGCTGGAACGGATTGCGCTCGGCATCGTAGGCATTGACCAGCAGATGCGCATTGATGCTTCCTGCGGCATTTGGCTCCACGATGATGCGTACAGGTGCGCCGTTGACCAGTTCAGGAGCGATGAACACCAGGCGCCCTGGCGTGGTATCGGAATCAAACACCAGCGCCGGGTTATCCAGCCACTGCGGAATCTTCTTCCACATAGCCGCCGTCATATGCGGATGATTGTCTTGCCCTGCGGTCACCTTCCCCTCGGCTAGGTTCACAGGGCCATCGCCCATGCCAAGCAAGGCCAGCATGTCTGAGCGATCCAGCACGCGTACACCGTCCAGAGTGGGCTTGCCGCCGGCAAACAGCGCATCGATGCGCGCCTCATAGGCCGCCTTGGTGCTGGCGCTACGGCTGAAGCCTGGCAGGGTATCCGCATCGGCGTCCTGCACAGCCTCATCCACCTGGCGCAGCAGTTCCATATCCTGCTGCCGAGGATCAACCTCGCGCCCCGTGCGCGCGTCCTCCATGCCCAGGGCGAATTCCTCGGGGGCAGGGGCGGCATTGCGCCGCTGCTGGTCTTGGCCGGCTCGGCGTGCGCGCTCGTCGGCAGCCTGCTGCTGGCTGGTGTTGGGTTTGTCGCCAAGCAAGTCTTGGGCTACACTGCCAGCGGGCGAGTCGGACAGAGAGGGGTTTCCTTGCACCTGTCCGCCTGTCAGGGTTGTGCGTGAAGTCTTGCCCTGCTCGCCCCACCTGCCCTTGTCATCTTGGTGCGCGGTCACAAGCCACGTCTTCTGCTGGCCGTCCCAATCCAAGCGAATCACCGCGACATTCGCCGGATCGGAATCCTGAACGACGAACACACGCGGCAGCGTCGGGTCACGGTCGATCTTCCCAGAGCGCAGAATTTCCGGGATGCGGTTCACCCACTGGATACCGCGCTTGGCCTCAATGTGCTCTTCGGCATGCCAATCGAAGGTGTCGGCGCTGGCCAGCAGCTCCAGGCGCGCCTCGCGCAGCGGCTTGCCCTGCTCCAGCGTCATGCCGTGGGCGATGGCGTCGGCGCGCTCGCGCAGCAACGCAGCGGCGGCGCGAAGGATGCGCGAGCGCTCCAGCGGCGCTACCGCGCGCCAGCCGCAAAAGGCCCGCTGCGCGGCGGTCAGGGCGGCATCCAGGTCGGCCGGCGTGGCGTGCGGCAGGCGTGCCAGCACCGCGCCGGTGGCGGGGTTGATCACGTCTTCGGCCTGGCGCCCATCAATGCCCAGCCATTGCCCGTTGATATAGAGCTGGGGCTGGGTGTAGGCCAGCTGGTCGGCCGATGGGCGTTGCATGGTGGGTTCCCCCCAAAGTTGGACTGTCAGCCCTCAAGTTTGCTTGATGAACTTGCAGGTGCTCTTGGACAGGGGCTTGAAGGCCTGGTCGCCGGGAATGGTGGCCAGCACCCTGTAGTAGTCCCAGGGGTACTGGGACTCGGCCGGCTTCTTCACCTCGACGAGGAACATGTCGTGCACCATGCGCCCATCCTCGCGCAGCTTGCCATTTTGCGCAAACATGTCCTTCAGCGGCATGGCGCGCAGCTGCCTGACCACGGTCTGGGCATCGTCGCTACCGGCGGCCTGCACCGCCTTCAGGTATTGCGTCACGGCGGAATAGTCGCCGGCATGCACCATGGAGGGCATTTTTTTCATCTTGCCGAAAAAACGCCGCGCCCAGGCGCGTGTGTCGTCGTTGCGGTCCCAGTAGAAGCCGGTGGTGAACACCATGCCCTGGCCGTGCTTCAGGCCCAGCGCATGGATGTCGTTGATGAACATGATGCTGGGCACGATGGTCTGGCCCTTGGTGATGCCGAATTCGTTCGCCGCCTTGATGGTGTTCACGGTGTCCGAGGTCGCGTTGGCCAGCACGATCACCGGCGCCTTGGAGCCCTGGGCCTGCAGCAGGAACGACGAGAAGTCGCTGGCGTTCAGCGGGTGGTAGCTGCTGCCCACCACCTTGCCGCCGCCGGCCTGCACGAACTCGGTGATGTTGGCCGACATGGCCTTGCCGAAGGCGTAGTCCACGCCCAGGATGAACCATTCCTTCTTGCCCTGCGCCAGCATGCCACGCACCGCACCATTGGCCAGCGCATAGCTATCGTATGTGTAGTGAATGGAGGTGGGTGCGCAATGCTCGTTGGTCAGGATGTCAGAGGCGCCGCCGGTGTTCATCACCAGCTTGTTTTTCTCGCGCGCCAGGTTGTTCACGACGATGGCGACGGCGGTGTTGTTCAGGTTGACGATCAGGTCCACGCCATCGCGGTCGAACCAGGTGCGCGCATGGGTGGCGCCCACGTCGGCCTTGTTCTGGTGGTCGGCCCAGACGATCTCCACCTTCTTTCCCAATACCTGGCCGCCAAAGTCTTCCAGGGCCCGCTTGGCGGCCTCGACCGAGCCGCGACCCGCCGTGTCGGCGTACAGGCCCGACATGTCCGACAGCACGCCTATGCGCACCACGTCGTCCGAAATCTTCTGGGCCTGGGCGCCCAGGCTCCATGTCAGGCCGCAGGCCAGCAGGCAGGCCAGGGTGCGGGGGGAGGGGCGGCGCAGCATGTTGTCTCCTTGGGTTGTTGCTTGCGGTGCTACCAGCGGCGCATGCTATGGAGGCGCGGACGGGCGCCTCTGCGCCATTGCGAAAGCCCAGGTTGACCCCTGCCAAAGCCGGGTTTCCCCGAGGGCTGGCCGGGCGCAAAAGCCGCCCTTTCAAATTGCCGAATTGAAGCCGGTCGCCGCTGAGGGCATGCTGGCGTGCAACAGGCTTATCAACCCCATTCGTGACCATGCACCTGAGCGCACAAACCCATTACCAGGCCGAGCTGGACGCCGGCCGCTTCTGCATACAGCACTGCCCGCAGTGCCAACACCATGTGTTCACCCCGCGCGAGCTGTGTCCGCATTGCGGCGCCGGCGGTCTGCGTTGGGTGCGACCCAGCGGCCTGGGCACGGTCTATTCCACGAGCACCATCGCGCGCAAGGCGGACGCCGGCGGCAGCTACAACGTGGCCCTGATCGACCTTCATGAAGGCGTGCGCATGATGAGCCGCGTCGAGGGCCTGGCGCCCGAAGATGTACGCATCGGCCAGCGTGTGCAGGCCCATGTGGCGCAGAAGGACGGGCGCGGCCTGGTGCTGTTCACCCCGGTGCAAGCGCAAGGAGGTGCCGCATGAGCCGCATTCCCCAATCCCTCTTTGACGCCGCCGCCGTGAACCGCCCGCTGCGCGGGCGCGTGGCCATCGCCGGCGCCGCCACCTATGGCTGCGGCGAGGCGCCCGGCATGGACGACATGACGCTCTTGGTGCGCGCCGCGCAGGCGGCCGTGCAGGACGCGGGATTGAGCATGCAGGACATCGACGGCCTGGCCACCTGCAGCGTCAACGCCAGCATGTGGACCATGCCGGTGATCGAACACCTCGGCATCAACCCGACCTATGTGGACGGCACCATGATCGGCGGCTCCAGCTTCATCGCCCACCTGCTGCCGGCGATGCGCGCGCTCGAGGCCGGGCAGTGCAAGGCGGTGCTGGTGTGCTACGGCAGCGCCCAGCGCTCGGCCACCTTCGGGCGCAAGGAAAGCGTGGCCGCGCGGCGCTTTCTCGACCCCCAGCCCTACGAGTTTCCCTACGAGCCGGTGCTGCCGGTGACGGCCTATGCGCTGGCCGCGGCGCGCCACATGCATGAGTTCGGCACCACGCGCGAGCAGCTGGCCGAGGTGGCCGTGGCCGCACGCGCCTGGGCGCAGATGAACCCCGAGGCCTTCATGCGCGATCCGCTCACCATCGAGGACGTGCTCGGGGCGCGCCCCATCGCCAGCCCGCTGACGGTGCGCGACTGTTGCCTGGTGACCGACGGCGGCGGCGCGATCGTGCTCACGCGCGCCGACCGGGCACGCGACCTGGCGCGGCCCCCGGTCTATGTACTGGGCAATGCCACGGCGATCTGGAACCGCCAGATCTCCTGCATGCCGGATTTGACGACGACCAGTGCCGCGCAGTCGGGCGCCCAGGCCTTTGCGATGGCGGGCCTGAAGGCGGCCGACATGGACATGGCCCAGGTCTACGACGCCTTCACCATCAACACCATCCTGTTCCTGGAGGACCTGGGCTTCTGCGCCAAGGGCGAGGGTGGCGCCTTCGTGGCCAAGGGCGGCATCGCCCCCGGCGGACGCCTGGCCGTGAACACCAATGGCGGCGGCCTGTCCTGCGTGCACCCCGGCATGTACGGCATCTTTGCGCTCATCGAGGCCGTGCGCCAGCTGCGCGGCGAGGCCGGTGCGCGCCAGCTGAAGCAGCACCGCACGGCCGTGGTGCACGGCAACGGCGGTACGCTGTCGAGCCAGTCCACGGCCATTCTCGGCACCGCCGAAACCCTGTAAGGAGACACCCATGATCCGCGACCCTGAAATTTTGGAAGCCCTGCTGGACAGCGTGCGCCGTTTCGTGCGCGAGCGCCTGGTGCCGGCCGAGAACGAAGTGGCCGAGACCGACGAGATCCCCGAATCCATCGTGCAGGAGATGCGCGAGCTGGGCCTGTTCGGCATGACCATTCCAGAAAAATTCGGCGGCCTGGAGCTGACCATGGAGGAGGAATGCCGTGTGCTGCTGGAGCTTTGCCAGACCGCGCCGGCCTTTCGCTCCGTCATCGGCACCACGGTGGGCATAGGCTCGCAGGGCATCCTGATGGACGGCACACCCGAGCAGCAGGCCGAGTGGCTGCCGAAGCTGGCCACGGGCGAGGTCATTGCCTCGTTCGCGCTCACCGAGCCCGAGGCCGGCTCGGACGCCGCCTCGCTGCGCACCACGGCCATCAAGGATGGCGACCACTACATCGTCAACGGCACCAAGCGCTTCATCACCAACGCGCCGCACGCCGGCATGTTCACGCTGATGGCGCGCACCGACCCGACGAACAAGGGCGCGGGCGGCGTGTCCTCCTTCATCGTCGATGCGAAAAGCCCCGGCATCAGCTTCGGCAAGTACGACAAGAAGATGGGCCAGCGCGGCGCCCACACCTGCGACGTGATTTTTGACAACGTCAAGGTGCCGGCGGCCAACCTGATCGGCCTGAGGGAAGGCCAGGGCTTTAAGACCGCGATGAAGGTGCTGGAGAAGGGCCGCATTCACATCGCCGCCGTGGCCGTGGGCGTGGCCAAACGCATGCTGCGCGACGCGCTGGCTTATTCGCTGGAGCGCAAGCAGTTCGGCCAGGCCATCTGCGACTTCCAGCTGGTGCAGGCGATGCTGGCCGACAGCCAGGCCGAGCTGTACGCCGCCGAGTGCATGACGCTGGACGCCGCGCGCCGGCGCGACGATGGGCAGAACGTGTCCACCGAGGCCTCCTGCGCCAAGATGTTCGCCACCGAGATGTGCGGCCGCGTGGCCGACCGCGCGGTGCAGATCCTGGGCGGCGCCGGCTATATGGAGGAGTACGGCATAGAACGCTTCTACCGCGACGTGCGCCTGTTCCGCCTGTACGAGGGCACGACGCAGATCCAGCAGATCATCATCGCGCGCAACATGGTGCGCGAGGCGCGCGACGCATGAACGGGGCCGCACCGCCCCCCGACCGCAGCGCCTTCATGCGCCTGATTGGCGCGGCCCAGGTGCCGGCGCCGCCGGGCAAGGTGCATGTGCGCCTGCCCCACATGCGTGAAGAGCTGCTGAACCAGCTGCCCGCCGCGCATGGTGGCGTGATCATGACCCTGCTGGACTCGGTCATGTCGCGCGCCTGCGCGCTGCAGCCCGGCGCGCCATCGCAGACCGCCGTGACGGTGGAGATGACGAGCCGCTTTCACCGCCCGGGGCGCGGCGCGCTGCTGGCCGAAGGCTGGGTGGTGCACTCCACCCGCAGCCTGTGTAGTTGCGCGGCGCAGCTGCTGGACGAAGAAGGCCGGCTGGTGGCCACGGCCAGCGGCACCTTCAAGTACTGGCTGGCACCGACCACGCTGGATTCGGCCGAATAGCCCGATTGCCAAATGCAACAGCGGTTGCTGCTGTTGCCGCCTTGGAATACAAAAGCCGTCGGTGGTAGAGCTATGGCGGGGTGGGCGGCAACAAGCGGTGCTCAGCATGCTTGCGGTTTCCAGTGAGACCGGTGCCGGTTCCAGCTCCGCACTGACAAGGAGCAGGAGTCATGGCGACAGCGAAACCGCGTTCACGTACCGGCAAAAGTCCTAAAGCCAACCCCAAGGGGGGCGGCGGCAAATCCCCTGGCACCAACGCCTCCAACCCCTTCAGCGAGCTTGACCGGGCCGCGAGCGGCCAGGTGCAGGCGTTTCCGTCCATCCTCAGCAAGGAAGGCAGTACGCCGGAGATCGGCACCCTGGTGTATGTCCACGGCATAGGCAATAAGCCGGTGGCTTCGGTTCTGAAGTGCCAGTGGGACACGGCGCTGTTCGGCGCCGCCATGGGAGACCGCACTCGCATGGCCTATTGGGTGGATCGCAATCGCTATCCCCGGCCCGTGGAGGGCAGTTGCGCCGACGGCGACAGGCTGCTGGACGCTGCCGATGCCGTCGGCGTGCAGGCCTTGTCCGACATCGGGCTGGAGCAAGAGCTTGAACTCGACGCAGCAGCGCGCAAGCTCATGGCTGCCCTGGAGGCGCGGCTGCGCGGCGGGGAGCAACAGGCCGGTGGCGTGGACGCCAAGCTGCTGCCCTTGCCCCCAGGCATGCGGCTGTGGGTCACGCGCCGCATTACCAGGCTGTTCCTCAAGGACGTGCGGGATTTCCTCTTCGATGCCCACAAGCGCGCTCTGATGGAGCAGGCGCTGCGCGAGCGTCTGGACGCCGGTGGCGGCCCCTTCATCGTCATCGGCCACAGCCAGGGCTCCATGATTGCCTATCAGGTGCTGCGTCAGCTGCAGAAGGCCGACTGCGACGTGCGCCTGTTCGTCACCATAGGCTCGCCGCTGGGCCTGCAGGAGGTCAAGGATGCGCTGGGCAAGATGGGCCCGGGCAAGTCGCTGGCCGTGCCCGAATGTGTCGATCGCTGGCTGAACGTGGCCGAGCGCCTGGATCCCGTGGCGCTGGACGCGCATCTTGCCAACGACTACCAGGCCAACAGCCGTGGCGTGGAAGTGGAAGATGAACCGAAAGATAAGCCTGGCTTGATGATCAATCCAGACTGGAAATCCAATCCACACTCAGGTACGGGCTACCTTTCCATTGACATCGTGCGCCAGAGCGTGCGTGAGACTGCCGGCCCCTCGTTCAGCAACCCGGTGGGCCGCAACATCCTGATGAAGGATCTGGTGGCCGACATCGAGGACGGCCAGCGCGAGCAGCGCCACCCGACCCTGATCCAGCTGGTGTCCGACAGCAGCGATGCCACGCCGCTGGGCGATGTGCGCAGCCGCCTCGAAGGGTTGATCAAGGAGGTGCTGCAATTCAATGGCGCCAAGGCCGAGGATGGGCGCATACAGCTCATGCAGCGCTATATCTCCGCCGACCTGACGCGCAGCGAGATCGAGCAGCTGCGCTCGCACTGCGGCACGCTGAAGATAGACCGTGTCTGGCGCAATGCCGTCAAGCGCGCCCTGCTGAACCAGTCCACGCACACGCTGCAGGTGCGGCCGGCGAATCTGGGCTATGGCGCCTGCGGCAGGGACATCGGCTGGGCCGTGCTGGACACCGGCATTTCTGCCGCCCATCCGCATTTCAAGGAGCATGCGAATGTCGTCGCGCAATGGGACTGCACGCTCACCGGCAGCCCCAGGCCGCTCAAGCCCGGTGACGCCCTGTTTGGCACGCTGGACGGCAACGGCCACGGCACGCATGTGGCGGCCACCATTGCCGGAGGCATGACGCTGCCGAACGATGACGGCGATGCCAGCGCCGTCGCCATGCTGGGCATGGCGCCCGAGGCGCGGCTCTACGGCTTCAAGGTGCTCAAGGACAGTGGCAGCGGCGAGGACGCCTTCATCATCAAGGCGCTGGACCAGATCGCCGAGCTGAACGAGCGCGCCGGCAAGCTTGTCATCCATGGCATCAACCTGAGCCTGGGCGGCAGTTTCGACCCCAGCGTCTTCGGCTGCGGCCATACCCCGATGTGCCAGGAGCTGCGCCGGCTCTGGCGCCAGGGCGTGCTGGTATGCCTGGCCGCGGGCAACGAGGGCTATGCGCTGCTCGACTCCGCCAATGGCGCCATCGCCGCGAACATGGATCTGTCGATTGGCGACCCGGCCAATCTGGAGGAGGCCATCGCCGTCGGGTCGGTGCACAAGACCAATCCGCACACCTATGGCGTGTCGTATTTTTCGTCGCGCGGGCCCACGGCCGACGGGCGCATGAAACCCGACCTGGTGGCGCCGGGCGAGAACATTCTCTCGGCGCGCCACCAATGGCCTAAAGCCAAGCCCACCGTGCGCAACGCCTATGTGCAGATGAGCGGCACCAGCATGGCCACGCCGCATGTCTCGGGGCTGCTGGCGGCCTTTCTGTCGGCGCGGCGCGAGTTCATCGGCTACCCGGAGCGCGTCAAGGCGCTGCTGCTGGCGCATTGCACCGACCTGGGCCGCGACCCTTACATCCAGGGCAAGGGCATGCCGAACCTGGTGCGCATGATCATGAATACGTGAGGGCGCCGCGGACGGCGCCGCCCATCAGCCCAGAGTCAGCCCAGCGCCAGCCGCCCCTGCGCGTCGTCCACCAGCATCTGCACCAGCTCCTGCGCAAAGCTGGGCAGGGCCTCCAGGCTGCGCACGCAGATCTGCATCTCGCGCACCGACCAGGCGTCGGCCAGCGGCACGATGGCGATGTCCATGGACTGCGCATGGCGGCTGGCGGCCGACTCGGGCAGCACGCCCACGCCGACGCCGGCCTCGATCATGCGGCAGGCGGTCTCGAAGTTGCTTACCTGTATGCGCTGCTTGATGGGCCGGTGCAGCTGGTCGCTGGCCTGGCGCAGAAAGGCGTGGATGGCGCTCGATTCGTGCAGGCCCACATAGTCCAGATCCAGCGTGTCGGCAAAGGCGATCTGCATCTGGCCGTCCAGCGTGTGGCCGCGCGGCAGCACCAGCACCAGGCGGTCGCGGCGGTAGGGCAGGGTCTCCAGGTTCTCGGTGCGCACCAGGCCGGCGACGATGCCGATGTCGGTCTGCCCCTCGGTCACGGCGCGCACGATGTCGTGCGACAGGCGCTCGCGCAGGTCTATGTTCACGTCCGGGTGCTGGCGCAAAAAGTGGCGCAGCACCGGCGGCAGAAACTCGCCCGACGAGGTGGTGTTGGCAAACACGCGCACATGGCCCTTGATGCCGCGCACATATTCCTGCATGTCGCCGCGCAGGTGCTCGATCTGCGAGAGCACCATGCGCGCGTGCGTCATGAAGGCCTGGCCCGGTGGCGTCAGCGTCACGCCCTGGCTGGTGCGGTAGAGCAGCTTGGTGCCAATGCTCTCCTCCAGGTTCTTGATGCGCGTGCTGGCCGCGGGCAGGGAGATGAAGGACAGCTCGGCGCCACGCGTCATGCTGTTGGCGTCGGCGATATGCACCATCAGGCGCAAGTCCACAAGGTCGAAATGCATGGCCATGGCGGGCATTGTAGGAAGCGCGGCGAGGGTGGCGGATACGCAAATCCCCGCTTTCACAAAAGCGAAGCCGGCGTGGTGCGGCTCGCCTTACCATGCCGCCTTGTCTGTCCAACGCCATTCGCCCATGTCCCAATCTGATTCCTCCCCCACCGCCGGCGCCCTGAGCCATCTGCGCGTGCTCGACCTGTCGCGCGTGCTGGCCGGCCCCTGGTGCACGCAAAACCTGGCCGACATGGGCGCCGACGTCATCAAGATAGAAAAGCCCGGCGAGGGCGACGACACGCGCCACTGGGGCCCGCCCTTCTTTCCTGACGCGCAGGGCCAGCCCACCAGCAATGCCTGCTACTTCGCGTCCTGCAACCGCAACAAGCGCTCCGTCACCGTGGACATGGCCACGCCCGAGGGCCAGGAGCTGATCCGCGAGCTGGCCCGGCAAAGCGACGTGGTGGTGGAGAACTTCAAGACCGGGGGGCTGGCGCGCTACGGCCTGGATTACGCGAGCCTGTCGGCGCTCAACCCGCGCCTGATCTACTGCTCGGTCACCGGCTTTGGCCAGACCGGGCCATATGCGCCGCGCGCCGGCTACGACCTGCTGATCCAGGCCATGAGCGGCATGATGAGCATCACCGGCCGCGCCGATGGCGAGCCCGGCGGCGGCCCGCTGCGCGTGGGCGTGGCGGTGATCGACCTGTTCACCGGCATGTACGCCACCACCGCCATCCTGGGTGCACTGGAGGCGCGCCACCGCACCGGGCGCGGCCAGCATATCGACATGGCGCTGCTGGACGTGGCCATGGCCATGCTGGCCAACCAGGGCGCGGGCTTCCTGAACGCCGGCAACATCCCGAAGCGCCAGGGCAACACGCACCCCAGCGTCGTGCCCTACCAGGACTTCCCCACGCAGGACGGCAACATGCTGCTGGCCATAGGCAATGACGGCCAGTTCGCGCGCTTTTGCGAGGCCGCGGGCGTGGACTGGGCGAGCGACGAGCGCTTCACGCTGAACGCCGGCCGTGTCATCCACCGCGAAACGCTGATCCCGATGATGGCCGAGCTCACCCGCACCCGCCCCACGGCCGCCTGGATCAAGCTGCTGGAGGACAAGGCCGTGCCCTGCGGCCCCATTAACCATGTGGGCCAGGCGTTTGACGACGAGCAGGTGCGCGCGCGCGGCCTGCGCATCGAGCAGGATCGCTACCCCGACGGCCAGCTGCCGGCCGGCGAGAGCATCAACCGCGTGGTCAGCACGGCCAGCCCGCTGCGCCTGTCCGACACCCCCGTCACCCTGCGCCACGCCCCCCCGGCCCTGGGCCAGCACACGGACGAGGTGCTGGCAGAGCGCCTGGGGCTGGACGCGGCGCGCTTGCAGGAGCTGCGCGCCAAGGGGGTGGTGTGAGGGGGCGTTGAGCGTTTGGCGTCCAGCCAGAGACCACGCTCAACGCAAAACGCTCAACGCTCAACGCTCAACGCTCAACAAAAAAAGCGGCCGAAGCCGCTTTTTTGGGGGGTGAGCCGATCAGGGATACAGGCCGCGCATCTCGCGGGCATGCAGCATGCGCTTGCAGGCCACGATGAAGGTGGCCGTGCGCAACGACACCTTGTTGTCCTGTGCCACCTGCCAGACGCCGGCGAAGGCCTCCTTCATGATGCGCACCAGGCGGGCGTTGATCTCCTCCTCGGTCCAGAAGAAGCTGGAGAAGTCCTGCACCCACTCGAAGTAGCTCACCGTCACGCCGCCGGCGTTGGCGATCACGTCGGGCACCACCAGCACGCCCTTGTCGTGCAGGATGTCGTCGGCCTCGGGCGTGGTGGGGCCGTTGGCGCCCTCGATGACCATCTTGGCCTGGATCTTGCCCGCGTTGTCCTGGGTGATTTGGCTCTCCAGCGCGGCGGGGATCAGGATGTCGCAGGCCACGCCCCAGAACTCGTCATTGGCCATGGCGTCGGCGCCGGCAAAGCCGCCCACGCCGCCGGTCTGCTGCACATGCGCCAGCAGAGCCGGCACGTCCAGGCCCTTGGCGTTGTGGATGCTGCCAGTGTGGTCCTGCACCGCCACCACCTTGGCGCCGGCCTCGGCAAACAGCTTGCCGGCCGTGCCGCCCACGTTGCCAAAGCCCTGCACCGCCACGCGTGCGCCTTCAATGGCCATGCCGGTCAGGCGCGCGGCCTCGCAGCCCACGGTGAACACGCCGCGGCCGGTGGCTTCCACGCGGCCCAGCGAGCCGCCCAGGTCCACGGGCTTGCCGGTGACCACGCCGGTGGAGGTGGCGCCGACGTTCTGCGAATAGGTGTCCATCATCCAGGCCATGACCTGGGCGTTGGTGTTCACGTCGGGCGCGGGGATGTCCTTGGACGGGCCGATGATGATGCCGATCTCGCTGGTGTAGCGGCGCGTCAGGCGCTCGAGCTCGCTGCGCGAGAGCTTCTTGGGGTCAACGCGGATGCCGCCCTTGGCGCCGCCGTAGGGCACGTTCACGGCCGCGTTCTTGATCGACATCCAGGCCGACAGGGCCATCACCTCGGACAGCGTCACGTCCTGGTGGAAGCGCACGCCGCCCTTGCCCGGGCCGCGGCTCAGGTTGTGCTGCACGCGGTAGCCCTCGAAGTGGGCGATGGTGCCGTTGTCCATCTCGATCGGCACGTCGACGATCAGCGCGCGCTTGGGGCGCTTGAGCGTCTCGACCCAGCGCGCCAGGCTGCCCAGGTAGGGCGTGACGCGATCGACCTGCTGCAGGTAGACGCCCCAGGGGCCGAGGTGGTTGGGATCGAGGTAGGAGGGCAGGGCATGTGTGCTGGCGGGGGTGGTCATGGTTTTGTCCTTGTGAAACAAATCAAGAAGCGAGACTGTATGCCTGTGGTGTCGCGCTGTCCAACACCCATCTGTATGCCTGTAATGCGTGGCACGCATAGACCCTGATACCGGCCCTGGAAATTGCATGGCCCGGGTTAACCCTTGGCCAGCAAGGCGTGGCGCCCCCTACCTATACTGCCGGCCATGAAAACAAGCCCTTCGGCCACCGGCCTGCAAGGCCCGGTGCGCCGTTTCGTATTTGTCACGCTCTACGAGCTGATCGCCATCATCGTCTCCAGCGTGCTGTTCATGGCCATTGGCCTGGAGGCGGGCGCCTCGGGCGTGATGGCGGTGGTCGCGTCCACGCTGGCCATTGTCTGGAACATCACCTTCAACCACCTGTTCGAGCGCTGGGAGGCACGCCAGACGGTCAAGGGCCGCTCGGTGCGCCGCCGCGCGGTGCATGCCATGGGCTTCGAGGGCGGGTTGGCGCTGATGCTGATTCCGCTGATGGCCTGGTGGTTCGAGGTCAGCCTGTGGCAGGCGACATGGATGGAGGCCGGGCTGCTGCTGTTCTTCCTGGTCTACACCTACGCCTTCAACTGGGCCTTCGACCATATCTTCGGCCTGCCGGCCTCGGCGCAGCCAGCAAGCCTGCCAGCAGCATGATATTTTGATAGCTGTCAGCGCTTGATGGATAAGCGCTACAGCCTGTTTTGATGCCTATCTTGGCACCAAAAACACTGACTTCTCCGACACCTGCGCCCCGTCGCCCAGCGCCTGCACATCAAAGTGCACGGTGTGCGAACCCTGGGGCGCCGCGCCGAAGGGCAGCTGCAGCCGCACCACCACCCAGCGCGATTCGGCCGGGCCTATCTCCACCTCGTTGTCGGTGGCCACATGCAGGCCCTCCAGGCCGCGGGTCGCTATGCGGTAGCGCTGCACGCCCTCGGTGGCATTCATGATCTGCAGGCGGTAGATGTTCTCCAGCTGGCCGCCGGCGACGATGCGCGCCAGCGCCGCGCGGTCGCGCACCACGTCCACCTTCAGCGGGATGCGCGTGGCCAGGCTGATGAGCATGGCAATGCTCAGCGCCAGCAGCACGCTGCCATACAGCAGCACACGCGGGCGCAGCACGCGGCGCAGCATCTGCGCGCTGCTCCAGCGCTGGGTCATGCCGTTCTGCGTGGCAAAGCGGATCAGCCCGCGCGGGTACTGCACCTTGTCCATGACCGAGTCGCAGGCGTCCACGCACAGGCCGCAGCCTATGCACTCGTACTGCAGGCCGTTGCGAATGTCTATGCCCGTGGGGCAGACCTGCACGCACAGCGAGCAGTCGATGCAGTCGCCCAGGCCCGCGGCCTTGTAGTCCACCACCTTCTTGCTGCGCGCGCCGCGGGGCTCGCCACGCTGGCTGTCGTAGGTGACGACCAGCGTGTCCTTGTCGAACATGGCGCTCTGAAAACGCGCGTAGGGGCACATGTATTTGCACACCTGCTCGCGCATGTAGCCGGCAAAGCCATAGGTCGCCAGGCTGTACAGCCCGATCCAGAACAGCTGCCAACTGCCGTGCAGGGCCAGCAGCTCGGCGCCGAGCTGGCGTATGGGCACAAAGAAACCGACAAAGCTGAAGCCCGTCCACAGCGCCACGCTGATCCAGGTGAACTGCTTGAGACCCTTGCGCCAGAGCTTCTCCCCGGAAGTCCAGGGCGCCTTGTCCAGGCGCATGCGCGCGCTGCGGTCGCCCTCGATATGTGTCTCCAGCCACATGAAGAGCTTGGTGTACACCGTCTGCGGGCAGGCAAAACCGCACCACAGGCGCCCAGCCACGGCGGTGAACAGAAACAGCGACAGCGCCGAGATGATGAGCAGCCCGGTCAGGTAGATGAAGTCCTGCGGGTACAGCACCAGGCCAAACAGGTAGAAGCGCCGCGCCCCCAGGTCGAACAGCACCATCTGCCGCCCACCCCATTGCAGCCAGGGCAGGCCGTAGAACACCAGCTGGGTGACCACCAGCAGCACCCAGCGCCAGCGGTTGAACACCCCGTCGATGGCGCGCGGATAGACCTTCTGCTTGGCCTCGTACAGGCGTATGTACTTGGCGGGCGTGGAGGGCGGCGGAGGTGTGGTCATGTGGAGCCTGTATGGCGGGCAAGCGCGTTGCGGTTGCTTGTCATGAATCAAGACTCGTGCCAGCCCGGCGCTGTCAGGGCTTTGAGAAAAAACACTGCGGCAGCAAGCACTTAGCCATCGGCCGTCCGTGTATGAGTGACATGAATGGCAGGAGACGCTGACATTTGCTGTCATGTATGTCACCATCTGACACCATGAACGACAGCACCAGCGACGACTCCACCCCCACGCAACCCGCGCTGCTGGCAGCGTGGCTGGAGGCCCTGCCCGAGCCGCACA
The DNA here is from genome assembly GCF_033100095.1 of Diaphorobacter limosus. NCBI lineage: Bacteria > Pseudomonadati > Pseudomonadota > Betaproteobacteria > Burkholderiales > Comamonadaceae > Diaphorobacter > Diaphorobacter limosus. The sequence goes on along the minus strand of NZ_CP136921.1, from coordinate 2,464,362 downwards.
TCGTCTTTGATCACGATTACCGCATCGTTGCCGCCAACAGCGCCTACCGGCGCCAGTTCGGCCATGGAGCGCAGGTCGTGGGGCGCACCTGCCACGCGGTGTCGCACCACTCGCCCGTGCCCTGCGACCAGGCGGGCGAAACCTGCCCGCTGGCGCGCGCCCGGCTCAGCGGCCAGCGCGAGCGCGTGCTGCACCTGCACCACACGCCCGCGGGCGAGGAATATGTGCAGATCGAGCTCGTGCCGCTGCGCGGCGAATCCGGCCAGCCCATGTACTTCATGGAGAAGATGGAGCCGCTGCGCATCGCCCAGGGCCGATCCGGCGCCCAGGGAATGATCGGGCGCGCGCCAGCCTTCAAGGCCCTGCTGGCGCTGATTGCCCGCGTCGGCCCGTCGCAGGCCAGCGTGCTGCTGCTGGGCGAATCGGGCACCGGCAAGGAGCTGGCCGCGCGCGCCGTGCACCAGGCCAGCGCGCGCGCAGCACGCCCCCTGGTGGTGGTGGACTGCGCCAGCCTGCCCGAGACCCTGTTCGAAAGCGAGCTGTTCGGCCACGAGCGCGGCGCCTTCACCGGCGCCCACGCGGCGCGCGCCGGCCTGGTCGAGGCCGCGCATGGCGGCACCCTGTTTCTGGACGAAGTGGGCGACATCCCCCTGACCATGCAGGTCAAGCTGCTGCGCCTGCTGGAGAGCGGCACCTACCGCCGCGTGGGCCAGAGCGAGTTGCGCCGCGCCGACATCCGCCTGGTGGCGGCCACGCACCGCGACCTGCAGGCCATGGTGCGCGAGGGGCGCTTTCGCCAGGACCTGTACTACCGCCTGAGCACCTTCCCCATACGCCTGCCGGCACTGCGCGAGCGTGTGCAGGACATTGCGCTGCTGGCCGAGTCGCTGCTGGCGCGCGTGGCGCCGGGCCGGCAGCTGGCGCTGGCGCCCGCGGCCCTGCGCCGCCTGATGCAGCACCCCTTTGCCGGCAACGTGCGCGAGCTGCGCAACGTGCTGGAGCGCGCCGCATTGCTGACCGACGGCAGCACGATCACGCTGCAGACGGTGGAGCAGGCGCTGGCCATCGACGCGCAGCCGGACACATCGGTGGCCACGCCTGCGGGCACGCCGGCCACCGGGCGCGCCACGCTGCGCAGCATGGAAGACGACATCCTGCGCACCGCCCTGCGGGCCCCGGCCGGCACACGCCAGGAACAGGCACGCGCCCTGGGCATCAGCCCGCGCACGCTGTACCGCAAGCTGCGGCAGCTGCAGGAAGGCGAAACCAGGTTCAGTCAGTAGGCGGCGGCAGCGCCAGCCCCGCCTGGCGCACCACGCGCACGCAGTCCTGAATATGCTGCTGCCCCAGAAAGCGGATCGCCCCGTAGCCAATGGCGGCCGACGCCGCCTGCCCCACCAGCGGCACAAAGCGCGCCACCTGCACCGTGGTCAGGCGCACGCCGATCAGCCTGGCCGAGCGCAGCAGCAAATCCTGCGTGATGAACTTGCCCACCAGCAGCGCGCCCACCTGGGCGATGGCCTTTTGCAGCTTGTCGCGCTCGCGCGGATCCAGCCGGTCGATCTGCTGCGGGGTCAGGCCAAAGTGGTGATTGATGGCCGGAATCAAACGCGACAGCAGGGCCGCGTCCACCGCCCAGTCCAGCCCCGGCACCGGCAGGGCACTGGCCGCGCCGGCCACCAGCGCGCGCCGGTGCAGCAGGCGCTGGCTGCGCTCTATGGCCGCCAGCAGGCCCGGGTCGCCCTGGGCCAGGCGCCGTGCCGACAGCATGGCGCCGGCCCTACTTGAGCACCTTGGTGGCGACGAGCAGCAGCACGAACGCACCCACCACCGAGGCGATGAAACCCGCCGCCGCCCCCGCCGGGTACAGGCCCAGGAACTGGCCCGCATAGGTGGCGATGAACGACCCCGCCACGCCCAGCAGCGAGGTCATGATCAGTCCCAGGGCCTGCTTGCCGGGCAGCAAAAAGCGCGCAACCCAGCCCACGATCAGGCCGATGAACAGGGTGCCAAGGAGGTTCAGCATGGGAGACCTTCTGTCAAGAAGAATGAATGGGAACGGCAATGTAATGCTACGAACGGGGCGCCAATGTCAACCATTGCCAGCGGGAGGCCTGGTTGCCTGGGCAACAAAGGTTGATCGTCATCCCGGCGACGGCAGAGTCCAGCGACACCCCTTGCCACTTTGCGGCTGCTTCTTCCGCTGGCGGGCTTGTGCATGCACATCTTTGTAATAGCACGCAGCGCTTATTTGGCGGCGGTTTTACCTCCTTCCCCCTCTGGGGGAAGGTTGGGATGGGGGCCGGGAGCGCCGGCATCTTGCCGGCATGAGGGCGTGAACGTCGTTGGCCCCCACCCCAGCCCCGAAAGGGGAGGGAGAAACAGCCACAACGCAGCGTGGCCGCCACCGATCGCCCCCTCAAAAATCAAACAACGACTGCTCGGCCTGTGCCTTGACCGAAGCGTCTTGCGTCACCAGGCGAAAGCACTTCTCCAGCGTCTTTTCGCCCACGCCGGGAATGGCCAGCAACTGGCTCATCTGGCAAATGCCCGGGTTGTCCAAGGCGCGGCGCAACCGGGCCAGGGCATCGCTGCGCAAGCCGACCGACGTTTTCAAAGCAACATCGGAATGCGCGGTCAATGACTGCTTGAAGGTGTCAAACAAATCATCGCTCGCCTGCGGGTCGTATTGATAAATTTCGACAGGAATGGTGCAGTGCTTTAAATATGACTGCATCAGGTCAAGCGCAACCACGGGGTCAATACCGCCATTTTGTGCGCCCAGCAGCGGAAAAGCGATGGATGTAATGCCACGCCCCTGGTAGGTGGCCATGAACTTCTGCAAGCCAAGATGCAGATATTCCAGCTTGCTGGGGTGCTTCCAGTCGCGCTTGGTAGGAAAATTCAGCACCCACCGCGAATCTTCTTTGTATATCCAGAGGCGGCCTACGTCCAATTTTTTATCGGCACACAGCTGCGCATACTGCTGAAACATGACCGGGTAACGCAACCTGCATTCAAACGCCAGCCCCGTCCCCATTACACCGACGCAATTAACGGTATTAACCAGGGTCTGACAGGAAGAGCGAAAGATATTTCCGCGAATCACTGGAGCAGGCTGCATGATCAGAAATAAATAGAAGAATCAACATCCGCCTGCAGTGCAAGCGTGGCCTGAATGTGGCGTGCCAGGCGCTGATTGGAGCACACAATCTTCTCAATGAAGTGCGGCGCCACATGTTCATGCACCAGCACCTCCGCGCAGCGATGGCGGCGGCCGTCGGGCAGGTCGCTCCAGCGCAATGCCTTAAGCGCGCGCATGGCATTGCGCAAGACGGCCGAGTTGTTGGAAAACTGTGTATCCCGCGAGGCTGCATTGCCATCAGTGAAAAGATGCACCGTATCGTCCAGCACCGAAGTGGCAACGCACAGAATCACAATCTCATCCTGCATGGCGCGGCGGGTGTACAGCATGGGGTTTTTGGGCGTCAAGTAAAGCGGGGCGTAGTCATGCACCGCATGGCCATACACCGGCTCGGCACGGCTGCGCCAGCATTGCACCGCCGGGTCTGAAATATCACGATGCCCAATGCGATCGCGCCGCACCTTGGTATGCGAGAAAATGCCACGCGCCATGATGGAGCGCAGGTTGCTCACATGCGTCAGGTGATAAAAATACTGAAACAACTCCGCCGCCATGGTGCCACTGCAGATCGCCTGCAAATCCTCCTGAAACCACCCAAGCGATAAAACCACAACGCTGTGTGATTCTTGGGTGGTGGGAGTGTGGCGGCAGCACCGTGCGTGCGGCATCATGGCAAGCTTGCGATCCTCAGCGGCATCCAGCAGGCGGGCGCCATCATCGTCTTAGTCCCTTTGAATTCAGGGCTGGCTTGGAGCCTGAAAGGTTCGCCATGTCCATCGCTAAGACCCTGTCTTAATCCCTTTGAATTCAGGGCTGGCTTGGAGCCTCCAGATAGGCGAGCTGCATTTCTTTCAGTGTCTTAATCCCTTTGAATTCAGGGCTGGCTTGGAGCCAGGATGTCACTCAGCCTCAAGCCGCCGACCCGTCTTAATCCCTTTGAATTCAGGGCTGGCTTGGAGCCGGCGCACGAGCGCGATACGCTGCGCGCGCGCATCGACACAGGGGTCTTAATCCCTTTGAATTCAGGGCTGGCTTGGAGCGACCTGACGTCGGAAACCATCGGCTCCCTCTGTCTTAATCCCTTTGAATTCAGGGCTGGCTTGGAGCCCGCAGATACAGCCAGGAGCGCCGAATGACACCGTCTTAATCCCTTTGAATTCAGGGCTGGCTTGGAGCGGTTCTACCGTGGTGGCCAGCTCTGGGAAAAGACGGTCTTAATCCCTTTGAATTCAGGGCTGGCTTGGAGCCACGCCGGCCAGCTTGGTGGCTGCGGCGCTGTCAAGTCTTAATCCCTTTGAATTCAGGGCTGGCTTGGAGCGCGCTTGCGCATCCAGATAGAACGCCGTGCGGGTCTTAATCCCTTTGAATTCAGGGCTGGCTTGGAGCTCATGTCCATCGCTAAGACCCTCGGTTCCGCCACGTCTTAATCCCTTTGAATTCAGGGCTGGCTTGGAGCGCTACGTTCACGAAAAATACGCGGCCGATTATGCGTCTTAATCCCTTTGAATTCAGGGCTGGCTTGGAGCTTGTGCGGCGATCTTGCCGCGCTTTGTTTGGAGGGTCTTAATCCCTTTGAATTCAGGGCTGGCTTGGAGCGCGCCGATGGGCTCCGACATCGAGGCTGGTTCACGGGTCTTAATCCCTTTGAATTCAGGGCTGGCTTGGAGCGAGTTGACCGTGGACGCCTACGACGATGAAGACTGTCTTAATCCCTTTGAATTCAGGGCTGGCTTGGAGCCAAGTCTGCGTGCGGCATCCAGTAAGCCAATTTGGTCTTAATCCCTTTGAATTCAGGGCTGGCTTGGAGCCTGCTGTGGGTATCCCCGACAGTGATGTTACGTCTTAATCCCTTTGAATTCAGGGCTGGCTTGGAGCTTTGACATCCGCAGCAGCCACACGATACGCCGGTCTTAATCCCTTTGAATTCAGGGCTGGCTTGGAGCCGTAAGGATCATCGCCAATGACCAATCCCAAAAGTCTTAATCCCTTTGAATTCAGGGCTGGCTTGGAGCCGGCTCCTCCGCCGCATACGCCAAGCACGGCGTGTCTTAATCCCTTTGAATTCAGGGCTGGCTTGGAGCTCAATGTGCTGTTCGAGTTCGTGCTGTTGTGCATGTCTTAATCCCTTTGAATTCAGGGCTGGCTTGGAGCAATCGCTGAACTGAACATGATCCGTGATGAATGGTCTTAATCCCTTTGAATTCAGGGCTGGCTTGGAGCTCGGCGGAACCTGATCCTGGTACTGCCTTTGAGTCTTAATCCCTTTGAATTCAGGGCTGGCTTGGAGCACAATCCGCACCCTTAAGCGTTGCGGAATACCAGTCTTAATCCCTTTGAATTCAGGGCTGGCTTGGAGCAAAGCGCCCAGGCTAAAACTATGCATGTCAACCTGTCTTAATCCCTTTGAATTCAGGGCTGGCTTGGAGCGCCGCTGGATCTGGCAAAAGTGGCAACCACGTCTTAATCCCTTTGAATTCAGGGCTGGCTTGGAGCCAATAGAGGGCTTCGACTCATGGGATGGTGTGATGTCTTAATCCCTTTGAATTCAGGGCTGGCTTGGAGCCGCGACAGGTACGAACTCTACCATCGGGCCGTGTCTTAATCCCTTTGAATTCAGGGCTGGCTTGGAGCATGTGTGATGTGGCCTTTGAGCACAAGACATTGTCTTAATCCCTTTGAATTCAGGGCTGGCTTGGAGCAGCGAGCCCCCGGCCATTCGTACGCCGGCGTGGCGTCTTAATCCCTTTGAATTCAGGGCTGGCTTGGAGCTAAGGCCGAGGAGGGTCTCGTCGAGACGTTCGCACGTCTTAATCCATTTGAATTCAGGGCTGGCTTGGAGCGCGTATATCTGCAGTTTGTCACAAGGAATCAGTCTTAATCCCTTTGAATTCAGGGCTGGCTTGGAGCGGCGTCGCGCCGGTGGAAGGCACCGGGGTTGGCGCGTCTTAATCCCTTTGAATTCAGGGCTGGCTTGGAGCGAGCAATCGTGCTCAACGTAGCTGGCACTGAAAGTCTTAATCCCTTTGAATTCAGGGCTGGCTTGGAGCTCAAGCCGGGTTGAATATGTCCCAAGGATATGTCGGTCTTAATCCCTTTGAATTCAGGGCTGGCTTGGAGCGCGGGGTCAGCCGGAAAGCGTGCAAAAGCAGATTCGTCTTAATCCCTTTGAATTCAGGGCTGGCTTGGAGCCAAGCTGGAATTCGACTTCCAGCTGTCCGGGGGGTCTTAATCCCTTTGAATTCAGGGCTGGCTTGGAGCAACTCTCCCATTCCGATACCTTCCCGATACACGTCTTAATCCCTTTGAATTCAGGGCTGGCTTGGAGCGGACGCCAGATTGGTAGAGCTTAAGGCTCGCCTTGGTCTTAATCCCTTTGAATTCAGGGCTGGCTTGGAGCCCATGGCCCGTTTCAATACCAACACCGCAGATAGTCTTAATCCCTTTGAATTCAGGGCTGGCTTGGAGCTGCTGAATGGTGCTGGCTTCACCCAGGAGGAAGGTCTTAATCCCTTTGAATTCAGGGCTGGCTTGGAGCCGTATCAAAGTGAATAATACAATCCGCGATTTGTGTCTTAATCCCTTTGAATTCAGGGCTGGCTTGGAGCTGGGCGGCTGTCCAGAAAGAGGAGAAGGCGGGTCTTAATCCCTTTGAATTCAGGGCTGGCTTGGAGCACTTGCGAGCAGTGTATAGAATCATCATCGCGTCTTAATCCCTTTGAATTCAGGGCTGGCTTGGAGCGCGGCCAAGGTGGCAACAACGGTCGCACGCTTTGGTCTTAATCCCTTTGAATTCAGGGCTGGCTTGGAGCGTCCATACATCTCCCGTTCTAACAATTGTTGCCAGTCTTAATCCCTTTGAATTCAGGGCTGGCTTGGAGCGATGGCCGATAGGAATTAAGACAAAACACCGTCTTAATCCCTTTGAATTCAGGGCTGGCTTGGAGCTCCAAGGTCGAAAAAACCCTTGCCTGACAAGCACTTGCAGAGTGCCTTATGGACGTTGGGCGTTGGGGCCCGAGATGTCTTTCCAGGGTGCGGGCTGGGCATGGGGCAAGGTGGCTTCGACGTTGTCTATTGTAAATGTCGGCCCCTGCGACTCGGCGGGGGGCTACACGATGACGCCGTTCCACGGGGCTGGAAGGTCGCCCAGGTGGATGCCTTCGGGCAGGGTGGCTTTGCCCAGGCTCCAGCGCAGGCCGCGTTGTGGCAGGGGGTAGGCGCGGATGTCGTCGTGGCGCTTGTCCATGAGGCGCTCCAGTTGCGCCAGGCAGCGGTCGAGTTGCAAGGCCGTTCCGGTGAACAGGAACACCGAGTATTGCAATGGCAGCGCCTGTTTCTTCAGCAGTCGGTGTATGCGCGCCAGGCGGCGCGGGCAGGTGATGTCGTAGCAGATGATGGTTTCTTTCATGGCGTGGCCTCCGCGGCTTCGGCGCTGCTGTCGGCCAGCGCGCCGTAGATGTCGCCGTCGTAGTCGGGGCGGGTGCATTCAAATTCCGGCATGTCGGGCGCAATGCGCTGGCGCAGGGATCTGACTTCTTGTTGCACGGCGTGGCGCAGCGGTTGGGCGTGTTCTTCGTAGGCGCCGTAGTAGCGGCTGCGCCCGGCCTTGCCCAGCAGGCAGCCGGCGTCGCTTTGGCTGAAGTGTTCGGCCGTCAGCACCTGCTGTGCCACCAGCTTCAGGCACAGGCGGTCGGCCAGGGGGCGGATGGTTTCCATGATGTCGCAGGCCAGCGATTCGCGCGAGTGGCTCAGTTGGTGGTAGTAGCCGATGCAGGGGTCGAGCCCGGCGGCGTGCAGGGTAAAGGCGGCTTCGGCGTGCGCCAGGGTGTAGGTGAGCGACAGCAGGGCGTTGAACGGGTCGCGCGGCGGGCGGCGGTTGCGTTCATGAAAGCCCAGGCTGGCGGGCACCACGGCGCGCAGGCCGGCAAAGTAGCCGCTGGCGGCGGCGCCCTCCAGGCCGCGCAGGCTGTCCAGGCGCCGGGTGTGGGCGATTTGCGGCAGCTGTTCTTGCAGCTGGCGCAGCGCCTGGCTCAAGGGGTAGCGCTGGGCGGGGTAGTGCTCGCGCGCTGCATCGATCCATTGGCATTGGCGTTCGAGCTTGCGCTGCACCAGGCGTTGCGCATACGCCAGACAAAAGTCGTCTTGCAGGCTGCGCCGGGTTTGCTCGACGCGCAGGCGTGCGTCGTTGTGCGGGCGGCCAAAGAACAGGCTGGGCTTGCCCTGGCGGCCGGTGAGCACCAGCACGCCAATGCCGCGCTCGCCCAATGTGGCGAGCAGACTGGCCGTGAGCTGGGCATTGCCGCGCAGCACGACGCGGGTAATGGGCGCCAGGGGTACGGTGGCGATACGCTCGCCGCCGTCGCGAATGATGAGGGCGCCGCTGTCGTGCTCCAGTGCAATGTCGCGGCGGTCAACGAAGAGGGTGCTCATGTCTGTCCTTTGGCGATGTTTAGCGGTGTTGTTCGGCTCTCAGGTCACGCAAAAGTGCGTGGCCTTGAAGCTTTCGGCCTGGCCCATGCAGCGCGGCGTCATGCGCGGATCGAGGGCGATAAGTTGCAACCGGTCTTCGCCCTCTTGCAGCAGGCGGCGCAGGTCGGCCTGGATGTGCGCCAGCTCGGCGGGCGTGACCCAGATTTCGGGCACTGACTTTTGCCCCGCCACGCGGTAGCTGTGAAAGTAGCGCGTGACCCGGGCCAGCCGCCTGGGGTTGCATACGTCGTAGGCGACGAGGTAGAGGCTGCGGGCCATGGGGTGGGTGCAGCCTTGGGTGGTGGGCTCAGCGCTTTTCGCTGAGGGCTTCGGCCAGCGCTGCAGCGGCGGCGACGAGCGCTGCTGCTGCTGCCTTGGCGGCCACGGAAGGCCAGTTGATGGTCGTGGGGTGTCCTTTCAAGAATGTGCCGGTGGGGTGGCGATGAAAGGATTGTGTTGCGCGTGCTTGCCTGGCGGTGGGCGGGCAAGCTTGCCAAAGCGGTTGGTGCAGGCGTTTCTCCCCCTCTCCCCAACCCTCTCCCGCAAGGGGAGAGGAAAAACAGCCGTTAACCCTTATCTGTATTGCGTGAGGCGCTATTAAAAGTAGATGTGCGGTTGCCTATGCACCATTGAGGACATGCTGGCGCGACATCAACGCTGGGGCATGTCCACGATGCGGATTTGGTGGGGCTCCAGGTGCAGGCCGTAGCCGCCTTTTTTTGGGGTTTTGTCGATCGCTTCGCGTCCCAGACGCTGGCCGTCTTCGTCCCAAATGGTGGCCGGCTGCACCCAGCGTGCCAGGCTGGCGGGTAACTGCTGCAGGAATAACGTGAGGAGCTGGTTTTTGCGCTGGTCAAACCAGGTATCAGAGATGCCGTTGCGCAGCGCTTCGAGCGTGCTGTCCTTGAGCTGCCCTTGGGTAACGTTCCAGTCCTCCAGCGCCGCCAGGTTGTCGCTCAGGCGGTCTTTGCAGGCCAGGCCGCACAGGGGCAGCAGCTCTTGCAGTAAAGAGGCAGACAGGCCGATTTCCGGGTTGCCCTTGAGCGGGCGGGTCAGGTCGCTCTCGCCGCCCACGGTGCAGCGCGCCATGAGGGTGAAGAACGCCATCTCCAGCAGCTTGGGCGCAAACACCAGGTGCAGGTCTGAATCGACGGTGCTCAGGCGAATGCAGGCCGCCGGCAAATCGACCTCCAGGCGCAGCGCTGCGGGGTTCTCGCCCAGGTTGATCAGCTGCACCAGTTGCGCAAA